>JBEKHC010000087.1:0-21552 GCA_050012475.1 Candidatus Velthaea sp.
TCCCGGCGGCCCGGCGTATGAAGCCGGGCTGCGCACCGGCGACGTGATCGACAAACTCGACGGCCGGTTTTGGTGGGAGTACGGCACGTACCAGACCGAGCAGCATGCCTACGACGGCAAACCGCATACCTACGAGGTCGAGCGGGGCGGGATCGGCGGCCCGCTGGTTCGCATCGCGCTGGGCGAACCCTACACCGGCTCGGCCGCCCCTGCGAAGCACTGACCGGCGCAGTCGCGGACAGCCTCGTTCCGGGGTCGACTCGACGAATGCTCCAAGGGCGCTCAGGAACGTTGGACTTTTGACGATATTAACAACACCCAGAGGTGTAGCCATGACCAGTGTACCGTTCGCCGATCAATTCGCAGCTTTACGCAGTGTTGTTTTCGAGGCGATCGAGAGCTGGAACACCGCGCACCCGCGGGCCCGCGATTCGCAGCGCGAGCGCGCTGCCGTGAATCTGACCCAGTCGTATACGACGGCGAACGGCGCGCCGAGCTATTCGATCATTATTAGCTGCTCGCTCATCGGCGGCGCGCAACTGATTTTTCATGGAAGCGACCGGGCCGCACTGGCCGAGCAAGCGCGCCTGACGTTCGAACGCAAGATCGGCACAGAACTGCAGCGCCGCGCCGACGCCGCCTACGAAGACGAGCTGAACCGGAAGTTCGATATCGCCAGTTAACCGTTTGTCCGACTCGTCGGATAAACGGCTACCGCGGCTCGGCGCCAAATGCCACGCGGCGTGCGGCTGGAATATCACGTGCCGGCGCGAACACCGGCGCATGATCGCTCCGCAAGCCGACGCCGTCGTGGCCTACGTTCGCGAAAACCGCGACCGCTATCTCGACGAACTCAAAATTTGGATCGCCAATCCGTCGATATCGGCGAACCCCGCGCACCACGCGGACGTTCGGCGTTCGGCCGAAGCGGTGGTGGCGCGGATGCGGGCGGCGGGCCTGACCGCGGCGGAAGTGCTCGAAACCGATGGGCTGCCGGTGGCCTACGGCTCGTGGCTGCACGCCCCGGGCGCGCCGACGATCCTCATCTACGGTCACCACGACGTGCAGCCGGCCGATCCGTTCGAGCTCTGGACCTCGCCGCCGTTCGTCGGAACGGTGCGCGACGGCAACATCTTCGGCCGCGGTGCGGTCGACGACAAAGGCCAGGTGCTCATGCATCTCGCCGCGCTCGAGGCGCATTTACGGATAAACGGCCGGCTGCCGCTCAACGTCAAAGTCGTGATCGAAGGCGAGGAAGAGATCGGTTCGCCCAGCTTCGAGGCGTTTCTCGCGCGCGAGCACGAACGTCTGGCTTGCGATGTCGCGGTCATCTCCGATACCGCGGTGTTCGCCGAGGACGTTCCGTCGCTGACCGTTTCGCTGCGCGGTTTGGTGCATTGGGAAGTCACGGTGCACGGTCCGGCCAGTGATCTGCACTCCGGCTACTATGGCGGCGTGGTCAAAAACCCGCTCGAAGCGCTGGCGCAAATCATTGCCACGCTCAAGAACGCTGACGGCAGCATCGCCGTGCCGGGTTTTTATGACGGCGTGCGCGAGCCGAGCGCCGGCGAACGCGCGCAGCTGGCGGCCCTGCCGTTCGACGCCGTCAAAGAAGCGGCGGCGCTGGGCGTCCCCGAGCTTGCCGGCGAGGCCGGCCGCGTGCCGCTCGAACGGATGTGGCTGCGCCCGACGCTGGAGCTCAACGGCATCTACGGCGGCTATCAGGGCCCCGGGGCGAAAACGATCGTGCCGAGCTTCGCGACCGCGAAACTTTCGGCGCGCTTGGTGCCGGGACAAGACCCCGGCGCGGTCAAACGCGCGGTTCAAACGCACATCGAGGCGCGCGTACCGCGCGGCGTGCGGGTCGAGATCCATGCCGACGGCGACGTGCGCGCGGTGGAAACGTCGCGCGATCATCCCGCCATCACCGCAGCCGCGCGCGCGATGGAACGCGGCTTCGGCAAGCCGCCGGTGTTCATCGGCACGGGCGGCACGATCGGTCCCGTCTCGTCGTTCGACCGCATTTTGCACCTGCCGCAGGTTCTCATCGGCGTGGGCTTGCCCGACGACGCGATCCACGCGCCCAACGAGAAGTTCAGTTTGCACCAATTCTTCGGCGGCATCGAAACGATGACGTATCTCTACACCGAACTCGCGCGCGTGCTCGCGGCGTAAACGCGCATTCGATTCAGAATCGGCATCGACGTCGGCGGCACGTTCACCGACGTCGTCGCCGTCGATGCCGCAAGCCGGAAGTTGATCGCGGCGGTGAAGGTACCGACGACGCACGACCATCCCGACGGCGTCGCGGCCGGCATCGTCACCGGGCTCGCGCGCTTGCTGGACGAGCACGCGATCGACCCGGCAACGATTGCCTTTATCGCCCATTCCACGACCCAGGCCACCAACGCCCTGCTCGAAGGCGATTTGGCAACCGTCGGCATCGTTCGGATCGGCGGCGCCTTCGCGCGCTGGTCGATGCGCTTCGCCCCGATTCCGCTGGGCAACGCCGGACGGTTCGCGCCGCGTTTCTACGACCTTGCCCGCGCGAACGGCGATCCCGCTGCACTCGTGAAAACATTGGCGGCCGACGGCGTCGAGGCGGTGGCGGCGTCGGCGGCGTTTGCGGTCGACCGGCCCGAACCCGAGGACCGCATCGTCGCGGCGGCTCGCCGGGCCGGCCTCGCCGCGACGTCGGGCGGCGAAGTGTCGACGATGTATGGTTTGCGCGCGCGCACGCGGACGGCCGCGATCAACGCGGCGATTTTGCCGCGCATGCTGCGCACCTCGCGCGTCACCAAACGCGCGGTCGAAGCCAGCCGCATTCCGGCACCGCTGATGATCATGCGCAGCGACGGCGGCGTGATGGACGTCAACGAAGTCGAACGGCGTCCGATCCTCACGCTGCTGTCCGGGCCGGCGGCGGGAATTGCCGGCGCGCTGTTCGCCGAGAACGTGACCGACGGAATCTTCATCGAAATCGGCGGCACGAGCGCCGACTGCTCGGTCATCAAGCACGGTCAGCCGCAGATGCGCCCGGCGCGCATCGGCGGGTACCGCACGCTGCTGCGCACGCTCGACGTGCGCACGCTCGCGATTGCGGGCGGTTCGCTCGTGCGGATCGAGCAAGGCCGTGTCGTCGACGTCGGACCGCGTTCGGCGCATATCGCCGGGATGCGCTACGCCGCGTTTTCGCCGCTCGCGCTGATCGCCGCGTCGGCAGTCGAGCGGGCCGGCATCGCGGCGTTGATCGCGGCGGACGGAACGCGTATCGCGCTGACCCCGACCTGCGCTGCGAACGCGCTCGACGTCATCCCCGACGGCGCCTTTGCGCGCGGCGATGCGGCGGCTGCGCGGCTGGCCTTCGACCGCGTTGCGCAAACACTGGGAACCACTGCCGAACGGTTGGCCACGGACGTGCTGGATCGGGCGAGCGAGAAGCTGCGCAGCGCGATCGATGAACTGAGCGCCGACTATGGCCTCGTTCGTGCGCATACGTCGATCGTTGGTGGCGGCGGCGCTGCCGCCGCGCTCGTTCCGTTCGCAGCGCGCAAACTCGGGTATGCGTTTCGCTTGGCGCAGAACGCCGAAGTCATCTCGCCGCTGGGCGTTGCGCTCGCGCTCGTTCGCGACGTCGTCGAACGCACGATCGTCGACCCGGCGCCCGCCGATCTGGCGCGCATTCGGCACGAAGCGATCGATGCGGCGATTGCGGCAGGCGCGGCACCCGACGGTGTCGAGGTGACGCTCGACATCGACCGCACGCGCAACCGCGTTCGCGCGATCGCGTCCGGCGCGACGGCGCTCGTCGAAGGTGCCGGGTCGCACGCGGCCGTCGCCGAAGAAGAGCGCCGAAGCATCGCCGCGCGCTTTCTCGGTGCCGAGCCGGCCGGGCCGCCGCTGATCGCGGGGAGCTTCGCGTTGTACACGGCTGCGGCAGATTCGCGCGGCAATCCGACGGTCTGCATCATCGACGGCCGCGGCGTGCTGCGCGCGATCGTGCCCGATGCGCATGCGATCGCGTGCACCGCGAGCGAACTTGCCGCTTGCCTGACGACCGCATTCGAGCGCTACACGCGGTTTGGCGACATCGGCCGCGCGCTGCCCGACGTGCGCATCGCATATGGCGCGCGCATCGCCGATTTCAGCGGCGTTGCGGATGTCGATCAAGCCGTGGGCCTGGCCCGCGAAGAAATCTCCGGCTGCGATCCGGGGGCGGTCGTTGCGGTAATCGCGGCGCCGCGCCGGGCCTGACCCGCAGAAGACCCAAAGCGGCGGGCGAAACGTCCGCAGTGGGACTTTCGCCGGTATGACCCGTGTCACGCGCGTGTTAAGCAAAGAGTGCACGACGATGTATGCCGGACGACGATCGTACCGGCTCGCCGAGCACAAGCGCCTCGAAGGCGCGTGAGGAGAACGCACCGACATGCGACGCGAGCAAGCCGAACGACGAACCGACGACTATCGTCGCGAGCGCTCGTTGCCGGCTGACCGCCAGGTCTCGCTGCGGACGCTCATCGCGAGTTGCGCGGTCCTCTGCGGCTTGATGCTGGCCGTCGCGTACGGTGCCGCCGCCATCGGCGACCGGCTCGAGCCGCGCGTTTCACTCCCGGCCGCAGCCGGGGGCTTCGACGCGCTCGCGAACGGATCGGCGTCAAGCGATGAAACGCTGGCGCTGGCGCTGACGGTTCGGCCGCCGGCGCACGGGCATCGCAGCTGGCGGTGACCCGCCGCCTGCCGTCAAAGCAAAGCGAAGCAGGCGCAACGGAAGTCGTCCCGTACCACGAGGAGGAAGGTCCGCCGCGGGACGTTTGACGGTTTGCCGGCCGAGCGCGGTGGTGATAATCAAGTGGTAAGGGCAGCTTGGCCGGTTACCAGAAAGAGCGCGCGCCGGCCGTTGTGTTGCGGCCGAACGCCGCTGCGCCGGGTCAGGATCCTGCCCGCTCTTTGGTGAGGAGACGTCCCTAGAACATGCGCCGGACCGCTATCGTTCGATCCCTTGCGACGTTGGGTGCTGCGGCGGCCATCGCGGCCGGTTCCGCTGCCGTGGCGCAAGGCGGATCGTCCCCGTCCACGATCTTGCCCGACGGCAGCATCCGCTACGATTTCGGCCGCCGGCCCGGCCCGGTACTCGCGTGCAAGCCGCAGCACGTGTGCGACATCGTGCTCGACAACGGCGAAACCGTCCTCAACATGGCGATCGGCGATTCAACGCACTGGGTCATCGCCGGCGGACGCAGCGGACCCAACGGCAACATCCCACACGTCTTCGTCAAGCCGACGCAAGCCGAGCTGGAAACGAACCTGCTCGTCACCACCTCCAAGCACACGTACAATATCGGCTTGCGCTCGGCCAACGACGCGAACCATCCAACGCTGACCTTCTCGTTCGCCGATGAAGACGCCGCAAACGCCGATCACGATCGACAAGTCGCCGATGCCGTGCTCGCGGGGAACCCGCTCGTTGGTCTGGATCGCGCCGACACCAAATACAAAGTCACCGGCGACGCAGCGCTGCTTCCCGACAAAGTTTTCAACGACGGTGTCCGCACGTTCATCGAGTGGAAAACCTTGCCGGTCGATTTGCCGTCGGTCGTCAGCATCGGCACCACTGGTGCGCCGCAGCCGGTGAATTTTCGTGTCGTCGGCAGTGTCTATATCATCGACGCAATGAATCCCGGCTACGATCTCGTGCTCGCGGTCTCAAGCGACCGGCGCCATGAACGCCGCGTTTCGATCCGCCATCAGTAGCTCGCGCTAAAGATGCGGAACAGCTACGACGCAGATCGCGGCGTAACGTATATCAGTGCGCGCGCGCTCGGCATCGGGTTCGCGCTCTATTGCGTCGGGTTTCTCTTGCTGCTCTTCGGTGCGAACTGGGTGAGCGAATGGAACGAGTCGCGCGAAACGGCCGCAGCCACGGTGGGCACGTCGGTCCCGGCGCTATCGGCCCCGGCGCATCGTACGGCAACGTCCACGGCGCTGTGCGCCCCGGCGCCCCCGTGCGTCCCGCGCGCGGCCCACAAACCAGGGCCCGGCTTGCCCGCGGGTCCGCCGGCGGTGAAGCCCGCGAGCGTTCGGCCGACGGCTGTCGCGCCGGTCGTGCCGCCCGGCGGCAACATTGGGTCGCAGCCCGCGCATCGGCCCTTGGGACGGCCGGCCGGGCGGAATTCGCGAGCGATTCCGGCCGCCTCGCCGCTGCCCGAAACCGCGCCCGCGCGGGCCGCCGCGCCGGCAACCGGCGTCGGCAAGCCGGCGATGCGCGCCGCCACGCCAGCGGCGCGCGCCACGACGCCCGCCGGTTTACTCGTTCCGTTCACCAGTGCGCCCGGGCTGATGCCGGGCGGCGGTAGCCTCGATCCGCGGTCGGCGTCGCACGCACCGCTCGTCGTCGCTCCGACCACGACGCTCGGACCCGCGGCAGAGCCGAGCGAGCCGCCCGCAGCGGGCGGCGGCCTTCAACCGCGCCGGCGCTGAACTTCGCCGGGTGTCATTTTTGACCGATATACAAGCCGTGTGCGAAGAGGTCGGAGCGCTCGTTGCGCACGCCCAGTCCGGCGGCTTTGAATGCGGCGCGATACTGCGCATCGGTGAACAGCTGCAGCGCGTGTGATTCGCTGAAGGCCGAGATCCCGGTCGGTTCGGCGACGAGATATTCGTAGCGCAGCACCGAGGTCGTGCCGTAGCGTTCGGGCCGGCCCAGCCGTGCGATTTTCAGATCGGATTCGTCGACGAACACGGCGTCGAGGTTGAGATCCAGCCATTCGGCCGGCGAGATCCAGGGCTCGACGACGAGCAGTCCGCCACGTTCGACCACGCCAGCAAACCGCGCGATCGTGGCGTTGAGCTCTGCTTCGTCGGCGACGTACCCGATCGAGCTGAACAGGCATTGCACGATGGCGAACTGGCCGTCGACCGAAAAATCCTGCATGCGAGCCACTTGCAGCGGCACGTCCGGCAGGCGCTCGCGGGCGATCGCGATCATCGCCGGTTCGGCGTCGAGGCCCTCGACGGCGAATTCGCTGCGCAGTTGCGAAAGATGGCGCCCGGTCCCACAGGCCACGTCGAGCAAGCGGCCGGAGCCGGCCGCGACGTTTCGGTATGCTGCGCGCAGCCAGGCCGCCTCCGCCGCGTAGTCTTTGCCGCGCGCGGCATAGATCGCATCGTAAAACGCCGCCGATTTCGTAAACATGCTCGCCATCTTTGCTAGAACCCGCCAATCCCATCGCGAAGCGCGAGCAATGGCACGCGAGCGATATGATGTTTTGGTGGTCGGCGGCGGCAACGCCGGCTGTGCGGCAGCGCTCGCGGCGGCCCGCTGCGGCGCCAAGACGCTGCTGGTCGAGCGTTACGGTTTTCTCGGCGGCACCGCCACCGCGGCGATGGTCGGCCCGTGGATGACGTTTCATTCGGATTCCGAGCGCATCGTGGGCGGAATCGCGCAAGAGATCGTCGAGCGGCTCGTCGCGATGGGCGGTTCGCCCGGCCACATTCCCGACTCGTCGGACTACGTCCCGACGATCACGCCGTTCGACCCCGAGGTGCACAAGGCGCTGCTGTTCGATTTGATGCGCGAGAGCGGCGTCGACTTGCTGCTGCACACGTACTTCTTGGCCGCGGTGCGCGACGCGCGCGGGATGGTCGGCGGCGCGCGCTTCGCCACGGTCGGCGGGACGCGCGAAGTGCGCGCGCAGCGCACCATCGATGCCACCGCTGACGCCTTCGTTGCCGCGAGTGCCGGGGTCGAATTGCAGACCGGCGACTCGCGCGGGCGCGTGCAGCCGGCGAGCTTGATGTTTCGCTTGAGTCATGTCGATCTGAGCCAAGTGTCGGCGTACGTCCGGACGCATCCGGACCAGATGCGCACGTCGCTCAAAGCCCACGAACGCACTCCGCGCGCCCTGACCGCCGTCGCCGGCCTCTATGACATCTGGAACGCGGCGCGCGAACGCGGCGACGTCGACATTCCGCGCGAACTCGTATCGTTTTTCATCTCGCCGTATCCGGATGAAGTCACCGTCAACATGACCCGAGTGACCGATATCGATCCGCTCGATCCCGACGATCTGACCCGCGCCGAGATGGAAGCGCGGTCGCAAACGATGCAGTTGCTGGCGTTTTTCCGGCGCAGCGTGCCGGGCTTCGCCAACGCGCGCATCGCGGCCACCGCGACGCAGATCGGGATCCGCGAGTCGCGGCGCATCGTTGGGATGTACACGCTCACCGCTCAGGATATCTTGGCCGCCCGAACTTTTCCCGACGGCATCGCGCGCAGCGCGTATCCGATCGACATCCACAATCCGTCGGGCGCCGGGACGACGACGTTCCGGCTCCCGGCGGATGCGGCGTACGAGATTCCGTACCGCTGTCTGGTTCCTGCCGAAGTCGAACGGCTGCTGATCGCCGGCCGCTGCATTTCGACGACCCACGAGGCGCTCGCATCGACCCGCTTGACGCCGACGGTGATGACGCTGGGTCAAGCCGCCGGCACCGCGGCGGCGCTGTCGCTGAGCGGTAACGTCGCGGTTCGCGATCTCGATCCGGCCGATCTGCGCCGGCGCTTGATCGCGGACGGCGTCGATTTGCGCCGGGCGGTCGCCGCCGGTGTTTGATCCACGCCGCGCGGCGGCGATTGCCGGCGTAGCGGTCGACGTCTGCGATCTGGGCGATTGGGCCGGGCGGCTGGTCTCCGAATACGATCCTCGCGCGCGAACGATCCGCGTTAACGGACGCGCTTTGGCCGCGTATCGCAGCCGGGTGGCCGGCGAGACAGCCGGCCCGGACGACATCGAGCGGTTCATCGTGTTGGCGGTAGCGCACGAACTGTACCACCATCGCGAGGCCATCGGTGAGGTCGCCCGGCTCGCGACGCG
This sequence comes from Candidatus Velthaea sp., assembly GCA_050012475.1. Classification (GTDB taxonomy): domain Bacteria; phylum Vulcanimicrobiota; class Vulcanimicrobiia; order Vulcanimicrobiales; family Vulcanimicrobiaceae; genus Velthaea. The sequence goes on from JBEKHC010000087.1 coordinate 8,874, forward strand.
CGCCGCGCGGGAAGCCGCCGCCGACGCCTATGCGCGCGCTGCCGTCCCGGTCGGGGAGCAGCTCGCAGCGTTTCTCGAACGCGCAGCAGCGTCCTAGCTCACCGTGGACCCGAGCGGGAAAAGGCGCAGCGACACGTCGCTGTTCGCGGGCATCGACGGCGGGCAGTCGTCGACAACGGCCGTGGTCGTCAACGGCGCCGGCGATGTCCTCGGCCGCGGCACGGCCGGTCCGTGCGATCACGTCGACGAACCCCCGGATTCCCGGCGCTGCGCCGAAGCCTGCGAAGCCGCGGTCGCCCGCGCACTCGCTGCGGCGCGGCTGCCCGCGAAGAGTCCGCTCGAAGCCGTCGTGGTCGGCTTGAGCGGGTACGACGGCACCTTTCACGGCGTTCCGCCGCGGTTCGATGGCGCGCGCGTCCGCTTCGTGCACGATGCGCCGATCGCGCTGGCGGGCGCGGTCGATCGGCGTCCTGCCGTCGTGGTCATCGCCGGAACGGGTTCGGTTGCCTACGCTGAAGATGCGGCGGGCAACCACGTGCGCATCGGCGGTTACGGCTACGTTTTCGGTGACGAAGGCAGCAGCTTCGCGCTGGCTCGCGGAGCGCTTGCGCACGCGATGGATCAAGCCGATCGCGGCCGCAACAGCCGGCTGGGCGCGGCGGCGCTGGCGTACTTCGATCGCCCCGATCTGCGCGCCATCGCGCGTGCGTTCTATCTCAAGGAGATCGCACGGCCCGAGCTGGCAGCGTTTGCGCGCGTCGTCTTGGACGCAGCGCGCCTGGGCGATGCCGAAGCCGTCGCGCTCGTCGAGCGGGCCGCAAACGCGCTCGCGACCCTTGCTGCCAACGCGATCGAGCGGCTCGGGCTTGGCGCCGCGACGGTGACCATCGCGTTCACTGGCGGACTCTTTACCAACGCCGATTTCTACCGGCGCACGGTCGAGCAGCTCAACGGTTTGGCAGCAAACGCGCGGATCGTCAAACCGCTGCACGATCCGGCGACCGGCGCCGCGCGCATGGCATTGGACGGCGCCTGATGCTCGAACGTCTGTCCGGCGGTTTGATCGTGTCGGTCCAGGCCCAGCCGGATTCGCTGCTCAACACGCCCGAGACCATCGCGCTGCTGGCGCGCGTCGCCGAACGCAACGGTGCCTGCGGCGTGCGCATCGAGGGAGCCGAGCGGATCGCTGCCGTACGCCAGGCCGTTTGTGTGCCGATCGTCGGGATCGTCAAACGCGCCTATCCCGGCTTCGATCCGTACATCACGGTGACGCAGCGCGAGATCGACGAGGTCGCGGCAGCCGGTGCCGACATCATCGCGTTCGACGCCACGTTGCGCCCGCGACCAGCGGGCGTCGCCGCTCTCATCGCGGCGATCCGCGCGTGCGGTGCGCTGCCGATGGCGGATTGCGCCGAACTCGCGGATGCGCGAGCTGCTGCGGCGGACGGCGCGGCCATCGTTGCGTCGACGCTGTGCGGCTATACCGATGCGACGCGCGGAACCGCGCTGCCGGCGCTCGATTTGGTTCGCGCGATGCGCGCTTTGGGAACCTTCCTCGTTTGCGAAGGCGGCGTCGCGTCGCCCGCCGACGTCGGCCGGGCGTTCACCGCCGGTGCCGATGCCGTCGTCGTCGGCACCGCGATCACGAACGTCGACGTTCTCGTGCAGCGCTTCGCCGGCGCCGCGCCGCAACAAGCGCGCTAACAAACGCCACGCGTTACGTCTTGGTCGTATACAAGAAACGGCCGATCCGAAACAACAAGAACGCGCCGCTGCCGAAGATGACGACGAATAAAATCAGGTTGAGCAGGCCGGACGTTCCGGCCACTTCGTTACCGCATACGGCGACGATGCCTTTGGACAGAACGTAGTCCATCAGCGCGATCGGGTTTGCCGGGACGGCGTTCATCATTTGCAGGCGGGCGATGACGTTGTTGGGATCCCAGCCCGCTTCGTCCAAGAAGTCCGCGATTCGGCCGTCGCGGCCCACGAGCGCCGTGCGTTCGGAGTGAATGAGTCCGACCTTGGGGTCGGGGAACGGCACGATACCGAACTGGGCGGCGAAGTTCAAGACGCTGCGCGGATCGCCGGTGGCAATCGTCCAGCGCGAGGCGTCGGCGTCGAAACGCTTGGCGTACTCGGCGAGCACCGGCGGCCGGTCGAACTCCGGATCGAGCGTCACCTCGACGAGGTGATACGCGCTGCCGTCCAACCGCTGTTGGAGTTGATGAAAATGAGCTGAGATCAGCGGGCACATGCGCGTGTCGCGGCAACGGGTGTAGACGAACGAGAGGACGACGGTTTTCCCGCGAAAATCGGCCAGCCTCAACGCCCGGCCGTTTTGATCGATGAGCGGGATCGTCGGGACCGGATCGCCGGTCTTGAGCAGCGTCATCGAACGCAGCGCATCGGGAGGGCGCACGGCTGCGGTATTCGCCAATACCCGCACGTTGGATAGCGCCTCACCGGCGGCGCCTTCCTTGACGTCGGCCGTGATCTGGTCGCCTTGGCGCAAACGCGCCGCGTCGCGCGCAGACAACGTAAAAAGCATCGCCATTGCGGGCATTCCGCCGTACGCTTCATGCCGGACGATTGCTTGCTGCTTGCCGGTCAAAACCGTCAGCACGATGCCGTGCAGTATTTGGGACGCGTTGGCACCCGCTGCGCCGAGCGCGACGAGAATGGCGCACGCGACGATCGCAAAACGAAATTTCACCGTAACTCCAGTCCCTAGTCGTTACCCGCGGGCGGCGATTTCCCCGCAATCCCGGTTCGATCCGGATCCCGATTCGATCGGGCGCCGGCGTGGAACACCTTGCAGTACAGGAGGGGTGTTGCAAGTACCGAAGCAACCGACGGCTGTGCTCCAAAGTGCCTTTGATGCGCGAAGGGCGGTCGCTGCGCGACCGTGGACCGACGCCGAACGTCGCGTCGTCAGCCGCGGTTTCTGGGGCTACTTTCTGATCGCGATCGAGCCGCTGACCATTGCACTGCTCTTTGCGGTATTGGCGGTTACGCTGTTCGTGCGCAAGCAAGAAACGGCGATTTTCGTCGCACCGATCTTCATTTGCGCGGCCTTGGCGTTCGCGGCCTACGCCATCGTTCTGCTGACGCCGGCGGCTCGGGCGCTCATCGAATCGCACGGCAGCATTTACAACGTCGATGGATACGTGCGCTACCGCGCGCACCGCCGTTACCAAGACGAACCGCCGACCTATTTTGTCGCCGTCCTCGATGCCGAGCGTGAGGTCTTGGGCGAATGGCCGATGCGCGAACGCCCCGTCGCGCTCGACGCGGGAGAAGTGTGGCCGGCGGTCGTTGAGTTCACGCCGTACGGCGGCATCCATCGCATCGACGGACGGTCGACCGGCGTCCTTCCCGACGACTTTCCGGCGCTCGGCATCGGCGCACCGAAGATGTACGCCGACCGCTCACCGAACAAGAACGCCGGCCGCACGCACAACCCCGGTTAAAAGCGCCGGCTCGGCGACCAACAGCGGCTCGGCGCGCAACGCCGAACGCCACCGCGGCTTGCGCGTGGCGCAAACGCGACGGACTCGGGCGTGGCCCGAGTCCGTGGTGCTGCTAGGGCGCTTGAGCCGGGAGGTCGAGCTTCACGGCTTCCGCGGGCGGATGCCTACCGAAACCCGAGGAGATGACGGTGAAGCCGCCCTGAATGAAGATGACGACGAGCGCCACCGCCATGAGCACCTTCGCCATCGGCGAGATGCCCTTGCTGACCGGGACGTCGGAGTGTGCGTTGCTGCTTTGATCGTGCGTCATGCTGTGGCATGAACTCCCATGACGTTGATGGCGGCCAAGAACGCGAGGACGCAGCCCACGATCATCAGCCCCAGGAGCAGTTTGGTGACGTTGGCATCGAGAGAACGCAGCGGCAGCTCATTGCGCAATTGCACGGCAGCGGTTCCGCCGACGAGGAGGGCGCCGACGATCGCGACGGCGCGTTCGAGCATTTCAGCACTCATAATTCGTCACCATAAATAGAACAGGAAGAACAGTGCAACCCAGATGACGTCGACGAAGTGCCAGTACAGCGTCCCCGCAGTCAAACCGAAGTATTTGGAGCCGGTATAGACCCCTCTGTTTGCCTGGATGAGTAAGATCGTCAGGTAGATCACGCCGATGAAGACGTGAAAGCCGTGCATCCCGGTTAGCGTGTAGAACGTCGCGCCGAACGGGCTGCCGGTCCACGACATCGTCTGAAGCGCTCCGGAATACTCGTGCGCCTGGCCGAGTAAGAAGCAGATGCCCAGGACGATCGTAGCGACCATCCAGATATTGAACGTGGCCTTCTTGAGCTGCTTCCAGCTTTCGAGGGCGTAGTGCATCGTCACGCCGGAACCAAACAGCACGACCGAGTTGAGGGCGGCAAACGAAACGTCGAGATAGGGCAGCTGTTTTCCGTCGACGAGCGGCGGCCAGACCGGCGCCGCCGTGCGCAGATACAGATACGAGAAAATGAACGACGAGAAGAAGACGCAGTCGCTGATCAGGAACAGGACGAATCCCATCAACCGCAGATCGCGTGTCGTCGCGTACTCGTGGTCGACGTCGGCGTAGCGGGCTGCTACGGCCTCGTGCGAGGTGATGGACCGCCCGGGATCGAGAGTCGTTGATGCCATCGGTTATGCTCGCGCTCCCACCGGCTGCAGCGAAGCCGAGGTCGGTGCCGGATAGGGGTCGACCTCGTTGTCGAGGTTCCGGTACGGCAGCGGTTCGCCGAAGTCGTACGGACGATCGAGCACCGTCGGAATCTTCTTGAAGTTGTAGTACGGCGGCGGCGAGCTGATCGTCCATTCCAGCGTGCGCGCACCCCACGGGTTGTTGCCCGCGATCCGGCCGTTGAGGTAGCTCGTCACCAGGTTATAAGCAAAGACGAGCACCGCAGCGACCATGAAGAACGAGAACACCGTCTCGAAGCGATTCCAGAACACCATGTCCGGATAGAGCTTGGCGATGAATTCGTACGACGCGTACCGGCGCGGCATCCCTTCGAGCCCGATCCAGTGCATCGGCAAGAACGTCCCGGTCAGACCGATCATGAACAGCCAGAAGGTCAGCTTGCCGAGTCCTTCGTTGAGCATCCGGCCCGTGGCTTTCGGGTACCAGTAGGCGACCGCCGCCAGGAAGCCGAGGACGGCGCCGCCGCCCACGACATAGTGGAAGTGGCCGACAACGAAATAGCTGCCGTGCTCGTGAAAGTTCGCCGGCACCGAGGCCAAGAACACGCCGGTCACGCCGCCGAAGGTGAACGTCATAAGAAAAGCCAGCATGTACAGCATCGGGGTCGTGAACTGGATGCGTCCGCCCCACAGCGTTGCCAGCCACGAGAAGATCTTGATGCCGGTCGGAATGCCGATCATGTACGTGAGAATCATGAACGGGATCTGCAGCCATGGCGAGAGGCCTGCCGGGAACATGTGGTGGGCCCAAACCGCGAAACCGAGAATCGCGATCGCCAGCGACGAAAACGCGATCATCTTGTAGCCGAAAATCGGCTTGCGCGAGAAGGTCGGGATGATCTCGGAAACGACGCCGAACGCCGGCAGGATGAAGATGTAGACCGCCGGATGCGAGTAGAACCAGAACATGTGCTGGAAGAGCACCGGGCTGCCGCCGCGCGCCGCATCGAAGAACGGAACGTTGAACACGTCTTCGAGGAACAGCGCCGCGACCGCGATCGTCAGCGCAGCGGTCGCGATCATGTTGATCAGCGCCGTCGCAAAGGTCGCCCAAGTGAACAGCGGCATCCGCGTCCAGGTCATCCCCGGCGCGCGCATCTTGGTGACGGTAACCGTGAAGTTCAACCCCGTCATCGTCGAGGACATCCCGACGATGATGATCGCCAGACACCACAGTGCCCCCGCGGTTCCTTGCTGCAGCGAGATCGGCGGATACTCGGTCCAGCCCGCCGTCGGCGCGCCGAACAGGAACGAACTGAACAGCACCAAGGCCGACACCGGGATGAGCCAAAAGCTCACCATGTTCAGCCACGGGAAGGCCACGTCGCGCGCACCGATCTGCAACGGCATCACGAAGTTGCCGAGCGCGCCGGTAACGAGCGGAATCAGCACCAGCCACACCATCACCGTGCCGTGCATCGTGTACATCGTGTTGTACGTGTTGCGCGACATGAACGTCCCGGCCGGATCGAAGAGCTGGATGCGCACCAGCTCGGCGAACGCACCGGCAATGAGCATCAGCAGAATTCCGGTGACGAAATACTGGATGCCGATGACCTTGTGATCGAGCGAGAAGATGTACTTGCGGATGAAGCCTTCGGGCGGTGGATGGATGTGGTCGTGAGGATCGTCGTGACCGCCCGGCTGGAGGGTTGAGTGTGCGGATTCCATGCTCTGCCCTTACTTCAAGCTGGAGAGGTAGGCGACAAGGTTGGCAATGTCGGCGTCGGACAGCCCGTTTGCTTGTCGATTCGGCATGACGCCGAGCGGTCCGTTAAATCCGTTGACGAGGATCTTGCCGATATTCGCCGGCGTCGCCGGGTCGTCATCGACGAGCTTGGGATGCTGCGCGTCGTCGAGCAGATGTCCCAGACCCGGGCCGACGATCTTCTGATCAAAGCCGCCCACGCTATGGCAAGCCGCGCACTTCTGCGTAAAGAGCGTCTTACCGGCCACTGCGTTGCCTGACGCGAGCGACGGTCCGCCGGCGGATGCCGCGGGTTTGGCCTTCGCGTCGGCGATATATTTCTGGAATGCCTCGGGCGATTCGACGATGACCGTCCCCTGCATCACGCTGTGATTGACGCCGCAAAACTCGGCGCAGATGATATCGTACGTTCCGGTTTGCTCCGGCGTGAAATTCATCGTTTGAACCAGACCCGGCACCGCGTCGAGCTTGAGCCGGAATTTCGGCAGCCAGAACGAGTGCAGCACGTCGGCCGATGTGACGAGGATGCGAACCTGTTTGCCGACCGGCAAGTGGAGCGGTTCGGGCGAGAAGGTCGACCCCTGCACGCCGGGATAGCGGAATTCCCAATTGAACTGGTGCCCGACGGTTTCGAGCGTCAGCGCTGGCGCGGTTGGCGGGAACTGCAGCTTGAACCACTGGGCAATCGACATCGCCATCAGCACGACGAGCAAAAGGGTGGGAACGATCGTCCACCACAGTTCGAGCTTGGGCGCATCGTGGATCTGAACCCCGATCGTCGATGCAGCTTCGTCTGGACGGCGCCGAAACACGAAAGCAAACCACGCTACGTATCCCGAGACGTAGACCGTGATCGCCGAGCCGAAGGCGGACATGAACTTGAAGATCCCGTCGACCGCTTCGGTCGTGTCGCCGGCCGGCACGTGTCCGGCCGGTAAGACCCAGTCCAGGTTACCGAACAAAATGTAGACGGTGACGATGATGTTCACGACCGTCATGACGATCGTGATCGGCCAGAAGCCCGGACCTAGCCCTTTGGTGGCGACGATCTGCGGTTTAGATGCACTCAAAGCAATTCGAACCTTCCCACAGTTACTTAGACGACGCCATGACGCGGGAAGCCGCGCGCGCGCCGAGAGCAGTCTCGGATGGTCGGACGGCCACGGTATCGAGCGCGGCGAAGAACGCGGCGATGACGTAAGCCAAGAATGAAACGACGGCGTTTGCAGCGTGTGCTTCGCGCAGCAGCGTCGGCATGTGGAGCATGACGTTGCCTACGCCTAAGCCGATTTGCAGGACGACCAGGATCAGCGCCACGATCGCAATCGCGCCCGCGCGCCGCAGCCCGCTCGTCGCGGCGACCGACGTTGCGATCGCCCCGACGATGAAGAACGCGACCGCGGCCAGGCGGTGCAGCATCTGCGCGAGCTGACCGGCATTGCTTCCGAGCAGCGTTCCGTCGCAGGCGGGGAGCGTACTGCAGGCAAGTCCGAAGTGGCTCGAACTCACATACGACCCGATGCACATCGCGACGAAACCGAACGCGGCGGCCAACGCGAGCAGCCGCAGCGGTGCTTGCGGATGGCGGACCGCCCGCGGCGGGGCGTACGGCGTAATCGGCGGCGCTACCAGCGCCAAGAGCGATAGGACCGTCAGCGCGGCCAGCAGCGCCATCGCCGTCGCCCAATGGACGGCGACTGACTCGGGACTGTTGGCAACTTTGATCGTCCAACCGCCGATGGCCACCTGGGTGACGAAGATTGCGACCAGGGCGATGAGCGTCTGCTGCACGCCGGCGATCGAGCGGCGCAGACGCCATCCGGTAATGAATGCGCCCAGGATGAAAAAGCCGACGCTCAGAGCGATGGCGCGATGCGACCATTCGAGCACGACGCCGCCGATGAGTTGCGGAACCAGTGCGCCGCGGCACAACGGCCAATCCGGACACGTCATCCCGGCCTCGTTGATGCGCACCCAACTGCCGAGAATCGCCAACGCAAATGCCAGCGCTGCGCTTGCAACGGCAAAGATGCGAAATGCTTGCATGCCAGTTTGCTCAGTTGGCCGCGCCGGTCGATTTCTCAGGCGTCATTCCCTCTTCGAACGAAAAATGCGCTGACGTATCAGGGCAGACGCGCCGTTCGACTAAAAGTTCTGGGAGTCCCGTTAATCGCTGGAACAAGCGACCGCACGCGGCATGCTCAAAACCAGGAATCCATCGGACTGCTCTCGCGCCGGTGCGCCACGTTGATGGCGAAGTCGGCACCGTAGCGCTGCTTTGCCAAGAAGGCCGCAAGGTTTCCCATCGCCTCCAACTCGTACGCGTGCGTCAGGTCGCCGCAGTCGATCGGATCTAAAAATAACTCTTCGATGAGCGCAGCAACGGTGCGGCGCGCGCCGTCATCGTTGCCGCAATGATAAATGGAAAAATACTGGCCTTCGAATTTGGGCCGCTTCTTCGGCAGCACCCGCGTGAGCGTCTCGGCGCGAACGACATTGAACGCCTTGACCAAACGCGAGCCGGGAACCGCCGCCGCGATTGCCTCGGCCAGCGAGGGGGCAGACAGCGCGGACGCATTTGCCGGGACATTGTTTGCGTCGATGACGACTTTGCCCGCCAGCGCGTCGCGCAATTTCGCGGCCGTGGAAACCGCGGAGGCCGGTTCGATCGCATAAAACACGACTTCGCCGAACGCGGCGGCTTCCAGATAGTCGTTGACCGCCGCGACCTGCTTGCTGGCAATGGTCGCCGCGACGGCACGCGCTCGCTCCACGGAGCGCGAACCGATGCGAATTTGATGATTGTGCGGCGCCCAATTCGCCGCAAGAGCAACGTTCATCGGCCCGGTACCGACGATTCCGATCTTCATGGTGCGCTCCATCTAACCCGTTGCATTCGGATCAACGCGATACGGTGACGCCTGGCGAAATGCGCGCGTCGCCGACATCTTTCGGCCCGCGCTTCGTTTTTGCGAATGCGACGACCTGGAAGCATTGCAAGCGACAGCGGACTGCAAAGCTCGATCGCGAACCCCGCTCAACGGATCAACGCATGGACGAACCGCGCGCTCCGGCGCTCAGTATCCGGAAGATGTCGGCAACGGCGGACCCGGCTGCACGCCGACCGAGCCGTGGCTTGCATGCGGTGCGCCGGCCCGTCGGTGGCAAGCTGCGAAGGTGCGTTTGGGCGCTGCTGTTGGCGTTGCTGCTGCCCGCCTCAGCCCACGCTGCGCCGCAGCACCTGCACGGCGTCGTGCTGAGTTTGACGCCGCAGACGGGTATTGTCATCGTCCGCCACGACGCGTTCGGCGGGATGCCGGCGATGACGATGCCGTTCGCCGTCCGGCCGCGAGCACGCGTGCGCGAACTGCAGCCTGGTGCGATCATCGACGCCGACGTCGACACGCGCACGGACCCCTGGACGTTGCGCAACGTGACGAGCAAAGCTGCCCAAGCCGTTACGGCGAATCCGTCGCTGCGCCGGGTCGTCCCGCTGCAGATCGGCGATGTGGTGCCCGATACCGCGTTCGTCGATCAGGCCGCCCGGCCGTTCCGCTTTTCGCAGTTGCGCGGCACGAACGTGGTGCTTGCGTTCGTCTACACGCGCTGCCAAGACGCGCGCATGTGTCCGCTGATCTCGGCCAAATTCCACACCTTGCAATTGGCTCCCGGGCGCAACGTGCATCTCGTTGAAGTCAGCCTCGATCCGACGTACGATCGGCCGCCGGTGCTCGCGCGCTACGCCAAGACGTTCGGGGCCGATCCGCGCCGCTGGACGCTGGCCGTCGGCGCCGCCGACGAAACCCTCGACTTTGCCGCGCGTTTCGGCGTCGCGACCTTTCCGGATCCGAGCGCGGGCATCATCCACACCGAGAACACGGTGGTGATCGCACCCGATGGGACGATCGCCGACATGATCGCCGATCCGTCGTGGACGCCGGCCGATATTCTCGCTGCTATCGCGAACGAGCCCGGGCGCGCGCCGATGATTTTCGGCGAGGAGCCCGGTCGTTCGAGCGGTTTGCGCGCGCTCGTCGTCCTCGCGTTCGCCCTCGTCGCACTGGCGTATTTGGTACGACGCGTGTACCGGGCGCTTTCCGCATCGTAAAGGCCCGGCGCGCGCTTACGCTAGTTTTGCTCTTCGGGGGCCGCCGATTCACTCGGCAACTGCGCTTGGCCGATCGATTCGATCGATTCGGTCTCGCCGCGAACCGTCGGGATACGGCTGTGGCCCGGCAGCGCCGGACGTAACGGAGCGTAGCCCGGGCCCAGGGCGCCCGGTTTCGCCGGCGCGGCCACCGCGCCCAAAACGGAGAATGGCAGTTCGGGTTCGACGATCGGCAGCGCCGAGGTAGCAACCACCGCGACGGGGCCGGTGCTGATCGCGATCGCCGGAACGTCGTCCCAGCGCACGCACACCGTCGTCTCGACGACTGCGGACGGGGGCAGCGGCGTGTTGACGATGACCCGCCAGCTGACCACGATTTCGACGCCGGCGCCGACGTCGGCGAAGCGCAACCCCTCTTGCCCGAAAAGCAGCGAGGTGCCGGCGCGATCCTGGAGCGCGATGTCGTTCACCGTGGTGCTGCTCTGCGCATACACCGCGTTGCTCAACGAGATGACGCGTGCAGTGACGAGCTTGGCAAGGCCGTCGCCGTCATTGGGCAGCACGAGCGTGTAAAGGACTTGGGCGCCTGCGTCGACCGTATCGGCCGGAACCGCGGTGAGCACGGCTTCAGAGAACGACGCTTCGGCGTGGGTCGCGAGTTCGATCGGATTGAGACCGAACGGGACGACGTTGTAGCCGGTGACATGCGCTGCGATGGTGAGGGGTTCGTCGCCGACGACCACGCCGACGAGGCGCAGGTGCAACACGGCTTCGCGCCGTTCGCCCGCCGGGATGTCGCCGAAAACGATCGACTTGCCGTCGCGCGTCGCGTCGTCGACTTCCTCGAGGCGCAGTTCGGCGGGCAGTTCGAGCGCCACGCGGACGTCACGCGCAAAGTCCGTGCCTTCATTGGCCAGCGTCAAGCGGAACAGACTGACGCGTTTGAGCCGCAGCGCTTCGTCGCTGCAAGCGACGAGGTGCGAGCTGGCGTTGGAGAACCGGGGCCGCGAGTCGACCACGTGCGCGGGGGTGCCGAGTTCGATGCGCGTGGCTTGCGCCGTGAGCAGCGTCGCGTGCAGCCGCAGCTGCGTTTGGTCTTCGATCGTTCCCGCAACTTGGCCCTCGACGCGCAGCGAGCGTGAGACGCCGGGTTCGAGCGGATCGAGTCCGATCGTGCCGTCCGGCGCGATGGCGATCTCGGCGTCGCGATCCAGGATTCGCAGCCGTTCGATGCCTTCGTCCGCCAGGACTTGCAGGCGCGCCCCGCTCGCCACGTCCGTGCCCATATTGAGCAGCGCGATCGTGAAGCCGAGGGGATCGCCGGGGCCGACGCGGCGCGGCGTTTCGCGCTCGATTTTGTTGAACGTGGTTGGAAAGCGCGGAGCGGAACGCGCGGTGAGAATCCGCTCGAACTTCCGCTGGCCTTTCGACCAGGCAACGGTCGCGGCGAGGCGCAGTTCGTGACCGTCGGCGATCGGCGCGTGAACGATTGCCGACAGTGCCAATTCGACCGAACGTCCGGGCTCGACGTCGCCGAGGCGGATGGCATCGGGCATCGCTCCGCGGTCCGGTGTCGGCGCGCCGTCGATGGCGAGCGAGCCGGCCGTGTACAGCATGCCGTCGGGTAACGCGATGCGCAGCGAGAGTTTGCGCGCCGACGCCGTTCCGACGTTTTTGGCGGACAGGACGATGCGCACGCTTTCGCCGGGTTCGACTTGATCTTCGCACTCGACACGGAACGACGTTTCGTCGCCGGCAAACGAGGGTGCCGACGGAATCTTCACGCTCACGGGCGGAAGCGAGAATTCGGCAACTTCTTGGCTGCACACGGCGCCGGTGGCGGTGATCTGGGTGGCGTCCTCGAGCGGCGTGTCGATGCGCATGCGGTAGCCGATGTCGATCGTGGCGCCCGGCTCGAGCTGGGCTGCGACGACGGTGGGTCGGGTGAAGCCCGGCGCGGGGCCTTCCGAACCGGCTGCCGGCGGCCGGCCGTTGATGCTCACGCTGTTGGGCACGAGCGTGGTGTTCGCGGGCAACGGCAGCAGAACGACGAGATCGTGCGCGCTGCTTTGCCCCGAATTGTGAATCCGCGCGTTGAATTGGAGTTCTTCGCCCGGGAGGGCTTCGCGAATCGCGGTGAGCACCAGCGTCGTCTCGGGG
>JBEKHC010000088.1:0-21413 GCA_050012475.1 Candidatus Velthaea sp.
CGAACACGTCGTAGCGCGTTCCCGTGTCGGCTGCGACGAAGTACGACATGTTTTCCACCACGCCGAGAATCGGCTTCTTGAGCTGATGGATGAGGTTCGCCGCCTTGCGCACGATCATCGTGGCCAACCGCTGCGGCATGGTGACGAGCACGACGCCGTCGATGTCGAGCGACTGCAGCACCGTCAGTGGAGCATCCGATGTGCCCGGGGGCAGATCGATGAGCAGCACGTCGAGATCGCTCCAGAGCACCTGTTCGTAGAATTGGCGGATGACGCCCGACAAGATCGGCCCGCGCCAGATCATCGCGGTGTCTTCCTTGTCGGTGAGCAAATTCGAACTGACGATTTCGATAGCGGACCGCGTGCGAGCCGGCACCATGAGCGGTTTGGGCGGTTGTCCGGGAGCAACGTTGGGATCGCTCTCGATCGCCAGCGGCAGCGTGAGACCGAACAGCCGCGGGATCGACGGCCCCGTGATGTCGGCGTCGAGAATGCCGACCCGTTTGCCGGCGCGCCGCAGTCCGACGGCGAGCAGCGCGGTCGTCAATGATTTACCGACGCCGCCTTTGCCCGACATGACCGCAACGACGTGACCGAACTTCGCGCGTCGTGCGAATTCCGTAGGCGCACGGCGTGCGGGTGCTCGGTCTTCGTTCATGATCGTGGGTACACGGCCCGACAAACGCGCTTGCTGAAGTGCGGTGACGATCGGTTCCGAACGCAGGCCGTGTGACTTGGCGCCGGCGGCGATCGTCTCATACTTGTTGACTCCGCAACCGGAACAGGCAAGGCCGAACTGGCCGAGAACATCGGCGGCAATCGGCAGCGCCTCCACGAGTTCGCGAATATTCGTTTGGGGTGTTATCTCAAAAACCGGCATGAAGCGTGGACTACAACCTTTCGCGCCAGCGGCGCGTATGATAATTTCGGACGACCTTTGTGTCGGACAGTTCCGGCCCGGCCGGAAGGAGGTGCGACCTTGGGAGCATTCGCCGCGTTGACGATTCCGCTCGACTTGTCACGGCCTGGTGCCGGTACTCTCGCTCTGGCTGCCGCGCAATCGACGGCGGGATCGACCGACGTCGCGATCGATGTTGCGCACAACGAGCTCACGATGAAACTCCAAATGCCGGGCAACATCAAATCGATTATGAATCGCCTCAAGGCTGCGGGGTTTGCGATTCCTCCCAAGATCCGCGCCGTGGTTCCGGTCCGATCGCTAGGACTACCCGATCGACGTCCGGACGTCCCCCATATGCTCGCTCAAATCAATGCCTCGGAGCATGTAAGCGACGCTTCGCTAGACGGCGCTCAACTGACGGCGATGATCGGTCCGTCGTCCAAGGGCCTGTACCAGATTTACTGGTCGCTCATCCACGCCGGCCTGATGGCTCAGGACACGCCGACACTCCCCGCTCTCCGAGGACTCTAGTTCTGCTCGTCTCGACCCACTCCCCGACTCCGGATGCACCGAGCTACACCGACGACACGCTCATTATCGGCGGCGGTGTGGCCGGGCTTGCCGCTGCGAAATTTCTCGCCGATGCCGGCCGCCGCGCGACGGTGCTCGAGAAGCGCGGCGTCTTAGGCGGAAAGCTCTCGTCGTGGCGCGATCGCGACGGCGACATCCTCGAAACGGGCTTACACTCGTTTTTTGGCGGGTACGACTTTCTTCATGAGCTCCTACGGGACGTCGGGATCTCGCACCACGTCCTGTGGCAGCCGCATACGCTCACCTTCGCGATGCCGCCGGGGTTTTCCAACCGCGTCGGCGCGCAGGCGATTTTCGAAGAGTTTCATTTCGTCGACGCCCCGTCGCCCTTGAACGGCGTCGGCGCGGTGCTCAACGCGAAATACGTTTTCAACGCGTTCGAGAAGCTGCTGTTCGCGACCGGAACGCTGCCGGTGCTCACCGGCGACCAGTCGTACGTCGAGCGTCAGGACGGCCTCACGTACGCCGATTGGCATCGCCGGCGCAAGATGTCCGAACACATGCTGGCCACGTTTTTCGCGCCGATGGCCTTGGCATTGAACTTCACTCCGGTCCAGCAGATTTCAGCCGGCGCGATGTTGCGCGTGATGGCGTATTTCGCCAGTTCAAAGAATGCGAGCCGGGCGGGATTTCTCGACGGGCCGCCGGTCGAACGTCTGATCGATCCGATCGCCGAGTATTGCCGCGAGCGCGGTCAGGTTGTCGAAAAGGATGCGCGCGTCGGCGAGCTGTTGTTCGAGGGCGGCCGCTGCATCGGCGCGCGCTGCACCGATGGCCGCACGTATTATGCCGCCAACGTCATCATCGCGACGCCGGTCCACAACGCCGCGCAGCTTTTGCCGGCCGAGATGCTGCGCGACCCGCTCGTCGCCGGCGTCGGAAAACTCACGTCGTCGCCGGTCATCAACGGCCACTTCTGGTTCGACCGGCCCGTCTCCAAGCACACGAATTTGATTTTCGGAGCCGGAACGCTGCTGCCGGTTCACGCCGACCTCGGTCAGGCGTCCGCCGGTTACGAGTGGCCCGGAAAATCGTTCATCGAGGTCTGCATCGCCCCGGCCGACGAGCTCATGAAGCTCGACAACGACGCGGTGATCGATCTGGTGATGCGCGATATGCATCGGCTCTATCCGCTTGCGACCAAGGAGTCACTGGTGAAAGCGAAGCTGGTGCGTGTGCCCAAGAGCGTGCACCGCGCGGTACCCGGCGCGGAACGGTTACGGCCGGGCGCGCGGACTCCGGTCGGCAACCTCTTCTTGGCGGGATGCTACACCAATCATCGGTTCCCGGCCAGCATCGAAGGCGCGATCCGTAGCGCCCGGTATGCCGTGGACGGCGTCCTGGAATTCGCCGGTGCTCGGACTTAAACCAGGACTCGCCCTCGCCCCCGCCGAGGCGCCCGAGAGCTCGTATCTCGACGACTGCTACCGCCATTGCCGGGACATCGCCCGCAGCAATTCGAAAACGTTTTACCTTAGCTCGCTCTTCTTGTCGCCGGAGAAACGGCGTGCCGTGTGGGCCGTCTACGCATTTTGCCGGACGGCCGACGACATCGTCGACCAGGTCACGCCGGCCACCGAACGGCTGGCGGCGATCGATTATTGGGAGCGCGCGCTCCTTGCTGCTTATAATGGTAGTCCTAAGGACCGGATCATGGTCGCGCTCTACGACGCGATCCGCCGCTTCGACATCCCGCTGCAGCCCGCACTGGATCTGCTGCGCGGGGCGCGGCTGGATATTACCGTGCGCCGCTACGCGACCTACGACGATTTGCGCGAGTACTGCTATTTGGTCGCCTCGACCGTCGGTTTGCTGACCTCGCCGATCTTGGGCTACACGTCCGACGCTGCGCTCGACTACGGTGTCGCCTTGGGCCGCGCCATGCAGATGACCAACATCCTGCGCGACGTCGGCGAAGACGCGCGGATGGGCCGGATCTATCTGCCGCTCGACGAGATGCAGCAGTTCGGCTACACCGAGTCGTCGCTGTTCGAGGAAGTCGTCGACGGCGCGTTCGTCGCGCTCATGAAGTTCCAAATCGACCGGGTGCGCCGGCTCTACGCCGAGGCCGAGCCGGGCATCGCGATGCTGGCGCCGGAGTCGCGCTACACGGTTCGCCTGGCACTGACCCTGTACCGGCAGATCCTGCGCTCGATCGAGGATAACCGCTACGACGTGTATTCCAAACGCGCGTACGTTCCGTTCCGCTCGAAGATGCTCGCCGCGATGACGGTCGCCTTCATCCGCTAACGGCGGCTCTCCGAGGCGGCTCTCCAAAAGTCCACGTTCCGCGTATTGCCCGCGCTTCGCTTCCCGTGGGCCGGGCGCCGGACCCGAACACCCCCGCGGCGCGGTCTAGGATGGCCCAAACGCCCTGCACCGCGGCTCGCGCCGAACGGTACAGGTCCGGCGCAATGCACCGGACCGTGCTGCTGCTGCGGTGATGCAGCGCACCGCTCGGGTCGGGCCCTCGGGCAGATGCTTTGAGCGTCATGCAGGCGCCATCACGGCCCAAGGCCGGCCCCCCATTCGCAAGCGCGCGAACCGGATGTCGGCCAAAGCAACGGGGCACCTGCTAACCAGAGGGCGACGGCGTAGTACGCACTACACCGGAGCAGCAGTCGGTTTGTCTATAGTTCATCAAGAGCCGTGCGCTGTACGGCCGCTCATCACCGCTTAGGGGGTCATCGTGGCATCTCTTGATCCAGCGGTCGGCTCCGTCTATGAGATCGGCAACGATCAAGTACCGGAAGTCTACCGCGACTTTTTCAATAACGCGGACTGGACCGCGCACCGCTTTACGGTCTACGGATCGTGGGTTTTCTTCATCATTGCCGTCGTCGCTCACATTTTCGTGTGGGCCTGGCGTCCGTGGTAGGAGGCGAGAAGCATGATCATTCGTCGTCCGTATAACTTCCGCGCAACGCTCGGCGCCTATGTGCTTGCCGGCGTCGTCGTCGCGTTCCTGATCCACTTCATCGTGCTCTCCTCGCCGAAGTACAACTGGATCTTCCCTGCCCAGACCTCCGGAACCGGAACGTCAACCCAAGTCAACCCGGCGCCGGGCGCCAAGTAGTCTGCCGTAAAGAAGCGGGGAGAGCGTCATGCTCGAATTCGAAAGCGCCTATAGGAAGCCGGGAAACACGCTCTTCCGCTCGATCTTAGGAACGGACCCCTTCGATTGGTGGGCGGGCCGTTTCTACGTCGGATTGTGGGGCGTCGTTACGATCCTGGCCATCGCGGCCGGCGTGGGCGTGTTGTTCATCGCTGTCGGCCAATACGGTGACTGGGATTTGTGGCGTGCGAACGTTCATGCGCCGCTGCGTGAGTATGGACTGGGCGTTGCTCCGTTCATGCAAGGCGGTGCGTGGCAAGCCGTCGTCATCCTGGCGACCGTCGCGTTCGTTTCCTGGGCGTTACGCGAAGTGGATATCTGCCGCAAACTCGAGATGGGCTACCACGTCCCGCTCATGTTCTCGTTTGCGATTTCGGCGTGGGTGACGCTGCAGATCATTCGCCCGCTCTGGATGGGCTGCTGGTGCGAAGGCTTCGATCTCAGTTATTCGGGTCACTTGACCTGGGTTTCCAACACGGGCTTCCGCTATCAGAACTTTTATCTCAATCCGTTTCACGCGTACGCCATTTTAGGATTCTTCCTTACGGCAATGGCGCTCGCGATGCACGGCAGCGCGATCCTCGGGACGTACAACACCGACAAAGACCCGGTTCAAGAAGAAGCCAACGTCGACAATTTCTGGCGTGACTACATCGGCTACTCGATCGGCGAGTACGGGATTCACTTCCTGGGATTCTGGTTGGCGATTTATACGCTGATCGTCAGCGATCTCTGCATCTTGACATCGGGCACGTTGGTGCAGGACTGGGTCGCTTTCTGGCAATGGCACATACCCTTCATGCCGCACTAAACGAGCAGCAAGGAAAGCGCATATACGATGGCAACTGTCATCAACGAGCAGCCCACTAGCGAGCCGCCGTTCGAGCTCCCTGGACCAAGCTACTACGACGAGCGTGATATCGTCGGAGTCCGGCTGGGCGTGCCGTTTCGGTTGCCCTTCTTGGGGCTCTTCGGCCTCCCGACGCAGCTCGGCACGATCTGGCTGGGTTCTTGGGGCGTTGCTTCCGTCGCGCTGTTCATCGCCGGGCTTTTCGTTTTGTTCGCGTCGGGCATCGCGTCGATGAACGGCAACGCGCTCGAATACATTCGACATTTCGCCAACGTCCAAGAGCTGCCGCCGGACGGCTTGGGCATGGCGCGCAGCTTGTCGGCCGGCGGCTATTGGGAAATTAACATGGTCCTGTGGGCCGGCGCCGTCGTCTGCTGGGCCGGCCGCTGCTGGGAACGTCTGCTGCGCTACAGCTGGCGGCCGTATCTGTTCTTCGCCTGGCTATCCGCGATTCTCCTGACGTCCACGATCTGGGTCTTCCGCCCGATCATGATGGGAACGTGGGCTGAGGCGCCGGGCTTGGGTCTCAACGCCGACCTCGACTGGGCGCAGAACTTCAGCGTGCTGTGGGGCAACTTGTACTACAATCCCTGGCACCAGCTCGCGATTTTCTTCCTGTTCGGATCGACGATGCTGTGGGGCATGCACGGCGCGACGATTCTCGCAACGTCCGCCGAGGGCAGCCACCACGAAGTCGCCGAGATCAAAGACATGCACTCGGGCTCGCACAAGTCGATGCTGTTCTGGCGCTGGACCATGGGCTGGAACGCCAACCCCAAGACCATTCACGATTGGATCTGGTGGTTCTCGGTCGGTGTCGTGGTGAGCTGCTCGATCGGCATCATCAGCACGGGCTGGATCACCAATGACTGGTACGTCTGGGGGGTCGACAACGGAACGGTCGCGCAATACGGGCCGCTGACGCGCGACGCGATCAACCTGCGCCCGAACCAAGTGAAGCTCGAGCTGCCGGTCTATATGCCGCAGCCGGTGAACCGCTAATGAACATCAAACGCGTCCTCGGACCCATCGTCATCGTCTGCGTGCTCTCGTTATCGGGCTTGGTCCAGCCGCTCATCGACAAGGCTCGGGCGGCGGACGGCCCGGGTCAAGTCACCAGCAAGGCGGGTCCGTGGGCTCCCGGCGGTTCGACTGCCCCCGAAGCGCCGCATCTCTCATCGTCGATCGGCACCCAGGACGGCGGACAGATCCCGCCCGAGGCGCTCAAGGGCGTCGGCCCCGTCGATCAAAGCGCGCCGCTGGATTTCAGCGATCAGCCGGCCGCGGTCCCGCATCAATACGTCGGCGGTCGCACCTACAACGTGCAAGTCCTCAAACAGTACTCGTACGTGCAGCTGCTGGGCCAGATGAACCAGTACACGGTGGCACTGGGCGTGCAGTGCACGTACTGCCACAACGTGCAGAACTTCGCGTACGACACGCCAACAAAGAGGGTTGCGCGGACGATGCAGATTATGTCCAACGAAGTTGGACGGTCGTGGGTCGATCCGATCAAGAAAGATTATCCGAACTACGCGGTCAATGGTGCCGTGGGATGCGTAACGTGTCATCGCGGCGCTCCGCGAATGGGTGTTTCATGGAACATCGTGCCGGTGCAATTCTTGAACTACCGCTATAAATCGACCAAGCAGGTCGGCTATGTGGTGAACTCGATGTACTCGGTGGCTCGGTCGCTGGGCGTGAACTGCCTGTTCTGCCACAACACGGCCGACTTCCTGACGCTTCAATACTATCCGACGAACCAGATCGCACATCGCATGTGGGCGATGGTCGATAAGATCAACCACGAGTATCTGCCGGCGAACATCAAGGCCGTTACGTGCTATACCTGTCACCAAGGTGCGAAGTGGCCGCAGGCGCTCGTGACCGCGGGCCTGGATCAGGCTCCCGCCGATGCGGTCGCCGCCCATCCGGAAGTTCATGAGAATCCCGGAGCCCATCTAGCGTCGGGAGCGTTGCCCTGATTGGACCTCTTTTGGAGCTTGCCGGACTCGCGAGATTTCGCCGGCCTCACTGCCCCGCTCGATGAACTCTTCGGCGCTGCGCAATCGCGGAAGTATGAATCCGGTGCGTCGGTGTCCGATCCCGAGTTTGCACCGGAACGTGCGTTCCGGTGCGTCTCAGGCACGATCAAGGTAACGAAGCTCCTCGCGAGCGGACGCGAGATCCTCATCACGATCTTACAGACGGGCTCCGTCTGGAGCGATCGCGCGGTCCTCAACGGCTACTGGCGCGACGTCTTCCTCGAAGCGATGGAGCCCAGCGAGATCGTCTCGGTCGACGCCGCCGCCTTCGAGCGCGTCGTGCGCTCATCGCCGGATCTGCTGGCCAAGTTCATGCTGCGCATCTCCGAGCAAGTCTCGGATGCCCTCACGCTGCTTGACGATTTCCGCGGCCGCGACGTTGCCTCGCGGCTGGCTCGGGTCCTCGTGCGCTTCTCCAAACAATACGGCGTGCCGACCGAACGCGGCGTCCGCATCGAACTCCCGGTCACCCACCAAGACCTCGCCAACATGATCGGCACTGCGCGCGAAACAGTCTCTCGTAACATGGCCCGTTTCCGCCAGCAGGGCTACGTCAAAGACGGGCACGCCGCCACCCTCGAAATCCTCAACCTCGACTCGCTCGAAGCGCTCATCGTCTAGCCGGTCAAGAAAGAATCGTCCCCTGCTTGCCCGCAGCGAGCCGGAAAAAAACGGCGGCACCCTTTCGGGGGTGCCGTTTGCTTGTGCGTCACGAAGGTCGGTGGCCAGCCGGGAGGGGGTAATTGGGTTGCCGGGCGTCCCCCGCAACCGAACGAGCCCCTCCCGCTCCCCACAGGCCGGGTGACGACTATCACCGTGCCTAATTCTCCGGATGCCTACGATAACCAACGGAGGGAGAACGTCCGCACGTGGCATACGGGGATTCCGAACAAATGGTCGCTCGGCGAGCCGCGAGCGTATGGACCAAAATCCATCCGATTTTCGCCCTCGGCCAACTGCTCGCGTTCTTCGTGAGCGTCGGCTTCTTGATCGGTTACTTCCGCGGGGCCGTTTCCATGGAGGCCGTGCACCAATCGGTGCTGGTCAAAGTCGCGCTGATGTTCGGTGCGATCATCACCGGCGCGCTGTGGGAGAAGGACGTCTTCGGCCAATATTGGTTTGCCCCGGAGTTCCTAGCCGAAGACACGATGACCCTCAACGTGTTCATCTTGCACATCTCCTATCTCGGACTGGCGGCCGCGAATCCGGAGAACATCACCGTACAGATCGGCATGCTGATCGTAGCGTACGGCGTGTACATCGCGAACGTCGCTCAATACGTGGTGCGTACAGCGGTGCTGGGAAAGCACGTCGCCGTTCGGGTGCGCTCGCGGTGAGCGGCGCCGTGCAGGCGGTCGTGTTTGCCGAGGCCGGTCAGCTCGATTTCCGTCCGGTGACGCTGCGTGCGGCGGCGGCCGACGAAGTCGTGGTCGACACGCGCTTTTCGTCGATCTCCGCGGGCACGGAACGGCTGCTGTTCGATGGGCGCTTGCCGGCGATTCCGCATTTGTGCTATCCGCTGATTCCGGGCTACGAAGCGGTTGGGGTCGTGCTGCAGGTCGGTGCCGACGTCACCGACGTACACGTGGGCGATGAAGTGTTCGTGGGCGGAAGCATGTGCTTCACCGACGTCTCGGCCGCTTTTGGCGGGCAGGCGTCGCGGCTGATCAAGAAAGCCGCCCAGGTCGTTCCACTGCACGGGATCCCGCTCGCGCATGCTCCGTTGCTCGCGCTCGCGGCGACGAGTTTGCACGGCGTGCGCCGGCTTGGCGATGTGCGCGGGAAACGCGTCGGCGTCGTCGGCATGGGTGCGATCGGACAGTTCGCCGCGCGCTTCCTCGCCGCACTCGAACCGGCGGAGCTCTATGAAGTGGACACGAATCCTGCCCGGCTCGGCCACGTTCGCGGCGCGATTTCCATCGATGCGTCGCAAACGACGCTTGCCGAGGCTGCCGGCGCGCCGTTGGACTGCGTGATCGAAGCCACCGGAAAATCCGAGATGATCGGGGCGTGCGCGAAAGCGCTTCGGCTCGGCGGTTCGATCGTGCTGCTTTCGTACTACGATACACTGACGACGCCGTTCGTCGATCTCTTCACCAAAGAGGCGACGCTGCTGGTCGCGCGCGAGTGGAGCCACCCCGACCTGCTGGCGGCACGCGACATGATCGCCGACGGCCGCGTCGACGTCGCCGACCTGGCTCAAAGCGCTTACCCGATCGCGCACTACGAAGCGGCCTACAAGACCGCATTCGAGGATCCATCGATACTGAAGGTGATTCTGCAATGGGCGTAAGCAAAAACTCCACCGTCGCCATCTACGGCAAGGGCGGTGCCGGAAAGTCTTTTCTCACCAGCATGACGGCGAAGACGCTGACCGAACGCGGCTTCAACACGTTGCAGATGGGCTGCGATCCCAAGCACGACAGCGTGGTCACGCATTTCGGCGGCGCGCTGATCCCGACGGTCCTCGGCACTTGGGCGCAGTACGAAAAAGAAGGCCGCGCCGACGATCTCGCTCCCGAACACATCATCTTTAAGGGCAACGGCGTCTATTGCATCGAGCTGGGCGGCCCGGAGTCGGCGCGCGGCTGCGGCGGACGCGGCATCACCTTCGGCTTCTCACTGCTCGAAAAGTGGGGCTTGTCGGAGTGGAACTTCGATTACATGCTGCTCGACTTTCTCGGCGACGTCGTTTGTGGCGGCTTCGGCACGCCGATCGCGCGTTCGATGGCCGATAAGCTCATCATCGTCTGCAGCAACGAAGGCCAGTCGATGTACGCCGCCAACAACATCGCCTCCGCGGTCCGTTACTTCGCCGAGCAGGGCGGGAAAACGCGCTGCCTGGGCCTCGTCGTCAACAAAGACG
Organism: Candidatus Velthaea sp.; assembly: GCA_050012475.1. Lineage (GTDB taxonomy): Bacteria > Vulcanimicrobiota > Vulcanimicrobiia > Vulcanimicrobiales > Vulcanimicrobiaceae > Velthaea. The sequence continues at coordinate 10,369 of JBEKHC010000088.1, forward strand.
ACGGCAGCGGCAAAGCGCAAGCCATGGCAAAGTGGCTGGGCATTCCGGTGATCGCGTCGATGCCGCTCATCCCGCAAGACGAGGTCGTGATCGACGGCGTTCCCAACGAAGCCGTTCGCAGCGCCGTCGACAACGTCATCGCGGCGATCGACGATCTCGACGCGGTCGTCCCCAACAAAGTCGACTTCGTTCAATTCATGATGCACCTCTCGGGCAACGCTGCCGAGATGGACGGCACGGCCGTCACCGCCGACGAACTCTGGTCGCTGCCCGAAGTTGTGCCCAAAGCCAAAAAAATCCAGCGCGAACTCGTCCTCGCCGGCATCCCCAACGGCGGACGCGCCGATCATCGCTACATCGAAGCGGAAGGCGACGGCGAGAAAGTCCTTGGACCGACGATCGTATCCGTCGGCGGAGGGAATGTGCCGGCTGCCGACTGGGGCTGATCGTGGGAGAGCGGGGAGGCGACATTGGTGGGGCGGGGACGCCCGCGATTTTACATCCATGTAAAATCGCTACTGCCAAAAAATCTGCTCCCGCCCTCCGGGCTCCGCAGATTTGTTTGAGCCCCCGCACCACCCATGCCGCCTCCCCGCTCAGCCACGCCGCCAGCGAGTCGGCAGCCGATGGAAGAGTGGCAGAGTCGGTGGTGTTTCGGGCTCGGAGCAGAAACACGCGCTTGATGCCTTTTTCTTTTTTAAGACAAAGTGGTACATCGAAGTTTGCAGCCTTCCCCCGCATCGAAATGCGAAGCTACGCGTGCGCGGCGATTGAGCGCTTCGAGATGAACCGGGCGATGCGCGCGGGTCTCCGGTTGGCGCCTGCAGCTCCCCTCCACCAGCGGCCCAACGCGGTCATCCGCAACAACGAACCAACATCAGAACGCCACGAGCGTTCGGGGTTTTCATGAGTAAACAGGCTTCTTCGATGTGCCCGGCGTTCGGGGCTGTGCGGAATTTGTTGCGTATGGAAGATGCGATGCCCATCGTTATTTCCAGCGGCGACGGATGTTTGTATGGGCACACCTTCGTGGCGCATTTTTATGTGGCGAACCGGCCGATCTTTTCGCCCGGGGTGAGTTCGGAGATTTGGGCCAAGGGCTCGGTGTTCGATGAGCTCAAGCTCATGGTGCACGAAATGGCGGAGAAACATCAGCCGTCGATCATTCCGATTTGTTCGCTGTGCGTGTCGGATACCGTGGGCTTGCCGTTCGATCTGCTGCCCAAGCAGATCGGGCACACCGAGGTCATTTATGTACCGCTGCCGGCGTACAGCGTTCATACGCATTCGCGAGCGAAAGACATCGTCGTCGATTCGCTGGTTTGGCGGTTGCCGCCGCAGCGCAAAACGCGTGCGGGCGTGAACGTGATCGGAGAGCTGTTTCCCAGCGATCCGATTCATATCGACGAAGTGCTGCGGCGCATCGGAACGCACGTGAATACGACGGTGCCCGGTCCGCGCTGGTCGGACTATGTCGCGATGGTGGACGGGGCGCTCAATGCGCCGGTCCATCCGTTTTACTCCGAGAGCGTCAAGCGGATGAAGATGAAGCAGGGTCTGCCGTTCATCGAGGGCGCACCGGTCGGCATCGATGGAACCTATGCGTGGATCCGCGGCGTCGGTGAGGCGCTCAAGCTGAATCCGGCGACGGTGAACGCCGTTGCCGCCGAGGAGCGCGATAAGGTGATCGCGGCGATGGCCGATTATCCGCTACACGGGCTCACGTTCATGGTGGCCGGCTATGAAGGGCATGAGTTTCTGCTCGTGCGGCTGCTGATCGAAGCGGGGGCCAAGGTGCCGTTTCTGTCGACCGCCGTGAGCTCGAATCCGTTGGCGCGCGAAGAGGAAGCTTGGTTGCGCGAGCACGGCTGCACGGTGTTGTACGGCGCGAATTTCGACGACGAGATCGGGGCACTCGAAGATCATCCCTACGATTGCGTGATCGGGACGACGCCGTTGTGCGCGCACGCCAAGGAGCTCGGCATTCCGTCGATTTACTATACGAACGCGATGGCGACGCGTTCGCTCATGTTTGCGGCCGGTGCCAGCGATATCTTGTCGCTGATGCTTTCGACCTATCGCAGCAAGCAGCGGTATCACAAGATTGCGAGTTTCTTTAGCGAGACGGGGACGCCGCAGCGGAGCTACTCGTCGTGGGCGCCCAAGATCGATTTGACCGAGCATCTGCTTGCGAATGGCGCGTTTGCGCCTGCCGACGGAGGAACGCCGTGATCGGCGGAGCGGGTTCAGGCGGGGGACGCTGCTGATGGGTACACCCAAAGAACTCGAGAGCGCCGTCGTCAACACGGCGATTCGCAAGCGGGTGACCGATCTCGATCACGCCGGCGGCGATACCGGCGGGATGCAAGTGTTCGCCTCGTTCAAGGATGCCAACGTCGTGCTCGACGGGCCGGTGGGCTGTCACGTGATGCCCGCCGTCGCCGTCATCAACTATACCGACAGCGTGCCGTATTTGCAAAACGTGACGTGTTCGGAGTTGTCGGAGAACGAAGTCACCATCGCCGGGACGCTCGGCGCGCTCAAAGAAAAAGTGGCGCGGGCCGGTGTCGACGGGCGCCAGGTGTTCATCGTTTCAACGCCGATGTCGGAGCTGATCGGGGCGTCGTGGACCACCATGGATGCGGACGTGAAGGGGTCGGCGCTGTTCTTCGACAGCCACTCGCTCGATGACGACGAGTGGAAGTCGCGCGATCGGGCGTTACTGTTTTTGTGGGAGCATCGCGAGCACTTCGTTCGGCCGGCCGGCGCGGCGCCCCATCCGCCCAGGACTCGGCCACGCGTCAACATCATCGGACCGACGTACGGGAATTTCAACTCGTACAGCGATCTGCACGAAATCAAGCGGCTCGTCGCCGGGATCGGCGCCGAACTCAATTGTGTGTATCCGTTCGAGGCGCACACCTACGACACGCCGCATTTGCGCGACGCCGACGCGAGCATCGTCATGTATGCGGAGTACGGGAAATCGCTGGCGCGCGAGGTCGGCTTGCCGACGTTCTTCGCTCCGATCGGACTCGAGCCGACGACCCTGTTTTTGCAGGGACTCGGGGATGCGCTCGGGCTGCGAGCCGAAGCCGACGCGTTCATCGCGCGCGAGAAGAAGACGACGCTCGCGGCGTGGCAAGACATTTGGAAATCGACGCACAGCGATTTCTTTGCCAACGCCCCGATCGCGATCGTCGCTCCGCCGACGTATAAGGACGGTCTCGAGGGCTACTTGGGCGGCGAGCTGGGCCTGCCCGTTGTCTTCAGCGCGTACCGCACCGGCGCCGAGAGCACACCCAACGAAGAGGTCCGAGTCGCGCTGCGCGAACTGAGCCCGTCGCCGATGATGGTGTTCGGATCGATCAACGAACGCATGATCATCGCGCAAGAAAAGCTGCCGGCGCTGTTCATGCAATCGTCGTTCCCGGGCGCCGTCGTGCGGCGCGCGACCGGAACGCCGTATATGGGATACGCCGGGGCGGTCTGGCTGCTCCAAGTGGCGTGCGAAGGACTGTTCGACGTGCTGTTCGCGAACTTGCCGACCTCGGCGGTGCCGCCGCTGCGCGCCGAAGCGCCGACCGCCGAGCTGTTGGCCTCGGCACCCGGCGTCGTCGCTGAGAGCGGAAAGGGCCGCAACAGCGTCATTGCCTGGACGCCCGAAGCCAAGCAGCTGACGGAAGTGACGCTGAAACGCGTTCCGTTTTTCGTGCGCGTTTCGGTGAACAAGAAATTGCGTGCCGAAGCCGAGCAGCTCGCGCGCGAGCGCGGCTCGGATGTCGACCGGGCGGTGATCGAAGCGATCACGGCGCGTTACGCGCCGGGGCGTTAGCGCCGATCGATCAGGAAGCGCTCGTGCTGCTGGCAGCGGCGCGATTGCGAATGGGCGGACGGCGGCTGCGGGCCTTGGCCGCCGGCGACGGGAGCGCGGTGCGCGAGTTCGTTACCGCCGACTCGGCGTTGCGGCTGGCCGAGGCGCGACGTGACGCGCGCGCCGATGCGGCAATGCTCGAGCGCCTCTCCGCGCGCGTGGTCCCGCTTCGCAGCGCCGAATACCCGGCCGGACTGCGCGACCTCCGGATGCCGCCGGCGTTTCTGTGCGTGCGCGGCACGTTGCCCGCGGACGGCGTCGCAATCGTCGGGGCGCGGGATGCCAGCAGCGCGGCGTGCCGCTTTGCCTTCGATCTCGCCCAGGCGCTGGGGCGTGCGGTCGTGAGCGGATTGGCACGCGGCGTCGATACGGCGGCTCACCGCGGCGCGCTGGCGGCGGGGTTGCCGCAGATTGCGTACGTCGGGACCGGCGTCGCGCGAACGTACCCGCCCGAAAATGCCCAGCTCGCCGACGAGATCATCGCGAGCGGCGGCGCGATCGCTTCCGAGCGCCTGCCCAACGATGCGGTGACGCGTTGGGCACTCACCCAACGCGATCGATTGCAGGCCGCTCACGCCGCTGCGGTCGTATTGATCGAAAGCGAAGCGGAGGGCGGCGCGATGCACACACTGCGCTTCGCGCGGGAATTGGGACGCCGGCGTTTTGTTTGCGATCGTCCAACCACGGGAAACCGTGCGGCGGCTGCCGACGGAGCGACCCTCTTGCCCGCTGAGGCCGTCGCCGCCGCTGCCGCCATCATCGCTTCTCTCCCGCACCAGGAGCCCGCAGGTTGAGCGCCTTCCAAGCATACGATCTCGATAAGGTCCAGCTCCTTCGCAACGCCGATTTGGATTCCGCGCCGCTCGGAGTGATCGTCGTCGACCGCAACGGGAAAATTCTCGAGTACAACGCGTACGAACGCTCGTTGGCCCATATGGGCGACCGCGACGTCACCGGCCGAAACTTCTTCACCGACGTCGCTCCCTGTACGGCGATCCGCGACTTTCAGGGACGCTTTGGCGAATTCCTCAACTCCGAAGAGACGAGCATCGAGCCGTTCGAGTTCATTTTCGCGTTTCCGCACGGGCCCGAACGGGTGTCCGTCGTATTTGTCCGCCTTGCAGACGACCGGGAACGCGCAACGATTTGCGTGATCCGCACGGAGGTAGCCGACTTATCGACCTGACCATTGGAGCCGATCCGCGGTCCGTGCTTGCCGGGGGCGCGAGTTCACCGGTGCGCACCGGCCACGCCGTCGGCGGTGAACCGTTCCTGCAAAGTCACGGCGCGGGCGCCTACGCGTATGCCGATGGCCGGCGCTACATCGATTACGTCATGGCGTACGGACCGCTCTTGCTCGGGCACGCTCATCCGGCATTGTGCGCCGGACTCGATCGTGTCGCAGCGCGCGGCATGGTGTATGGGTCGACGACGGCCGATGAAGTCGCCCTGGGCGAACGCATTCGCGATCATCTGCCGTCGATGGAACGTGTGCGCTTCACGACGACCGGCAGCGAGGCGGTGATGAGCGCGATCCGGGTAGCGCGCGCCTTTACCGGACGCGACGCAATCGTGAAGTTTTCCGGCAACTATCACGGTCACTTCGATCTCGCGCTGCTCGACGCCGGCGCCTCGGCCCACACCCGGTCGGCCCGGCATTCGGGCATCCCTGCGGCGATCACCGCCGATCTGTTCGTCGCCCGCTACAACGATCTGGCCAGCGTCGATGCGGCGCTCGAACGCTGCGGGTCGCGTCTCGCTGCAATCGTCGTCGAGCCGATCGTCGGCAACATGGGCCTGGTGCTGCCGGCGCCCGGGTTCCTCGCAGGTCTGCGGGAGCGCGCGCACGCGTGCGGCGGACTGCTGCTGTTCGATGAAATCATCACCTGGCTGCGGCTCGGTTTCGGCGGCGCGCAGGGGCGCCTGGGCGTACGACCGGACCTCACGACGATCGGCAAGATCATCGGCGGGGGCGCTCCGTTGGCCGCGTTCGGCGGACGCGCGGACATCATGGCGGTGCTGGCGCCGGACGGCCCGTGCTTCACCGGTGGAACGCATGCCGGTAACCCGTTCGCGGTCGAACTCGGGCTGCGAACGCTTGGCTGGCTCGAGACGCACGGTGATTGCTACGCCCGGATGGACGAGCGGGCGCAGCGGTTGGCGGCCGGGATCCGCACGGCCTTGCGCGCGCTCGACCTCGACTATGCTGTCCTCCAATTGGAGTCGATCGTCGACTTCAAGTTTCGTCCCGGCGCGCCGACGCGCAATTACGACGATGCGCAGCGGGCCGATGCCTCACTCTTTGCGGCGTTCTATCATGCGCTGCGCAAGCGCGGCGTCTTGCTGGCTCCCTCGCAAAACGAAGTCATGTTTCTTTCGACCGAACATTCCGATGACGACATTGACGAGACGATCGCCGCCATCGAAGCGTCGCTGCGCGAACTGCGCGCGGAGGGCAAGCTCTAATGCCGAATGTTTTGGGCGCCGACGCCATCGCGGCCGAACTGGCTCGCCGGCCGGGCTGGACGTACGACGGCGCGGTCATCACGCGCACCTTCGATCGGGGCGACTTCAACGGATCGATCGCTTTCGTCAACGCCGTCGCTGCGGCAGCCAATCGCCTCGATCATCATCCCGACATCGCGCTGGCCTGGAGCGAAGTGACGATCTCGACGTCGTCGCACGACGTCAAGGGAATCTCCCCGCGCGATCTGGCCCTCATCGACGCCATCGAGGCACTTTGACATGCTCCCCGGCCGCAAGGACGGGGATTCGGTTGGGCGAACCAAGGGGCCGCGCCGCTCACGGAGCGCAACGCTTGCTGCTCTCGCAGAGAATCCGCACCTATTCGGCCCTTCGGAATCTTCAGCCCAGCGCACGAAGGCTTCGTGCGCTGAACGATTCTCTTCCAGATGTGGTGACAGCGCGAGCACCCGCGCGAGGTAGTACGCAGATCGACGCGCAGCAGCAGGCCGCCCTGGTTTTGGCTGCGCCGGCTGAGGGCCCGCTTTCGCCGTCACCTTGGTGCCGGGATTGGCGAGCGTGCCTTTTGCCGAAGCCGCCGTGATGTTGACGACGCGCAGGTCTTCCTGGATCGCGTTCGCGTGGCTCTTCCGAATCATCCAGGGCGGATCATGGTGCCGAATATGGCGCTGACATGTTTGCGTCTGCGTAAAGTGCGCTTAGCCTCAAGCTCGCGTAAGAATCTCGTTTAACTCCCGTACTGACTTCATATTCGTAACCCGGCTACCCGAATCAAGGTGTGAGGGCTGTCATGACGCCTTCATTACCATTGAGAAGGGTCGAACGCACCGGTGCAAACTCAAGCAGCAGCAGGGATCGCGAAGCGGGATCGAATCGTGCTCGGTGCCGTACTGGCGCATGTTCCGCTCGTGGCACTCGTCGGCCTATTGTGCGGCCATTTCGTCGTCGGACTGATCGCAGCGTGCGCCGCCGCCGGCCTGTGCGCGGCGGGCTACGCGACCGCCCGCGGGACGCGGCTCTTCCGGGTGTACGGCGCAATCTTGCTGATGGTCGATTCCGGCGCGCTGATCGCGGCCAGCGGCGGGCAAACGACCGTCCACTTTCACGTTTTCATCGTCATCACGTTTCTGATTCTTTACTTCGACTGGCTGCCGATCGTGGTCGCCACCGTGACGATCGCGCTGCACCACGTGATCGGCAATCTGTTCTTCCAGCCGCTCGTCTTCGGCGACATGGCGATGGGCACGAATTCGTGGGTCACGGTGCTGGTGCACGCGGTTGCCGTTGTCCTCGAAGCTGCTGCGGCGATCTACGTGGCCGTCCGCATTCGGAGCAGTGCCGCAGCCGTGGCCACGGTTGCCGAAACCATCGCTCAAGCGCAGATGCCGCGCTTCCGCGAGGCGATCGCGGCGATGGCCGCAGGTGATCTCACGCGCGAAGCGAGCTTCGAGATGAAACACCTCACCGTCGATACCGGCGATGAAATCGGCCAGCTGGCCGCGACCTTCGAGGCGATGCAGGGCGAGATTGCCGCCAGCGTGGTGGCGTTCGAGCAAACGCGGGAGAAGCTGCGCAGCGTCGTCAGCGGCATCACCGAGGCAGCCTCACAACTTTCGCGTGCCAGCCGGGAGTTCACGATCGCGACCGGGCAAGCCAGCAACGCGGTCGAGACCATCTCGACGTCCTCCGAACAAGTTGCGCACGGTACCCGCGAGCAGACGGAACAATTGGCCGAAGCCGGCGACGCGTTGGATCTCCTCACCTCGTCGGCAGAACAAATTGCGCAAGGTGCGAACGAGCAGACAGCTGCCGTTCACGCCGTGGCGGGTGAGGTCCAGGCGCTCGACGGAGAAATTTCCGGCGTTGCTGATTTGGGAACGACGCTGACCACTGCCGCGCGCCTTGCAACGACCGAGGCGGCGACCGGAATGGAGGCCGTCGTGCAAACCGCCAAGGCGGTCAAACACCTTCACGAGCGCTCCGCCGCCACCGAGAAGCTGATGACGTCGCTCGAAAGCCGTTCGAACGCGGTCGAGGAGATCGTGAGCGTGATCGACGAGATCGCCGAGCAGACGAACTTGCTTGCGCTCAATGCGGCAATCGAAGCGGCGCGGGCGGGCGAGCAGGGACGCGGATTCGCCGTCGTGGCCGACGAGGTGCGTAAACTCGCCGAACGGTCGGCGACGTCGACCCGCGAAATCAGCCAAATCCTCTCCGCGATCCGGCGCGAAACCGTCGAGGCCGCGGCGTCGATGCGCGCCTCGAACGCGGATATGGAAGCCGGCTTCACGCTCGCGGCCCAAGCCCAAAACGCGTTGACCTTGGTCGAAGCCAAGATCGCGGAAACGACGCGTGTCGCGGTCGCGATGGTGACCGGTTCGGAGACGATGCGCGCGGCCAGCGCTCGCGCCAGCGCGAACATCGAAGCCGTTTCCTCAAACGTGCAAGACAACGCCGAAGCAGCGAGCGAAGCTGGACGGACCACGTCCGCGGTTCGTAACTCGCTGTCTGCCGTAACCGCGCAGTCGCAACTGCAGTCGTCTGCCGCCAGCGACGTTTCGACCTCGGTGCTCTCGCTGGCGGCCCAAGTTCAGGAGATGGACGCGACGGCTCAGCAAGTTTCCGGCCAAGCCGACCGCCTCATCGACATCATCGGGCACTTCAAATTGGAGCCAGCCGGCTCGACCGCGCACACCTCGCCCGCAGCGCGAGACCGCAAGGCCGCGACCGTCGCTTAGCGGCGGCCCCGCGCGTCTACGGTGCGCACGCCGAAAAGCCGGTTCGGCATTGGAAAACGGCCCCAGGATGGCACTCGCGCGGGCGGTTCCGACGATTTCAGAACGTCGAAAATCCCGATGGAGTTAAATCCTTCGTGGCCCGGGCCCCGGGGCTCGTAGGCCTCGCGCCGAGGAGATGGAGAGCGTCCAAGAAAAAGGACCAACTCCCGTTTGTCAGCAGGGTTGTATGTCAAAGCCTTCCGCCGTTTCAGCCGCCGGGTTGCTGCTCATTGCCGCGGTCCGACTGCGCCGCCGGCCCGGATCGATCGTCGCTAACCCAAATCCGCTGACGTTGGGCGCCGCAGTCTCAGATGCAAACTACGTCGTTTCGCTGACGCTCTCGCAGGAAATGCGACGGGCGAATTCGTGAGCATCACTCCCATAGGCTGCGCTGCAGTTCTGCCAACAACCCAGCCATTCGATCGGAACATCGGCGTGAACTCCGCGGGCTCGGCTACGGCAACGCTCGCGAGCTTCATCGGCGAAACTCCGATGGCTCACGGCACGTGCACCATCGCAGTCACACCGGCCTCGGGATCGGCGCTGACTTTCCCGGTCATCGGCAATCCTTAGGATTCGCATGTCGTCCCGACGCGCTCCTGATAGAATACGAGATATCCGCGCTCCCCGCTCCTTCAAGCGTTGCTGGGCGCTGCGCGAGAAATGGCGAGTGTCCATCGAGCGTGTTGCGAATGAGAGGTCACACTGAACGGCAAGAGCGCGCTCTTCGCGACCGCTTTGTTCGCACTCGTCTGCATCGGCATCTGCGAATCCGGCGCTTCCGCCCAAGTGACGAAGAGCGCAAGCATCTCGACGAACTCGTGCAAAGATGCGGTTGGTTCTCGAGTTGTCCTCGAATACGTGACCGGCGCCGAAAACGCCCTGTTACTCAACGGCGGCCCCATGATCTTGCTTGATGCAAACGTCATCAATCACCAGCCGATACAGCTGGCCGAGTTTCTCTACTTCAGCGAGTGCGGACACCACGTTCTCGGACACGTCCTCAAAGCTGCCGGCGGTGATTCACCCAAGTTGACCGACGGATCTGACGCCGATTGTTGGGCGCTGCGCTTCCTTCAACATTCGGCAGGTTACGGGGCCTCGGACACGGCGATCATTGTGGCCGGTCTCGCCGCGCTCAGAGTGCCGGGATATGCGTACCCGCAAGGTGCAGAACGCGCAAATGCTTTGCGGACATGTCGCTGACGCGGTACGAGTGCCGCTCACCGAGGCGGTCGTGAGATAGAGACGTGACCTTCGTTGAGCTCCCAGCGCACCGCTTTCATGCGGCGATCCCCACCCAACGATTTGGATGGTCGGTCCAATGCTCGTCCTCACGACCGTTCTGGACGTGCACAGTAGCTCGGGCTCCGGCGGAACACCGGCCGCAGCATTCGCGCCGCAACAAGCAAGGATCGTCGGCGGAAGGACCGCCCAACGCCTGGTCGCGGCCGAAGCTTTCATGGCTGCGCACGCGGTTATCGGCAATTCATCCGGATGGAAATTGGCAACAGTCGTGGGAAGCCCGTAGTTGACGCCGGCACGTTCGGCCCATACGCCGGCGGTCGCCGGCGCAATGACCGGGTCTTCGGAAAAGTTGTCTCAGCGGCTGCGCGGGGAACAAGACTTGCGCAAACGTGCGTGCAAGCTCTCGAGACGGCGATGCGCCGTGAACGATCAGCACGGAAGGACGACATGGAATCTCGACTACTCGGCCGGAGCGGTCTCAAGGTACCGCTGCTGAGCTTGGGCACGGGCACGTTCGGCGGCGGCAACGAATTCTTCAAAGCCTGGGGTTCGACGGGCGCCGATGAAGCAACGCGCATCGTCGACGTCTGCCTGGATGCCGGATTGAATTTGTTCGATTCCGCGGACATCTACTCCGACGGATTGGCCGAGGAAATCTTGGG
>JBEKHC010000089.1:0-21130 GCA_050012475.1 Candidatus Velthaea sp.
CGTACGCTTCGGTCGTTGCGCTGGCCCGCAGCGATCCGATCGGCTATCTGTTCCGTCAGGTCCATCACTGGAGCGCCGTCGTTTTCGTCGCGGCGATCATCGTCCACATGGGACGCATCTTCTTCACCGCGGCGTTCCGCAAGCCGCGCGAACTCAATTGGGTCGTCGGCGTCTTGCTGCTCACGCTCGCATCGCTGACGGGTTTCACCGGCTACTCGTTGCCCAATGACGCACTCTCGGGCACGGGCTTGCGGATCGGCACCTCAGTCGCGCTGTCGGTGCCGCTCGTCGGGGCGTGGGCCTCAAATCTGCTCAATGGCGGCGGCTATCCGGGTCCGCTCCTGCTGTCGCATATCTACACGATCCATGTCTATTTTCTGCCGGTCACGATCGGCGCGCTGCTCGGCTTTCATCTTGGAATGCTGGTGCTGCAGAAACACACCCAGTTCGCCGCGGACGAAACGGTCGTCGTCGGGCGGCGCTTCTATCCGGACTACCTGCTGCGCACGGTCGCAGCATTCGGTGCGACCGTCGCCGTCATCGTCGCGCTGAGCTCGATCGTCGAGATCAATCCAATCGAGCGCTACGGCGAGTATCGCGAGTGGATCGCGCCCAATCCCGCTACACCCGACTGGTACGCCGGCTGGCTCGACGGCGCGCTGCGGCTGGGTCCCGCGGTGGAATGGCGAATTTTCGGTCATCCGATACCCGGCGTGTTCTGGCCAGGCGCGGTGCTGCCGCTGCTCGCCCTCGTGCTCGTCTTGGGCTGGCCGTGGATCGATGCCTGGCTTAGCGGCGACCGCGCGTATCATGACGTGCTCGTTCCACCGAGCGCTGCGCCGTGGCGCGTCGGCGTCGGAGCGGCCCTGATCGCCGCCGGCGTCATTCTCACGCTGGCCGCGACCGACGACGAACAAGCGCGCACCCTGCACGTCCCAGTCGAAACGCTGGTCTCGGTCTACCGGCTGGCCTTTGCGTTCGGCAGTATCGCGGTTGGCGCGATCGCTGCGATGTTCGCGCGCCAAGTTCGCGTCCGGCGCAACCTGCATGGTCCCGAGGCTGAGCGCGTGATCGTCGTCAAGCGCAACGAACGCGGCGGCTTCGACGAAGAGAACGTAACGCACGCATGAGCGACGACGCGTGCGTGATCGCGCTGCTCGGCGCGACCGCCGCCTTGTATACCGCCGGGATCGTGGCCGCACGCCGGCGCGGACGCAGATTTGGCGGGTGGCCGATCGTCGCGTTTGCGGCGGGTCTTGCGCTGCTGGCGATCGCGTTGACCGGACCGGCCGACGACCTCGCGGATCGCTCCTTGACCTGGCACATGATTCAGCATCTCGCTCTCGTCGGCGTTGCGGCTCCGCTGCTGCTGCTCGGCGCTCCGCTCCGGTTCGCGCTGGGAGCGTTGCCCGCGGTTCGGGCCGCCGGTCTCGCGCGCGCCCTCAACGCGCTGCCGCTGCGCGCGCTCGTGCATCCGGCAATCGCTTGGCTCCAGTTCGCGTTCGTCTTGTACGCCGTGCACTTCTCGCGGCTCTATGAAGCGGCGCTCGAACATCCGCCGATCCACGCATTCGAGCATGCGCTGTTTCTCGGCTCCGCGCTCGTCTTCTGGACGCCGCTGCTCGCGGTCGCCCCCGCACCCCATGCGCCGCCGCATCCGGTCCGATTGCTGGCGCTTTTCGCGGCGCTGCCGATGAGCGCGTTCTTAGGGTTTGTGTTTTATGTGACCCGTCACGTGCTGTACGCGCACTATGCCCTCCATCCGGGCGCGCTGGCGGATCAAATGCGCGCCGGGGCGGTGATGTGGATTTGCGGCGGTTTGCCGCTCTTCGCCGCGCTGCTGGGCTGCATCGCCGCCTGGGGCGCACGCGAGCGCCGGCTGGGCTCGACCGGCTGACGATGTTTTTTCCTGTCGTGCTGAGCGCCCTGTTGGTGAGCGCTGCGATCGCACCTACAACCGACGCCGGCAAGCTGGCCTATCAGACGCGTTGCGCCTCGTGTCACGGTGACGATTTGCGCGGCGGTGCGAACGGTCCGTCGCTGCGAGGCGCCGGCGCGGCCGACTTGGACTTTTGGATGGTCACCGGTCGGATGCCGGCCGCACTTCCGTGGCTGGAAGTCGGTCATCGCGGTCCCCAGATCGGCGCGCACGAGATCGCCTTGATCGAAGCGTACGTCACGTCGGTCGCTCCGGGCGGGCCGCCGATCCCGCAGGTCGCGACCGGCGGGAACCTCGCGCACGGGCGCGAGTTGTTCGCGCAGAATTGCGAACACTGCCACGGCGTCGGCGGCGCAGGCGCGTCGCTGGGCGAAAACGCGTGGGCGCCGGCGTTGCAGGCGGCAAGCATCACGCAAGTAGCCGAAGCAATTCGCGTCGGCCCCGGCAACATGCCCAAGTTCGCACCGTCGCAGCTCGACGATTCCGCGCTGCGCGACATCGTAACCTACGTATCGTGGCTCGACGCGGACGCTGCTACGGCCGCGTTTCCGCTGCGCAGCAGCGGCCCCGTTCCCGAAGGATTGTACGGCTGGCTGAGCATCGGTGCGCTGTGCCTCTGCGCTTACGCCTACTCGAAGCGCAGAAAGCCCGGCGCGCCGGCGCGCGCATCCGAGGAGACCGAATAGGTCTGCTGGCACGATCATCGTTTCCGGCAGCAGTCGATGGGCATCGACTTGCACGGAGATTGGCTTTGAAGTTGGCCGGCGAGCAGTGACGGAGGTCGTGAGCGACGGCGGCCCGATGTCGAGCTCTCACCTCGAAAGTGTGCGCTTCAGCGCTTATTTACGCGCTCTTTGGAACAAACTTTCGCTGTCCTGTATTCCGGCTAAAGCTTTCCTTCACTCGGTCGATACAGCAAAGAGACCGGTAGTCAAGTCAGTTACCACAGACCAACACCGTCGCTCCCGCAAGCCGATGAGAAACCACCGACCTCGAGTGCGAGATGAGGGCCCCGAACGGAATCAGCCGGCCACTCAAAGCGCGTGCTTCTTTCAAACGTCAATCCGAATTCGATAGGCGATGAGCAAGGCGCAAACCTCCCTACCTAATTTGAAACATCAGGCATCGAAAAGGAGCGACTTCTCGCATGAAAATCACCCATATCGCCCTCGGACTGGCACTCGCCGTGTCGACTCCGCTGGCAGCCTCAGCGACGACGACGACGACGCAAAATTTGACAATTACTACCGACGTTTCTAACTCGTGTCTGTTCAGCCCGATCGCTGGCATTCCGGAAACCTACGATTGGCAGCACGGCGCCTACACCGCGAACTTCGCTGCCGCGCTCAGCGTGGAGTGCAACAGCGGCACGGCGTACACGGTGACGGCAGACCACGGCCAACATGCCAACGTTGACCAGAATGAATTGTCGGACGGCGCAACGCATACGCTGGCCTACTCCCTGCAGCTTGTCGACTCGAGCTCCGCGTCGTTTGACCCGGCGGGCGGCAGTGCACCGTCCGAGACCGCAAACGGTAGCGGGCAGTCGTTCGCGGTCACGTTGACCATCGCTGCCAACCAAATGGTGCCGGCGGGCTCGTACCAGGATACGGTCGGCTTCACGGTGACCTACTGACGCCCGCGGCCTACCGGAGAACCTCTGGGCTCAGAATTCGGGCCCAGACGCTCTTCAAGGCGGATTTCACATTCGACCGGCCGACAGTTCTACCGACGTCGCGCTTGGACTAGTCGGCTGGGCGGACACATCAACTCGACTCGGTTGCGATCTCTTATCGCGGCTGTGTTCCCATTGAACTATTGAGCTCGGCCGACCGAAGCTAAGACTGAGGGACCAACGCCGGTCACTCAGACTTTGCAGGATAGCCAGTCCATGGATGGTTGCGTATCTGCCGCCACACTCCGATGACGGAGCGTAACGTCACCGCGCGCCTCGTGGCCGTTTATGCTGCGGCCATCTTCGGAGGCGTCCCCGGCCTGGTACTCGCCGACACGGATAAGATACCGACGCCGACGGCTAACGGCAGGATTGATCGGACGATCGCCGACTGGGTTGTCAACGAGAACGAAAAAGGCGATACCTTCGTCATTCTCAAGGGCAGTGAGCTCTGCGTCCCATCCGCGACGATGGCCGCGTTTGGAGCTCTGGGGCTGCCTGCCGGCAATCATTTCCGCTTCCGCGGAGATGATTACGTGTCGCTCGACTCGCTGCGGCCGGATCTCACCTATACGTGGGACCCGAATCTGCACCTGATCACGATCACCATCGCAGCATCAGATTTTCTTCCGACGACGATCGATTTGAGAGAACTGAAGCCGAGCGGAATCGATTATCGGCATTCCGCCAGCGGTTTCGTGAATTACGATCTCCACGAGTCCGTCGACGGTTCGCAGCGCGCGACGTCCCTTGCTCTCGACTCTTCGCTGGCTATGGGTCCGGGTGATCTCGCGTTGGCCGGCAACCTCGCCGACACCGGCTTTTCGACCTCACGTTTTTCGTACACGGTCGAGAACCTGGCAGGTTTGACGCAGTTCCAGCTTGGCCAGATCGATCAGAATGCGCGCACCGCCGTGCCGGGAACGCTTCTGGGCATTTCGTTCGGACGGCGGTTCGCGCTCGATCCCTACTTGAACACGGCCCCGATCCCGTCGCTCGCCACCGCGGTCAACAGTCCATCGACCGTGTACGTCTACGTCAACGGCCGGCTGATAAAGACCCAGAACGTGGCGCCCGGCATCCTCGATTTGAGCAACATCCCGATGCCCGACGGTACGAACGACGCAACGGTCGTCATCGCCGGTCCCGACGGGCGCCGTACCCTCAACGTCCCATTCTACGGCACGTCCGCCAATCTCGCCAAAGGCTTGACCGACTTCCAATTCGAGGCCGCACTGGACCCGACGGCGCACGTCCCAGTCGCCTCTGCCTTTTATCGCCGCGGCTTGAGCGACGCGTTCACCCAGGATGTCGCGCTCATCGGTACGCCGGGATACGATCGCGCCGGGTCGGCGCTCGACCTTCGAACGCACCTCGGCACGTTTCACGCGGCCTACGATCAAAGCCGCGAGGCCGGCGGTACCGGCGGGCGCGCCGACCTTCGCTACAACTTTTTGGATCGCAACTTCTTCGTTGGAACTGAAGTTACGCGCAGCGCCGCCGGGTTCAGCACGGGCGGATGGACCGACGGGTCCGGACTGACTCCGGCCCCGATCGCACCGTTGAGCGGATCGCCGGCCCCGCAGGCTCAACTCGACGAATCGCTCTATTTCGGAACCACGATGGGGCACGTCGCGCCTTATTTGAATTGGGAGCGTGCTGCCGACGCTTCACAGAACGGCTCGTCGTCGACGCTGGGTGCGGCAATCCGTCTTTCTAGCGGTGCGTTGACGCTTGCCGCGACGCGTCAAGAACATCCGCGCAGCACGTCGTTTTCCTTGTCGTTCAGCACGAATGTCGGACGCGTGAACGCTACGGAGAGCTATGACTCGAGCACACATGCTTCGTCCTTGACGGCGGAAACGCAACGTCCCAATGGGACCGGGTCGACCACGCTGACCGCCGATTTCCCGTCGCTTGACCGTCTGCAGCTCGATTCGAGCGCAAATTGGAGCAAGGGCGGGTATGCGCTCACCCTCTCGCGTGATAACGGTTCGCTCAGCGGCGATTTCGATTATCAGGGCGCGGTCGGCTTGGTGGGTCACCGCATCTTCGAGTCGCAACGGATTGACGCCGGCTTCGCTCTCGTTCGCGTTCCTGGCCTGGCCGGGGTGAACGTCAACGTCGAGGGCCGGCCCGCCGGCCGCACCGATGGGCACGGCGATCTGGTCGTTCCCGACCTCATTACCGGACTCGCGAACACCATAAAGATCGACGACGATGATCTCCCCCTCGATCTCCATTTCGAGCAGACCCAGCAGATCGTCTCGCCCCTTGGGCGCTCGGGTATGGTCATCGAATTTCCCCACACGCGAGTCAACACGTATCGAGGCCGAGTGAATTTCGTCGTCGGCGGACGGCAGGTCACGCCGATCGAGGGCACGGCCACCTATCGCGCGCACGGTCGGGACGTTAGCGTCGACATCTCGGAGAGCGGCGAGCTTTATCTCAACGACGTCGAGTCGGGCACGTATCCGCTTCACATTGAAGCTGACAACGGCGTTTGCGACGCGACGATCACGCTCCCGAAAACAGTTGCGGCCTTTGTAAAATTCGGGCCGGTGACCTGTACCCCTCACTGAGCGCGCCGCGGACGATTCGCCCCCGCGTCCAAGGTACGAGTCTGGCGGTTTATCGGCTTGCTGCAGACGCGGTCGGAGCCGGTGCTTGCGAGTCCGTAGCGACCGAATCGATGCCCGGAATGTACGACTCTGCGCCGAAGAGGATACCCCCGGCCGGCGGAACGATCGGCCGTTGCCCGTCGCCGCAGCGAGCGACGACCTTGTCGCCAACCTGATAGTCTTGGCACGTCACCGGCGTCGCCACGACCGTCACGGAGATGCTCAGCGAGCGATGAGCCGTTGCCGCTGAGGCCGCGGCCGGCGCAACGATCACGGCGAGGGAAGCTGCGATGGCGATTTTTTTCATCAGGTTCGTCATGGCAATTTCCTCTTGGTGCAGAACACCGGCAGCGAACACAACAGGGAACCGAGGTCCGTCTATAACGGGCCGTCGTACGAGCCGCGCTCGGTGGTGATTTGGTCTTGAAATCTCGGGACGCAGTTCTCTTTACACGTTTATAGCAGAGCCGCTCGAAGCGCACACCCCGGAAACCATGGGTTCTTTACAACTCAATCACGCCGTCGAAGACACGATACCTATAGCATGAGACCCAAAATGGTATCGCGGGCAGCCTCGTGGGTTAGCATGAGCCTGGTCTTGGCGACGCTTCTGTCCTTGCGCACGGCCGCCGCAACCGCGCAGCTAAACGCAGACCTCACGTCGCCAAGCGATGCGGCGGGCGGCCCGTTCGACGTTAGTCCGATCGCCGTCGTGATCGCCAAAGGCCAGACCAGCAGCTCAGTCGTCGTCAGGAGCAGTGGGGGAGAAAGCCATTTTACCGTCGGCGGATACCGTTGGACACAGGACGAGAGCGGCAAGATGTCGTTCGAGCCCGCCGACGAGCTCATCTTCTTTCCGCAAACGTTTACGCTGAGCGGCGGCAAGACCGAGCGAATTCGAATCGGCGCACAAGGCGTCGACCCATCCGTCGAGCACACGTACCGCATCATCGTGTACCAGTTACCTCCCAAGATCGATCCCGGACAAGGAAAGCGCCCGAGTATCGGCATGGGCTTTAGCTTGCGGGTCAGCGTCCCCATCTTCGTCGAGCCGTCGAACCCGAAGCAGGCAGTTGATGTCGCGCTCGCGGTGGTGCGCGGCGACGACCTCGGCGTCGACGTTGCCGCAACGGGAAACATTCACGTTCCGCCGTCGGTCGTTCACGTCGTCGCAACCGACGTTAACGGAAAGAGCGTCGTTGATACGAAGTCCAACGTCTGGTATACCCTCGCAGGCACGAAAACGCACGTCGACGTGCCGATTTTGCACGCGCAATGCAGCCAGATCGCGCGGGTGAAGCTTGACCTCCAAGATATGCTGGGGCGCCCGCTCACGACCCGTGACGTTACCGACCCGCAGAAAAACTGCAAGTAGCGTCCCATGCGTGTGCTGGGTGCGGTGTTTGCCGTCCTGATCGCAAGCTTACCCGCCTTTGCCGGCGCTTCTTGTACCCTCAGTGCGCGTTCCGGAACGATCGCCTACGACTCGCTCAATCCTGCCGGCGTGAGGGTTTCGGGCCTCATCGAGATCGACTGCAGCCCAAGCTCGCTCCCGGGAACCGCGAGAATCCTCTTCGACGGCGGCGGCTCTGGCAATTCGCTCGGACGCAGGATGCGCGGGGGAGCCAGCGCGCTGGCCTATCGTATTTACTTGCCGGGCGGGGGTGCGTCAAGCGGCGCAGGCGAGACGCAGACGGTGTCGACGGCGTTGACCTCGCAGCGAACGCTCGTACCGTTCATCATAAGCATCTTTCCGCACCAGCCGGTACCCGCGGGTGCGTACATGGACGAGCTGAGCATAACGTTCAGCTATTAGGAGGGGAGACTCCGGACACGAGACGACCGGATGGGCACCCTCGCCTTCGCTCGATACACCCTTGTTCCACACCTTCGGACGTGCCGTTCGGTATCCGGCGATTCATCGGATACGAGGCATCGCCCGATTCATGGCTCCGCCCGACGTGTTCCTCGGCGCGCGACAAACTTGTTTTTGGTTAACCGGTTGTCGCGACCGCAGAGGACGCTCACGTTCAAGTTAGCGCCCAGGCCGGGGTGCACGACGCGACGGATCGACGAAGTCGCTCCCTAGACCTAGAGAAAGCCCAGGACGCGAGAGATGACCTGCGAGCGGTTTTGAGCGTCGGTTTTCGCAGCGATGTTCCTCACATGTTCTTCTACGGTCGCCGGGGCGATGTGAAGGCGCGAGGCGATGTCGGTATTCGGAGCGCCTTGCATCAGGAGCTGCAGCACGTCGGCTTGGCGGCTGGTCATGCCGTGGCGCAGGACTGCCTCGCCGACGGGATCGCGCGTCCGAAGCTTTTCGATGATGACGCACGTGAGTTCGGCGTCCGGCGCATACGGCTTGATGATGCGCACGACCGTGTCACCGTCCATCGCCATGACGCTGTCCGCTACGTGCTTGACCTTCCCCATGAGGTTGCGCACGATCTGCTCGATAGCCGGTGGCAAGCTCTCGGACTGCGAGATCGTCGGAGAACTGCAGGCGAGGACGACGCGCAAAGCCTTGTCAACCACGTAGAACGTCGGGACCGCACGCCTCTTCAGGACCTCGGGCGCGGCGTTCGCTCGCGAAGGCGGATTACGATCCATATTGTCGTTATCGGCAACGCGAAAGCAATCCAAGATACGCCGGGTCGCCGCCGGCTTGCACGCTTCGTTCTTCGCAAAGTCCGATCGGGGAGCCGATCCTGCTGCCTCGATCGTGCCTCCGAGATGCCGCAGAGCGAGTCCTCGAGCCTGATGCGCGCTCTGCCGTCGGGCGTACGCGTTTCAATAGCGCCGGGCAAGAACGTTCCGCAGCGCCGGGCAAGAACGTACCGCTCATCGTCAAGCGCTCGCGGTCACCGTTCGGATCTTCGACGCGCTCCAAGCGCTTCGATGCGCTCAAACACGTGTCGAAATCGTTCGCGCTTATGTTGCCGCCGCCGAGCGATTTCCATGAGCCGGGCGCACGTCATGGGCGCGTATGAAACACGCGCGCCCGGCGGCCCGGCGTTGCGCGAGGGGGCGCGCGCTTGCCGGTTTAAGCGCGGCGGGCGCGCGGGAACACGTTCTCCCGGAGGGGCTCGTATGGAAGACGGATGTCCGCCGGACCAGACGCGCGAAGATCCGCTCGACGTTCACCGCGCGCTGCAAAACGTGCTGCTGTTCGGCATTCTGCCGCGGTGGATCGTGCCCGGCTTTCTCGACTATGTGCTGCACCGCAAGAGTTCGATCGAAACGACCAGCGGCACGCACGAATCGCTCATTCACGCCTTGCAGATGACGTCGATCGGCATCCCGACGCTCCTGGCGCTGCTGTGCGAAGTAAACGCTGCGATCATCGCGACTTCGATCGGTGCAGCCCTGCTTCACGAAACGCTCACGTTCCGGGATATCGCCTACGCCGAACCGTTGCGCCGGCCGGAGCCCAACGAACAGCACGTTCACAGCTTCTTGGAAGTTCTGCCAGTCATGGCGCTGACGACTTTGCTGACGCTTCATCCGGCGCAGACCGCCGCACTTTTCGGCCGCGGCACCAAGCCGCCGGTCTGGCGCTTGCGGCCGAAGGAGCCGGCGCTTCGCGGCCGCTACTTGGCCGCGGTAGCCGCCGCCGTCACGTCGTTCTTGGTCGTGCCCTACGCCGAAGAACTTCTGCGCTGCTATCGCACCGATCGCACGTTCGCCGCGCATCGCTCGCCGCAGCCGGGCGACTCAGTCACGCGTTAACCCTGGCCGCGAATCGCGCGCCTGTCAGCTCGGGCTTCCCTCGGCGGCGCCAAAATCTGCCGGCTGCGCCCGGTCCCCGTTCGCGACCGAGAACGTCGTGCGCCGCTTGCCGATCACGATGTCTTCTTTGCGCAGGACGTGTTTGGACACATCGACGTTGACGCGCTCTTCCCAGAGCGGGATGCGCACGGTCTCCCCGGCTTCGAGCCGGCGGCCCTCGATGATGACCGTTCCGCCTTCGCCGGCATATTCGATGACGAGTTCTTCGCGCGTGACGGGAACCTGAATCGTCCGGGTTTCACGAACGATCTCTTTGCGCACACGCGCCTCACCGGCCGCCTCGACCGGCGTTCGCGCAAACCGGTCCGGCACCGGCACGTGCAGTTGCGAGGCGCGCGGTTCACCGGCCGGCACGGCGCCGCCGCGCGCCGCCGACACGGTGCCGCGCAGCGGCGCGGCGCGCAGAACGCTGGGAGCGAAACGGCGCGCCGTCAGGACCAAACAGCCCAAGCAGCAGAGCCCGGTGAACACGGCGACGCCGAAGCGCCACTGCGCGGTCGATGGCATTTGCGCGTTTTGCAGGCCGGTTGCCCGCACGAAGTCGTCGTCCGCCGACGCCGGCGGACGGATATGCACGGCAGGCGGCCGATTCGTATACGCGACGGTCGCCCCGGCTGCTTCGGCGACGGTGCGCAACGGAACGTAGACGCGACCGTCATGCCGCATCGGGGCCACGTCCAGGTCGACGGACGCGTGTCCCACAACTGCTCGCCGCCGATCGAGGATGAAGGCCGCGATCACGGCCCCTTCCTTGCGCACGACCACGAATTTCGGCCACGAGTATTGGACGCTCGCGCCGATGGCCTCGAAGACTCCGCGCACGGGGACGAGCAAATGCCGGCGTTCGACGACTGCGGGCGTGCGGATTCTTTTGTGGCCGACGTAGATCGCCGGCGTCGCCTCGACGGCTCGGCCGTCACGGCGGCGCGCATCGGCCGCCTGCGGGGCGATCAAAATGCCGAGGCAAAGGCTGATCCCAAGGCAACGTATCAGCGTTTGGAAGATGTGCACCGACTCCCTCAACTCCTGACCGATCAATGCGGGAGGTGTGTCCGGCGGTCAAATGCGCTGCATTTCCCGCGCTATTACGTGCGATATTCACCACGCCCAGAACCGGACCCCGCCGTCACCGGACCGAAGACTGCCGAATGCAAACGACTGCCGAACTCAAGCGCGCCGCGGGCGAAGCCGCCGTCGACCGTTACGTGCGTGACGGCATGTGCGTGGGCCTCGGAACCGGCTCGACGGCTTACTACGCAATTTTGCGGGTCGGCGAAATGGTCGCTGCCGGTGCGTCGATCGTCGCCGTCGCCTCATCGCTGGGGACCGAAGAGCTGTGTCGCCAAGCCGGCATTCCACTCGTCGATTTGCTTTTACGGCCGATTGCCGTCGCGATCGACGGGGCTGATGAAGTCGCGCCCGACTTCGCTTTGACCAAGGGCGGCGGCGGCGCGCTGTTTCGCGAGAAATGCATCGCCCTTGCAGCCGAGCGGTTCATCGTCATCGTCGACGAAAGCAAGCTCGTGACGAAATTGGGGGCCTTTCCGACGCCGGTCGAAGTCCTCCCGTTCGCGCTGAGCTGGGTCGAGCGCGAGATCGCGAGCGCGTTCCCGCACGCCGCGATCCGGCGCCGCGGGGCGAGCCCGTCGTTCGTCACCGACAACGGCAACGCGATTCTCGATTGCGCGTTCGGCCTCATCGACGACCCCGCCGAACTCGAGGCCGAGTTACGCGCGATTCACGGTGTCGTCGATGCCGGATTGTTTACCAACCTCACCGATGTGGTGCTGGTCGCGCAGCCCGGCGGGGTACGCGATCTGCGGCGCGGCGAGCAGCCCGCCGGCTTGTAGCCGGTTGCGACGCCCGCGGCCGGTGCGCAGCAAGGCGACGATGCGCCGCACGCACTCGACGGCAAACATCAGCACGATCGCGCCGACGGCCCCGAAAACCCACAACGGCGTGGTCTCTTCGGTCGCCGCGACGGGCGCCTCGGGCGGGGGCGTGACGACGACGAGCTCGTCATTGGGCACCCGAATGTCGACTAGGCGCGGGCGGGCGGAATAGGTGACGGTCGCGCCGGCGATCTCGGCGATCGCGCGCAGGGGCACGTAAACCCGGCCCCCGCGCCGGACAGGCGCGGCGCTGAGCTCGCGCGGCTGATTGTAGACGACGGCGTGCTGACGGTCGACGACCAGTCCCGCCACGACGGTGCCGTTGCGACGCACAACGACGATGCGCGGCGCCGTGTACTCGACGTCGGCGTGCAGCGCCTCGAACACGCCGCGTACGGGGACCAGCAGATGTCCGTGCCGGAGCACCGCCGGCTGACGAACGAGTTGGCCGCCGACGAAAATCGGCGGTGGAACGTCGGCCCGCTTGACTTTTTGGCGAACGGTAATCGGGCCGGCGGCTTGATGCAGGCGGATGTGGTGCCGCGGGTCATGGTGCGCCGCGCACGCGGGCTGCAGGCCCGCCAGCGTGCAGGCTGTCAGCGCAACTCCAATGCCGGCACCGACGATCCTTGAATGCACCCGCGACCTCCGCACGTTTTTCCCGTTCTCTTATTGATAGCCGGATGGACGCGTTCTGCCAGGACCCCAAAGTCCCAAAACGCCGCGCATTCCGCCTCGTAACACCTGCGCTTCGCCGGCACGCCGGCTCGTTGCAGACGGGCGCTCAGGCCGTTGGGCCAAGAGCCGGGCCGTGAGCGCACGGTCGCACGAACAGGATCGTCGGCAAGCCATTGGCCTCCAAGCGCCGCGCTTCGCGATACCCGCATTTTTCTGCCAGGCGAATCGACGCCGCGTTGCGCGGGTCGACGAGGCAGATGGTCTCTTCGACGGCCCGCATATCGCTCCAAGCGACGATGGCCCGGGCCGCCTCCGTGCCGAAGCCCTTGCCGTGCTGCGCGCGCGTCACGACCCAGCCGCCTTCGGGGATCCCGCGCAGCGCCGGGTCGAGGTCACGTTTGAAGTCCGCGAAGCCGATCTCGCCCACGAACGCGCCGGTCGCTTTTTCTTCGATCGCCCAATAGCCGAATCCCAACAGCGCCCAGTGTCCGGCGGACGACGTCCGGATCGGCCCACATCGCCGCGCTCTGGGGATAGTCATCGAGTCGATGGCCGCGCAAACGCAGCCGTTCGGTTTCGATCGGCGGCGGAGCGGGCGCCGTCAACGACATTGCAGTCGTAGAGGGCTGCGCTACGCGCAGCCCGTCGCGTTTCGGCTTCGCCGAAGCCGCCTGTCGCAGTTTATCCGACAAGTCGGACAAACTGCTAGGCGACCTCGAACAAGCCCGCTGCGCCCATCCCGCCGCCGATGCACATCGTGACGACCACGTATTTTTCGTTGCGCCGTTTGCCCTCGATGAGCGCGTGCATGACCATGCGCGCCCCGCTCACGCCGTAGGGATGTCCGATCGAGATCGCGCCGCCGTCGACGTTGAGTTTCTCCTGCGGGATGCCCAGCGCGTCGCGGCAGTACAGCGTCTGCACCGCGAATGCTTCGTTGAGCTCCCACAGCCCCACGTCATCGATACGCAATCCGTGGCGCTTGAGCAGCTCGGGAACCGCGAGGGCCGGCCCGATGCCCATCTCGCCGGGATCGCAGCCGACGACGACCATCCCGCGATAGATCCCCAGCGGCTGCAGATTCCGCTGTTCCGCCAGCTTCGAATCCATCACGACGACCGCCGCTGCGCCGTCCGAAAGCTGCGAGCTGTTGCCAGCCGTGATCGAAGAGTCTTTGCCCAGCACACCCTTGAGCGCGGCCAACCCTTCGAGCGTCGTATCGACGCGATTGCCTTCGTCTTTGGCGAGCACGACGTGCTCCTCGCGCACGCTCCCGCTGCCTTTGTCCTCGACATACTTCCAACTCGGCAGCGGCACGATCTCGGCATCGAATCGGCCCGCGCTTTGCGCCGCGGCCGTGCGCTGCTGGCTCTCGAGCGCGTACTCGTCTTGCGCTTCGCGCGCGATCTTGTAGTGTTTGGCCAGGTTGTCGGCGGTTTGCAGCATCGGCATGAAGATGTCGGGTTCGTTGCGCAACAGCCACTCTTCGGTAAAGCCCTTGACGTGCACGTCGTTCTGCACCATTGAGACCGACTCGCAGCCACCCGCGACGATGATCTTCGCACCGTCGACGAGCACGCGTCCAGCCGCCGCGGCGATTGCCTGCAGCCCCGAGGCGCAGTAACGATTGATCGTCTGCCCGGGAACGCTGCGCGGCAATCCGGCGCGCAAGGCTGCGGTGCGCCCGAGATTGTGACCGGTCGCGCCTTCGGGCAACCCCGTGCCGATGATGACGTCCTCGATTTCGGCGGGATCGACTCCGGCGCGTGCGACCGCGTGCTGCACGACGTGGCCGGCCATCGTTGCGCCGTGGGTTTGATTGAACGCACCGCGAAACGCTCGCCCGATCGGCGTGCGCGCGGCGGACACGATGACGGCTTCAGACATGTGCGATCTCCCGCCGGTACTTGGCAATCGTTCCGCCTTGCTGCGCGATCCGTTCGAGCAGCGGCGATACCGGCCAGCCAAAGTCTTTGATGCGTGCGACGACCCGGGCGACGCCGATTTCGTCGGCGTACCACATGGGTCCGCCGTGATGTGGCGGAAACCCGTAGCCGTAAATGTAGACGATGTCTTCGTCGCCCGGCCGCAGCGCAATCCCGTTCTCGAGCAGTCCGGCCCCGACGTTGACGAGCGCGTAGGCCAGCCGCTCGAGGATCTCCGCGTCGCTGACGTCCCGCGGCGCGATGCCGGCCTTGGCGGCTTCTTCCGCCGCCAGCGCGAGCAGCGCCGGATCGGGAACGGGGTCGCGCTTGTTGGGCCCGTCGTATTTGTAGAAGCCGACGCCGGTTTTCTGACCCCAACGTTTGGTTTCGTACATCCGATCGATGATGTTGGTGCGCTTCTCGCCCAGCGCCGCAGCGTGACCTTGCTGAATATGCCAGAACACGTCGACGCCGGAAAGATCGAACGTCGCGAACGGTCCCATCGCAAATCCGAACTGCTCCTTCATCACGCGGTCGATCCGTTCGGGCGCGACGCCTTCTTCGAGCAGATACATCGCCTCGCGCGAATAGTCGAAGAACATGCGGTTACCGATGAAACCGAAGGCGTTGGCCGAGACGACGGCTACCTTGCGCAGGGTTTTACCGAGTTTGATCGCGGTGGTCAGGGTTTGCGGCGAGGTGTCCGCTCCGCGGACGATCTCCAGCAGCCGCATGATGTTGGCGGGCGCGAAGAAATGCAGTCCGACGAACTTATCCCGCCGCCCGGTTACGCTCGCCATCTCGTCGATGTCCAGCGTCGAGGTATTCGAGGCCAAGATAGCTTGCGGTTTGCACGCTGCGTCCAGTTTGCGGAACACGTCCTTCTTGACGTCCATGTTTTCGAACACGGCCTCGATGACGATGTCGGCCTCGCCAAGCTCGTCGTAGGTGCTTGCCCACGAGACGAGCTGGCCGAGCTTCCAGGCTTGCTCCTGGCTAATCCGGCCGCGCTTCACTTGCTGCGCGAACATGCCGAACACCATTTGCTTCGAGCGTTCGACTTGTTCGTCGATCGGCTCGACGAGCACCACCCGAATCCCGGCATTGGCGAACGTGATCGCGATGCCGGTCCCCATCGTGCCGGCGCCGACGACGCCGGCTGTTTTGATGTCGAGCGCTTCGGCCGGCGGCAGATTCGGAATCTTCCCCAGTTGTCGCTCGGCGAAGAACAAATGCCGCAACGCGGCCGACGGTTTCGAGACCACCAATTCCTCGAACAGCCGATATTCGCGCGCCAGACCGTGGGCGAAATCGAGTTCGAGCGCCGCTTCGACGGCATCGACGAGCTTGTGTGCGGCATATCCGCCGTTGCTCTCGGGCGGGACCATTTTGTGCGCTTGCGCGACGACGAAGGGCGTCGCGAGCAGGGTCATGCCGTGCACGCCCAGTTCGGTTTTGCGCTCCGAAACACGGCGTTTGGGCGCCGTCGCGATGACGCGTTCGATTAGCGCGACCGCCGCGTCGACGACGTTGCCGCGAGCGATCTCGTCCAGAATGCCCTTTTTGAGCGCCTCCTCAGCCACGACGTTGTCGCCTTTGAGCATCAACGCCAGGGCATCTTGAGCGCCGATGAGGCGCGGCAGCCGCTGCGTTCCGCCGCCGCCCGGCAGCAGTCCCAGCCGAATTTCGGGGAACCCGACTTTCGTTTTCGGCGAGCCGATACGGTAGTCGCACGCCAACGCCAGCTCCAGTCCGCCGCCCAGCGCGTTGCCGTCGATCGCCGCAACGAAGGTCTTCGCGCTGCGCTCGAGCGCTGCCGTGACGTCGCGCAGCGTTTTCGTGTCGGACGTCGGAACGGTCGCGAAGTCGTTGATGTCGGCGCCGAAGCTGAACAACCCGCCCGCGCCGGTAAAGATGACGGCGCGGACCGCTGGGTCGGCATCGGCGGCCTGGACCGCCGTGAGGAGTTGCTCCGACAAAGCGAACGAGATGGCGTTGGCGGGAGGATTGTCCAGCGTGATGACGCGGATGCCGCCCGGACGCTCGGTGACGGTGATGAGCGCCGCGACGTCGGTTTGACCGGAAGGATTCATCATCACGCGACCACCAGGATCTGACGGTCGAGATCAAACTGTTCTTCGGTCAGCGCCATCACCGAGCCCGAACCGTGCACGATCTCATGGTGCAGCGCCAACGCCGTGTTCAAAACGTGATCGGCGTAAAAGCGTGCCGTACCAAGCTTCGCAGCGTAGAACGGATCGCTCGTTCCGGCCGCGATCTTGGCCGCGCTGATCTGCGCCGCCCGGGCCATCTGCCAGCCGCCGGCGACGACGCCCCACAGCCGTAAGTACGGAACGCTGCAGGCGAAGGCGCGGTTGAGATCGCTCAGCGCGTTCATGCCGATGCATTGCGAGGCCTCGGTGAGCAGTTCGATGCCGCGGCCCAGCTGCTGTTTGATCGCGCTGACGTCCGCGTTCGCTTCGTCGAGCGCCTGCACGGTGTTCGTGATTTGCTTGATGACGGCGCTCGCGGTCGTACCCATGTCGCGAATGAGTTTACGGCCGACGAGATCGAGCGCCTGAATGCCGGTCGTGCCCTCGTAGATCGAGACGATCTTGACATCGCGATACTGTTGAGCGACGCCCGTCTCTTCGATGTAGCCCATGCCGCCGAAGACTTGGACCGCCGTCGAGCACAGCTCGGTCGCGGTCTCGCTGCACCAGCCTTTGACCACCGGGATCATCAACTCGATGAAGGCTTTGTGCTCTTTGCGCACGCCAGCATCGGGATGACTGCTCGCGAAGTCGAGCGACGCCGCGCAAACGTACGCTAAGGCGCGCATCGCCTCGATTTGCGCCTTCATCGACATGAGCATGCGGCGCACGTCGGGATGTTTGATGATCGGTGCGGCGCTGCGCGAGGTACCGGCGACTTCGCGCGATTGCAGCCGCTCCTTGGCATATGCCAAGGCGCTTTGATACGCGCGGTCGGCGATCGCCAGACCCTGCACGCCGGTGCTGAAGCGGGCGGCATTCATCATGATGAACATGTATTCCAGGCCGCGATTCGGTTCGCCCACGAGGTATCCGATTGCGCCGTCCTTTTCGCCGTAGCTGAGCGTGCAGGTAGGGTTGCCGTTGATCCCCAGTTTGTGCTCGATTCCCGCGCAGAACACATCGTTGCGTTCGCCCAGGCTGCCGTCGGCGTTGACGAGCACCTTGGGGACGATGAAGAGCGAGATGCCCTTGGTGCCTTCGGGAGCGTTGGGGAGGCGGGCCAGAACCAGATGGATGATGTTCGGTGCCAGGTCGTGCTCGCCGAACGTAATGAAAATCTTTTGGCCGCTGATGCGATAGCGATCGCCGTCGGGAATCGCCTTGGTCCGCACGGCCGCAAGATCCGAACCGGCTTGCGGCTCGGTCAGACACATCGTTCCGCACCATTCGCCGCTCACGAGTTTGGGAATGTAGGTGCGCTTCTGCTCCGGTGAGCCGCAGAGTTCGATGGCTTCGATTGCGCCTTGATTGAGCAGCGGGCCGTTCGCGAAACCGACGTTGGCCGCGTTCCACATCTCGAGCGTCGGGCCGAGCATCAGGTGCGGCAGACCCTGTCCGCCGTGGTCGGTCGAGACCGGCAGCCCGATCCATCCAGCTTGAGCAAATTGCGCGTAGGCCGCTTTGAAGCCGGCCGGCGTCGTCACCGCGCCGGCGTTCCAGCGGCAGCCTTCGACGTCGCCGGTGCGGTTGATGGGATCGAGCACTTCGGTTGCGAACGTCGACGCTTCGACGAGGATCGCGTCGAGGACGTCGGGCGTGTCCTCGAAGCCCGGAAGTTTGGCGATGTCATCGATGCCCGCAAGTTCGCGCAGGACGAACTGCATTTCGCGAAGCGGGGCTCGGTAAGTGCTCATGAGTTCTCCTCAATAGAGTTCGGCGCGCAGGCGCTCGACGGATGCGGCCAGGGCATCGAGATACGGCAGCATGTTGGTTTTGATTCGAGTTAGGCGTTCACGGCCGGAAGCGGTGACGGCGTAAATGCGGCGGGCGCGCTTGGTCGGATGATCCCATGCGCCGATGATGAAGCCGCGCTCCTCGAGCCGGCGCAGCAGCGGATAGATCGTATTCGTGTTGACCGCGAGATAGCCGTGGCAGAGTTCGGCGATGCGCTGCATGAGGCCGAAACCGTGTTCGGGACCGGCGTCGAGCAGATGCAGGATGAGAACCGGAAAGACGGTCTTCGATTTGATCGGACCGCGGAACAGATCGTCGGTGGCTGCGGTCACGGTCATCGGCATCGGTGGGGCAGGTTGATCCTTTTACTATTAGGCGAAACCCTCTTCCGGGTTTTCAGCGGACCTGCGGGAGCAGGCTTCACGTGGCCGAGAATCAGCTTCGCCTTCACGATCTGGTTGACATATCTCGATATATCGGATAATATCGGCTCATGAGATTTGAACCTTTTTCACAGCCCCAAGGGGAGGGCGACCACCCCAACTTTTTCTGGTCGCACGATCTGCGCAGGCACTTCATGGGCGGACGGCGCGGCCGCCGTCACGGGCACGGCGGCTTCGCGCAAAGCGAACGCGGCAGCGTGAAATACGATGTGCTCGCAATTTTGAGCGACGGTCCGCGCCACGGATACGAAATCATGATGGCGATCGAAGAACGCCGCGGTTTCCGGCCGAGCCCCGGCTCGATTTATCCCGCACTGCAAATGCTCGACGACGGTGACTTCGTGAGCAGCACCGAAGTCGACGGCAAACGGGTGTACTCGATTACCGATAAAGGCCGTGAATTGCTGCAAACCCGCCGCGATTCGCCGCGCGGTGCCGAAGATGCCGGCGGCCCGACCGCAGGCGCCGAACTCATGCTGCGCGGAATGCGCACGCTGCACGGTCTCCGCGACGCGGTCAAACAAATCGCGCGCAGCGGCGACGTCGAACTCATCGGCCGCGGCGTCGAGATCATCGACCGTGCGCGCCGCGAACTTTACGCGCTGCTGGCCCAAGAACAATAACCGCCGGCGGCACGAACGCACGATGCTCGACCTTGACGCCGTAACGGCACGCCGTTTGAGAATGAAAGCGGATCAGTTGCTCCGGAGTGAAAGGATCGCGCTTGCCGTTCGAGAGCCGCCTCTTCGTCAAAGCGTCCATCGTCGGATTGGCTCTGACCTTTCTTGTCGGAGGAGTCGCGCTCGTAGCTGAAGCATTCGGCAGATCGCTCCCTCCGGTCGTGAACATCGAACGCGCGCATCTCGGTTTCGTCGGCTGGCTCGTGAATCTGGTCATCGGAATTGCGCTGTGGTTTTTGCCGCTCAGTCGCAAAGCGTTTCCGGCGACGCAGGGCCGCTATCCGCGACGGCTGCCGGAGATCATCTTCGCGCTACTGAACGCCGGCTTAGGCCTGCGACTGATCGCCGAACCGCTGGTAACGAGCGCACCAACGGTGATGCGACCGGCGTCAACGCCAGCGCAACGATGGTAATCATACCGGCGACCGGTATCACCGGCGAAGAAGCGGACGTCAGCGCCGCCGTCAACAACAACGCGCCGAAAGCAATGCGCCGAAAGCGAAGACGGGTATCGCCAGCCGGCCGAGTCTTTCGTGAACCCAGCGCGCGTCGGTAAATCCCGGGATAACGTGGATGAGGATCGCCAACGCAATCGTCGTTATCCAGCCGAGCGCAACGAGCTGAATCCAGGCATGTTCGATGCCGAAATTCAACGCGTGGCCGAACCCGGTGCCGGCCAGCAGCAGCCACGACAACCCGTAAGCGCCGTGCCCGGCAATCAGACCGGCCGGCGGGATCCAAGCGCGAGGCCTCGGCGCGATCATCGCACGCCCGGTGCCGGCTGGGCGGGCGCGCGCACCCGCAACCAGGCGATGTAGCCGAACAGAACGACGGCGCATTGGTCTACGTGCTCGACGGGCTCGACATCGCGCGCCGCGCGACCGTCGAGCACCTGCCGCCCCAAGCGTTCGCGTCTGCGTCGATGCTCTATCTGTTCGCCGCGCTCCAAACGCTCGCCCATCCCGGCTCGGGACGCCAAGAGCGCGTCGTCGCCGGCGCGCTCGCGCTGACGCTCGTGCTCCTGGCACTCACAGCCATATTGGGCTTTCTTTTCACCTTAGCTTTGGGCCGCAGGATTCTGCCAGGCGTCCTTCGCCTGGCCCCGGCGCACGCGCTTCTGGGTCTCGTCGGCTGGCTGACGATCCTGGTCACCGGTATATCCACCCGCACGTTCGGGCCGATATTCGGTGCAAAATCACGCTTTGTCGCCGCGCATATCGTGGTCGGGGCGGCGTTGGCGGCGGGCACGATCGTCGCCGCAGTCGCGATCCCGTTGGATTCGCGTCTGCTTCTCGATTGCGGCTTGATCGTCATCGGCATCGGCACGCAAATATCGATCACTGACGGTGTCTCAGCGATGTACTTCCGTCGTTGCTCTGCGTGCGAATTTCGCCCGAGTCAACGTCGAATGCGCACCGCGCCTTCTCGATCCATCAGCGTTCGCCGAAGTCGAACGCGCGCACGGCGTTAGCGGCGATCCGCCGCAGTTTTGCGTGAACGCCTCCCATCGCCGGACGCACCGGCGGCAGATCGCAATT
>JBEKHC010000090.1:0-21016 GCA_050012475.1 Candidatus Velthaea sp.
ATGGCGATCGAGGTGGTCGTGTGGATGTCGCCGTCGGTCGTCGGCGAAACCGGACCGGTTCGCACGGCGGCGATGCGCGCGATCGGCCCGGCCGACGTCGCGCCGGGCGTATAGCCGATGCGCCAGACGGCGTGCTCGGTAGCGGCGTAGATGTTCCCGTCGGGGCCGTAGGTCACGCTTGCCGCAGCGTTGTCGGCCAGGATCGCGAACGTCACCGGCGCCTTCGCGGCGGCCACGCCTTCGGCCGCCGGCACCAGCACGATCGTTGCCCCGAGCGTTCCGACGAGCAGGTCGCCGTTCGGCAGCGCGGCGAGCTCGCGCGCGCCGCCGACGTTCGCCGCGACGCTGACCGCGAAGCCGCTGGGAACGTGCAGTTCCGCCGGTACGCCGCCCGGCCCGCCCAGCGGCGGCGGCGCGCTCGCGGCGCTGCCGCCGCCACCGCAGCCGGCGAGCAACCAGACCAGCGTCGCCGCGCCCGCAGAAAGCGCAACGCGGACGCGCGCCGAACCTCGTGGGAGATGGCACACGCTCGTTTGATCGTGATCGACTACGGTGGCGGCAATATCGGTTCGCTGGTGGCCGCGCTGGAGCGCCGCGGAGCGGCTTTCGAGCTGAGCGCCGAGCCCGAACGGGTGGCGCAGGCGACGGCGGCGATCTTGCCCGGCGACGGCGCGTTCGGTGCGACGATGCAGGCGCTCGTCGAACGCGGCCTCGATCAGGCCATTCACCGGCACGTCGCGGCCGGCAAGGTGTTCTTGGGCATCTGCGTCGGGATGCAGGCGCTGTTCGAGTCGAGCGATGAGTATGGCGGTCACGCGGGTCTGGGGATCTTACCCGGAACCGTCAACCGCTTCACGTCTTCACCGCGTGTGCCGCACATGGGGTGGAACGATTTGCGGGTCGAGCGCGAGCACCCGTTCACGGCCGGTTTGTCGGGCGGCGAATACGCGTATTTCCTGCACTCGTACCGCGTGGTCGACAGCGCAGACGTCGTCGCGAGCGCCGAGTACGGCGAACGCTTCGCTGCCATCGTCGCGCGCGACAACGTCATGGCCACCCAATTCCATCCGGAAAAAAGCGCTCGCACGGGCGGCCTGTTGCTCGACAACTTCTTGCGCATCGCGGCATAGCGGGAATCGGCAGCGATGACGAACCGAGCGCTGGCGCTGCTCCCGGCCATCGATTTGCGCGCGGGCCGCTGCGTGCGGCTCGAACGCGGCGACCCGCGGCGGGAAACCCGCTACGACGACGATCCGATCGCCCGCGCCCGCTCGTTCGTTGCCGACGGCGCCGCGCAGTTGCACGTGGTCGACCTCGACGGTGCGCTGGGAACCGGCGAGAATCAGACCGCGCTGCGCGCGATCTGCGCCGCGGTCGACGTACCGGTGCAGACCGGCGGCGGAATTCGCGGCGCCGCCGACGTCCGGCGCCGTTTCGATTGCGGCGCCGCAGCGGTCGTCATCGGCACGCTGCTCATCGAGTCGCCCGCCGCAGCGCGCGCGATCGTAACCGAGTTCGGCGGCGCGATCGTGGCCGGCATCGACGCGCGCGGCGATCGCGTCGCTACCCGCGGCTGGCAAACCGAGACGCCGGTTTCGCGCGACGACCTCGTGCGCACCGTGGTGGGTTGGGGCGTGCAACGGATCGTGTACACCGAAATCGCGCGCGACGGCATGGGCACCGGCTACGATTTGAACGCGCTCGCGCACGTCGCCGGGTTGACCCCCGCGCGCATCACCGCCAGCGGCGGCGCCCACACGCTGGCCGATCTCCTCGCGCTGCGCGCCGGCACGCCGGCGAATGTCGACACCGCCATCATCGGCCGCGCGCTGTACGAACGCAGCATCGAACTTCCCGCGGCGCTCGCCGCGCTGCAAGCGTGAGGGGGCGGTTCGCGGCTCAGCGGCCGGCGAGCGCCGGCACGTCGTAGCGCCGCGGAACGTGCGCCGGAATCCGGGTCACCAGTTCGTAGGCGATCGTCCCCGCCCAGCCGGCGGCCTCTTCGGCATCGATCCGTTCGTCGCCGTCGCTCCCGATCAGCGTGACGACGGCGCGCGGCCCGGCGTGCGGGACGTCGGTTACGTCGACGAACGCCATGTTCATACAGACCCGGCCGACGAGGGGAACGCGGCGCCCGGCGACGAGGAGCCAGCCGCGATTTGAAGCGCTGCGGGGTAACCCTTCGGCATAGCCGATCGGCAACACGGCGATCCGCGAGGGCCGCGTGGTGCGGAACGTGCAGCCGTAACCGACCGACGTGTCGGCCGGAACGTCGTGGATCGCGACGATCGTGGTGCGCCAGGTCAGCGCCGGAATCAGGCGCAAGCCGCGTTCGCGCATGATCGCTTCGGTCGGCCGCGAGGGCCAGATGCCGTAGATCGCGATGCCGGCGCGGACGGCGCCCAGCCGCGTCTGGGGCCAAAGCATCGCCGCGGCGGAAGCCGCGATGTGCCGTTCGACGGCCGGGTCGAATGCCGCGGTTGCGCGCTCGAACGCGCTGAGCTGATCGCGGGTGAACGTCGAGGCGATTTCCTCGGCGGCGGCGAGGTGCGAAAAGACGCCTGCAAGCGTATACTCCGGCTGGGCGGCATACCGCTGAAGCGCTTGGGGCGCTTCGGCGACGGCGACTCCCAAGCGGGTCACCCCCGTGTCGATCTTCGCCTGCACCGCGAACGGAGCGCGGCGCCGGCGCGCGGTGCTTGCCACTTGCGCGGCATACGTGCCGCGGTCCCAGAGCGTCACCTGAGCGCCGGCGGCGTGGGCGATCTCGAGGTCCGCCGGCGCGATGGGCCCCAGAACGTGGATCGGCGCCGTCACGGCCGCATCGCGCAGCGCGACGGCTTCGGCCAGTTCGTAGACACACAACCGATCGACGTCGCATTCGATCGCGCGCGCCACGGGGACCAGGCCGTGTCCGTAGGCGTTGGCCTTGACCACCGCTGCGACCCGCGCGGGCGCGACGAGGCTGCGCAGGGCGCGAATATTGGCCCCAATCGCCGCCAGGTCGACGATCAGCTCGGCGAGCACTGCCGCCTAGGTCGGCCGGTAGAAGCGCGCGTTGATGAGCGCGACTGGTATCCCGTAGCAAACGACGTGGGCGACGATCCCGGCGTCGAATTCCAGGATACTGGGGTTGTGATATACGTTCGCTGCAAAGAGCATGAACTGCATTGCGAAGTACACCAAGATCCCGAACATCGCGCCCGAGATGAGCGGTCGCGTGAGCAGATGGCGCTGGCGCCGGGCCGCGATCGCATAGCCGATGGCCCAACCGACCGCAACGAGAAAGTGCAGCGCGACGCCCAGCGCGACGTACGCGCTGCTGGTATACGCGACCTTGCCGACGAGTGCGGAGGCGTCGAACTGGAACATCCCGGCCAGCGTCAAGCCCGGGACCGGCAGGACGAGCAGGGCAAAGAATGCGTTGGCGGCCAGGATC
Source organism: Candidatus Velthaea sp. (assembly GCA_050012475.1). GTDB lineage: Bacteria > Vulcanimicrobiota > Vulcanimicrobiia > Vulcanimicrobiales > Vulcanimicrobiaceae > Velthaea. Next base: position 3,440 of record JBEKHC010000090.1, read on the forward strand.
GTCACACCCGCGATGAGGCCCGCGATGATGGCCCCCGCGAGGGTACGAGGGCGCGTAAAGTCCCGGGTCATCAGGCGATCTTCGGCACCCCGCGCGGCGTTCCGGTGCGGAGCGCGGGCGGCCGGTGATCGACCGCTCGCTGCCGCGACAAAAGGCGGGGCGAACCTCTTGCACTCGGCGATGGAGTCTGCTAATCTGTATCCCGCTGGCACTCGTGTGCTGGAAGTGCCAATTCAAGCCTATTCGTAGTTGGAGGAAGTTTTTCGTGAATTTGAAGCCACTGGGCGATCGTGTCGTCGTCGAGCACGTCGAGCAGGCTGAGAAGACCGCCGGCGGCGTTTTTCTCCCTGATACGGCCAAAGAGAAGCCGCAAGAGGGTCGTGTTCTGGCTGTTGGAACCGGCCGCACGCTCGACAATGGCACCGTGTTGCCGATGAGCGTCAGCGTCGGCGATAAGATCATCTACTCGAAGTACTCGGGTAGCGAGATCAAACTAGAAGGCAAAGAAGTCCTCATTATTTCGGAAAAAGACGTTCTCGCGATTGTCAGCGATGAGCGCGTTCCGGTTGGAGCAAAGAACTAGAACATGGCAGCTAAACAACTCGTTTTCGACGAGAACGCCCGGCGCGCGCTCGAACGCGGCGCGAACATCCTCGCCGACGCGGTGAAAGTTACGCTGGGGCCCAAAGGCCGCAACGTCGTGCTCGACAAGAAATTCGGTTCGCCGACGATCACCAACGACGGTGTGACGATCGCGAAGGAAATCGAACTCCCGGACGTCTTCGAGAACATGGGCGCGCAGCTCGTGAAGGAAGTTGCGTCCAAGACCAACGACATCGCCGGCGACGGCACGACCACCGCGACGGTGCTGGCGCAGGCCATCATCCGCGAAGGTCTGCGCAACGTCACGGCAGGCTCGAATCCGCTGCTCATCAAGCGCGGCATCGAGAAGGCCGTCGAACAGGCCGTCATCGAGATGCAGAAGCTTGTGCAGACCGTCGACACCGCCGAGAAGATCGCCCAGGTCGCTTCGATCTCGGCCAACGACAAAGAGATCGGCTTGCTGATCTCGCAGGCCATGAACGCGGTCGGTAAAGACGGCGTGATCACGGTCGAAGAGTCGAAGACGATGAAGACCGACGTCGAGACCAAAGACGGCATGCTCTTCGACAAGGGCTATATCTCGCCGTACATGGTCACCGACAGCGAGCGGATGCAGGCTGAGCTGACCGATCCGTACATCCTCGTCACCGAGCGCAAGATCTCGGCGATCGCCGACATCCTGCCGCTCCTCGAGAAGATCGTCCAAGTCCAGAAGCCGCTCTTGATCATCGCCGAAGATGTCGAAGGCGAAGCCCTCGCGACGCTCGTCGTCAACAAGCTGCGCGGCACGTTCACGACCGTTGCCGTCAAGGCGCCGGGCTTCGGTGACCGCCGCAAAGAGATGCTCAAGGACATCGCGACGCTCACCGGCGCGACGGTCATCAGCGAAGAGCTCGGGCTCAAGCTCGATAAAGTCTCGCCCGACCTGCTCGGTCAAGCCAAGATGGTCAAAGTTACCAAGGAAGAGACGACCATCGTCGACGGCCGTGGTAAACCCGACGCGATCAAGGGCCGCATCGAACAGATCAAGCGCCAGATCGAAGAGACCGATTCGGATTTCGACCGCGAGAAGCTCCAGGAACGCCTGGCCAAGCTCTCCGGCGGCGTCGCCGTCATCCAAGTCGGCGCGGCCACCGAGACCGAACTCAAAGAGAAGAAGCACCGCATCGAAGACGCGCTTTCGGCGACCCGCGCGGCCGTTCAAGAAGGCATGATCCCCGGCGGCGGCAGCTCGCTGATCCACGCGCTCAAAGGCCTCAGCACACTCAAATTCGAGAACGCTGACGAAAAGGTCGGCATCGACATCGTCCGCCGCGCGCTCGAAGAGCCGCTGCGCCAGATCGCCGAGAACGCCGGCTTCGAGGGTTCCGTTGAAGTCAACCGGGTCAAGAACTCCAAGCCCGGCCAAGGCTTCGACGCGATGAGCGGCGACTTGGTCGACATGATCCAAGCCGGTATCGTCGAGCCGTTCAAAGTGACGCGTTCGGCGCTGCAGAACGCAGCCTCGATCGGCGCGCTCGTGCTCACCACCGAGACGCTGATCGCCGACAAACCCGAACCCAAGCAGCCTGCCGGCGCCGGCGGCGGCGGCGGTATGGGCGGCATGGGCGGCGGCTACGACATGATGTAGCCTTCGCCCGCGTGCGAGGTTCGCCGGCGTAGAACGTCGTCGAGCTTCACCAGGCGAACTCGAGAAGCTCCGGACAACCGTCCGGGGCTTCTTGCGTTTTCGCCCTACCCCACGGCAAAGTGCGCTCGTACGGCGCATCGTGGCTCTCGGGAACGGACACAGTGGGTACTTGGAGAAACGTCCAGCTTCGTTTGGCGGCAAATCTTTACAAACGACGCGGAGATACGGAGCACAAAGCCTGCGCGTCTGAAATGCCGATATGAATACGAGCGTGGGTTATCCGGAGGTCGAGTTTCTCGCCGGTTCATCCCGTAGCTCACCCGCTTCGTTGAAAGTTGACGCGACTCGTGAAACGCCTCATCGCGATGACTTTGAGCCGCTTGGCGTGTTTGCTGGTCGTCGTGTACGTCGCGAGCGCCGCGTCTGCTTCGATTCTCGTCAACAAAGCGTTCGCGCCCACGACGGTGGGTTTGGGTGTCACCTCCATCGTGACGGTCACGCTGCAGAACACGTCCACGGCCACCTCGGCGACGATCACGTCGTTCTCGGACGACATCGCGACCATGGGTGGCTACGCGCAGATCGCGATGCCCAGCGGGATCGCGACGACGTGCGCTGGCGGGAGCGCCGCTGTCTCCGGCACGGTCGTCACGCTGACGGGCGGTGTGATCCCGGTCGCCGCCGACTCAACGCATCCCGGCACGTGCACGGTCACTTTCAACGTCGTCGGTGCCGTCGCCGGCAACGGGATCAATACCATCGCGGTCGGCGCGCTGGTCACCAATCAAGGATCGAACGCGACGGCTGCCTCGCAAACGCTGCAAGTTCAGAGCGCAAACTTGACGACTGCGGGTTCGGCGACGACGACGGTGTTGGCGTCCGCTACGGCGACACAAACGTACACCGTCACAAATCCAGCCTCGGCCCCGATCACCAACACCCATTTGGCGATCGCGCTTAGCGGTGCGTCGGGCGCGACGTTCTCGGTAACGAGCGCGGCCACCTCATGCGGCGGTGGGGTCGCCTTGACGACGTTTCCGGCGACGAGCGGAACCGCGACGGCAACCGGCCTGACGATACCGGCGAACGGCTCGTGTACGATAACTTTGACGTTGAGCGATCCGAACGCAACCGCGGGTACCATCAACGGTACGCTCGCGGCGGCGGCGATTTCCGATAACCAGGGCATCACGAACGGCGCAGCCGCGACGAGCAGCTCGAAGTTCATCACCGGCTATCCGAACTTCGCCATGTCCTTTTCGCCGTCGAGCGTCGTTGCCGGTGCAACGTCACGCCTAACCGTGACGATCGCCAATGTCGTCACCTCGCCGCTCACAAGCGTCGGGTTTAGCGATACGCTGCCGGCGAACATGACGCTCGACAGCGTCCCCGCAGCCACGCAAACGAATTGCGGCAGCGGTACCGTTGGCGGTGCGGGAACGGGAACGTTCACCTTCAGCGGGGCGACTACCGCTGCGGCTTCGACGCTGGGGACAAGCAATGCCGGTTCAAAGTGCACCATAACGGTCACCGTCGATACGTCGGCCAGCGCCGGCGGCACGCTCACGAACTCGATCGCGGCAGCCGGTCTGACCGACGCGCAGGGCCTTCCAGGCGCGAGCACGGCGACCGCCATCCTCACCGTCTCGGGCCCCGAGTTGACCGCATCGGAAAACTTTACGAACAACGCTGCGGCACGGAATTCGCCGTCGACGGTCACGCTCAAGTTCACCAACGTGACCGGATCGCCGCTGACCACCGGTACGTTCACCGACGATCTGCCGCAGTCGCCCGTCTCGATGCTGTACTATCCTGGGTTCACGCCCACGTTCTCGGGCTGCTCGGGCGGAACGCTCACATCGAGCGGCGCGAATACGATTGTTACCGGTACCGGCCTGACCATCAATGCCAACTCAACGTGCACCGTAACGTTTCAGGTTACCCTGGCGTCGGGCCCTCCGGTGCAATCGGATGTCAATACGATTCCCGCGGCCAATATCACCTTTACCGACAGCGGCTCGAATACCGTCAACCCGACGGCCTCGATCTCAGACACGCTGAGCACCGAAGCGGCATTTACCGTTAAAAACTTCTTGGCCGACTACACCGGCCTTGCGAATCAGCCGGTAACGGTCACCGGCGAGATACTCGATAATGCTGCGAGCGGTGTTGCGGACGCCAACGTTGTTGCAACGTTTGTGCTCAGCACGACGCACAAGATGTGGCTGGCATCCAATCCGAACGTTCAGATTTCCGGCGGCCCGTCGTGCAGCGGCTTATCGGTCAACGCCGCGCCGTTCGCCGAAACGTTCACGGTTACCGGCGCCTCGCTGAGCGACACCTGCACCGTCAGCTACAACGTCGTCAACGAGAGCGCGGTCTCCGGGTCGTCGGCCGCGTATAGTCCCGGCACGAGCAGTTATACCAGTAGCGAAAACAACGGGACGAGCACGACGGGCGGCTCGAAGACCGCCACGTTCTACACGACATCGCTGCTGGTGAATCAGGCGTTCACGCCGAATTCGATCACCTCGGGTGCTTCGGCGACGGCGACGATCACGCTCGACGTCGCCAGTGTTTCGCAACTGGCTCAGACGCAAGCGAACGGCGTGACCTTTAGCGACGCGCTGCCCAGCAACGTGACTTTTGCGAGCGCACCAAACGTCACGTTCAGCGCGGGCTGTCAGCAGAACGGTCAGGCAGCACCATCGGACGTCATCTCCGGAACGACGATTACGTTCGCGAACATCTCGTTGCTGACCGCGGGCACGAGTCAAACCGACTGCAACGTGACGTTCAACGTGACGTCGTATTCTTTAGGCAACGCGACCAGCACCATCGCCGCCGGAGCCATCGCGTCGACGAGCGGAGCGACCAATGCCCAGGCGGCAGCCGCTTCGTTGACCGTCGTCGCCGGCGTCGCTTTACAGCAATCGTTTCTGACTTCGCCGTTCGCGATCGGCGACGTCGACTACGTGCGCTTCGTCATCGTCAACAGCAGCGTCGGAGCGCTGACATCGGGCGCTTTGACCGATAGCCTGCCCGCCTCTCTCGCGCTCGCGAGCGCGACCGCGCAGCCGCCCGCGCAAACCGGCGATCCGGCTTCGTGCGGCGGTACCGTGAGCGGGGCGGTTGGCGGCAACACGTTTGGGCTTTCGGGGATGAACGTCGCCGGTGCAACCGGCTCGTCGACACCGGGCGAGTGCGTCCGCTACGTGCAAGTCGCTGCGTCGTCGAACGCGAGCCCGGGCTCCGTCCAAAATTCGGTCCCCGCCGCGGCCCTGACCATCGGCGGGCTCCCGAACCAAACCGCGGCCAACGCGTCCGTGACCTTGAGCGCGGCGCCGAATGTTACGCTTGCGCAGGCATTCACTCCGGCGTCCATCGCGTCGCTGGGCGTGTCGCAACTGCTCATTAGTATCGCGAATTCCGGAACCTTGCCCGCTGCGCTAAGCGGGATGGCGCTGACCGATACGCTGCCCACCGGCGTGAGCGTCGCGTCTCCGGCGAACGCCGCGACGACTTGCGGCGGCGGCACCATCGCTGCGGCAACCGGCGCCGGCGCAGTCACGTTCTCGGGTGGGAGCCTCGCCGCGAACGCGTCGTGCACGATCGCCGTCAGCGTTACGGGCGCGGCGGCGAACACGTATGCCAACGCGATTGCCGCGGGCGCGTTGACGACGACACAAGGCGCGACAAATTCTGGTCCCGTTACCGCCAACCTGGCGGTAACAGCTACGCCCGCGCCGAGTCCGTCGCCGTCACCGAGCCCGTCGCCGTCGCCGAGTCCGTCGGCCACGCCAGCGTTGTCGCTGGTTTTGTCCGCGTCGACGTCGACGGTCGGCACCCAAACCGAAATCACGTATTCCGAAGATTTTTCGAACGGCGGCAGCGTTCCGCTGGTCCTCAACACGATCACGATCCCGATTCCGAGTTCGACCTGCTTCGCACTCGGATCGGCGTCGACACCGGCGCTGCCGGCGGGGCTCACTGCAACGATAAGCTATTTCGACCGCAACAATTCGACATACACTCCGGCCAGCGGATCGTGCGGTTCGGCGACGACGGGCTACGACGCGCAGGTGAGCAAGGTGCTCTGGACGTTTACCGGTACGCTAAACGTGACAGCGGGTGGAACGATCAAAGCATCGACGCTTGTTCCCTGATAATCGTCCGGTTCGAGTGAGCTCCGCGCTCCGGCGTTGGACTCGTACGTGCGCTCAGCGCCTGCCATCAGCGCAGCACCTTGCGAAACTTGATCAGCCGCTCGACTTCTGCGAAACCGCAGTGCACGTGAGCGCGAAGCGACGCTTCATTGTCGACACCGGTATCGGACGCGAGTTCGGTGAACCCGCGCTCGCGCGCCCACCCTTCGGCGCGACGGAGAAGGTTGCGGCCGAGACCCCGTCCGCGTGCGCTGGGCTCGACATACCAACCTTCGACATGCGGCACGGGCATCGAATCGCAGCCGTCGGAAAACGCGCGCACCGAGAGTTCGAGAAAGCCGGCCGCTTGCGCGGCATCGTCTTCGACGATGAACGCCGCATCGATGCCGGGGACGGCGCGGCCGTCGATGAACGCGCGTGCTTCTTCGGTCAGCGCGGCGGCCTCGGCTTCCGGCCACAACCGCGCCCGCATCGTTGCCCAGGCCGGAACATCGTTGCGCTCGACGGGGCGAATCACGGATGTTGCGGAGAGGGTTGCGGGGCGCTTCGCGCGCGCTGTCCCGGCAGCAGCAACCCGGCGGCGATGATCCAGATGAAGCCCGGAAAGCGCGTCAGCGGAATGAGCGGCAACAGCTGGGGATAGACCATCTGCAGCCAGCTCAGTTCGCCGACGACGGCGATGACGAGTCCGGCTAGCGTGAACCAGCGCGGTAAGAGGCGCATGAAAAACGACGGCACCGCGACGCCCGCGATCAACAGGCCGAAGGGGACCGAGAAACCCACGCCGCCCGTTGCGAACATCGCAAAATACAGTCCGTCGATGAGCGCCGGTTCGCGGGCCACCGCCGGCTGGACCATCGTCCACATGATCGACGACGAGACGGCGATCACGGTCGCCGACATCCAGCCGCCGAAGCGCGCGATATCGATCCCCGCGGCGCGCACGCCGAGGAATTGCAGCCGGCTCGCAACCGCCGCGGCAAAGATCCCCAGCGGGATCGCCGAGCCGAATTGAAAGAACGCGCACAGCAGCGCTTGCGGGCCGCGCACGAGGAAGTAGCGTTCTATCTCGCCGGGCGGCGGAAAGTACGGCAGCCCATTGAACGAGGTGACGAAATACAAACCGCTACAGAAGAGGGCCACGAACGCGATCGCGACTGCGCCGGGCGGCGGCGATTGGTGGCGCTGGAGCGGGACTGATGGGCGAGGCGTTGCTGCGTACATGCGACCTCCGGTTAAATGACTATACGTACTGTATACCCAATATCTCCGTGATGCAAGATGCAGTCGCCGCGCCGGTATCGTAGTCCGGCGCGCGAGGCCGCGAGCAACAAGACCCGCGAGCGCGTCGTCGCCGCGGCAGTCCGGCTCCTGCGCTCGGCCGATGGCGCCCAGCGCTGCACGCTTGAGTCCGTGGCCAAAGGTGCGGGCGTTACCCGACTGACGGTGTACAATCTTTTCGGTGCACGCAGCGCGTTGTTCGAAGCCGTCTTCGACGAACGCGCGCGGCGCGGCGGCCTGCACCGCATCGCAGAGGCGATGATCCTTGACGACCCGCGGGCATCGATCGCCGCACTCGTTGCGATCTTCAACGAGTTCTGGGCGTCGGATCGGGCAACGCTCGGCAATCTGTATGCGCTCGGCAGCAGCGACGCCGAGTTCGCCGCGGTCTTGCGGGCGCGCAACGAACGCCGGCGTCAGGCGTTCACCGTGTTGGCGAAACGCTTAGCGGCAGCCGGACAGATCGAACCGCAAGCCATCGACGACCTCGCGGATGTGTTGTTCGCCCTCACCGCTTATGCTTTCTTCGAAGATCTTACTTCGCGGGGCCGCGCCCCGTCGGCCGCGCTTGAAATCGTTCGCGCGGCGGCCGACGATGCGATCGCTCGCGCGGCGTTGCCGGGCCGCGGTGCGGACTGAAAGCGGCCGCGCGAACCGCTACGGCCGGTACGTGCCGAAGCTCCAGAGATAGCCTTCGGGATCGAATGCGGAGTAGTCGCGCGAGCCGTAATCGGTTTCGTGGATGTCCATGTGCAGGCGCGCGCCGGCGGCTTTTGCGCGCGCGTAGTGCGCCTCGATTTCTGCTGGCGGGACCGCAACGTAAATACTGCCGGTGAGCCCGCCGCGTTGGGCCGGCGGCTTGATCGGGTAGCCGTCGTCGCGGTCGCTGCCGATCATCACCAAACCGCCGTGAAAACGCAGTTCGGCATGCACGATCGTGCCGTCGCCGTCCTTGTAGCAGACGGCTTCCTCGAAGCCGAATGTTTGGGCGAGCCAGGCAATGGCGGCTTGGGCGTCGGCGTAACGTAACGCCGGATAGAAGGTTTGGACCGATGTCGTAGTTGAGTGACTCATGACGCGAGTGTAGCTGACGTCAGGACGCGGTGTCTTGGAAATATTGCTCCGCGTCCTGGACGAGGCTGGTCGCGCCGGGATAACGCGTGGCGCGGAGATACGCACTTGGCGTCAGGCCGGCGTGCGCGCGAAACTCGCTCGTGAAATGCGCTTGATCGTAGTAGCCGGCGGCGAGCGCAACCTCGCTCAGCGGTGCGCTGCCATGGGCGATCGCGTTGAGCGCGCGGTTGAAGCGCACGATGCGGGCAAAACGTTTGGGCGTGACGCCGACGCGGTCGCGGAAGGCGGCGGCGAAACGGGCGCGCGAGCGCCCTTGCCACGCGTCGAGGTCGGCAATCGAGCGCGTTCCGCCGTCGGCAACGATCGCCGCGAGCGCGCGCTGCACCATCGGATCGCTCACGGGTCCGAGCGCGACGCGCTGCGCGGCCCATGCTGCTGCTGCGCGAACGGCAGTGCTGCCGTCGCGGGCACCGTGCACGCGCGAGCTCAATTCGGCCGCCGCGCCGCCGAGCACGGCGTGCAAATCGACGGTCAGTGATGTCAGCTCGGCCAGCGCCGCGCGCAGGAGCCGGAACGCCGCCGGCGGCCGGAGTCTTACGCCGAGCACGCGGCAGCGCCCCGGCGGCGCTTCGACGACTTCGGCCGTCGTTCGCAAACCGGTGACGCAGACGGGTGGAAAGCGGTCGGCCGGTCCGTCGACGCCCGGCCGGTGCGGGGTGTCGAGCTGCACGATGAGTTCGAGTGTGCCGTCCGGAAACACGCGCTCGCGCGCGCAGCTGAGCGTCCCGTCGAAATGCCAAATGCTCTCGATCGCCGCGCCGAGCGGCGAGTCGGGCCCTGGCGCCCACTGGGTCTGGATCCAAACGCCGAAGGCGGACTCATGCCGCGTGACCGCGAGCGCGTTCATATGCCCGAGTTCGCCCGAGCCGCCCAAACCTCCAGGCCGCCGCGGGCTCGGCTGGGCGGCGGCCGCGGATGGGAACTTCTCGCCGGTCGGCGGCCGTACCACGGACATGAAGGTTTCGCCCGCCGCACTCACCGTGTTGCTTGCCGTCATCCCGCTTGCGGCCAACGCGCAATACGATCCGACGGCGGATCAGGCGACGGTCGGGGTGTTGAACGAACGCATCGACGGCGACGTCAACCAGGGCTTGTTGCCCACAGACCGCGCGGCGCTCATGCGCGCCGAAATCGAAGCGGCGCAAAAGCTCGTCACCAACAAAGACAGTCAGGCAACCGCGATGCTGGCGGATATCGATCGCGACTTGGCGGCGTACGACCACACCGTCGACAGCAACGAAGCAAATCGCGACTTGTTCTATCATACCGGCGACGCAATCACGATCGCGATGCGTGACGGCGTTGCTTGGCAAGTCGACAACGTCCAGAACACCGACATCATGAACCTCAAGAATCCCAACGCGATGAACCCTCCGGGCGTGCAAGGCATCTATCTCGCCAAGCAGCCCGGGTACACCGGCATCTCGCTGACCGATCCGGCCTCGGGCAAAAAAGTTCGCTTCCGCTTCTACATCGTCGACAAAGCCGTCGCGAACTGAGCGCCGCCGACCCCGTGCCCTTGGACAGTCGCGAACCGGCTCTCCGCCCGCTGCTGCGTTGCTCATCGGTCACAACGCTACGGCGTTGCTCCCTCTTCGCGCCTTGCCGCGAACGAAGATCCAGTCCGCTTTGTGTCAAGCACTGATGCAACTGCGCGCAAAGCCCAGCTGCATCCGGTGCGCGCACGTCGCGCGCTGCGTTACATCGTGAGCACGGCGCGGGCTTCGATCTCGCCGCCTTTGAGCTGGCGCAGCGCTTCGTCGGTCTTCTCGAGCGGGAAAGTCACGATATGCGCCTTGACTTTGCCGGCTCCGGCAATCTTGAGCACGTTCTCCATCTCCCAACGCGAGCCGATCACCGAGCCGATGATCTGCTTTTCGTCGGGGAAGAAGAAGGGACCGGGGTCGGTGAAGGTGCCGACGACGATCTTCCCGCCCGGCTTGGTCGCGGCGATCGCCTGACGCAGCATCGGCGTCGACGGCGCGAAGACGATTGCGACGTCGACGCCGCCGCTTTTCTTGAGGGTTTCGCCCGCATCGCCGTCGTTGGCGTCGATCGTGCGCGAGCAGCCCAGTTCCTTGGCGAGTTTGAGATGATTCTTGCCGCGCGCGACGCCGATCATATCCGCGCCGGTCAGCGCCGCAAATTGCAGCACCATGTGGCCGACGCCGCCGATGCCGAAGAGCGCCATGGTTTGACCGGGCTGGAGATGCGCTTTGTGAACGGCGCCGTACGCGGTGACGCCCGGACAGAACAGCGGCGCGGCTTCTTCGTCGCTGATCGAGTCGGGAATTTTGTACGTGTGCAGCGCGTATCCCAGCATGTACTCGGCGTAGCCGCCGTCGCGGTTCTCGCCCGTAATTTTCTTGTTCGCGCTCTGACAGAGCTGTTCGCGCGCGGTGAGGCAGAATTCGCAGTGGCCGCAGGTCGACCACAGCGGCTGAACGCCGACACGATCGCCGACTTTGAGCCAGTCGACGCCGGCACCGACTTTGTCGATTTTGCCGACCACTTCATGGCCGGGGATGATGGGCGATATCGCCGGAACGCCGATCTTGACCCAATCGCCTTCGATCATGTGCAGGTTCGAGCGGCAAACACCGCATGCCGTCACTCGAATGAGGACCTCGCCGGGACCGGGCTCGGGTACCGCGACGTCTTTGAGCGTTAGCGGCTTGGATTCGATGGGACCGGGGGTTACGAGGATCTGCGCGCGCATAGATATTCATCTCCATGACGGATTGGTGTTGGCACAACCGTTACGCGGTTGTTCTTCACCGTACCGTCCGCAGATGCTCTCGCGCGTGCCGCGCGGCGACGCTTACTCGGGTGTTTGATATTTGGCGAAAAACGCCCGGTGCTCGGCCATCCGCGCGGCGAGCCGGGCGTTCGCGATGCGCATCTTTTCCAGTGCGACGGCGAGTTGCGCGGCGCTCTCTTGTAACTTGCTTTGGCTATTTTGAAATGCCGGCCGCGGCGCGCGGGTGGTCCGGGGGCGCAGATACGTCGCGATCCACGCGTGCAGCACGATGTGCGAGACGTCGTCGTGGAATTTTTGCGGATCCATCATCTGAAAACGAAGCTCCCCTGCTTGAGCACGACGCAAGCGCCGGGCCGGAACGATCGATGGCCGGCTACTGCTTGCCAGGAGTCAAGCAGCAAGCCGGCGTCTGTCGATCGTACCCGTTCCGCGTCACGAGACCCCGGGCCGAAAGACACGTCCGCAGAGCCCGTTGGACTACGGCCGCGGCCTCAGCCGAGCACCGAGGCGCCGTCTGCGGCGCGCACCTCGAGCATCACGGGCTCGCGTCCCAAGGCCGAGCGATACGCGGTGCCGACCGTCGCGCGAAACGCCGGCAGCGCGTCGCGGCGAACCAGCGAGACGGTGGCGCCGTCGCGGCCCGTCATCCGCGAACCGAAGACGCCGGGCACCGAACGGGCTGCGCCGACCAAGAGCTCGACCTCGGGCGAACTCAGATCGTAATCGTCGCGCAGCGAGTCGTGGGACTCGTTGAGCCGGCCGCCGATCGCGATCGGATCTTCGGCGCGTACGGCGGCGACGGTCTGCAAAACGCGGACGTTCTCGGTGACGACGTGCCGCGTCCGGCGGCGCAACAGCGGTGGAAGCTTTTCGCTCAGGCGGAGAAAATCAGCCAGCGACACGTCGCGCAGGGTTCGGATTCGGCGCAGATGCGTACGCAGCGTCGTGGTGGCCTGGTCGCACTGGCTGCGCCGTTCGCGTTCGAGCGCGCGGCGGTCGCGCGCGATGTGCGCATCGCAGACAACGATCGCGACTCCACCCAAGACGAGCGGAACGGTGGTTGCTTCCCCGCTGCGGCAGTCGATGAGCAGGGCGTGATCGCGCTTGCCCATGGCTGAGGCGATCGGCGCGACTTCGCCTTCGACTTCCCGGCAGACCGCGACGACGTCGTCGACCGGCATCTCCGTGCCGGACGTTCCGAGCAGGGCGAGCGCTCCGGCCAGGCCCAGCGACGCCGACGAAGCCAGCCCGCTGCGCTGCGGGATCGTCGTACGCACGGCAAGATCCGAGCCGCGCAGGGCCGCGCCGCGCCGTTCGAGTCCGAGCGCGACTCGGTGCAAGCCGCCGATCCATCCCCCGCGCGGCTGCAGCCCGGCATCGTCGAGGTCGAACTCGGCGGTCTCACCGTGCGCAATCGAATGCAAGCGTACGATCCGGTCGCTGCGTTTTGCGGCTGCCAACACGGTCATCCGGTCGATCGCGATCGGCAGCACGAAACCCTCGCTATAGTCGACGTGATCGCCGATGAGGTTCAAGCGGCCGGGCGCCTGGTAGAAGCGTGGAGCATTCCGCGTCAACGCCGCTAAAGCATCACGGACGCCGTTGAGCTCGATCATTCCGGCGAAAAATTCGTGTCGAACCTTCGGCGTGGCCTGCCCGAGATTTCGTCTGCGAGCAGGGTCGCACCGGCAAGATATTTCTGTGCCCATTTTCGCGGGCGCTCAACATGAGATTAACGGAATGTTAGCTTCCACACACTCATTGTGGACGTTGTGGATGAAAGTGGAAATCCAAGCCCGCTTTTTGCCTCTTGGGGCGCGACTGAGCGGGGTTTCGGGGCCAGACGATAGTCGTTCTCGATAAGGGGGCGCGGTCACTGGGCCCCGGTTTCGGTAGGGCCGGCGCCTGGCGGTCGTTCGTCGGCCGGTTTCCGCGAGGCGGCGATCGCGCCCGCGATCGCCACGGCATCCTCCGCGAAGGCCACGAGTGGATCGGGCAATCCGCTCGTGCGAACGATGCTCGCGCGCAGCGCCTGGCCCGCGAAAGCGGCGAGCACCGCGCCGAGTGCTCCGGCCAACGTCCCGCCCGAGAGGTCCGCACCGAACGACCGGGCGACGCTGCGGCCGGCGAAGCCGCCCGAAAGCGCCCGAAAGATCAACGCAGGCGGGATCGTTCGCGCCGGCGTTGCCGGGAGTTTATCCGCGATGAGTTCGCCGGCGGCGAGGCCGGCGAGCGCTAAGCGAATCGGGTCGCGCGCGCGCCACTGCACCACCGCCGGTCCGGTCATCGAACGTAAACCGCACGTCAAACCGATTGCGAACGACCGCATAACCGTTCCTCGTCCCATCCCAACCCTTCTTCCCAAGTCACGCCGCGTTGGCCACGTGGCCAAGTGAAAGCCTTGCGAAAAAGTTGAACTGTGAGCGACTATGCAGCCCCTTCTCGAGCGTTATGCGCGCGTTGACTTTTACGATGAATTCTCTGACGACGTCGGCGTCCCGCGTTCCCACTATGTCGGACTTGCTCGAACGTTGCGCTCGATCGATTGGACTGACTTTCAGCATCGCGTCGCAACTGTCAACGCCGTGCTGCTGCAGCGAGGGGTGACCTTTACCGTCTACGCCGACGCTCGCGGGACCGAGCGCATCATGCCGTTCGATCTCATCCCCCGCATCGTGCCCGGCAACGAATGGTCGCTCCTGCGCCGCGGAATTTCACAGCGCGTCTATGCGCTCAATGCCTTTTTGGCCGACGTCTACGGTCCGCAGAAAATCCTCACCGATCGCGTGGTGCCCTGGGAACTGGTGTATTCCTCGCTGTTCTTCTGTCGCGAGATGATCGGCCTCAAGCTGCCGCACGACGTCTACATCCACGTCTCGGGAATCGACCTGATTCGCGGCCGCGACGGGACGTACTACGTGCTCGAAGACAATCTGCGCACGCCTTCGGGCATCTCGTACGTGCTCGAGAATCGCGACGTACTCAAGCGCTCCTTTCCGCGGTTGTTCGAGCACTATCAGCCGCTGCCCGTCGACGACTATCCGCGCCGGCTGCGCGCCGCGCTGACCAACGCTGCCCCGTACGGCAACGTCGAACCGACGATCGTGCTGCTCACGCCGGGTATTTATAACTCGGCCTACTTCGAGCACACGATGTTGGCCCGGCGCATGGGCGTCGAGCTCGTCGAGGGTCACGATCTCATCGTGCGCGACAATATCGTCTACATGAAGACGACCAAGGGGACGCAGCGCGTCGACGTCATCTACCGCCGCGTCGACGACGACTTCATCGACCCGCTCTATTTTCGCGCCGACTCAACGCTGGGGGTCGCCGGCTTGATGGATGCCTATCGCTCGGGGAACGTGGTGCTGGCCAACGCTGTGGGCACCGGTGTCGCCGACGACAAGGCGGTCTATCCGTTCGTGCCGGCGATGATCAAGTATTATTTGGGCGAAGATCCGATTCTCCCCAACGTGCCGACCTTCGATTGCAACGACGAACTTCAGCGGCGCCACGTCCTCGGGCATCTCGAGGAACTCGTGGTGAAAAATACCAATCAATCCGGCGGATACGGCATGCTCATGGGTCCGTCGTCGACCCGGATCGACCGGGAGAAATTCCGCGCGGCCATCGAAGCTTCGCCGCGCGAGTTCATCGCGCAGCCCATCGTCCCCCTATCCTGTCATCCGACGATCGTCGGCGAAGACATCGCTCCCCGCCACATTGACTTGCGGCCCTACGTCCTTTACGGCGCCGAGGTCGACGTTCCGGCGTGCGCGCTCACGCGCGTCGCGCTGCGCGAGGGTTCGCTCGTCGTGAACTCTTCGCAAGGCGGCGGCAGCAAAGATACGTGGATCCTCGATTGATGGCACCCTTGACGCACGATTGCGAGGCTGGCTGATGCTCTCACGCGTGGCCGAATCGCTCTACTGGATGAGCCGCAACATCGAACGCGCCGAATCGCTGGCGCGCATCATCGACGTCGCGTTCAACCGCACCGTCGACCGCCTGGCCGCGGGCAGCGAAGACGCGCGACGCGTTTGGTCGAGCGTGCTCGAGCTGGCCGGCGGACCCGAGGACGTTCCCACCTTCGAGGGCCCGACGCTGGCCAACGACGCGTTCACCTACGGCACGTTTTCGACCGAGAACCGCAGTTCGGTGATCTCGTGCATTCGGATCGCAAGGTCGAACGCGCTGGGCGTGCGGGCCGAACTGACGACCGAAGTTTGGGAAACGATCAATTCCATGTACCTCTTCGTCGAAGCTCAGTCGCCGCGCGCGATCGCCCGCGAAGGCCCGTCGTCGTTTCTGCGCAAGGTGCGCGATGCCGCGCAATCATTCGGCGGCATCGTGGATGCAACGATCACGCACGACGACGAATGGACCTTTTTGCAGATCGGCCGGTACTTGGAACGCGCCTCGATGACGACACGGATTCTCAAAACGCACGAACCTGGCGACGATTCCGCGCCCGAATGGCAGCGGTTGCTCGAGATGTGCTGCGCGAGCGAGCCGTTCGTGCGCACGCAGCGCCTGTCGTCGGATCCCAGCGAAGCCTTGGCGTTTTTGTTTCTCCACCGCAGCTTTCCGCGCTCGGTGCGCTTTTGCACGGGCAAGGTAGATCGCGCGCTGCATCGGCTCTCGGGGACGGCGATGGGCGCCTACAGCGACGAAGCGGAGCGGATCACGGGGCGCCTGCAGGCGATGCTCGATTTCGTGCAGCTCGAAGAAATTCTCGATGAAGGCCCGACCAAGTTCAGCACGCGCATCGGCGCCCGGCTGGACGCCGTCAGCGCGGCCGTCCAAACGGCGTATTTTCCGCGCATCCTCGCATAACAGCAGGATTTGGCCCCCGAAGGGGGCCGAGCGGCGGGTTGCGAGCCTAGAGCCTAGTCCGAAGATAGAAACGTTTTTATTGCCCTTCTCCGAGCGAGTACATCGACAGCCTTGGAATTCACGATCCTGCATCAGACCACGTACCGCTACCCGACCAAAGTTCACGAATCGTATATGGTCTGTCACCTGCAGCCGCTCAGCGATACGACGCAATATTGCACCAAATACGAGATTCACGTCGCGCCGCACGCGCGGGTATTCACGCACGTCGACCGATTCGGCAATCAAGTTCAGAACTTCGGCGTGTTGCCCGAACACGATGTCTTGTCGATCACGGCGCGTTCGTCGGTCGCAACCGTACGGCCGGCGCAGCCGGAGCCGAATCCGGGGGTGACGCGCGATGCGCTCCTGGGCGATCCGGACTTCGCGTCGATGTACGATTTTTTGCGCGAGAGCGCGTACGTCGCATTCGGTCCGGAACTGCGGGCGTTCGCGTCGCTGGTCGGCTCGCCCGAGGACGACCTCGACGCCTGGTTTGCTCATGCCGGCCGCGCCATCAAGGCCGGTTTCACGTACGACAAACACGCGACGAGCGTGCACACGACGGTCGATGAATCGATCCGCCTGCGCGGCGGCGTGTGCCAGGATTTTGCCCATATCCTCGTCGCGCTGTGCCGGTTTCACGCCATCCCGGCGCGCTACGTCAGCGGCTACATCTTCAGCGGCCAAGAAAGCGGAATTTTGGGCGCCGACTCCTCGCACGCATGGGCGGAGGCGTATCTCCCCCCATACGGCTGGGTGGGATACGATCCGACCAACGATCAACGCATCAGCGACGGCTTCGTCAAGATCGCGGTCGGGCGGGATTATCGCGACGTGAGCCCGGTGCGCGGCGTGTACAAAGGCGCGCACGGCGGCGCGAGCAGCGAGCTTTCCGTCGACGTCGCCGTGGAGGCGCTGGCCGGCCAATAGCCGTCGCGGCGGCGGGTCCGCCGCCCCTTTACGGATTGGTCGAGCGAAGCCGAGACCAATCCATCAGGGCCGTTGCGGCTCCGCTAGAATCGTGTTCGTCACGTCATGACCCAGGACGATCGTTACGCTGTCGCGCCCGCGCTCTTCGGGCGAGGGCGACGACGAGAGCTGGGGCGACGTCGTTCCGATCGTTT
>JBEKHC010000091.1:0-20465 GCA_050012475.1 Candidatus Velthaea sp.
CTTGGCCTGGTAGCGTTCGCGCACAGCAGCGTAATTCGGAGTTTCGGCCGGCCCCAAACCCGAGGCCCGTTCGACCATTTTCGCCACGAATCGTTCCTCCACAGATGGGGAAGCCCGCCTCCAGTTCGCCCCCACTAGGCTGATCTCCCGAGGCGCCCGGGTGAAACGCGGAAAATCCGCACCTCAAAGCTCGAGCTTCCGGAACCCGCCGCCTACGCCAAACCTTAACCGGCCGAACGCGGGGCACGGGCTCGTGAGACGCACTCTTTGGACCATGAATAACGTTACCGGATCGAACCTGCTGGTTTTTTGCCACAGATGGGATCCGGACCCGGATCCGGCGGCCCGAGCAATCGAGCCGTCAAATTGTCGCGCGAACAGCCGACAATATCTCTAAGGGCGCACCCGTACAGCGCGCCGACAAAAGTCCCAAAGAGGCAAAACACGTGAGCTCAATTTTCTCAATCACGACCGTTGCCGTTATCGTCGTTGCGACATTCGTCGCCACAAGAGTCCTCGACAAACGCGCTGCTGAGAAGGCCGCCCGCGAGTCAACGCTCGCGCGGCACCAAGCGTATCACGACCCGCGTTTTCGCATAGCCGCCTTGTGCCCGGAGTGCATTCACGACGCAAGTCACCGGACGATCGATCCCAACTGCCCGCATTGCGTCCAATTTTCGCCGGCCGCCGGGTCAAACACGGTGTCCGCCGCCGCCTAAGCAGCGGGACGTCGGCCGGCCAAAAATCGCTCGCAGGCAGCGGCAAATTTCCCGAACGCGCTGCGTTGCAGCGTATGGCCTTCGCCGACGAACACCTCGATCGTCACGTTCGGACCGCCGTGCTCGCGCACGAAAGCCAAGTCGGCAGGGAAGATCACCGAATCGCTCGGATCGGCCACCGGCAAGTACAACGGCTTCGGGTAGTCGCGCAGCGCTTCGCGCAGATCCCACGTACCGGCGTCCGCGCCGTTTTCCGCGCCCAGCGCTTCGAGCGTTTCGATGCGCATCGATTGCATCGCGTGCACCTTCGCGTCGATCTCGAGCGGTACGGCGCCGGCGAACAGCGCGCGAATCGCTGGGGCCCGCTCTGCCGGCGGTATCGCCAGCACGTCCCGCACATCGTCGACGAAATCCGCGGCCCACGCGCCCGGCGCCTGATGGATCATCGGATCGATCGCGACGACCCGTTCGCAGGCGATGCGCCGCCCGCCCAAAATCGCGACCGCCCCGCCCCACGAATGTCCGAGCAGCCCGCGAATGGGACCGTCGAGGCTCGCGGCAACCGCCGCGAGATCGGCCAGGCTTCGTTCGAGCGTCAGCGGTCCGCGCACGCCCGCCGAATCGCCGTGACCGCGCTGATCGTAGGCCACGACGCGATAGCTCGAGGCGAAATAATCGGCCGTCCGCATCCACATTTTGCGCGAACTGGTGATCCCGTGAACGCAGAGCAAGATCGGGCCGGTGCTGCCCCATTGCTCGACGGCGGTGACCGCGCCGTCGCCGAGCTGCACGTGCCGGGCTCCCGATGCGATCACGCCGGCTGACGGCTCTTGAACGTGAGTTCCGAGATCCCTGATTTGTCGAGCTGACCCAAGCCGCGTTTGACCATCTCGTCGTATTGCGCTTTGGTCGCAGCCGCCAGCGGCAGATCGAGCCCTTCATCCCTGGCCAGCTGCAGCGCGATGCCCGAATCTTTGGCCGCGTGTTCGGCGCTGAAATACGCCTCGTGATCGTGCTTTTGCATGTCTTCGCCGTCGGTTTCGAGCACGCGCGAATTTGCGCCCGTTTGCGAGAAGACTTCACGCAGCATCGTTAGATCCAAGTCGAGCGCATCGCATAAGCCCAGCGCCTCGGCCAGCCCCGCGGTGTTGATGTTCATGAGCATGTTGATGAGCGCCTTGACTTGCGCGGCTTTCCCCGGACCGCCGACGAACTTGAGCGATACCGACATCTGTTCGAGGATCGGCTTGATCGCCTCGAACGCATCCTCGTCGTTGCCGCAGATAAGGTACAGCTTGCCGTCGCGCGCCTGCGGGATCGAACTCGCCATCAGCGTCTCGACCGTTCGCGCACCGGCCGCCGCCGCCCGTTCGGCGGCTTCGACGTGCACGGCCGGCGTAATCGTCGCGCAATTCACGAAGATCTTGCCCCGCGCACCGGTCAGCAGCGAGTCTCCGCTCGGCGCGAAAATCGTGCGCATCGCGTTGTCGTCGGTGACGACCGTGATGATGACGTCGGCGTTTGCCGTGACGTCGGCGAGCTTCGCACAGCCGGCAGCGCCCAGCTCTTTAGCCAGCTCGGCGACTCGGTCCGGGGCGACATCGTACACTGCGGTGATCGGATATCCGACATCCTTGAGATGCCGGGCAATGTTGGCACCCATCCGGCCGATGCCCACGACCCCAATGCGTTCTTTCATCTCTCCCCCAAAGAAGCGTTCGCGATTGCCGGCGGTCCGCCGGTCTCGAAAACGGCGCGAGCTTTATTTCAGGTGCTGACGGGCGGCATGCGTGCCGTCGACGAGCGCCGGCCGCATCGCTGTGGCGAGCTCGTCGAGCCCGACACAGATCGCGTCGTAGTCGCCTTTGTAGCCGATGTCGTACGGGCCGGAAATCTTGCCCGTCGCGACGTCGACGACGCTGGCGTTCGCCGTCCAAATCATCGCCATGTGACGCGTCGCCGAACTGAAGACGACCCGCGACAGATGGCGGGCTTCGCCGACCTGCCGCGCGCACGCAGCGTCGCTGCAGGTGACCGCGACGTAGCGCGCCGGCGTACCGGCTGCGCGCAGGTCGTGCGCGAGCCGGCTGCCGAGTGCTCGCAGCTCCGGGGACGTCGGCGTTACGGCGTAATCCAGCCCCGGATCGCCCGGAGCGAAGGTGAGAACGCCGACGATGAGACCCACAACGGCGAGCATGTTGGTGATCCGCTTATTTCAATGATTGCACGACAGTCGGCGACTTCAACGCACCGTCGTAGGTCAACGCTTTGCCGGCCTTGTAGCCGTTGAAGTGCAGAATGTACGCCATGATCGAGACATACTGGTCGTGCGTCAAGCTGGCCGGCTCGTTGAGCGGCATCTGCTGCGAGATGAATGTGAACATGTCGCCCACGGTCAGTTTCGTATTCTTGGCCAGCGTGTTGAGCGTTGCCCCGGTGAGCGCCGGCCCGGCGCCGCCTTCGAGATGTTCACCGTGGCAGGCCGAGCATTTCGCTGCGAAGAGTTTGTCACCGGCAGCGGCTTGCGCGGCACTATAGCTGACGCTCGATGGCGGCGTCCCCGACGCCGCCATCGAGCCCAGGCCGATCGCGATTGCGGCCACGATGGGCCAAGTTCCCGAGACTCTTCCGGTCATTCCTTGCTTTCCGTAACTGTCTGGTAGCGGTTTACTTGGTCGTCTGCGCGTGCAGTTCGTCCAAGTCTTCGAGCATGTTGAGGGTTACGGCATCCTTGATGCCGGCGTCTTTGAGTCCGCTTGCCGCACGCATCTGCGCGGCGAGTTCGTCGGAATGATGGTACCCGCGCACGGCCGCATTGTGTTTCTCGATCGTCGCGGCCGGAATGTTTCCGCCGTTCTTTTCCAAGACCCAGGCCTCGAATTGCACGTATGTCGGCTTGCGCTCGGTCACGAAGGCGATGACCTCGTCGCGCTTGAGATTCAAGCCATCGATCGTCATTTGATCGAAGCCCGCACCCGCAGAGTCATAGCCATCCTGCAGTTTTCCCGCCGCCGCCAAGGTCAGTTTCGTCCAAAGTCGCGGCAGATGAATGGCACCCAACGGCCCGGCAGTGCCTGAGCTGATCAGCGGAACGGTCTTCGTGCTGCTGGTTACGCTGCTGGTCATAATGCTTATTTCCCCTCCAAGGTTGTGTGAAGTGACGCCGGAATCGGCGCGGTTATCCGGGACTTTCGGGCTTGTAAAGCTTGACGCCGTACCGGGTCAGGATCGCCGTCAAGTCGGGTTTGTTGCGTGAAATGACCGAGTTGAGTTGAGCAGCGAGCGCGGTGTTGCCTTTCTTCACCCCCATCGCCATTGGAAACGCATACTGCTCGGGTGAACCCAGCGAGCGCGTGTTTGGGACGGTAACGACCGCCACGTCGGGACGTTTCTGGAGATAGTAGCCGATCGCGGGCTCCCAGGTGATGCCCACGGCGATCTTGCCCGCCTGCAACGCGTCGAGCATCTCTTCGGGCGACGCCCCTTCGGTGTCGCCGACATCGAACACCGTCGAATGCAGAATGAGCGCGCGCATCTGCAAACCCGTCTGCGCGGGCGTGTCCGCCTCGAATCCGATGCGCAGTTTTTTGAGCACCGGTGAATCGAGCGACGAGATCGGATAGTTCTTGCTCTTGGGATAGATGAAGACGTACGACGAGATATAGTAGGGGTCGGTCGCCGTAACGTTTTCACTCGCGTACGGGACGTTGACGACGACGTCGCACTTGCCCGTATTGAGATAATCGTGGATGAACTGATCGTAGCCGCCGCTGCCGCGCATCGACGCCCACGTGTACTGCACGGACGTCCCCAGCCGATGCGCAACCTGCTCGGCGATCTTGTTCTCGAAGCCCTGGCCGGCGCGATTCGAGAACGGCATGTAATCGGGGTCGGCGCAGACGCGCAATGGTGCCAGCGCGTGAGCCGGAAGGCTCGGGGTGAAGAGGAGCGTCGCGGCGGTGAACGCCGCCGCGACGCCGGAACGCCAACGCATCAGAGCGAGAAGACCAACAAGTCGCCGCCGAGTTGCGTGTAGCTCGCCAAGTCCTGCGCCGCGTTGACGGCTCCCAGACCGGCAGTGGGTTCGGTCAAGCCCGCCGCGAGCCCAAGCGCGGCCCAGCCGCCGACGCCCGAGAGGATCGCGACATACTGATGACCGGCATGCGTGTAGGTGATCGGGTTGCCGATGATACCCGACGGGGTGTGGAAGCGCCACAGTTCTTTGCCGTCTTTGGTGTTGATGGCTTTGAACCAGCCGTCCATCGTGCCGTAGAACGCGACGCCGCCCTTGGTGGAAAGCGTCCCGCCCCAAGCCGGGAACAACTCGTGATCGCTCCAAACGATCTTGCCGTTGATCGGATCCCACGCTTCGACTGCACCGCGATAGTTGCCCGGACCCGGATACATCTTCACGATGGCGCCGACGAACGGGAACCCGCCTTTGTACTTCACGGCGAAGGCTTTGTAGTCCATGCAGTTGTGGTTGGTCGGGACGATGAAATAGCCGGTCGTTTCATCAAACGATGCAGGCTGCTGATCCTTGCTGCCCATGGCAGCGGGGCAGATGCCATGTACGTTGACGCCGGCCTTGGTGCCGTATTTGGGATCGAGAACCGGCCGGCCGGTTGTCATGCTGATGCTCGTCGCCCAATTGACGTCGTTATCGAACTTATGCGCCAAGAGCAGCTTGCCGTTGCGGCGGTCCAGTTCGTAGGCGAAACCGTTGCGGTCGAAGTGCACCAGTGCCGGAATCGTTTCGCCGTTCATGTTGAGATCGACGAGAATCATCTCGTTGATGCCGTCATAGTCCCACGCGTCGTGCGGCGTCATTTGATAGGCCCACTTCGCCGCACCGGTGTTGGCGTCGCGCGCGAAGATGGTCATCGACCATTTGTTGTCGCCCGGCCGCTGGGTCGGATTCCACGTTCCCGGATTCCCCGTGCCGTAGTAAATCAGGTTGAGTTTGGGATCGTACGAATACCAGCCCCAGGTCGTGCCGCCGCCGACTTTCCAGGCGTCGCCTTGCCAGGTCGAAACACCGGCATTCTTGGGTCCGTTGAATCCGGCCGGGATCAAAGTTTCGCTGTCCGGACCCGCGCTGTACGCGCGCCAGACGCGCTTCCCGGTCGAGAGGTTGAGCGCCGTCAAGTAGCCGCGCACGCCGTATTCGCCGCCCGACACGCCGACGATGACTTTGTCATTGACGACCAGCGGGGCGGACGTTACCGTCTGCCCGAGTTCGGGATTCGCGTTCTTGGTGTTCCAAATCGGCTTTCCCGACGCAGCGCTCAGCGCGATGATCTGGCCGTCGAGCGCGTCGACGATGATCTTCCCGTCGCCGTAGGCGACGCCGCGGTTCACCAGGTCACAGCACGCAACCGAGGTGGCGAAGGGGTCTTGTTTCGGCGTGAACTGCCACTTGATGTGATAGTCCGACAGATCGATCGCATACACGTGGTTGGGGTAGGCGCTCTCGAAATACATCGTGTCGCCGATGACGAGCGGCTGGCCTTCGTGCCCGCGCGTCGCACCGGTCGACATCGTCCAAGCCGCCTTGAGGTTGGCTACGTTGTCGGTTTTGATCTCATCGAGTTCGCTGAAGCGCAGATTAGCGTAGTTCTGGCTGGGCATCACCCATTGGCCGGCATTCGACGACATGTCGTTGAGCGCGACCTTCTGCTGTGCCACGACCCGCTGCGCCAAACCGCCGCCGCCGAGCACGAGAACGGCGGCCGCGATGCCGATGGCTAGAGCTTTTCGCTTCATGAAAATACCCCGTATGTCCGGCGGGCTAAGAAAAGTCCGCTGACTGAAGGTAGTCGCGGATGAGATTTGCAGCAAGTCGACCGTTCAGTGTAGGTGCAAAATGCCTTTACAAGAAAACCAAGCAAAGTTGAAAGTTTGTTCCCGCTTCGGCTGTCAAGCCACCACCCGTCCTCCGGCGTCTTAAGGCGAGAATACATGCAACCATCAACGGTGTCGTCGTCCGGGCTGGCGACGATCCACCTGGCAATCGTGGCAGAAAACAACGTCACGCGCGAGGCGCTCACGGCGGTCTTGCGCGAGGACCCGGAGATCGCCGTCATGGGATCGGCATCCGACATCACGGGCGCGGAGGCATTTCTCGAACGGCCGGAACTGCAAGTCATGCTCGTCAACATGAGTCTGGGCGCGGAGGGCCGGCCGGCGACCGGACTGGAGCTCATCGAGCGATGTAAAGCGCGCCGGCCGGATGTCGGCGTGCTGTCGCTCAAGCACGTCATCGATGAATCGCTGCTGCGCGCTGCACTCGTCGCCGGCGCCGACGCGTGCTGTCTGGCGACGACGCCCCAAGCTCGTCTCCTCAAGGCCATCAAAGCGGTCGCCGAGGGCGCGACGTGGCTGGACCCGGAGATTTCGCGCGTTCTGCTGCATCCGCGCGAGCTACCTGCCGCTCCGCACCTTTCGCCGCGCGAACGGGCAATTTTGCGGCTGATCGTCGACGGTTATTCGAACGGCGAAATCGCCGGCCGCCTCGACTGCGCGACGGCGACGGTGCACACGCACGTCCTCAATCTGTTCCGAAAGTTAGGCGTGCACGATCGGGTCAGTGCCGCCGTGTCAGCGCTGCGCTGCGGTCTGGTTTAACCGAATCGGTCGACGGCGTTCGGACCGCCGGGCTCGATGCGCCGAGCAGCGCGATCGCGAACGGCCCTTACAGACCCTTCACCGTCGCTCGAACGGCGCTGCGCGCGGCAATGTTGCCGGCGGAAACGACGTCGCCATGCAGGCCGAAGCGTTCGAGCACGTCGCGCGCCGCGTCATATGGATCGCTTGCCGGGTCGAGCGCTCCAAGCTCTCGCTCGATTCGCGCTTCGAGCGCGCCCAGGGCCAGCGCGCGGACCCGATGCGCAAACGCCGCGCGCCGCTTCTCGGTTATCTCACCGGTCGTTTTCAAGTAACGATCGTGCTCGACGATCGCCGCCCAGAGCGCATCGATTCCTTTGCCGGTTACGGCTTGCGTTGCGACCAGGGCCGGAACCCAGCCGCTGAACTGCAACATCTCCATCATCGACCGGACCTCGCGCTGCAGTTGCAAGGCCATCGGGTGATCGCTCTTGTTGACCACGAACACATCGGCGATTTCCAAGATGCCGGCTTTGAGCACTTGTACCGAATCACCGCTACCCGGCTGCAGCGCGACGAGCGTCGTGTCCGCGATCTCCGCAATTTCGATCTCCGACTGACCGACGCCGACCGTTTCGACGATGATGACGTCTTTGCCAAACGCGTCCATGAGCGATACGGCGTCGGCGGTCGCACCCGAAACGCCGCCTAAGTGTCCGCGGCTGGCCATCGAACGAATGAACACGTCGGGGTCGACGAAGTGCTCGGTCAGCCGAATGCGATCGCCCAGCAACGCGCCGTGCGAAAAAGGAGAACTGGGATCGACCGAGATGACGCCGACGGTTTTCCCGAGTTTGCGAATGAACGCGACGAGCGCCGAGCACAACGTCGACTTGCCCACCCCGGGCGGCCCGGTCAGACCGACGGTCATTGCGCGTCCGGTTCGCGGATACAGGGCCCGGATCAGATCGGCTCCGTGGCCCGACTCGCAAAGCGAAATCGCGCGGGCGAGCGCACGCGTACGACCGGCGTAGAAATCGCTCAGCAGTTCATCCATCGGCGGCAACGCTTTCGGCGCCGCCGTTCGCGCTACTCCGCAACGCAGCGCTCAAACGGCGAAATGTGGCGGCCGGGCGGCGGCGGGACGCCTCGGACGCATCGCCAATGCCCGAACCCAATGACCGCTCTGGGATACCATCGCACTCCGCACCTCGCACGCGAACTGCTCGTTTTTGTTACCGAAGACGATATTTGGACCGCTTCGACGGACGGCGGAATCGCCCGCCGTTTGACCACCAGTGCCGGCGAATGCTCGCTGCCACGGCTCTCGCCGGACGGGTCGGCGGTCGCCTTCGTCGGTCGCGATGAAGGGCATCCCGAGGTCTTCGTCATGCCGTCGATCGGCGGACCGCCGCACCGCATCACCTTTTTGGGCGCCGAAGCGCTCTATGTTTGCGGCTGGTCGGCCGACGGCAGCGAGGTCTTCTTCACTTCGGACGCCGCATCGCCGTTCATCAAAGAGACCAACGCTTTCGCCGTCTCGGCGAGCGGCGGCCCGGTGCGAGCGCTCAACATCGGCCATGCGATGTCATTCGCGGTCGCCGCCGGCGGCGCGATGCTCATCGGACGCAACGCCATCGACCCCGCGCGCTGGAAGCGCTATCGCGGCGGAACGGCCGGGCAGCTTTGGGTCGACGGGACGGGGAGCGGCGCATTCACCCGGGTGGGCCGCGACGTCGCCGGCAATCTCGTGTGGCCGATGTGGGTCGGTTCGCGCGTCTTCTTCCTTTCCGATCACGAAGGCGTCGGCAACATCTATTCCTGCGCGCCCGACGGCGCCGATCTGCGCCGTCATACCGACGAGCGCGAGTATTACGCCCGCTTTCCATCGACCGACGGCCGCCGGATCGTCTACGCCTGCGGTGCCGAGATCGTGATCCTCGATCCGGCCGACGACAGCATCCGGCGCGTCGAACTGCAGACTCCCTCGACGGCACCGCAAAGCGCGCGCCGGTTCGTCGAGGCCGGCGATCTGCTCGAAGCCTTTGCCCCGTCCCCCGACGGCACGTCCCTGGGGCTCATCTCACGCGGCCGAGCCTTCGCAATGCCGCTCTGGGAAGAAGCCGTCACCGAATACGGCGCCGAAGACGGCGCGCGGCGGCGCCATTTCACCTGGCTGCACGACGGAACGCGCATCGCCTACGTCGACGATTCAGCGGGGTTCGAGCGGATTGCCGTCGAGCCCGCCGATCGCAGCGCGGCGCCAGATCACTTCAGCAGCGCGAACGTCGGCCGCATCACCGAACTGATCGCTTCGCCGGTCGACGACACCTTGGCGTTTGCGAACCACCGCCATCAGCTCATGGTGATCGCCCCCGGCAAAGAACCGCGGCTGCTCGACACGAGCAGCGGCTGGCGAATAACGGACCTGGCTTTTTCTCCCGACGGGCGCTTCATCGCCTACGCCTGGTCGCCCGCGCACGACACCTCGATCATCCGGATCGTCGACTTGACCGACGACCAGGTGTACGATGCGACGTCGCCGCTGCGGACCGACCGCGCTCCGGCTTGGGATCCGCAGGGGAAATATCTGTATTTCATTTCGACCCGCGACTTTCACCCGGTCTATGACGCGCTGCAATTCGACCTGAGTTTTCCTCAAGCGATGCGGCCCTTCGTGGTCACGCTGCGGGCCGACGTCCCCAATCCGTTCGTCGCCAAACCGGCGCCGATTCATCGCGCCAAAGACGACGACGAAGACGACGATGCGGAAAAGGCGGACGCACCGGCGCCGATCACGATCGATTTCGCCGGCTTGCCGCAGCGCATGCTCGGATTTCCGGTCGACGAAGGCCACTACGAGCAAATCGCCGGCGTGAAGGGGCGCGTGGTTTTCAGCCAATTCCCGGTGCGCGGCATCCAGCCGCATGCGCGGGGCAGCGACGAGTCCGAGCACGGCGGCACGCTCATGGCGTACGATTTCACCCAGCAGCGCTCGGCGACGCTGGTGCGCGACATCGACGATTTCCGGGTCGGCGCCGACGGCCGCACCCTGGTCTACGCATCGCGCGAACGGCTGCGCGTGATCGACGTCGGCGCCGACCTGCCCGAAGACGAAGAGGAACCCAAAGCGCCGACCGAGTTCAACCGGCGCAGCGGATACCTCGATTTAGGCCGCGTCAGTGTCCTGGTCGAACCGCGCAGCGAGTGGCGCCAAATGTACGCCGAAGCCTGGCGCCTGCAGCGCGAGCAGTTTTGGGACGAAGGGATGTCGGGCGTCGACTGGGACGCGGTCTACGCGCGTTACGCGGCGCTGCTGCCGCGGCTGCGTACGCGGGTCGAACTTTCCGATCTGATTTGGGAAATGCAAGGCGAGCTGGGGACCTCGCACGCGTACGAGATCGGCGGCGATTTTCGCGTTCCGCCCCAATACCGGCGCGGCTTCTTGGGGGCCGACTACGTTTGGGACGAGGGCGCGGGCGGCTACCGCATCACGCGCATCTACCGCGGCGACTCCTGGGATCGCGAACTGGATTCGCCGCTCGCCGAACCGGGGCTGGACGTTCGCACCGGCGATGTCATCGTCGCGCTGGGCGGACGCAGCGTCACCCGCGAGGTCACGCCGGACTCGCTGCTCGTCAACGTCGCCGCCCGCGACATCAGTTTGACGCTCATGCGCGACGAAGAACGGCGGCGGGTCTTCGCCCGCACGCTGCGCGACGAACGGATGCTGCGCTACCGGGCTTGGGTCGAAGAAAACCGGCGGGTCGTCCACGACCGCACCGGCGGCCGCGTCGGATACGTGCACATTCCGGACATGGGCCCGTGGGGCTTCGCCGAATTTCACCGCGGCTTTTTATCCGAGTTCAACTTGGCGGGCCTGATCGTCGACGTGCGCTACAACCGCGGCGGGCACATCTCGCCGCTGCTGCTCGAGAAGCTGGCGCGGAAGCGCGTCGGCTACGACGTCTCGCGGTACGGACCGCCGGTGCCGTATCCGCCCGAATCCGTGGCCGGCCCGATGGTCGCGCTGACCAACCAGTTCGCGGGCTCCGACGGCGACATCTTCAGCCATTGCTTCAAGCTCTACGGGCTGGGACCGCTCATCGGGATGCGCACCTGGGGCGGCGTCGTCGGCACCAACCCCTACCATCGGCTCGTCGACGGGACGCTGACCACTCAGCCCGAGTACTCGTTCTGGTTCAGCGACGTCGGCTGGGCGGTGGAGAACTACGGCACCGACCCCGACGTCGAGATCGACATCGCACCGCACGAAGCGACGCGCGGCACCGACCCGCAGATGGAGCGCGCGCTGGAAACGATCATGGCCGAACTGCGCGATCGGCCCGAGCGACAGCCATTCGGACCGCGGCCGCGTTTGCCGCTGCCGCGCCGCGGCTTGGCGAACATCGCTGAGGAAGGTTGACACCAAGCGCCCGACCCGTGAATTTTTGCTCTCAACGCGGCAATCGTAAGCGATGCTGACGACGCTCGCGGCGGGAATCTTCGTGCCGCTGCTCCTGATCCTGTGGAGCGGCAAAGGCCCCGTGCGGCGTTCGCCCTGGCCCGCGATTGCGGTTCTGCTCTGGTACGGCTCCGGACTGGTGCGCGCCGCCGCCGCGAACGTGCGCGCACCGCGCGAGTGGGACTTCGCTTGCTTCTGGCTGTACGGGCATCTGGCCGCCGGCCATCAAAACATCTACGATCCCGCCGCTTTCGCCCGGTTCGCCTCGCCCTTCGCGACGAGCGACGAGTTCCGGCTGGCGGTCTTGAACGTCGGCTTTCCGTACCCGCCGCCGACGATCGCGCTGTTCTATCCGCTCGGCTACGCGACTTCGGTGCCGGTCGCGTTGGCCGTTTGGTACACGGCGCAGTTCGCTGCGTTGGCCGCAGCCGCATGGATCCTGGCCCGCCTCTTCTTCCCCGCCGATGGCCGGCGCGCGGGGCTGTTGCTGCTCGCGATCGTTGCGGCGCTGCCGGCCACGCTGCAAACCGTCGACAACGCGCAGACCAACTTCATCGTGTTGCTGCTCGTGGCGCTGGCCTTACGCGACCGCGACGCTCCGGGCGGAGCCGTTTGGGAAGTGCTCGCGCTGTGGGTGAAACCGTACGCGGCCGCGCTCCTGCTCTTCGACGCCGTCTGCGGCCGCCGCCGGCGGCTGCTGACGGCGCTCGGCGCCGCAGCGCTCAGCTTCGCCGGCGCAGCGCTGCTGCTGGGTCCCGCAGCTCTGGCCGCCTACGTGCATTCCAACCCGTCGTCGCGCGAACCGGCCTTCGCTTTTACCGAACAAGTGAATCAATCGCTCTTGGCGTTGGTTTTGCGGATGCACGCGATGCCCCGGGTGCACGTTTGGGCGCTGGGCGAGCCGCTGTTCGTAGCGGCGTCGCTGGTTTTGGCGAGCGTGACAGCCGTGATGTGCGCTCGAACAACCCACCGAAGCGAGGCAGGATTCGCCGTTGTCCTCCTGCTAGGCTTGATCGTGTATCCCGGCACGCTTAGCTCCTACGGGGTCATCCTGGCCATCCCGTTCTTGGTTTTGTGGCGCAATCGAACGGCATTCCCCGGCGGATCAGCGACGGTCGCGGCGATCCTCTTCGCCGCCGTCGTGCTGCAAGGCGGGGTCGTGCAACGATCCTTCGCGGCCTACGTCTTGAGCTGGGCTGCCTGCCTTTATCTGCTGCTCGTCGCCCAGCCCGACGGCCACGATGCGATGGAGAGGCCGAAGAACTCGCTGGCCGCCGCGACGACCGCTGCCGGCGCAGGGGGGGTATGACGATCTCGCTCCTCCCGCGCCAGGCACTGCTCAAAACGGGCGACGTCGACCACGCCGCCTGGAACTACGACGGTCTGCTCGGATACGTCTCGCGGCAGCGATTCGCCCTGGTTCGTTCACTGCTGTCCGAGCGCCGCGCCGGCAAACTCCTCGAAGTCGGCTACGGCAGCGGCGTGTTTTTTCCCGAACTCGCCAAGCATGCCGACCAGCTGTATGGTGCGGATATCCATCAGCAGACCGCCGAGGTGACCGCGGTGTTGGCCCAGGCCGGCGTCGATGCCCAACTGGTGACGGCGTCCGCCGAGGCGCTGCCCTTTCCCGACGCGATGTTCGATGCGATCGTCGCGGTGAGCGCTTTCGAGTTCTTTCCCGACGCAGGCCGCGCCATCAACGAGCTTGCCCGTGTGCTGGCCCCCGGCGGCCGGATCATCGTGGTCACGCCGGGCCGCAGCCCGCTCTTGGACTTGGCGCTGCGTATCTTCACCGGCGAGTCGGCCGCCAAAGACTTCGGTGATCGCCGAGAACGCATCGTCCCGACGTTGACGCGCGCAATGCGGCACCTGCGGTCCATCTTTTTTCCCTTCCGCTTTGGGGTCCCGATCTATCGCGCACTGCTGCTGACCAAGAACGGCGAACGCCTGATGGAGTGAGCATCCTCAATCGGGCGAAATTTGACGCTGGGGCTGAATTTTGATAGGATCACCGGGCCGAAGCAGAACCGCGTGGTTCTCACCGGATGCCCTCGGGCGATCCGGTTCTACTGTTCGCCAACCGTTTTTGTCAACGGTTTGTCATGAGCGGGGTGCTTCGGCATCGCCGCTTTTTTATTCCACGATTTTGCCGGAGGGCAAGCCATAGCACGACCGCTTCGTATCAACGATCAGATTCGCATTCGCACCGTCCGCGTCATCGACGAGGACAGCCAGCAGCTCGGTGTCATGCCAACCGAGAACGCGCTTTCGTTGGCCCGTCAGAAGGGACTCGATCTCATCGAAGTCTCGCCAACCGCGGTCCCACCGGTGTGTCGAATCAGCGACTACGGGCGTCTAAAGTACGAGCAGTCCAAGAAAGACAAAGACGCGCGCAAAAAGCAGAAAAACTGGGAATTGCGCGAGGTCAAGTTACGGCCCAAGATCGAGACGCACGACTATGAAGTCAAAGCCCGCATGGCCGAACGGCTGCTGCAGGACGGCGGCAAAGTCAAAGTGACGATCATGTTCCGCGGCCGCGAGATCACCTACACGTCGTTCGGCAAACGGCTCCTGGACCGGATGGCCGCCGACATGTCGAACATCGCGATTCTCGAGCGCGAGGCGAAACTCGAAGGCAAGAACATGTTTATGATCTTGGCGCCGCGCGCGGTGCCGCTGGGGCCGCCGAAATTCACCCACGTGAAAGATTCGGCGGTCGAGGCTGCAGCCAAGAAGGACGCGGAAGAGGAAGCCGAGGCCGAGGAATCACCGGCGCAAGCGGTTCCCGCCGGGACCGCCGCATCCGAAACAGTCTGAACACAACACAACGTCGGGAGAAGTCATGCCGAAGATCAGAACCCATCGGGGGACCGCAAAACGCGTGAAGGTGAGTGCGAACGGAAAAGTGATGCACCGTCACCAGTTCAGCGGCTGCGGTCATATCCTGAGCAAGAAGACCCGTAAGCGCAAGCGGAATTTCCGCAAGGACCAGCCCGTTTTCGCCGGTGATCTCAAGCGCTTTGCGCCGCAGATTCCGTACTTGCTGTAAGGGGGACATGATCGATGGCACGTATCAAACGCGGCGTTCACGGACTCAAACACCGCCGCAAGGTCATGAAGCTCGTCAAGGGTTTCCGCGCCGCCCGGCGGCGGAACTACCGGGTCGCGAACGAAGCGCTGCTGCACTCGCTGGCCTATGCGTTTCGCGACCGGCGCGTGCGCAAACGTGATTTTCGCTCGCTGTGGATCTCGCGCATCAATGCTGCCGCCCGGCGCGAAGGTTTGTCGTACTCGCGCTTCATCGCCGGCTTGAAAAAGGGCGGCGTGACGGTCAATCGCAAGGCCCTGGCCGATCTCGCCGTGCACGACGCCGCGGCGTTCGCGCAGCTCTTGTTGCTGGCGAAGAATTCGCTGGGCGGCGAAACCGCGGCTGCCTGAGCCGCCACGCGTACCGGACCCCACGAACGAGGTGCAGCGCGCGCCTCGTTCGTTTTTTTTTCCGAAGCGTCCGGCGGCGACGGATTCATCGTCGACGGATGCGCTTAGGCGACGACGCGGTTTTCCCGGTGGGCCGTGATGTACGCGATCAGCCGGCGCACGCAAACGATGCCGGCGATCGTGGCGATGAGCACGAGCCCGGCGGCCAGAAACGGCATGAACCAGGCCAGGACGATCCCGCCGATCGCCAGTCCGTCCTCGACGACGCTCACGATCGGATTGGCCAATCCGCCCGTCGTCGCCGTCGACGCCGCCCGGGCCGTTGCCGAGACGCCGTGAATGGCAAGCGCATTCGCGCCGCCCAGCACGCCCAGCAAGATCATGCTCGGATCGTTGCCGGGTGCGACGACCGCGCCGGCGATCATCGCGCCGGCCAGCGGTTTGGCGATCGTATGCAGCGCTTGCAGCCCGTGATCCACGAGCGGAACCTTGTCGCCGAGCACCTCGAGAATGCTCGCGACGACCAGCACCGCAAGCGCCCCATCGGAACCGAGCCACGCGAATTGATGCGCCGGCGCCGGAAGCAGCCCCCAGTGCAGGGCGAGCGATACCGCGAGCAAGGTGACGAATGCGCGCACGCCGGCCGTCGATGACAGGACGTAGGCAAGCGCATACTGGGTGGGTGCGTCCACGGCATACCTCCGCTGCCGCTTACCGCAGCGGCCCCGAAAAGTAACGCGCGCCGCGATGCGCAGTTGAGGCGTTAAATTGAGTGCACGTTTCCATCGGCGATCAGCGGCTCGCCCAGCAATAAACGCACGAGCGTGTCGCGGGCGCGCAGCGAGTTCGGCCGCGCCGGTTCGATGATATCGTGCGAGGGAGGTAAGCCGACCAGCTCGTGCACGGCGACGGGCGCATTGGCCCGGCGCCAGCGTTGCGCAAGCCGCCGCACCGCTCGATTGTTCACTGACGACTCTTGGGCGTTGATGACCAAGTCGATCGCCTGCGCCTGCGGCCCGCGGTTGGCGTCGTCGTACACCGCGTCGGCGATCTCGATGCCGACGGCTACCGCGTGGAGGGGATACCGCGGATATCCGTGCGCCGGCTGCTGGCGCTCCCGGTCGATCGGATCCCACCACAAAAACACGTTGGGCAACGCTCGAATCATCGGAATCAGCGGCGCGTGCAATTCGTGGGGCAAGCCGGCGACGCCCAAAAACGGCGCGACGGCGACGATCCGGTCGACGTGCGGCAAGGTTGCCGCCGCGTGGATGGCGAGCGTTCCGCCCAATGAATGACCGCCGATCACGATCCGTTTCTCCAAACGCGCAACGGCGGTGATGACGGCGCGTAAATCGGACGTCAACCCGTCGGCGCTCAAACCCCGCAACGCGCTCGTCAACCGATCGGCGTGGCCGTGCAGCGGTAAGCGCAGGACCACGACCGTCGCGCCGGCGATGTTGAGCGCCGCGGCGATCGATCCCCATGCCGGCGGGCTGGCCGTCAACCCGTGCAGCAAAATGACCGTCTCTTCCCCATCGCCACACAGCAATTGCGAGCGCATTCCTGCAGCGACCATCGTCTCGGCATCATCGCGCGCCTGCAGATACGCGCGCAGCTCGTCGACGGCCCCGCTCACCATGAAACGTCGCCCGCCAGCGCGATCAGCGCAAACCGCCGCTCGTCGTCCGCGAGCGCCTGCGCCTCAATCGCCTTACGCAGCGTCGGCAATCCGTCGCGCACGAACGCCCGCGCGGCGGACTCCTTCGTGTCGGCGATTGCCCGCAACAATTGCAGCGCGTCGTCGACCGCCCGCGCGACGCCGTCGCGAATCGCGCGTTCGGCCTGCGCCGCCGGAACCGGCGTGCCTGCTGTGTGCGTCGCCAACATCAAGACGTAATCCAGCGCCGCCGCCGATGCCAACAGCTGCGGCGCTTGCCGCGCGATCTCGGCCTGCGCGCGATACTCGCGCACGCCGCCCATGAGCAATGCCTGCAAATCGACGACGTCGCGCGGGTTCATTTCACTGCGGCCGGGTGCGCTAACGCGTCGTCAGCGCCCACATCACGGCGATCTGCGTTTTCGCGTCGGGCAACCGGTTCGCCACAATCATGGCCTGCAGCTCGTCCAACTCGAAGGTGCGCGTTTCGATGTCTTCGCCCTCGTCGAAATCCGTCGCGCCGGGCTCGAAATCGTCGGTGACGAAAAAATGCAGCAGTTCGGTACAAAATCCGGGTGCCGAATAGGCGGTCCATAAGGGCCGGATCGAGCGCGCGCGCAGACCGGTCTCTTCACGCAGTTCGCGCAGGGCTGCGTCGCGCGGCTCTTCGCCGGGATCGATTCCGCCGGCACAGACTTCCCACGTGTGCATCGCTAACGCCGGGCGGTACTGACGCACGAGGACCAGCTGATTCGGCGACGGAGCGGCGATCACCGCAACGGCTCCCGAGTGTTCGACGACCTCGTACGAATGCTCGCCGCGCGGCGTTCGCAGCGTGTCGACACGGATGTTAATGACACGGCCTTCATAGGGCCGCCGAGTCGCGAGTAGCTCCATGTCGTCCCCCATACGCGGTATACTACACAGACCATGCAATATGAAACACCCCAACAACATCAACAAAAGGACATCCCCGACGAAGCCGCCCGCAAACTCGGATCGGCACAGCCGAGTTCCGACTCCTTGGATGCAGTAGGTGCGGCGCCGGCGGGCGTACCGCTCGAACGCGTGAACGCCGAGCGCCTGCCCCGGGAGATCCTTCCCGTCGAAGCCCTCCCCGTCGAGAAGCAAGGGGGCGACTACATGACGCCTGAAACCCGTCCGCGCGACATCCGCCCCCGCGAATACCGCCCCGTCTAAGCTGAATTCGGCTCGGCTTCGCTCGCCGAATCCTTTTCGCTCGCCGAATCCTTGGGATCGACTTCGTCGATCCGCCGCATTTGGGGCTTCGCCGGCTAAACGACGGTCGTCGCCGACAACTCCTCCAGGATCGTCGGGCGGTGCGGTTCCCAGCCCAGTTCGCGCGCGGCGCGGTCCGACGAGACCTGAAGGTCGGCAGCGAGCGCGTCGGCGATCGGGCCCATCGTCCGGCGCGCGTCTTCGAGCGCGATGTGCTCGATGCTGCCGTCGCTCCCGGCCGCGCGCGACGCCGCCCGGGCGATCTCGACGTACGGAACGGCTGCGCCGCGGGAAGCATTGTAGACCGAGCCGCGTTCCGCACGCTCGAGCGCCAGAACGTAGAGTTCGGCCAGCGCGTCCACCCGCACGCAGCTCCAGCGGTTGGTTCCGTCCCCGACGACGTGCACCCGCGCGCGCCGCCCTTGGTCGACCATGCCGCCGACGAGGCCCCCCCCGTCACCGTACACGATCGCCGGCCGAATGACGATCGTGCGCAGATGGTGCGCGGCCGCTCCCAGGACCCGCCGCTCGTGCGAAGGCCGCCAAGCAACGAACGGGGTGGGCGCCAGCGGAGCGTCCTCGCCCACGATCGCGTCGCCGCGGCTGCCGTAGACCCAGATGCCGCTGGTGTAAACGAACGCTTCGTGGTCGCTGTTGATCGCGTCGAGCATCACGTCCAGGGCGGCGCCCTCGAGCTCGGGAGCGTGCTGCCCGCCCGGGAAGCCGCAGTGCACCACGCCGTCGGCGTCGCGAACCATCTCGTGCAAGACCGCGCTGTCTTCCATGTCGCCGGCAACGGGATGGATCCCGGCTCGCAGCAGCTTCTCGATCGCCGAGTCGTTGCGCGCGAGCCCGACCACATCGTGGCCATGGCGCTTGAGTTCCGCAGCGACGTGAGCGCCGATGTACCCCGTTGCTCCGGTCATGAAGACCCGCATGTTCCTAGGTGCCTCCGGCGACATTTCTGCGCGCCCAGATCGTGATGATATCGAAGACGATGGCCACTTCGGCTGCCGCGATGCACGAACCGGGAACCCATTTGGCCGGGGCGAGTACGTCCCACAGCGCCAAAACGGCGGCAACCAGGTACGCCACGTATTTAGTGATGACGATGCGCGTCTCATCGCTGGGCAACCGGTATGCGCGCCGGAGCCCGACCGAGGAGCCGACGATGATCAAGACGATCGCGGCGGCCGCCAGCCCGCGGTGCGTGCCGAGGTTCGTCAGCACCAGCCGCCCGCCGTAGGCCACGAGGAGCGCGATGACGCCCAAAGCGGCGATCTCGCCGAACCGGGAATTCATCGCGGAGCCCTTTTCGCCATGGACGAAGCTTCGGCAAGGGAGCCATGACTCCGGCGAAGGAATCGTGGGCCGGTGCCGACCGAGCTGGGCCTCCACAATCCGCGCGGCGAGCGCGTTCGGGAGCTGCGTTCCGCCCGCGGCCGGTGCGAGCAGGGACGGTTCGCGATCGAAGGGCCGACGCTCATCGGGGAAGCGCTCCAGAGCGGCATCACGATCCGTGAAATCTACGCCGTCGCCGACCGCTTGGCCGACCATCCGGAGATCGCCGCGCTCGAAAGCCCGACGCTGCCGATGTTTGCGGTCTCGTCGCGTCAGTACGCACGCTGGTCGGAACTCGAATCGCCGCCCGGCATCCTCGCCGTCGTCGAGACGCCGGTGGGCGACCCCCACGCCATCCTGGCCCGGCCGGGCACCGTCTTGCTCCTGGCGGGCATCAGCGACCCCGGAAACGCCGGCACGCTGCTGCGCTCCGCCGAGGCGTTCGGAGCGGCGGGCGCGCTCTTCGGCCGCGGCGGGGTCGACCCGTATACGCCCAAAGTCGTACGCGCGGCGATGGGCTCTCTGTTTCGCCTGCCGGTGGCCACCGTCGATGCCGGCTGGCTCAGCCCGGCGGCGAAGGCCGCAAACCGGCTCGTCGTCGCCACTGACGTTACCGGCGACGATATTGCCCGGACGGCCCTGCCCCCCAACGTGATTCTGGCAATCGGGAACGAGCGGCGCGGGGTTCGCGACTTCCTCGCCGGCTGGGACGTTTGCGTGCAGATCCCGCATCAGGGACCGGCCCAAAGCTTGAATGCAGCCGTCGCCGGAAGCATCTTGCTGTACGTCCTTTCACGCCCGGATAAAAAAGCTTGTCAATAGCTTGTCAATAGTTTTGTCAACCCGCACGAAAACGTTGCTTGTCAAGTCTTGGCGGCTCACTACCGCAATGTTATACTCGCTGCAACAGCGTCAGGACCCACCTCGATAGCGGCCGAACATTTTACGCTCGAAACGTTGGACAAAGGGGTATCGCCGACAGATGCGCACTTCGGAG
>JBEKHC010000092.1:0-20067 GCA_050012475.1 Candidatus Velthaea sp.
GCACAAACACAAACGAGCAACGCGCCGCCCCCGAGTGCGCCAAATGCGGGAAATACGTCAAATTGGGGGAGCGCGCTGCTCTGGAATGGTCTGCAATCGTACGTGAGATGCGACGGTTCGCAGGAGTCTCCCGGGCTTTATACATGGTACGTCAAGGTTGTGAACCAGACGACGAACTCCGTTCCGTTCGAGTGGTCGATGAGTGTGCTCGGCTCGGCGAACTATGCGACGGCAGGCCAGGGGAGCACCGGATGGAGTTCTGCGCTTACTCTCGCTGGCGCGGGCACGTATTATGGATCGGGCGCGATTTCGACCGTTTGCTCGAATGGGGCCGGCGTCCAAGTTGGCCTACAGGCTCCACCCGCGGCTATCGCAGCGCCCCCGACTCGCGTTCCGCCGGTCGTAATCGTGACACCCCCGCCACCCCTCACGCCAACGCCCGTGCCGGCTGCCAATAACGATAAACTCATCATCCTAAGCGCGGCCGAGCGAGCATTGCAATACTGGCGCCCGCGCATTGCGAACCTAACTGATTTAACGCAACGTGCTAACGTGCTCATGCAACAATCTCCCACGTTTCCGGATAACCGGTACGGCGCCGGGTGGGCGGTTGTCGATTATTTCGCGTGTTTTCAAGACGCACTTGTTAAGTACCGCCAGTTACAAAGTCTTATGCAGCAGACGTCAAACGCCTCGCCAGAGACGATCGCTCAAATCGCCTCGGTGACCAATGACCTGAATGCCGACGCGAAGCAGGTCGCTGCCGCCGTCGATAATCTCAAGACACCTGCTGACGGCTTTGGCCCACAATGTGTTAACCCGCTCGATAGCAGGGGCATTCAGGAGCCATCGCCGTCGGTGTCGCCGATGTGCGGGACCGTTCTCGGCTCAATTCCCGTTCAAACGGATCCTGACGACGACAACTCAAATTTGCCCGTGCAGATGAGACTAGCTGCAGAAAATCATCAGTTGGGATCTGCCGAGCGACGATTCTCGGACGCCGTTGCGGCAATTGCGTCGCAGCCAACGCAATTTGCCCCAGGTTCGCTTGCCGATGCAGTTGATCGCGTGCTGCAAGAGATTCTGGCCGCGCAACAATATAATTTTCAGATCCAAATGAGCATCTTGAACATCAAGCGAAACTACAACGAATTACAGCTTTTGAATGGCTTCCAGGCGGCACTCAACCGGGAGCGGGCCGCCGACTCATCGCTTGTGGCGATGCCGGCTTACAAGGCAGCTGTTGTTTTATACCGCGCAACCGCGATCCAGTCGTCGCCCCGATGGTCACGGCAAAGAGCGACCCAGTCCACAACCGTGCGCTCACCATTTACGCCGACTACGTCGACGTCAACAAAGTCGGCAATTGCACCCGCACCGCTTCACACGACATCTGGTCGAAAGCTCGTGTCGGATCCGCAAAGCCCTTCACTAGCGCACGCCACCGTCGCCCCGACACCCGTTCCCGGCTCCCCGGTGCATCCGCCGATACCGCAAGCGACGCGCGTTGAGCGGTCGACTCCGGAACCGCAACCGACGCGCGTTGAGCGGTCGACCCCAGAGCCGCAAGCGACGCGCGTTGAGCGGGCAACTCCGGAACCGCAGCCGACGCGCGTTGAGCAGTCGAGCCCGGAACCGCAATCAACGCCCGTGGAGCGGTCGACTCCGGAACCGCAAGCGACGCGCGTTGAGCGATCGACCCCGGAACCGCAATCAACGCCCGTGGAGCGGTCGACTCCCGTCGAATGGCCGGCGCCGCGAGCGACACGTACCCCGTAACTCGTTTTGGGTTAGTGTACATGTGGCGCTTTTCGTAGCAAACGGATGGGCGTAGATACCCGTTTCTGCCGCCGAAGATTTCGCCTTCGAGAAGACGGACGGCTCGGAGGCCGTGATCGATGCCTCCCGCGCGCGCGCTCTCATCGTGGAACCGAAAGACCGCACGACGAGGCGATGTGGGGTGCGCGATCTGATTTGACGAGCCTCCGATTCTGATTTGGCCCCTAAGCAAGAGAAGGTCGGGTTCAGGCTGATCGAGCGATCGCTCGGAAGCGGTCACACAATTGTGCCGTATATAGAAGTGGGGGGACTCGGCATGCCAGCAAACCAAATCGCCCTCGCAGATCTCTCTTTGCAGATCTCTCTTTAGTGGAGGGGGTGAAGGCGGTGAAGGCGCGTCTCGTGTTTCCGATCCTTGGCGCGATCTTGGGCGTGTTGAGCGTTTGCGCGGCGGGTGCCGTCGAGCCGCCGTTCTCGTTCGCAACCGCTGCGGGCAATCTGCCCAAGACGGTGCGTCCGCTCGGCTACCGGATAGCTCTCGTTCCAGATCCCAAGCACCTCACGCTCAGCGGTCGAGAAACGGTCACGTTCGACGTGCTGGCACCGACGAATAGGCTCGTTTTCAACGCCGTCAACATGCGCTACACGTTTGCAACGATCGACGGCCATGATGCGGTCTCGATCGCACCCGACGACACCGTGCAGCGCACGACTTTGAAGACGCGCACGATATTGCATCGCGGGCGCCACACGCTCGCGCTGGCGTTCACCGGGAAGATGGAGACGACCGGACAAGGCCTCTTCTTGCAGCCGTACAAAACGCCCGAGGGCGGTAAGGGCGCGCTGATCTCGACCCAATTCGAGTCGGCCGACGCGCGCCGGATGTTCCCGTGCTGGGACGAGCCTGCGTTCAAGGCGACCTTCGTACTGACCATGACCGTGCCGGCGAGTTGGCGCGCCGTCGGCAACATGCCCATTGTGCATCGCGTGGTCAACGGTTCGATGCAGACGCTGACCTTCGGACGTACGCCGGTCATGTCGTCATATCTCGTCGAGTTGACGGCCGGTGATCTCGGGCACATCGACGGGATCGACGCGAACGGAACCAAGCACGAGGTCTGGGCGGTGCGCGGTCAGCAAACGCAGGGGGCCTATGCGCTCGCGAATTCGCAGCGCATCCTTGAAGCCTATAATACCTACTTCGGCATTCCGTTTCCGCTGCCGCGCATGGCCTCGATCGCGATTCCCGGCGGTTTTGGCGGCGCGATGGAAAATTGGGGCGCGATTACGTACAACGACAGCATCTTGCTCGTGCCGCCCGGTTCGCCCGACAGTCAAAAGCAAGGCATCTACAGCGTACAGGCGCACGAGATGGCCCATCAGTGGTTCGGTGATTTGGTGACGATGGGCTGGTGGGATGATATCTGGCTCAACGAAAGCTTTGCCTCGTGGATGTCGGCGCGTCAGACCGATGTTGCGAATCCGTCGTGGCAATGGTGGCAGCACGAGGATGCCGAGAAAGAGTACGCGATGAACGCCGATGCTCAGCTCACGTCGCATCCGATCTTCCAACCCGTCACAAACGAACTCGAATCGGAAGCCTCGATGGATCCCGCAATCACATACGACAAGGGTCAAGCCTTCTTGCGCATGACCGAGCAGTACCTGGGTGCCAAAACGTTCCGCACCGGAATCCAGGCGTACATGCGGGCGCACAAATACTCGAACACGACGAGCACCGACTTGTGGCGAGCACTCGGGCGGGCCAGCGGGAAAGATATCGCGACCTACGCGGATAGCTGGATCTATCAGCCCGGCTTTCCGCTCGCGACCGTCAACGCCGCGTGCGATGCGACCGGCAAACGCACGCTAAGCGTCGCGCAGTCGCGCTTTCTCTTCACCGGTACGCACCCCCAGCTGCAGCGCTGGCAGATTCCGCTGGGCATCGCGTCGGGTGCGCACGCTGCGCCAGCGTATACGCTGCTGACCCGTGCAGCCCAGTCCGGCGTTACCGCCGGTCGCTGCGGCGACCCGCTGCTGGTGAACTCCGGCGCCCGCGGACTGTACCGGGTGCAGTACGATGCAGCGACACTGGCGGCGAACACGGCGAATTTTGCGGCCTTCTCGAGCGACGATCGCATCGCACTGCTCGACGATCAGTGGGCCTTGACCAAAGCCGGGAAAGACAATCTGGCGGATTTCTTGGCACTCGTTGCCGAAATGGGAAGCGACCGCGACGCGCGCGAATGGTCAATCGTCGCGGAAGCGTTCACGACGATCGAACGCGACGAGCGCGGGACACTGGGTCACGACGCGTTCAACGCGTATGCGCGGCGCGTCTTCGCTCCGATCGCGGCAAAATTAGGCTGGGATGCCAAGCCCGACGACACCGAACCGACCGTCGAGTTGCGCCAAACGGTGCTCGCAGCGCTCGGTCAGTTCGCCGATCCGGACACCATCGCTGTGGCGCGCGCGCGTTTTGCCGCGTTTCTCAAAGATCCTAAATCGTTGAGCCCGAACGCACAGTCGACCGTCTTCACCATCGTGGGCACGTATGCAGACCGCGCGACGTTCGATCAGCTGCATGCCGTCGCGAAGAGCGCCGGCAATACCGGCGCGTTCTATCGGACCTACGGTGCGTTGGCTGCGGTGATCGATCCGGCGTTGGCTCGGGACGTGCTCGCGATTGTTGCTTCGAGCGAAATCCCGCCGCAAGCCAATTGGCTGCGCTTGGAGATGGTTAGGACCGTAGCGGAGCGGCATCCCAAGCCGGCATTCGAATTTTTTATCAACAATACGGCGATCATCTTCTCGACGCTCACCCCGCTAGGCTGGGTGTTCGGCGCGCAGTCGCTGCCGTCGAGCTTTCGCGATGCCGCTCCCCTCGGCGAGGTGGCGGCCACGATCAAACGTCGTGCGCCCAAGGGCTCCGACATCTTCATTCAGCGGGGCGTAGCACGCGCGCAATTCGAGTTGATGCTTCAGGCCCGGCTCGACGAAGAA
Organism: Candidatus Velthaea sp.; assembly: GCA_050012475.1. GTDB lineage: Bacteria > Vulcanimicrobiota > Vulcanimicrobiia > Vulcanimicrobiales > Vulcanimicrobiaceae > Velthaea. The sequence continues at coordinate 4,783 of JBEKHC010000092.1, forward strand.
GCCAAGACCGCGATCGCTAAGGCGCGTTAGTCTGCCCGATCGTCAATCGAGCTGACTTGGAGCCGTACATAACCGGCGAGCCATGGACCGCGAAGCATCGTTGCCGGCTTGGCTCGCGAAGCGAACAGGTGATCCGGACGTGGCGGCTTCGGTAGCCTTTGCGAAACGCTCACCGTGAACGAACTCAAGGATTTGTATGTCGCGAGCGTCGGCGCGGCTGCGGCGCTGCTGTTCCTTGCCGTTACCTTCGCGCGGACCTGCGCAGCGCTTCCCCGGATCAGCTGGCGACGGAGAACGCGGAGTCGGTCACCATAAGCTGTAGCCTCCATCGACTACGATCACCGCACCGGTCATGAAGCTGGAGGCTTCCGATGCGAGATAGACGACCGTCGGGCCAAGTTCTTCGGGCCGGCCGGGACGCAGCATGGGCGTGTCTTCGATCCAATAGCGATGGAACTTCGGGTCGTCGACGGGTGACATGGCGGTCGCGATGTAGCCGGGTGCGATCGCGTTGACGCGAACGTTGTACGGCGCCCACTCCGCCGCCAGCGAGCGCGTCAGATGGTGAACGGCAGCCTTCGAGGCATTGTATGCGGGCTGGAACTGCGGCCGATTGACGATCGCTGCCGACATCGAGCCGATATTGATGATAACACCTGCTCGGCGCTCGACCATCGTGCGTCCGATGATCTGCGAGCAGTACCACAGCCCATGGACGTTGACGTCGAACACACTGTGCCATTCCTCGTCGGGTACGTCGATGGCCGGGCGATGGTAACACACCCCCGCGTTGTTGACCAAGATGTCGATCGGGCCGAGTTGCGCGCCGACGTCCTTCACGAGGGCTTCAATCTGGTCGCGATCGGTAACGTCGAGCGGAACGGCGATCGCGCTGCCACCGCTTGCCACGATCTCAGCAGCAGCCGCGCGGCAGCCGTCGATATCGCGCGCACCGATGACGACGTGCGCGCCGGCCTCGGCCAGCGCGCGCGCGAGGCTGACGCCGATTCCGGTGCGGCCACCGGTGACCAGCGCGACTTTGCCCGTGACTTTGAAGCTGTCGAAGAGCGCCATTGTACCCTCATGCCCCGCGATCGGGTGCAACCCAAAGGCGGCACCCGATTCCAAATGAATTTCGCAACTACGCCCCAACCGGATGTTGCTGTGGGTGAATGATCGCCTTTACCGAGTCGGTGACGCGTTCGCCGATTGTAAGCGCTTCGGCCGTTTGGTCGAGCGTGAAGCGGTGCGTGATCAACGGCATGACGTCAACGCGGCCCGAAGCGACGAGTTCGATCGCGATCGGCCAGGTGTTGTTGTAGCGGTTGACCGTCCCGATGGTGAGCTCGTTGGGGTTGAGCTGCGCGAGCGGCAGCCCGATGAGATCCTCTTTCGACATGCCGACCATGGCGGCGCGTCCGGCCGGCCGCAGCCGGCGCATCCCCGCCGCGAGCACCCCCGGCGCGCCCGAGCACTCGATGAGCACATCAAAGTCGTTTTCTGACGGCGCGTCGCTGCGCTCGGTCTTGAAGCCCATGGACTCGGCCAGTCCGAGCCGAAAGTCCGAAACGTCGGTAATCGTCACGGTCCGCGCGCCGAAAGCTCGAGCCGCCGAAGCCGACACGAGGCCGATTGGGCCGGCGCCCGTCACGAGAACGTCGTCTCCGGGCATCAGGCCCGCGCGCTTGCAGGCCCAGATCCCCACCGACAGCGGTTCGAGCAGCGCAGCTTGTTCGAACGTCATGGAATTGGGAATCGGAAAGAGATTGCGCGAGTCGATGAGCATGTGCTCGAGCAGCGCGCCGTCGTACGGCGGGGTTGCGAGGAACACCAGATCCGGACACAGATGATAGCGCCCGGCGCGGCACTCGCGGCAGTTGCGGCACGGCGTTCCCGGCTCGATGGCGACGCGATCTCCCGGCGCGACGTTGCTGACCTCGCTGCCCACCGTCTCGACAACGCCGGACGTTTCGTGGCCGAGGATGATCGGTCCATTCACGATGTAGTCGCCGATCCGGCCGCGGACGAAGTAGGAATGGTCGGATCCGCAAACACCGACCGCCTCGATTCTGACGACGGCGTCATGCGGACCGGGTTCGGGTATTGCGCGATCCTCAATCCGGATCTCGTTGAGGGCGGTCATCACTGCGGCACGGTTCGGCATGACATTTTTCTCCTCAGAGGTGGTAGTTCGGAGTCTAGGCGCGTCCATGAGACGCGCGGGATCTGCGCGCGAGAGAGTCGACGATGACGGCAATCGCAAGCACCGCACCGGTGATCATGTAGCGCAGGGAAGACGAGAGATCGAGCAGCGTCAGCCCGCTGGCGATCGATTGGATGACGATGATGCCGAGCAGCGCGGAATAGGCGCTTCCCCGTCCGCCGAACAGGCTCGTTCCGCCAATTACCGCCGCTGAAATGGCATTGAGATTGACGTCGCCGGTGCCGGCTTGCTGACTGGCCGAAGCGAGCCGCACAGCGCTGAGCACGCCGCCGAGCGCCGCAAACGCCGAGCAAAGGACGAACGCGCTGGCGTAGATGAGTCCGACATTGATGCCGGCGCGACGCGCCGCCTCGCGGTTGCCGCCGACAGCTGCCATCGATCGGCCCCATTGCGTGCGGGTCAGTGCGTAGTTCATCACGAGCACGAGGCCGCCGAAGAGACCGAACATCCATGGCACGCCGCGGTCGCGGTTAAGATACGCAACGATCAGTTCGAGCACCACCAAAATAGCAGCCGCGCGGACGAGCAGCTGCGGCAATGTGCTCGAAGACAACCCGGCGGCGCGGCGGCGGGCTGCATTGTTGAACCCCGATCCGAACAGGCCGAGCGCGGCAAGCGCTGCGATGACGTACGCGACGGCGTGCGGCATGCAATACAACTGGCCGAAATTGACCAAGGCGGAGCCATACGGCAGATTGATCGATCCGCCCTGACCCAGCAAATACAGCTGCAATCCAAGCACCGCGAGCAGGCCGGCCAAAGTCGCGATGAAACTCGGCATGCCAAATCGGTTAAACAACAGTGCGTACACCGCGCCGATCGCTCCGCCGGCCGTAAGCGCGGCGAGTATGGCGAGAAGCACCGGCCAATTCGCGTTTACCCACAGCACGCCGAGCACCGCGGAGGCAAGGCCGCTCACCGAGCCCACGGACAGGTCGATCTCGCCGACCATTAAGACGCAAACGATGCCCAGTGAGATGACGCCGACGGTGGAGCAATCAAAGAGCAGATTGACGAGGTTGTTGCTCGAGAGAAAAATCGGATTGAGGCTCTGGAAGACCGTCCAGATGATGACCAGGCCGACAACGACCGGCAATTGGCCGAGATCGCCCGAGCGAACGCGGTCCCAAAAGGCGCGAACGGTCCCGCCGACTCCGGCCTCGTGGTGAACGCGTTCGTCGCCGCGGTCGAGGAGCGGAGGCGCCGGCACCTCGCCCTTGCCGACGCTCACGTTTGATCGCCCAGCGAAGCTTCTGCGTGCGCCTGACGCCGGTTGGACCGGCGGGAGACGGAATTGTCCGAAGCCCCGGTAATCGCGCTCACGAGCTCTTCGTTCGACGTGTCCGGATAGAAGATACCGTTATTTCGTCCGAGGCGCAGCACGACGATTCGATCGGCCACCGCCCGGACGTCTTCCATGTTATGGCTGATCATGACGACGCCCAAGCCGCGGTCGCGAACGCGCTCGATCAGGTTCAGCACCTCAGCGGTCTGCGCGACGCCGAGTGCTGCCGTCGGCTCGTCGAGGATGATGATCTTTGGGTTGAGCAGCAATGACCGGGCAATTGCGACGGTCTGGCGCTGACCGCCCGAGAGCGACGCGACCGGGATGCGGACGCTGGGGATGCGGGCCGATAGCTCGCGTAACAACGTCCACGCCCGCGTTTCCATGGCGACCTCGTCCATGCGCATCGGGATGAGTTCCTGGCCCAGGAAGATATTCGCGACGACATCCAAATTCTCGCATAGCGCAAGATCTTGAAACACGGTGGCAATGCCGAGCGTCAGCGACGCGCTCGGATCGGTAACGGTCACCGGTCGGCCCGCGAACGTCATCGTACCGGCGTCGGGAGGATGCACGCCGGCGAGAACCTTTACCAAGGTCGACTTGCCGGCACCGTTGTCGCCGACGAGCGCGACGACTTCACCGGCCCGGACGTCGAGATCGATGTTGGTCAGCGCGGATACGGCGCCAAAGCTCTTGGAGATGCCGCGCAGACTGAGCACCACCTCGCCCGCAGGCGCCGGTCGCTGCAGTGCATCCGTCATGCGTCGTCGTGCAACGTGTCGATCATATGGTTCCCATGATGCGCCTATACATCCGTGAACGGAAAGCGTCCGGCAACAGTATTCGCGAGCGCCGTTGCCGGACGCTTGGGATCAGGAGCCGATTCCGAGCTTGGAGCAACCGGCGGCGTAGCGCCCGGTGCACAGTTGAGCGGGTGTCTGAATCGGCATACCGTTTACGCGCTTGTCGATGATCTCCGCCTTGAGGTTGCCGGCAGTAACGATGGCCGGGGTGAAAAGCTTGGTTGGCGTGCCGAATAGCGTCGTGTCGGCCTTCACCGGCTCGCCCTTGAGCAGGCTGACCGCGACATCCGCTGCGGCCCCACCGACGATTTCGCTCGGTTTGGAAATCGTGTTGTATTGGTCGCCGGCGATGATAAGCTGCAAACCCGCGATCGTCGCGTCGTTGCCGGTGACCGGCGGGACGGGGTCGACGCCGGCCGCCTTCAGGGCTGCGATCGCGGCGCCGCCGGTGCCGTCGTTGGCGGCCACGACCCCGACAATCTTCTTGCCGAAGCGTGAAACTTGGCCGCCGACCCATTGCTGCGCTTTGGACGGATCCCAGTTCGGTGTATCGTATTCGGCCAGGGTCGCAAAGCCGCTGCCGGCGAGACCTTCATGGACGCCCTTCTTGATGAGGCCGGCCGCTGCGTCGGTCGGCGAACCGTTGACCTCGAGCAGGCCGCCGGCGCTCGGCGACACACCCGCCGCTTTCAGGTGCTGCACGAGCGATTGCGCGATCGCCTTCCCAATTTCTTCGTTGTTGAATGAAACGTAGTAGTCCAGCTTGACCGAGGGTATGGGGCGGTCGTAGGCGATGACTTTGACGCCCTGACTTTGCGCCTGCTTCACGAGCGATGCCGCCGCCGTCGAGTCGACGGGGTCGATCACGATCGCCTTCGCGCCCTGAGAGATAACCGAGTTGAACTGCTGCTGCTGCTTTGAGGCATCCGCGTCAGCGTTTTGATACAGGACCGTGCAGCCGGCACACAGCTTTTTCAACTCAGCGACAAAGCCCGGACGGTCGTGCTGTTCGTAGCGAGTCGAACCCTCATCCGGCATGAGAAAGGCGATTTTCGCATCCGACACATCGGCGGCGAGCGCGGTCGTTTCGCCGAGAATGATCGTAGCGAGGGCCGCTGTACCGATCGCCTTCCATACGGCTGCCTTAGTCACGGGACTCTCCATTCTTGGCAGTCGTCGGTGACGACCGCGGCTTGGGTGTGCATCGCTCGTCGGGCTTGGCCGAAAACCGCGCGAATCGAAGGGAAGTTAGCGGGATCAAGCGTTCGATGGTGCAGCGGCGCAAATGGTTAGAACCGCGAAATTCTATCGGCGAGGCGTCGCAACGCGAGTCCGTCTCGTACTCGCGATCGTGCAACTTTGCACCATCGATTGTGCGAGCATAATATCTCAAACCCGCGGACTCGTCAATGCCTCTTTGCCAACCCAGCCGAAGGGTCGATGCCCCGCGATTTCCGGCGCACGCTCGGTGCCGGTTCATTGGCGCGCGTTCGCGGGAAAATGGTCGGCGGTGCATAACGTCCCGGTTCTCACTACCGGAACGGAGTCAATTACTTCGCCGACGCGCCCCGCGGAAAAACAACGGCAGGTAAAGCGCTAATGCCAAACGGCAAGAAGACGACCATTTACGATATCGCTAAGGAAGCGCGATCGTCGGCCTCGACGGTCGCGTCGGTGTTGAACGGAACCTGGCAAAAAAGACGCATCAAGAAGAGCACGGCCGAAGCGATCCAGAAAATTGCCGTCAAGAGAGCCTACAGCCCGAACCTTCAGGCGCGCGGCCTGCGAAAGTCGCGCTCGGGCCTGGTCGGCATGATCATTCCGCTTTTGGAATACCGTTTTTTTAGTTCGCTGGCTGAGGCATTCGAAAGGGCAGCGCGTGCCGAACAGCTTTATCCAGTCGTCGTAAGCACGCTTCGTGATCCCGCCAACGAGCAAGCCACGGTCCGCGCGCTCATTTCCCATAACGTCGAGGCGCTGTTTCTGGCAGGCGCCACTGATCCTGACACGCTGTCGGAAATATGTCGCAGGGCGCGCGTCAAGCACGTAAACGTCGACCTCCCCGGCTCGAAGGCACCCTCCGTAATCAGCGATAATTTTCAAGGCGCCGTACGCCTTACGGGCGCAATCGTTAACCGAATGCGATCGCTCGATCCAGCGTCGAGCCGGCAAAGCATCTCTTTCATCGGCGGTGCGCCGGACTACAACACGCAGCAGCGCTTGGCAGGCTTTCGGAGCTGTCTGGATGAGGCTGGTTTTCAGGTCGACCCGTCCTGGCTTCAGGTCAGCGGCTACGAGTCATATCTTGCAGAAGCTGCGCTCCGCGGGGTCTATGCGCAACTTGGCAAGCTGCCGGACGGGCTTTTCGTCAATTCAACGACCGCATTCGAAGGTGTTGCCCGCTTTCTTCAAACCTTGCCGCTCGACGAGGTTCGTGCTTGCGCCATCGGTTGCTTTGACTGGGACCTCTATATCGAATTTCTGAATTTTCCGGTGATCATGGTTCGCCAGAACGTGCACGGGATGATCGCAGAAGCGTATCGCATTTTGAAGGGGCCGAGAGTCCCTGGTGCACCGATTATCTTGGTTCCTACCGAAATGATTGCCACCGGCAAGCAGTCTTCTGATGAAGACCACATTGGGCATGTCGCAGAACAGCGAGCCTCCAGCATCGGCGCGGCCAGAACCACGAAGCCGCGCCGGTCGGTTTGAACCGGTCGAACCACCTTTGGCGGCTCACTTCCCGGACCGCGCAGCACGACAACGGTGAGTTCGTGTTCACCGAGATGCTCATGCCTGCGTTTACATGAGCTGGCGGAAACCATGGTTCCGCCTCACAGCCAACGCGATCGCGAATCCCGACGAGCAGCACATTCGACGACCGTCGGCCGTCGATTGTGCTGATTTTTACTCGATGTCGCTGAAGAGGAACTTTACGCCTCCGGTGCCGAGTTGCAGCGCGTCGCGCGCGTACGCCTGGCCTTCCGGCGTCGCGACTGCGGCGCTGGCAGCCGTATAGTCGTCGAAGTACAGATCCTCGGTCCGGTATGCGGGCGTCGGCGAACCATCTTCCTTAGGAAATACCTTCCCGAGTTCCACACGTTTGACGTTCGGGATCTGCTTCGCAAGTGACTTGTGCCGTTCGGCATAGTGCTTTTCGAAAGTTGCAGGATCGGCTGGATTATCGAAGATCACGGTAATTTTAACGCTCATGGTGTGTCCTATCTGAAGATGAGTTTGGATTTCCGAAGCGCGCTAACCATACCGAGCTCGTGTGCTCGCGCAGGCAAGGTAAGACGGAGTACCGCGCAATCGAGGGAGAAGGAGGGCACGGTTCTGGCACGGTTCTATGCGGGGTTCCGTCACAGAACGTTCACGGACATCTGGAGTCCTATCAATCGTGTTGGATGGAAGGGGTTACTGGGCCGACGCCTTCGCCGCCCGTTCGATCAAACGCGCCACTTCATTTGGCCTGGAAACGTAGACCGCGTGGCTGGCCGAAACCTCGATTGTTTTGCTGCCGGCCCGCTTGGCCATGCTGCGCTCGAGATCGGGATTGATGTTGTGGTCGCGAGTCGCGATCAGCGCCCAGCTCTTCTTCTGGTGCCAGGCCGCCACCGTCACTGGCGCGCCCCCGGCGGCCTTGGCCAACATCGGCTGGGAACGGGCCATGAAGTTCGCCTGGGCGGGCAGGACGTCGGCAGCGAAATCGGCGGGGAAGGCGGCCGGCTCAAGGTACAAAAAATCGTCCTTCGTGGCGCGCATGTCCTTGTTGGCGGCGGGGGCACGCGAGAGCAGCCCGACTGCGCTTTCGCCTCGGTCGGGGATGAAGGCGGCGATGTAGACGAGGCCGACAACATTGGGTGCATTGCCCGCTTCGGTGATGACCACCCCGCCGTAGCTGTGACCGACCAGAAGGGTGGGGCCCTGCTGCAGATCCAGTACCCTTTTGGTCGCCGCGACGTCGGCGGCGAGTGATGTCAGCGGCTCCTGCACCACGCTGACCGTAAAGCCATCTTTAGCGAGAATGTCGGCGACATTCCGCCATCCCGAACCGTCGGCAAACGCCCCGTGGACGAGGACGACGTTCTTGACCGGTTCGGCCCGCGCCGGGGCGACGGCTGCTGACAGAAGTGCGACCGTCGTGGCCGCAGCGGCAACGAGTTTATGTAGCATCGAACTCTCTTTCATCCATCATCAAAACGGTCATCATCAAAAAAGTTCAACCGATAGGTTGAATAAAGCATCGACTTGCAGAATTGTCAACCTTTGGGTAGAATATTTTTAGAATTTGGAATCGCGAATGGAGAATCGAGCGGGCAAGCAGATCGCCATCACTGAGATCGAAGCCCGGAAGGAAGCCGCTTCGCGCACCGCGCGGCTCGACGCGGTGTTCGCCGCGTTAGCCGATCCGACGCGACGGGCGATTATCGAACGGCTCTCACGCAGCGAGGCGCGCGTTACCGAGGTCGCCGAACCTTTCCCCATGTCTTTGAACGCGGTGTCGAAACACATCCGCGTGCTGGAAGCAAGCGGCGTGGTCGAGCGGCACAAGAAGGGGCGCGACCACATTCTCTCCATCAATACCCGTTCGCTGGACGAGGTCGATGGCTGGATAGAACGGACGCGCCGCTATTGGGAGGAGCAGCTAGACGCCATGGAGAGCCTGCTGCGCGAACTCAAGAAGGGCCGCAAGCTGGGGCCGAAGGATCGCAAGCATGGGCGGTGACACGACGGGCGCGATCGTGCAGGTCCGGCGGCGCGTGAGGGCCCGGGCGGAGCAGATCTTCGACTTGTGGACCAAACCCGATTTGATGGCTCGGTGGATGAGCCCCTATCCGGGCGCGGTCGATTGCAAGGCGAGCTGTGATCTTCGTCTTGGCGGAGCGTTCAGCCTTGTCATGTCATCGGCGGAGTCAAACCGCGAAGTATCCGGCACCTATGTGCAAATCGACCGGCCGCGCAAGCTTGTGTTCACGTGGATTGGCCCGCTGACGAACAATGTGAATACGCTGGTAACCGTCGAACTCAATCCGCGCGGCGATGAAACCGACCTCGTGCTAACCCACGAGCGTCTACCGACGCCGCCGATTCGAGAAGGCCATACACTGGGCTGGGGAAATATTTTGGATCACCTGGCGGACGCGGTTTCGACAAACTTTTAGCTCGAAATTTAACCCATCCGAGGAACGCTTGAACTTAGCCGTCCCGCGCTCGCGACCCGGGTACCAACGGTGAAGCGTAGGAAGCGCCGAGTGGTGTAAAGTTGGTAACCGGCCGAACCGGTGCGACTCGTGCTCCGCGCGGCGCCGCCCACGATGTTCAGAATTCGATGAACGCCAAGAGATTGGCGTTGATGATCTCGGCGTATGTTGTCGGCATACCGTGAGGAAGGCCAGGATACGCCTTGAGCGGTCCCATGCGCGAGGGGTTTTACCGCCAACGCACCGGTCGCTGCAAGCGGTTCCTCTGCGACGCCGACTCCAACTCTTAGCGTCACAGCGTCCAACCTCGCGTCGATGACGTTGAGGCGATCTTCAGCGTTTGTCGTTGCGTCGGGAGCTCGTAAACGAGCTCCCGATCGCGAGTCAAAGCGTCCACCCCGCGGCCGCGGCGGCGCGCTTGCAGAAAGTTCGGCTCTAGCCGACAGGGCGTCAAGAAGCGGTAATACCGCGAGTTTCCTGCCGCGAACGGGTGGGGGTTGACGCTGGCGGTATGATATACATGCGTAGGAAGTGTGTATCTTCATAGGGGAATCATGCAGGTAGCCAAATGGGGGAACAGTCTTGCTGTTCGATTGCCGCAAGCGATAGTCGATGCGCTGAAGTTACAGGAAGGTGACGAGGTGCAAATCGAGGTCGTCGGCTCTCGAGCGTTCGAGGTAGAGCGTAAGCCTGCGCCGCGGGAACTGCTTGCGCGCCTCCGTAAGTATCGTGGTCGCCTTCCGGCAACGTTTGTATTCGATCGGCTGGAAGCGAATGAACGCTAGTCGCTTTTTCGATACCAATGTCTTGCTCTATCTGCTATCTGGCGATCAGGCAAAGGCTAATGCCGCGGAGACGCTTGTCGCGTCGGGTGGAATCGTAAGCGTACAAGTGCTAAATGAGTTCGCATCAGTAGCGACGCGGAAACTGCATATGCTCATACCCGAGGTTCGCGAGATACTCGCGACGGTTCGTCGCCTTTGCACTGTTCATTCGCTCTCGGTCGAGTCGCATGACGAGGGACTCGAAGTGGCCGACCGCTATCAACTATCCGTCTACGATGCGATGATCGTGGCATCCGCGCACCAGGCTGGCTGTAAGTCTCTCTATACTGAGGATCTGCAAGATGGGATGGCAATCCTCGGCCTCACGATTCGCAACCCGTTCAACGCATAGGCGCACGCGAGTTCCGGCCGCCAAGCCGCATTGAAAACAACCTTGAAAGAAACGAATGTCGAACTCGCTGCATAGCTGCGCTGATCACGATGTGAGTCGGGGTATTGCCCCGGCCGTCAGCGTTTCGAGCGCGCGTCAGCATTTGGAGCAGCCGCGAAAAGACGCTCGTGAACATCGTTCAAGCGACGGCTTTTGCGAGTAAACGATGGACCACGAACCGGTTCGACCGCACCGTGGCGCTCTTATCGTCACCGGTGCTGGTCACGGAATCGGCGCTGCGACGGCGTTGCTCGCCGCGGCTTTGGGATACGTTGTAGCAGTCAATTACGCGCACGACCGGGATGGCGCCGAGGGTGTCGCCCAGGCGATCGCCGCAGGCGGTGGGAAGGCTATCGTTATTGGTGGAGACGTCGCGAATGAAGCCGACGTCGCGCAGATGTTCGCCTGCGCGGAACGCGAACTAGGATCCATCACCGGGCTCGTGAACAACGCTGGAATTACCGGCGGCTCGTCGCGGGTCGCCGACGTTTCGCGCGATGTCCTTGAACGTACGCTCGCCGTCAACGTGATTGGCACCTTCCTCTGCGCGAGGGAAGCCGTACGCCGCATGGCCCACTCGCGCGGCGGCGCCGGCGGGGCTATCGTGAACGTGTCGTCGCGCGCTTCGATCATCGGTGGCGCCGGCGAGTGGGTGCATTACGCGGCAAGCAAGGGTGCCATCGACACATTCACCCGAGGTTTGGCACTTGAAGTTGCGAGCGAGGGGATTCGTGTGAACGCTGTTTCGCCGGGCCTCATCGATACAGCAATTCACATGAGCGGCCGTCCCGGGCGGCTCGCGGCTTTGGTGCCATCGGTTCCGCTCGGCCGTGCGGGCACCGTCGAAGAGGTCGCCGAGGCGATTCTTTGGCTACTCTCGCCCGGCGCTTCGTACGTGACCGGAACGATCGTCGACGTCGCCGGCGGGCGCTAAGCGTTGCGTTCCGCCTCTTTCGCGCGCGTAGGCAAGTCGGTCGCACGCCCTTGTTGGCCTCACCGGATTCGTCGGCATGGGCGTGATGATATCGTTCAACTTCGTATCGCTTTGTGTTTGCTTTTCCGTCGCAGGGCGCTTCACGCATGTGGGCCGCCGCAACAATCGGTTGCGGTAACGATGCTAACGAGCACTTGACAAGGCGGTTTTGACGATACATTCGGCGGCTCTCTCATCCCGAAAGGCTCCACGCGCCGCTGCGGAATAAGGCTGGCGCTAACGTCTCGATCAGCTTTACTTAAGGGAGTTACGGATGACGCGATCCCGGCATCAAGCAGATGCGGATCCCGACGATAGGACCACTCGGCCGTGCAGATCATCCGTGAAGTTCTTCGTGTTAACGTTCGCTCTCGCAATCCCATTCGTCGTCTATGGCGCGTGGACGCGGCTTCTGCTGTTGCCGGGCCTTCCCGTCGCCGCGTTGATGTTCGTTTGCCCCGGGATGGCAGCGCTCATTTTAACGTACCGCGATCGTGGGACTGCAGGTGCGAAAGAGCTGCTAAGCAGAGCGCTCGACTACAAGCGGATAAGTCCGAAAGTCTGGTACGCACCAATCTTCCTTATTGCACCCTCCGTGGCAGCGTTGTCCTATGGCGTAATTCGATTAACTGGAGCACGAGTTCCGGCCCCCCAAATCGCCCTTCTGCCCACGATTCTCTTGGGCGTCACCTTCCTCGTCGGCGCTTTGGGTGAGGAATTGGGTTGGTCCGGATACGCCACCGACCCATTGCAGAATCGATGGGGCGCAGTCAAAGCCGGTCTCCTGTTGGGGTCGATCTGGGCGGCCTTCCACTACGCGGCTTTGTTGGAAGCTAACCGATCTATTTCGTGGATCGCCTGGTGGTCAGTCGGCACCGTCGCGACGAGAGTCATCATGGTCTGGCTTTACAACAACGCGGGTAAAAGTGTCGTCGGCGCAGCCCTCTTTCACATGACAGGCAATCTTGCTTGGCAGCTGTTCCCGATACGCGGTTCATATTTCGATCCACGGATCAACGGCTTGATCACGGCCATCGTTGCTGCCGTTGTCATAGTGCGGATGCGCCCGCGCGCCGCCACCGCGAGTACGCTTGTGCCCTTACGTTCCGATCGAGTCTTTGATCCGCGACAGCCGTCGGATGGAGATTAGATTGAAGTCGATCGGAGCATCGAACACGTTTGATGGAAACGAATGAAGTCATCATCGACGTCGTATCCGGACTGCCGGCATGAAGGTGAACGCTTTCACAGATATTTCGCGTGACAATACGAGTACGTCCGCTGCCCGGTCGGTTGCGCCGTAGGTCAGGGTTGGTGGACTCCTCCACAACGGCAGGCCGTGCTGGGCCTTAGCGTCGCGTAAAGGGCGCCGCGCTGCACTGAAGCATCGTGTCGACGGCGAATTCGCGGAGGTTTTTCGGAGTGATCGTCACCGCTCCGCACCAGTCGGTCCGGAAGATCGCGATACGTGCGCGCTGCAACGTGTCGATCGTCGCCGGTGTCGGATGGCCGAAAAGATTGTGACGGCCGACGGAAATCGCCGCGAAGCGTGGCAGTACGGCACTGATGAAAGATGAAAGCGGGCGTCGAAGCGTACCTCGACCCGTGGTGACCGACTTTGAGGAAATCCGCGCGCAGGTCGATGTGATGATCGATCAGCTCGGATTCGCGTGCCATCCCCGCATCGCCCATGAAGAGCGCGGTGAACGGCTTTCCTTCCCGCGCGTACGTCAAGCGCGCAACGATGCTGTTCTCATTGACGTCGTCGCCCGTGTCGACGAGCGGCACATCCGTCGGCGCGAGAATGTCGAGCGAAACGCCGTCGTCGGTCGTCCAGTGCCCGCCCCGATGCACGACTCGAATGGGCACGTGCCGTCCCGCAGCGGCGCGCTTGCAGTCGATGTAGGCACGCCCTCCATAGGACTGGCCCGAGTCGAAGATTTCTCCGACCGTAAATTGCGTGACAACACCCAAGCAGCCGCCGACATGATCGCATAAGGGAGTTCATGCACAGGAAGGGGGTGGCCGATGTCGATGACTTGACGCGATTTAAGAGCCCGTGTATACTTGCGTATATACATGGAATCAGAAACAAAAGTCGCGCGCTACGGGAATAGCCTATCGGTACGCCTTCCTGTCGGCATAACACGTGAACTTGATCTTCGGGAGGGCGACCGCGTCGTACTTCGCACCGTTGATGCGGGATTGCTGATCGAATGTCCCAAGCGTGGTCGTCTCGCGGCGCGGCTGAGCACGGTCCGAGAGCGAGAATCCGAGATCGGTGCCGGTCTTGCCGTCGGTGCCGAGATCGCCAAGTGAAGGTTCCTGAACGCGGAGATCTCGTCGTTTTGGACTTCGACCCGCAAGCGGGACACGAGCAAATGAAGCGTCGGCCGGCGCTCGTACTCTCGCCTGCAGCTTTCAATGATGCTTTCGGTCTGGCTTTTGTGGCGCCCATAACGACAAAGCCTAAGGGCCATGCCTTTGAAATTCCGCTTCCCGGCGACTCGCGTGTCAAGGGTGTCGTCATGGTTCACCAGCTTAAGTCTTTCGATTGGCGCGCGCGTCGCGCCCGGCTGGCGGGGAAGGTGCCGGAAGCCGTCCTTGCGGCTGCTGTGGAGATCATAAGAGATATCATCGAAGGTTAACTCACGAGATCGGCAACTCAACTAGCTTTGACAATCATCGCTCAAGAAGGTTCTTAGGTAAGTCCAAGCACTTAGCCATGGCAGGGCGTACGAATGATCTAACATCCCGAGCCTTGGTTATGGGAAGTCCGACAAAAGGCTCGGCTGACCCGATGCGCGCCGCGAAACTGAAGCACACGGCAGCGCGGTTTCCATCGTCAATTTGTCGGCGCCCTCAGATGCAATCGTTACTGCGCCACACTGATCTGTCCGAACAAGTGAGGCACCCGGCGCCCTCGGCGGTATACCGCGCGCGGTTTACGCCAAATGCTTGAGTCAGGAGACCACATCGCCCGCCGTCGATCGTGCATCGTTATAATAGATGTATATACGCGTGCGGATCAGGCGGCAGCCTTCTCAGCCGCGCGTAGGATGCGCCACCGGTGCCGTAAACGGAATCGCTTGCACTTGACCATGCGGAACGTTTGAAGTCACTTTGTGTCCCACTACCCTCGGCACAATCATTCGCCGGGCTCGTGTGTACCCGGTAGCAAAGTACAAGATAGCATCGTGTTAACGGACGATCTTGAGGCAACCCCAGCCATAATCGCGACTGCTCCGCATCGATCCGTGCGGAAGATCGAAGCATCTGCGTGGCGCAATGTTTTCAGCGTAGCGGCCGCCGGGTGGCCGAATAGGTTGTGGCGACCGACGGACACGATCGCAAAGCGCGGATGGACGGCCTCAATGAATGCAGCACTCGACGAATACGCTGAACCGTGATGCCCGACTTTGAGGATATCGGCGCGAAGATCGACGCCCTGTGCCAACAGGCGTTCTTCGGATTGAAATCCGGCGTCACCCATGAACAGCGCGCGCAATGTCCCGTACTGCACGAGTACGACAAGCGAGTTCTCGTTGACGTCGTTGGTACCGTCCCGAAACGGAGCC
>JBEKHC010000093.1:0-19603 GCA_050012475.1 Candidatus Velthaea sp.
CATTGTAAAGCGAGACGAAATTAGTGATCGCGTTGATCGCCGGCGAGGTGTTCTGAGCAACAGTGACCGTGACCGGGACGTTCGTCGTTCCGGTGACGTTGACCGCCATTCCCGGACTCGCACCCGCGACGGACTCCGAGTTGCTGTACACCGTATGCAAAGCGCCGCTGTTCGTCAGGACGCTGACGTACGCTTGTTGGCCGACGACACTCGTCGCGCCGGTGGCGCTGGTGAGTGCCGCCGCCTTGAGGAAGTTGCTCGTGTCGCTGGATGAACCGATGACGATGCTTTGCGGGCCGGTCGCCGTGTTCGACAACGAAAAGGTTCCGGTCGTCAGATCGTATGATGCGACGACACCGGCAGTCGAGCTGTTGATCTTGCTCAGAACGCTGGCGACGTTGTCGTCGGACGCGTTGACGGAAATCTGCACGCCGTTGATCGTGAAGGTCCCGCTGGTGACCGCGGTCGCAAAGCCGGCGTTTCCGGCCGAGGAGAGCGTTTTGGCCTCGTTGATTCCGCCGATCGGTCCTGCGCTCGTCACCGAATACGGCGGCCCGTCGTTATACACTTGGGCCGTGTCGAGTTTGAGCACTTGTTCGAGGTTGCCGTTGTCGCTCGCCGACCCCAGCGAGATCTGTTGGTCCGTACTGGAAAGCTCAACCGTGCCGCTCGGGCTGACGGTGATGCTGAAGCCGGCGTCGACGGCTTGAACGGAAGCGTAAATGTGGGCGACGATCGCATTGAGGGATTGCGACGTCACATCGTAGTTGATCGCGACGCCGTCAACGGTGATCTGGCCTTGCTGTCCGTTCGTTCCGTTGGTCGGCGTGATGGCGGTGCTCGCGCACATGAGCGGGATGTTTGCGTTCACCGTAACACCGGCCATGGAGGCGCCGGTTATTTGTGTCGACGTCGCAACTTGCGTGGACGTAATGGTATACGATCCGGGCACCGCGTTGCCGCCCGTAATCTGGCTAATGCTGGTATCGGTCGGATCGGTCGTGGTGCCGCTAAACGAATTGAACGTCGCCGGATCGGACAATGCGCCCAGCGCGCCTTGGACCGAGGCCAGCATCGAATTGATTTTTATGAGCTCGGCATTCTTCGCGTTGAGTTGCGTGATCTGGTTGTTGTACTGCGTGTTGGGTGCGAGCGTCAGCGAGGTGAGCTTCGTAATGATCGAATTGTAGTCGATGCCCGACGCGATGCCCGGAAACGTGATCGGGGCCAGGTCGGTGCCGACCGTCGAGGTGCTGCCGGTACTCGATGCCCCAGAAATGCCGCTCATGCCATTCGTCCAATCCTGTCGAGGTTTACGATGAGACCCTCTTTGTGATCATCGGCACGCTCGGTTGAGAGCTTGAGCGCTTCATGCGAACGCCAGGGCACTTTCGGCGACGGCTTGGGCCTCGGCATACCGGCCCTTGCGCAGAAGCCAGGTCGCGAGTTCCGCCGCGACGCGCGCGTCGCCGAGATCCAGCGCCGCCCGGAGCGTCGCTTCGGCTTGGGCGTCCCAACCTAACGCGTCGGCCAGCCGGAAGCGGTGGATGCGGGCGTCGATTTCCTTGGGCGCGAGCGCGATCACGACGTCGAGCTGCTCGATCCCAGCCGTAGGCCGGCCGAGGTCGCCGAGCACGATGCCGCGTAGGAACGTTGCGCGCAAACCGATGTCTCCATCACTGCCGGCGCGCTCGAGTTCGGCAAGCGCGGCTTCCTTGTTCCCCGTCTGGACCAGAACGGCGCCGAGGTTGTACCGCAGGGCAACGTCGTCCGGCGCAATCGCGAGCCCGGCACGAACCACCGCTTCTGCTTCCGCGAATCGGCCCAGGCTCAAGAACCGCGAGGCGCGGCGAGCATAATCCGGCGCGAGCGTGAGGGGCGCGTCCAACTCCGCGGCATGCAAACGTTCGATCGCGGCGAGATCGCCGCGCGCGCGGTACGCACTTTCCAGCGCTTCTAGGGCATCGGCTGCGCCGGGGTGGGCGGCAACGGCGCGTTCCAAGAGTTGCTGTGAATCGGCAATGACTGCATGACTCGCAAATTTTGCTGCGGTCACCAACAGCGAGGCCCGGGTGCGCGCTGTCACCTGCTCGAGCACGCGTTCGATCATGGCGTACGCTTCGATGAGGTCGTCGCGCCGCAACAGGAAATTGATATAGTCGACGCTATGCGCGTCACCCGGCTCGTCGTCGGCAAGTTTACGAAACATTGCCGCGGCCTCCTCGTAACGTCCCAGCCGTTCAAGCGCTTTGGCCCGGTTCATGCGGACGGGGATGACGAGCGGCCGGTTTTGGAGCGCCCGATCGAACCACTCGAGCGCGGCAAGATCGTTGCCTTCGTTGCCGTACGTCGCGCCGATTTCCGAGTGCGCCTTCCAGGTCGAAACCTCGTCGTCGACGATGAATTGACGCGCCGCGTGCGCGGCATCCGCAATCGCAGCCTCGAACGCCGCCCGTGCTTCCGCGAAGCGCTTCTGCTTGGCCAGCGCGCGGCCGAGCGAGAAGTGGGCATTGGCGAAATGCGGTGCCTTGCGCAAGCTTTCGTTGGCCGCCTCGATTGCCCGTTCGTACTGGCTCGTATCCGTGTACAGATCCGCCAGCTGGGCGAGCGCGTTTGGAATGAAGCCGCGCTGTGTCTCGCCGACCATGATCCGCATGCGCTCGAAGGCAGCGATGGCGCCGTCGACGTCTCCGCACAGCAGCGAGGTCGTGCCGAGGTTATACCAGTTGAACGGCTCCTCCGGAGCGTTCGCGGTCGCGGTTTTCACCAGCGCGAGGTTGCGCTCGGACTTCTTTCGATCTTTGACGATCTCGCTCAGATAGCCGTAATGGGTGATCGATAACGCGCTCATCCGGGCGTCGAGTCCCGTGGGCTTTCCGTCGAGGGTGATGAATTCGTGCACCGGCGACACATAACGGATGCGCGGACTATTGGGAAAGAAACGCACGAGGGCGTGGCTCGAAACGCCGGTTCCCTTGTAGTCGTCCGAGAGATTGTTGCAGCGGACCCACAGTCCGGTCAAATCCGCCGGCACGTTCCGCAGCGATTGCAGCACTTCACGCGATTGGGCGTCGAGTTCTTCGTCCGCATCGAGGACGAGGATCCAGCGCTTCGTCGCCAGCGCCAGCGCCTCGTTGCGGGCCCAGGCAAAATCATCGCGCCACGGACGGTGCACGACCTGCGCACCGAACCGTGCCGCGATCTCGAGCGTCGCGTCCGTCGAGCCCGTATCGACGAGGCAGATCTCGTCGACGAACGGCGCGGCGCTGCGCAGGCAGCCTTCGAGAAAACGCTCCTCGTTCTTCACGATCATGCACAGGCTGATGCCCGCGGGGCGTTGCGATGTTCGCGGGGCCGGCGCCGGCAAGCCGAAAGCCGACCCGGGTGCCGGTGCCCCAGCGGGTCGCGCTGCTCCTTTGGGCGCGGCGGAGCGGCCGTTGGAACGGACATAGAGCGGAGCCATACGTACCAGTCTTCGGTACGATCCGTTCAAAAAAGAAGGCCCGCCGAAGCGAGCCTTCTTCCTTCGTTACCCGAAGCGAACGACTACTGGAACAGGCGTTCGACGGATTGGGCGTTGTTGTTGGATTGGAGCAAAACCGAGGTACCGACGGAAATGAGGATCTGATCGGCGGTATACTTGGTCGTTTCCGCGCTGACGTTGAGGTCGCGGATGTTGGACTCCGAGGCCTGCAGGTTGTTCGCAGCGACGCTGTCGTTGCTGGAGTCTTCCTGCAGCCGAACGGTGACGGCACCGAGGTTCGCACGTTCCGTCAACAGCGTCGACAGCGCGTTGTCGATCTGACCGATCGCGTCTTGTGCGCCGATCGAACCGCCCGTGGAGGTCGACACGAGGAGGTTGATATTGGAAATCCGCAGCGTCGCGCTGTTGCTTGCTTGGATGCCCATTTGGATCGTCGAACCTTCGCTCGAGCCCGACTGGAAGCTGAACGCCGGCCCAGCAGCACTCGATACGAGCGGCACGTTCTGCGAGACCTTGATGTACGAGGTCACGCCGACGTCGGCCGTCGTGAAGTTGCCGGTCGTGATCGTAACGCTATCGAAGATCGACGACGAGGCGTTGGCGCTGAGCAGGGTCGTCGCTACCGACGAACCGTACGCGGCGCTGTTCGACGCAACGAACGTTTCCTGCACAGCGATCGACGTGCCGGTGTTGATCACTTGCAGTTGAATGGTGCCATCGACGGCGCCGGTGCCCATCGTGCCCGAAACGGCGCCGGTGATGCCTTGGGCACCAGCTGTCGACGTTTGGAAACCGGTTCCGCCGACGACCGACGCCACCAGCAAGCCGCTGCTAACACCGGCCGCCGATGTCGTCGCTGCCGCCAACGACGCGTTCGAAGTGATCGTCGTGAATGCCTGAACCGTGGGTTGGAAGCCGGAGTGGCTTCCGTCGAGCAGCGACGACCCGTTGAAGTTCGTGTTTTGCGAGATCGTGTTGACTTCTTGCAGCAACTGCGTGACTTCCGTCTGCAGGTTGGCTTTGTCGCTCTGGGTATTGGTGTCCGAGCTGGCTTCCACGGCCAAGCTGCGAATGCGCTGCAGAATGTCAGTCGTCGTCTGGAGTGCGCCGTCGGCAGTGGTCGCGGCGTTGGTCGCGTCCTGGACGTTGCTCACGGCTTGATCGAAGCCGTTGACTTGGGATTGCAGCTGTTCGGCGATCGCGAGACCCGACGGATCGTCCGCCGCAGTGTTGATGCGAAGACCGCTGGAAAGCTTCGTGACCGAGTCCTGCATCGCGGCCTGGTTTTTGCTGAGGTTGAGTTGCGCGGTACCGGCCAACAAGTTGTTGACAAGGCTGATGGACATTTAGGGATTTCCTCCATGAACGTTGCGCGGGCGCGCAACGGGATCCGAAGCCGTCATGGCCTCTTCTTAACGGTATCGGTTGCTCTGCTCAATTGTTTAGGCTTCGTCCTGGTTTGTCCGGCGTGCGTTCCGATCGGCCGATTGGCGGCCGACCGACCGCCCCACTTCGAAAATGAGCAAGGCCCGCTTGAAGCGAGCCTTGCTCTCGGGAACCGGAGCTTACGATTACTGGAAGAGACGTTCCACGGATTGCGCGTTGTTGTTTGACTGCAGCAACACCGAGGTACCGACGGAGATCAAGATCTGATCGGCGGTATACTTCGTGGTTTCCGCGCTGACGTTGAGGTCGCGGATATTGGATTCTGAGGCCTGCAGGTTGTTCGCGGCGACACTGTCGTTGCTGGAGTCTTCCTGCAACCGGACGGTGACGGCACCCAGGTTCGCGCGCTCGGTCAGGAGCGTCGTGAGTGCGTTGTCGATCTGACCGATCGCATCTTCCGCGCCGATCGAGGCGCCCGACGATGTGGAGATTAGCAGGTTGATGTTCGAGATCCGCAGCGTCGCGCTGTTCGTCGCCTGAATGCCGAGTTGAATGGTCGAACCTTCATCGGCGCCCGACTGGAAGCTGAACGCCGGTCCGGCAGCACTCGATACCAGCGGCACGTTCTGCGAGACCTTGATATAGGAGGTCACGCCGACGTCGGCCGTCGTGAAGTTGCCCGTCGTGATCGTGACGCTGTCGAAGATCGTCGACGACGCGTTGGCACTGAGCAAAGTCGAAGCAACCGATGAACCATACGCTGCAGTATTCGATGCGACGAACGTTTCCTGGACGGCGATCGACGTACCAGTGTTGATGACCTGAAGCTGAATGGTGCCGTCGACGGCACCCGTTCCCATTGTGCCGGAGACCGCGCCGGTGATGCCTTGGGCACCGGCTGTCGAGGTTTGGAAGCCGGTTCCGCCGACGACCGAGGCCACCAGCAAACCGCTGCTGACACCGGCTGCCGATGCCGTGGCTGCCGCCAACGACGCATTTGATGTCACGGTCGTGAACGCCGCAACCATCGGCTGGAAGCCGGCGTGGCTGCCGTCGAGCAGCGACGATCCGTTGAAGTTTGTGTTCTGCGAGATCGTGTTGACTTCTTGCAACAGCTGCGTGACTTCCGTCTGCAAATTCTGCTTGTCGCTGACGGTATTCGTGTCGGAGCTGGCTTCGACGGCCAGGCTGCGGATGCGCTGCAAGATGTCGGTCGTCGTCTGAAGCGCGCCGTCCGCCGTCGTCGCCGCGTTGGTGGCGTCCTGGACGTTGCTCACAGCTTGGTCGAAACCGTTAACCTGGGACTGCAGCTGCTCCGCGATGGCAAGACCTGACGGATCGTCCGCCGCGGTGTTGATGCGCAGACCGCTCGAGAGCTTCGTCACCGAGTCCTGCATCGCAGCTTGGTTTTTGCTGAGGTTGAGTTGCGCGGTACCGGCCAACAAGTTGTTGACAAGGCTGATAGACATTTCGGGGCTGTCCTCCGTGAACGCTACGCAAATGTGTAGCGGGGATCCGAGGCCATCATGGCCTCTGCCCGTACTATCGGTTGCCTATCCCCCCGGTTTAGCGTCACACAGACGCTTCCGTCGTACCTACGAACGACCTTATCCGAACGCGTGTCAAAGCTTGCCAGAAAACGAAAAAAGGCCCGCCGGAGCGAGCCTTCTTCATCCGAACCAGAATCGAGATTACTGGAACAGTTTTTCCACGGATTGTGCGTTGTTGTTGGACTGCAGCAACACCGAGGTACCGACCGAGATCAGAATCTGATCGGCGGTGTATTTGGTGGTTTCCGCGCTGACGTTGAGGTCGCGGATGTTGGATTCCGAGGCCTGCAGGTTGTTGGCGGCGATACTGTCGTTGCTGGAGTCTTCCTGCAGCCGAACGGTGACCGCCCCGAGGTTCGCGCGCTCGGTCAGGAGCGTCGTGAGCGCGTTGTCGATTTGCCCGATCGCATCTTCGGCACCGATCGAGCCGCCGGTGGTGGTGGAGATGAGCAGGTTGATGTTCGAGATTCGCAGGGTCGCACTGTTGGTCGCCTGGATGCCCATTTGAATCGTCGAGCCTTCATCGGCGCCCGACTGGAAGCTGAACGCCGGACCGGCCGAGCTCGAGACCAGCGGCACGTTCTGCGAGACCTTGATGTACGAAGTCACGCCGACGTCGGCGGTGGTGAAGTTACCCGTCGTGATCGTGACGCTGTCGAAGACCGTGGTGGTCGAGTTGGCACCAAGCAATTGCGTTGCAATCGATGAACCATACGCTGCGGTGTTCGAGGCGACGAATGTTTCCTGAACCGCGATCGAGGTACCGGTGTTGATGACTTGGAGCTGGATGGTGCCGTCGACCGCACCGGTGCCCATCGTGCCCGAGACGGCGCCGGTGAGACCTTGAGCGCCGGCCGTCGATGTCTGGAAGCCGGTACCGCCCACGACCGAAGCGACCAGCAAGCCGCTGTTGACGCCGCTCGTGGCCGAAGTCGTCGCCGCCGCCAACGATGCGTTGGAAGTAATCGTCGTGAACGCCGCCACCATCGGCTGGAAGCCGGCGTGGCTGCCGTCGAGCAGTGACGACCCGTTGAAGTTCGTGTTTTGCGAGATCGTGTTGACTTCTTGCAGCAACTGCGTGACTTCGGTCTGCAGGTTCTGCTTGTCGCTGACGGTATTCGTGTCCGAGCTGGCTTCCACGGCCAAGCTGCGAATGCGCTGCAGAATGTCGGTCGTGGTTTGGAGCGCGCCGTCGGCAGTCGTCGCCGCGTTGGTTGCGTCCTGGACGTTGCTTACGGCTTGATCGAAGCCGTTGACCTGGGACTGCAGCTGTTCGGCAATCGCGAGACCTGACGGATCGTCCGCCGCGGTGTTGATGCGCAGACCGCTCGAAAGTTTCGTGACCGAGTCCTGCATCGCCGCTTGGTTTTTGCTGAGGTTGAGTTGCGCGGTACCGGCCAACAGGTTGTTGACGAGACTGATTGCCATTTGGGGTTTCCTCCGTGAACGTTACGCAGCGTGCGCAACGGGATCCGAGGCCTTCATGGCCTCTCTGGACAACGTATCGTCCGTCGTGGGCAAGAACTTTAGTGCTCGCGCCGACCTCGCCGATATAAATGTTAGCGCTTAGCGCTTGCGGCGATTGCCCTTCGCAGCCCGCAAGACCGCCGGCACGGCGACGGCGGGCGTCGCGCTCTCCGCGGCCGGGGTGCCGCTTTCAACCCGCGCCGGATCGGGCAAACCGGCGGCCTCGCGATTGGCGCGCTGGATCTCCTCGAAGACTTCCGATCGATGGACCGGTATCTCGCGCGGCGCATCGATGCCTAACTTGACCTGGTCGCGATCCACCGAAACGACGACGATCCGGACGTTGTCGCCGATCATGATCGCCTGGTTGAGCTTCCGGGAAAGAACGAGCATGGCAGGCCCTCCGTGGCAAACCGTCGGCGACGTACCAAGCGGCCTTCCTCTCGTTCGCGAAACTAGCTCGGATCGACCTCTTTTGCGTCGCCGGAGTGACGGATGACGGGCGTTCGGACCGAATAACGCTGGTTCTCCAACGTCACCTGACGGCCGATGCGCGTCTCGAGGTTGATGACGATGGGAGCCAGGAGATTGATCGTCGTCTCGCCGGAATCCGGCCGGGCGACGAGGACGCACATCACGCAGAAACCGTCGGGACGCTCGATCTTCAGCGACTGCTTCGCGTACTGCGGAAGCGGCGCTTCGTAGTCGTCGAACAGCGACCACGGATCGCAGATGGGGATCGCGATCCCGAGGTCGTCGAGGCTTTGCAGCCAGATATACCCCTTTTCCTCATCCACCGAGATGACCAGGAATCGGTGCAGCGCCGCGAATCCGGGTAGCCCCCACGGAAAGCGGATGATCTCCGATTCGCTGTACGTGCACTCGCCGAAGCGCGGCAAGACCAGGGTCTTCGAACCTTCGAGCACTTTGTAATCGTCTTCGTCCAGTAAAGTATCCAAGAGAACTCCTTACGTTGCGAGATGCCCGCCGCCGCGAGCAAACCGCGTCCGCATCTATAAGTAGTCGAAGAGGTCTTTTGCTTCGAGACGCGAGGTCGTGCTATACGCCGCCGTCAAAGCCGTCTGAGTAAGGGTGAACTGCGTGGTCGCCTGAGCGATATTGGTGTCTTCAATCCCGCTTTGCACCGCAGTATTGTTGACGACGTCGGTACTGACTTGGGTGTTGATCTGCGCCAGCGCGTTCATTCGCGAACCGATCAGCGATCGCGCGTCGAGCGTAACGCCCAGGGCGTTGCTGATGTCGCCGAGCTGGGTCGAGACCGTCTGCGGAAGCGTCGCTGAACCCGCGAGCGCGAAAGCGGTGGTGAAGTTCGAGGTGCCGGTTGCTCCCGCCGACGGCTCATCGGTAACGCTGAACGCGCCGCCTCCGGCATTGCTGAGCATGAAACGCTGCGTTTGAGCATCGAAGGACGCCGTGAGCCCGGTGGTCGCCGAATTGGCGTTGATCGCGCCGACGATACTGGCCGGCGTCGCGTTGTTCGGCGAGATCGTCGTTGCGTTATCGATCGCCGTCGTGCCGTAAAAGGTGTAGGCATTCACATGAGCGACACCCGACGCGTCGGTATTGTTGATCGAGATCGTATAGCTTCCCGCGCCGTCGGCCGTCGGCACCACCGAGAACGGCGAAGGCGTGGCCCCCAAGGTCGTCTGGCCGGGCGGCGTCGGCGTGCCGGCGCCGTAGATGACGTCCCCGGCGTGATTGATCGATTGCGCGCTCTGATCGGTGACGACGCCGCCCGTGAGCGTGTCGCGCAGGTTGATGAGCGTCTGAAAGACCGACGGCGAACCGTTCGTGGCGTCGAAGTTGAACGCTTGCTGGAGCGTCGGCGAAAGCACGAACGTTTGACCGTTGAAGAGCATCGGCGCTTGGGACTGCTCGTTCCCGTTGAAGGTCACCGACGACACGGGCGATCCAGCAGTCGTCACCGGCGGGCTCGACGACTGGACGCTGCCGCCGAAGAGATACGAGCCGCCGTACTGGGTGTTTGCGATCGCAATTGCCTGCTGCAGGTACTGATCGACTTCGTTGCCGACGTCCTGCCGCTCCGTCTTGGAAATGAGGTCGCTCGCGCCGCGCGTGGCAAGCTGCTCCGCGCTCTGCAGGACGGAAGTCAAATTCGCCAGCGCGCTGTCGGTCGAGGTCAGCTGAGCCGTCGCCGCTTGAATGTTCGTCGACTGTTGATTCTCAACCGAAATCGTCGTGTGGATGTTCAGGTCCAAGCCGATTTGCGTCGGGTCATCCGACGGCACGTTGAGCTGCTTACCGGTCGACAGCGAGTTGCCCTCGATTTGGTATTGCGTCTCCAGATTGTCGATCGCCGTGCTCTGGTTGTTATAGATCGACGACGTTGCGATGCGCATCTGTTCATTCGTCTTTCTTTAGGTGATCAGGGCGAGCACGGTTTGCATCGTCGCATTGAGCGATTTGAACGTCGACGCCGCCGCCTGGTAAGCGTTTTGAAATTCGATGAGATTTTGGGTCTGCTCGTCAATGTTGATGCCGTCCACGCTCTGGCGAGCTTGATCGATGCTCGAGGCCAACGCCGTTTGCGTGGAAACACCTGTCGTCGCCGTCTGCGTGTCCAGTCCCATCTGGGCGATCAAGCTTTGATACGCCGCCCCCAAGGTCTGCGTTTGCGCGGTCGTGATCGGGTCGTTGACGTTGATCGCGGCCGAGGCGTTGACCGTAATCGTGCCGGTCGTCCGGTTCACGGCCGTTACGGGAACGTTTTGCTGGGTGCCGGTGACGGCGTTGACGATGGTGAGGACCTGCCCGACATTGACCGTCGAGAACGCGCCGGGCACGCCGGCTGGCTGGGTGATCGTCACCGAGCCGGGCCCGGGCCCCGAAATCGCCGCCGCCGTCGTCTGCAAGGCCCCGACGCCGACGTTCTTGGAAAAGAGCGCGGTCAGCGCGTTCGCGACGCCGTTGTCTTGCGTCCCGTACGCGTTGGTCGGCGTCTGAGCGATCCCGTTGATGTTGGTCGCGCCCAGCGCCTGGAGCAATCCGGTCGCCGGCGTTCCCTGCGTGGCGGCGGCGCTGGGCGGCGTCGTGCCCGGCGGACCGTTCGAATCGGTGATCGTAAAGCCGGCCGTCGGCGCGTTCTGACCTTGCAGACCGCGGTGCACGGCATCGATATTGTTGGGATCGCGCGTGAAAACGATCGTTTGGCTCGTGGCGTTGAAGGTGGCGGTAACGCCGTAGTGGCCGGCGTTGAAGTTCGTCATGAAGTCGCCGATGGTCGCCGCATTCCCGCCGTTCCCCGTGTTGTAGGTGAAGGTCTGGGAAACGCCGTCGACGCCGACCGTGAGCGACCCCGTGAGCGCCGCCGCCGGCGGATTGGCCAGCGTCGTGTTGCCGTCGATCGGCAGCGATGTCGAAACGGTGTTGTTGGCCGAGTTCATCGCCGCGGTGAGGCTGCCCGCGGACGTCGATACGAGTCCCAGCGGGAGCTGCGTGGGATCGCTAATCGCCACGCTGATGCTGCCGGCGGTTATCGACTTTTGACCCAGCGGCGCGCTGAAGAGCGCCGTTCCCGGGTTGCTGTTGAGATCGACGCCCGCTTCGGTGACGCGGTTCATTTCGTTGGCTGCCGAACTGGCGAAGTTGTCGAGCTGCTGTCCGTATGGGACGAGCTTGTTGTTGTAGACGTCGGTGACCGCCCCGAGCTGGCCGTTGCCCAGCGAGAGCGGCTTCGGATTGCTCGGATTGGGGTCGTCGGCAAAACCGACCACCAGCGTCGGCGTGCCGTTGGCCGAGGTTCCGACGACGGGTGTCGCAAGATGATAGCCCACCGTATCGCTGACGACGGGCTCGCCGTCGACGGTCACCAGCGCCGAGCCGTTGGGTTGTAACGACGTTTGGGTCGGAACGATCTGCGAGAGTTGGTCGATGGCGTAGTCGCGCTGGTCCAAATAGGTATTGGGGTTGTCGCCGGCCGCAGAGAGACCGCGAATCTGCCCGTTGAGCGCTGCGATTTGATCGATGAGCGTATTGGCTTGGGTGACGTAGCTGGTGCCCTGTGCGATATCGGACGTCTTCTGATCGGTAATCGCAGAGCTCGCCGAGTTCAGCGCGGTCGCGAATGTCTGCGCTTGGGACAGCACGCCCTGACGCACGGAGACCGAGGTGGGTGCTGCCGCCGCGTTCGTGATGGCCGTCTGAAGAGCGGAAAAGGCCGAATTGATCCCGCTGTTCGGCTCGCCGAAATTGCTCTGCACGTTCGAGAGCTGCTGCTGTTCGTTGGTGTAGTAGTACTGCGAGGACGACGCGCCGCGATACAGCTGATCGTAGCTGTTCTGGTGGATGCGCGTGATCTGATTGACGACCGCCCCTTCACCCTGCGTGTTCACCGTTCCGGTGTTCTCGCTATAGAACGGTGAGCCGTCGATCGGGATCGCTTGAGTCACGTTGGCAACTTGCTGAGATGCGCCCGCCGTCGACACGTTCGCAATGTTGTCGGAGACGACGTTTTGTGCTTCCTGGTAGGCGTCGATCGCGTTTCCGATGATGTTGAAGGAGAAAAAACTCATGCTTTGCGGCTCACCATCAGGCTGGCCGAGCGGCCCGACGCCTTACCCCGGCGACGATAGGTCCCGGCTTCGTCGTTCAACGACTTCTGGATGACGGCGATCGTGTTCGCGATTCGGGTCAACCCGGCGTTGATGAGCGTCTTGTTGTTGGCCACGGTGATCTGCAGCGCGATCGCGCGCGTGCGCAGTTCGCGCAACGAGGTAAACACCGAGCGGCGCAAGGCCGGCGGAGCGTAGGCGCAAACCTGCCGCAGCTGCCGGTCGCCGAATCCGCGTTTCATCATGCTCACGCGGCGTTGATGCGCCTGGGCGTGCATGATGCGGCGCGCGTCCAGCATCCGATCGGCGGCCTCGATCTCGGCCGGCGTTCCGCACACCAAAACGCCCGTGAGCGCCAGCGCCGCTGCGCCCAGCTCGCCCAGACAGCGGTTCTCTTGCTCGAGCGCGTCCGCGAAGGCTTGCCACGACCCCGCGCTCATAGCACGCCGTCCGGTGCCGTTCGAGCTTTGGCGGCCGGCGCGGGATTGGCCAGAACGGACGCTTTGAGCTCGTCTTCGAGCACCTTGCCGATGCCGAAGGCGCCGGTCTGCGCCAGCGCTTCCGAACGCTTCTCGTCGAGCATCTCGGTGAACGTCGTTTCGGCCGGCGAGAGTTTCTCGCCGGTGATCGAGGTCTGCGGCGAAGCTTCGCGCATCGACTTGAAGAGCATGTTCACGAACAACGACTCGAACTGTTGGGCCGCCGCGTGCAGGTGCTTGAGCGCAGCTTTCTGCTCGTCCGTCAACGGTTTGGCGGCTGCGGCGGGGGCCGGCGTACTCACAGCGTCGGCCGAATTGAGCGGCAATGATGAAGAGCTCATCACATGATATCCAAATCGGCTTGGAGCGAGCCCGATTCGCGCAGCGCCTGCACGATCGAGATGAGGTCGCGAGGCGAGACGCCGATCGTGTTGAGCGAACGCACGACCTGCGCCAGCGAGGGCGCCCCGCTGATGTAGATCAGCTTATGTCCGCTCTCGGTGGCTTTGATCGTCGTGTTGGTTTGCGTCGCGGCCTGTCCGTTCGTCAGCGGCGCTGCCGGCACGACGACGTTGCTGGGCGTGATCGTCAGGGTCAGGTTGCCGTGCGCGATCGCCACCGGCGCCAGCGTGATGTCGCCGCCGAACACGATGGTCCCGGTGCGTTCGTTGATGACGACTTTCGCGTTTTGGTTGGCGTTGAGCGAGAGATCGCTGGCATCGGCGAGGAACGACACGGGGTCGTTCGCATAGTGCGCCGGCAGCGTGACCCGCACGGTTTCGGCGTCGACCGCGCGCGCCGTCCCGGCGCCGAAGTGTCCGTTGAGCGCTGCCGCGGCACGCGCGGCGGTCTTGTAGTCCGGCGTCGTGAGCACGTACGAGAATCCGGCGCTGTCTTGCTGGATCGCCGTCGTCATGTCACGGGCGATGATCCCGCCCTGCGGCACGCGTCCGGCGGCGGTATGGTTCTTGGTGACGCTGGCGCCGTCTTGGCCGGCGGAAAAGCCGCCGACCGACACCGGCCCCTGGGCCGTCGCATACACCAAGTTGTTCGCGCCTTTGAGCTCGCTGAGGATCAGCGTGCCGCCTTGCAAACTCGTCGCATCGCCCAGCGACGACACGGTGACGTCGATGTTGTCGCCCGAATGAGCGAAGGCCGGAAGCGATGCCGTGACGACCACCGCGGCGACGTTCTTGGTTTTCACGTCGTTGGTCGCCGTCGAAAGCCCGAAGGATTGCAGCAAGTTCTGCATCGTCTTGCTGGTGAACGTCACCGAATCGCCGGTTCCGGCCAGCCCCGTGACCAGCCCGTAGCCCACGAGCTGGTTGGCCGTAACGCCTTGCACGTGCGCGATGTCCTTGAGCCGAACGTCTTGCGCACCGGCCGGCGCGAACGTCGAGCCGGCGAGCAGCGCCGACAACGAGAGGCATGCCGCGAGTCGCCCGAGGTGCATGCCGCGCATCAGAAGAGCAAGTCCAAAATCTTGCGCACGATGCCCTTGTGTTCTTTGGTCTGGTCGCCCGCGTAGTCGGCGTGCACGTTTGCCAGCCGCGTCGATGAAATCATATCGGTGTTGTCGATGTCTTCCGGCCGCGCGTAACCGGTAACGTGCAGCTTCTGCTTCTCGCCGTTGACGAGGATGTCTTGATCGCCCTCGACGAACAGCGCCCCCGACGGCATGACGTTCGTCACCGTCGCCATCATGGCCGAGGTGAACGCCGATGAGTCCGTTTTGGAGTCCGAGGCGTTGGAGCCCGTCGAGCCCGTGATGTTGGCGCCGATCCTGATGAGCGGGAGGTTGAAAAGTCCGCTGCCCGCACCTTGACCGACGGTATATCCTTTGGCCGTCGTCGACGTGTATGCGCGTTGCGCGCTCGTGGTGAAGTTGAACTGCACGGCAACCAGATCGCCGATCTGCGAGGCGCGGCGATCGGAGACCAAGCGGAGCGGGTGGCCGGGGGCGACGGGCGGCGGAGCTGACACATACAAGGTATCGGCACGAACGGGCTGAGCCGTAGCGAGGCAGACGGCCGCGATCGCTGAGGCCGTCAGCGTAGTGACAAGTTTCATTCGTTTTCTCCCGGCAGCGTGAGTTCGACGGTATTGGGCCCGGTCACGACGCCGCTGAGCGCCCGCTGGGTCTGCGGATCGAAAATCGTTACGTACTCGCCCAGTCCGCCGCTGGTGCGGGCCACGACGTCGGCGGCCAGCCGCACGGCGCCGTCGTGGACGATCAAGACCGCGGGCATGCCCGCGCGCACGATTTCGTTGACCGCCGTCAGTTCGGGATACACGACGGCGCCGCGCGCGATCACCGCGCGCACCTTACGCCCGACGAAGGTCTCGATCTCCAAGCCGGGGCGGCCGTTGAACGGGATGCGCACGTAACTGAGATCGTCGGCTGTCAACACGTCGCCGGCTGCCAAGTCGTGCGCAGCTACCGGCATCCGAACGTACGTCGTGATCCGAAAACCGGCGAACACCGTGCGCGCGCGTTTCCCGTCGATGTCGATTGCGATCGGCACGCTCACGTAGCTCGGGTTGAGCTGCGGCGTCCCCGTCGTGATCGCGAGAGCGCCTGCGGGCACGCGTTGATCGATGATTTGCAAAGTCGGCGCCAACGCGCGCTCGGGATCGGGAACGAGCGAGCGCGCCACGCGCTCGGCCAGAGAAGACAGCTGCGCCGCCGGCACGATCTGGGTGGCATCGACCGGCGTGAGCGCGGCTGCGCCCGCCGGTGTCAGACCGATCGCAAGCGCGAGAACCAAGCCGGCGGCGCGGATCGTCATCTTACGGTGACTTCGTGTTGACGGCGGTCTGCAGCATCTGATCGGCGGTCGTGACCGCCTTCGAGTTTGCCTCGAACGCACGCTGGGCGGTAATCATCGCGACCATTTGATCGACGACGGAAACGTTGCTGTTCTCGATGTAACCGCCTTGCAGGGTTCCCGCGCCGTTGACGCCCGGCTGCGAAATCACCGGCGCACCCGAAGCCGCGGTTTGCGTAAAGAGGTTTTGACCGCCCGGAGCCAACCCCGCGTTGTTGGTGAAGCGCGCGAGCTGAATCTGCCCCAATGTTTGCGGCGCCGTCGCTCCCGGCAAGACCGCCGTCACCGAGCCGTCGGCGCCGATACCGACCTGAAGTGCGCCGGCGGGCACCGTGATCTGCGGGTTGAGAAAGTAGCCGTCGGAAGTGACGATCGAACCGTTTGCGTTCTGACTGAACGAACCGTCGCGCGTGTACGCAATGCTGCCGTCGGGCTTGGTGACTTGGAAGAATCCGTCACCCTCGATCGCAGCGTCCAGCGGATTGCTCGTCTGGGCGATCGTTCCTTGGGTGAAGATCTTTGCCGACGAGGCAACTTTTACGCCCAAGCCGACCTCTTGCGCAACCGGCACCTGCGACGACCCGACCGGCGTGCCGGCCGCGCGCAATTGCTGATAGATGAGGTCCTGAAAGCGCGCCTGGTTGCTGCGGAAGCCCGCGGTGTTGACGTTCGCGATGTTATTGGAAATGGTATCGATGTTGAACTGCTGCGCGGCCATCCCGGCCGCGGCGGTATACAATGCTCGCATCATAGCGCGTGATCTCCTACAAAACGCCGGCGCGTGCCGACAACATTAGGTCGTCGACTTCCCGACGGTGGTAATGGCGGCACCGACCTCGGTGTCTTGGGTCTGGATCATTTTCTGATTGGCGTCGAACCAGCGCTCGTTGGCGATCAGCGAGACCATCGACGAGATCACGTCCGCGTTGCTCTTTTCTTGCGCGCCCTGCAAGACGGTCGTTGCCGTCGCCGTCGTGGGCGCGGCCCCGGAGTTGACGAATTTGTTGGCGCCTTCGGGACGCATGGCCGCAAGGTTCGCGAATTCGACGACGCCGAGCTGTCCGACGACGCTGCCGTTGGACGTGACGCTGCCGGTCCGGTCGATTTGAATGTCGCCTTTTTGGGCGACGACGATCGCCTTGCGGTCGGTGCCCAAGACGGTGTCGCCGGTCGCGGTGACGAGCGCGCCTTGCGCGTTGGTGGTCAAGGATCCGCCGCGCGCGTAGGCCGTTGCGCCGGTACTATCTTGCACGGTCAGGAAGCCCGGGCCGCTCAAGGCGACGTCGAGCGGGTTCCCCGTCTGCGCAATCGCGCCTTGGTCGAAGACCGTCGGCGTGTCGTAGATCTGCGCGCCGAAGCCCAGATCGCCGACGAGCGCGTGCGTCGCGACGCCGCGCGTGCGGCCGTCGGAGCTGGGTCCGGGATCGATCCCGTCGCGGTAAATCGTGGTTTTGGGCGCCGCTTCGACCTGCATGAGGGCGCGCTTGAAGCCCGTCGTATTGACGTTGGCAAGATTATTTGCAATGACGTCCACGTTGGCTTGCGCGACGACCGCACCGCTTGCGGCCGTGTAGAGTCCACGGACCAAAATCGTTCCTCCGCACAGTGGTCGCTGCATTCAGCGGCGACGCGTCTCACCTTCAATCGATCCGGAGAGACTGCGGCTCACCCGTGCGAGGGTGTCCAGCCGCATCACTGAGGTCATCGGCAATGCGAGCGCAAAGTTTAGATGCCTGGACGCTTCTCCCACAGCCGCTCGGCAATCTGGCCGAGTTCATCGCCCAGCGCAACCGCGTCGGCCTCGCGGCGTTGCGGATTGACCACCGGCAGCGCGTCGACGATCGCGGTCAAGGCCGGGTCGAGATCACTTGCTGCGAGACGTGCGCCCGGCATTGGCGGCGCGCCCACGAGCATCTCGAAGAGCGTCGCGCCCAGCGCGTAACAATCCGACGCCGCCGACCAGAGCCCACGCTGCCCTTGTTCGGGTGCCACGTAGCAGACGGTGCCCACGAACGCACCGTCGGCGGTGAGCTGCGCGGCCAAACCGTCGGGCGGTGTACCCGGCGAAATCGGCCTCTCACGGCGCACGATGGGCCGCCGGACGGTCGCGGATCAGACCGACATGCGCTCGACTTCGCTGTAGGCATCGAGCAGTTTGGTCCGGATCGCCATCGTGTATTGCAGCGCCAGATTCGCTTCCTCGACCGACGTCACGACTTTGTTCACGTCGTTGGTCTTGCCGCTGGCGAGATCGCGGGTGTTTTGATCGCTGGTATTGATCGAATCGTTGACGTCGGACAGCAGCTGCTTGACGGTATCCTTGAAGCTCGTCCCGCTGCCGGCCGCCGAAACGGCGCCAGCGCCGGACCCGGTTGCGACAGTGTCGGCGGGCGTATTGGCCAGACCCGGAATCGGCGAGATCGAGGGCGCCTGCGACGCGCTCATGTCAGGCGCAAACGTGCCGGGGATGACCTTGGCCATGATGCTTGCGATATCCATTACGCGCGCAGAATCCCCATCGCCGCGGAGTCCATCGTGCGCGATTCACTGATCGCGGTAACGTTGGCTTCGTAGGCCCGCGAAGCGGCCATCATGTCGACCATTTCTTTGACGACTTCGATATTGGGCATGTGCACGTAGCCCTGCGGGTCGGCGTCGGGATGCGAGGGGTCGTAGACGAGCTTGTCGGGACTGGTATCGTTGACGATTCCGACCGCCGCAACGCCGGCCTGCGACGCCGCGCTGCCATCGAGCGAATCCGTTTGCGCCGCTTCTTGCTTCTGCGCGAAGACGACGAGCTGCCGTTTGAACGGGCCGCCTTCGGGTGTGCGCGTCGTGTTGACGTTGGCGAGGTTGTTGGCGATGACGTCCATGGCCAGCCGTTCGGCCGAGAGTCCGGAGGCCGAAACCTCGATCGAGGAATAGAGTCCCACGATTATGCATGCTCCTGAATCGCGTCTTTGATGCGCGTGAACGAATTCGTCATCAGCTGGGCCATGCGTTGCGCGTACGACGAATTGAGCGAGAGCTTGGCCATCTCTTGATCGATGTCCACGTTGCTCCCGTCGACGCGCATTTGTTCGGAATCGTCAACGGTGGTGGTGATCGAGAACGGCTCGCCGGCCGCCGGACCGCCGACTGCGATCTGGCGCGGGTCGTTGGTTTCCATGGCGAAAGCCTCGGGATCGCCGAGCGTCGCTTCGCTTTGCGCGAGGGCGTCTTTGAATGAAACGTCGGTGCGGTGGAAGTTCGGGGTGGCGACGTTGGCGATGTTGTTGGCGATCGCGGCGTGCGCCTCGGTCGATCCGCTCATCGCGTTTTCGAGCATACCGATCGTCTGGCCGAAGCTAATTCCACTCATCCCTTGGTGGTTCGGCACGAACCAAAGCGAACTTTAGGACGGTCGTAGGGACGATCGAGAGACGCGATGCAACGCCGGCTCGCCTTCTGTGTTTCCGCAGCCGGTCAAACCTTCTCGATGAACACCGTCGTCGTGCTGCCGATGGGGACGAGAAGACCGCTGAAGGGCGACGAAGGTCAAGAAATTACCGGGAGAACTCTGGTTCACCGCGGCCGCGCCGGCCGAACTTCCGTGGACGAACATCGCGTAGGAGTCGCCCACGTTGAAGAAGCTGCTCTCGACTTGCACCTGTCCGCCGCCGTTGAACTGGACCGAGGCCCCGGTGCTGCCGGGGGAATCGATGAATTGGAACGTCAGTTCGAGCACGTCTTGCCCGGCTGGCAGCGGTGCCGTATCGATGAGCGCATTCTCGGTCACGTTGACGAGCGTGCCGACCGAGTTGCTCGACGGGTACCC
>JBEKHC010000094.1:0-19523 GCA_050012475.1 Candidatus Velthaea sp.
CGATCGCCGTGAACTGCATCGCGGCGTTGCGGGTGAAGTTGGTGAGGACTTCACCCAGAAAGAACTTGAGTTTGCCCCAATCCACGGAAGTAGTAGCCTCGCTCGTCGTCGTGGAGTATCTTGCCGTCTTCGAGCCGGACGACGCGCCGGCGCATGCGGTCGACCACCGCTGCGTTGTGCGTCGCGACCACCACGGTCGTACCTTTGAGATTGATGCGCTGCAACAGTTCCATGATCTCGGTGGTGTTCGACGGATCGAGGTTGCCGGTCGGTTCGTCGCACAAGAGAATCTTCGGATTGTTGACCAGCGCGCGCGCGATCGCCGCGCGCTGCTGCTCGCCGCCGGACAGTTCGCTCGGCAGCATCTGGGCCTTGTGAGAAAGGCCGACCAGATCGAGCGAGCGCGGCACCTGACGCTTGACGTCTTTGGTGTTGGCGCCGGTGACCTGTAAAGCGAACGCGACGTTTTCCCACACGGTCTTGTGGGTCAGGAGTTTGAAATCTTGAAACACCACGCCGATATTGCGCCGCAGTGCCGGAACCCTGGACCGGCGCAGTCTGTCGACGCGCACGTCGTCGACGACGACCGTGCCCGCCGTCGGCCGCATCTCGCGGTACAGCAGCTTGAGGAGGCTCGATTTTCCCGTGCCGGAGTGGCCGACGAGAAAAACGAACGACCCCTTCGCGACTTCTAAGTCGACGTCGTTGAGGGCGCACACGCCGTTCGGATAGGTCAGCGTTACGCCGCGGAGGCTGATCATCGCTGTAGGCCGCCTCGCATTGTTGAGAGGGATTTTTCCCAACACGCCTGAGTCATACCTTCGCCCATGAACTTTGATTTGTCAGGGGATCAACAAGCGATTCAGCAGCTGTGCCGCGATTTTGCGCGCGAAGTCGTGGCGCCGCAGGCCGAAGCGCTTGACCGGGAAGCCGCATTTCCCTACGACATCGTCAAGCAGATGGCGGGCTTGGGATTGCTCGGGCTTCCGTTTCCCGAAGAATACGGCGGGGCCGGCGCCGACACCATCAGCTACGCGCTCGCGGTGATGGAACTCGCGCGCATCGACGCGTCGGTCGCGATCACACTCGCGGCGCACGTCTCGCTGGGTGCGTCGCCGTTCCACTTGTTCGGCACCGAGGCCCAGAAGCGCGAGTACCTGATCCCGCTGGCCCGCGGCGAGCAGTTGTGGGGGTTCGGACTGACCGAGCCCGGCGCGGGATCCGACGCCGGCGCAACGCAGACCCGCGCGGAGCTGAAGGCGGGCCGCTGGGTCATCAACGGGACGAAGGCGTTCATCACCAACAGCGGTACCGAAATCACGGGCGGAACGACGATCACCGCAGTCACCGGCACCGCGGCCGACGGGCACAAGGAGATCTCGAATCTGATCGTGCCCCAGGCCACGCCGGGCTTCAGCCGCTCGAAAAAGTATAACAAAATGGGCTGGCGGGCCTCGGACACCCGCGAGTTGTCGTTCGTCGATGCTGCCGTCCCGGAGGACAACCTGCTCGGCCCGCGCGGCGAGGGGCTCAAGCAATTTCTCGCCGTGCTCGACGGGGGCCGCATCTCGGTCGCCGCGTTGTCCGTTGGTTTGGCCTGGGGCGCCTACGATGAAGCGCTTAAGTACGCGCAGCAGCGGGTCGCCTTCGGCCGCCCGATCTCTAAGTTTCAAGCCATCCAGTTCAAGTTAGCCGACATGCTCGTCGAGATCGAGCACGCGCGGATGATGGTGCTCAAAGCGGCTTGGGAGAAAGACGCCGGCCGCGAATTCGCGTTGACGGCGTCGCTGGCCAAGCTCTATTCCGGCGAAGTTTCGCGCCGGGTCGTCAACGAGGCGGTGCAGATTCACGGCGGCTACGGATTCATGGATGAGTATCCGGTGTCGCGCATGTACCGCGATCAGAAAATCAACGAGATCGGTGAGGGCACCAATGAGATTCAGCGGCTAGTGATCGCACGCTTGATCGGATTATAACGGTGACAGCTCGAGCGTGAACCATGCCGCCAACCGGGAATTCTTGCCGAGCGGTGACACACGCTCGTGAATCTGTCGACAGCGTTGAGGCGTCAAAGCAGCATGACCCAAGAAACGCCTCGAAACGAATCAAAGCCGAGCTGGCCGGCAGTTGCCGTTTTTTTGGCCTTGCTGCTGACCGCGGCGCCGGCGCGTGCCGCGCTCAAAACGGGAGCAATGGCACCGGATTTCACGGCTCAAGCGGCGCTTGGCGGCGACGTTCGCGGCTTTCAACTCAAAACGGCTTTGGCCAAGGGCCCGGTCGTGCTCTATTTCTTTCCGAAGTCGTTCACGCGGGGCTGCACCGTCGAGGCGCACGCGTTCTCCGATCACATCGCGGAATTTCGTCGCTACGGTGCGACGGTAATCGGCGTGAGTTCGGACGACATCGCGACCCAGAAGCGGTTTTCAACCCAGGAGTGCCGCTCGAACTTCCTGGTTGCCAGCGACCCGCAGTTGACGGTCGCGCGCGAGTACGATGCGGTGCTCATGGGCTCGTTTGCCAACCGCACGTCGTATGTGATCGCTCCGGATGGGAAAGTGATCGAAAGCTTCACGAATCTTGCTCCGCTCGGCCACATCGACAATGCGCTCAATGCGCTGCGCGCGTATAAGGAGAAATCGTCATGACGTTCCCCGGGGGCTGCGCGTGAACCGGATCGACGAAGAGGAGCTCTGGCGCCTGGTCGACGTTCCGTTCGAAAAACTCGATGCGCTTCCGTTCGGCGCGATCGTCGTCGATCTCAACGGCACGATCGTTGCCTACAATCAGTACGAGGCGCGCCTTGCGCGCCAAGAGCGCGACGCCGTGTTGGGCAAGAACTTTTTTGCGGACGTGGCGCCGTGCACGGCGGTACGGACGTTCGAGGGCCGGCTGCTGACCTTTGCCAGCGGCAAGGCCACGGTCGGCGAGCGCTTTAATTACTTCTTCCCGTTCGCGCACGGCCCGGTCGACGTGACGATTACCTTCCTCAAATTGCGCGGCAAAGATCAGATCTTGATCGCCGTCGAACGAGCTGAAGTGCTGCCGCCTGCTTAAACCAGAGCAGGCTGCGGCAGGTCGACGCGATGCGCGCCGCGCCGCGCCGCGGCTTCGGCGAGATCGATGCTCGACGTAAAAAGAATCGCTTGCGCGTCGCGGGCGCCGCGTTCGACGATCGGCAGACAGCGCTCGATGCGCGCGGCATCCCAATAGGCAAACGGATCGTCGAGCAGTAGCGGCGGCGTTTCGATCCCTTCGGCAAACATGCGCGCCATCGCGAAGCGCACGACGAGATAGGTTTGATCGCGGGTACCGGCTGAGACCGCATCGAGGTCTACGATGGTGCCGGTTTCGGGAACGCGGACGCGGATCGCCAGTGTCCGCGGATCGACAAATAGTTCCGCGTAGCGCCCGGCGGTGATGGCGCTCAGCGTTGCCGCCGCGTAATCCTCGAGCCGTCGCGCGAAGGCGCGATGGGCTTCACCGGTTC
Organism: Candidatus Velthaea sp.; assembly: GCA_050012475.1. Taxonomy (GTDB): domain Bacteria; phylum Vulcanimicrobiota; class Vulcanimicrobiia; order Vulcanimicrobiales; family Vulcanimicrobiaceae; genus Velthaea. The sequence continues at coordinate 3,488 of JBEKHC010000094.1, forward strand.
GGTGTTCGAGGGTCGTTTTCGCCAAGCGAACGGCGCGCTCGAAGCCTTCGATTCGAGCGACTTCGGCCGCCGTGCGCGCCAGGCGTTCGTCGAGTTCGGCCAGGTCCGTCGTTTGCGATGCCAGGCCGGCAAGTTCGCCGCCCAACCGGGCGTACGTATCGCGCGCGATGCGTAATTGCTCGCCGATCGAAGCCCGTTCGTGCTCGGCCGCGCGCAGCGCGCCGGCCGTATCTTCGTCGGCCGCTTCGACCCCGCCGTGCTGCAGTTCGGCGAGTTCCGACTCGAGCGCGAATTCGTCGTCGTTGCCCAAGATCGTAGGCTTGCGCATCTCGAGCGCGTGCAGGTGCGCGCCGATGCCGTCGCGTTCGCGCCGCCGCGCCGCGAGGGCGTTCACGGCGGCTTTGCGTGCCGCTCGTTCACCGCGAACGTCGGGGAGCAGCATTGCCGCAAGGCGGTCGAAGCGCGCGCCGGCTGCGTCGGCGGCGAACCGCGCCGATTGCACGCGATCCGTGCACTCCTCGAACGCGCGCTTGCGGTTCAGCAATTCGGTCAGCCGAGCGCGGCGGGCAGCCAAGTCCTCGAACTGTTCGATGCCCAGCGGATCGAGGACGGCGCTCACGGCATTGGCGGCCGCGCCTTCGGCGCTGAGTGCGTCGTCCGCGATGCGCTGTTTTTCGCGCACGCGTTGCTCGCGCCGCGCCCGCTCGCGGTGCTTGACGAACGCAACGGACAGACCGGCCACGGCGGCGACCGCCGCGACGGCGGTCCACATCCAGCTATGAGCGATGGCAAAGCCGATCGCGACGCACAGCGCGGTCAGGCCGGCGGCCAGCATGAGGCCGCGCAGGCTTGCGCCGTCGCTGTCGGCGCGGGCCGCGGCGGCTTCGCGGGCCGCGTTCGACGCCGTTACGCGCGCCGCGCTCGCGCGCGCATGCGCGGCGCCCAGCGCGGCGTAGGTCGTTTCGTCGACCGATCCCGGGCCGCGCCGGAGTTGCTCGAGTTCGCTGCGTTCAGCCTCGCCCAGGCGCGCGGCGTCGGCTTGCGCCTGGGTCGCCGCCGCGGCTTGTCCCGCGGCTTCCCAAGCGTAGAAGGCTTCATCGACGTCGTGCGCGCGTTCGGGAGAAAAATCGGCGACGTCGGCGTACGCCGCGTGGTCGGTTTGCAGCGCAGCGAGCTCGGCGCGAAAGTCGCGCAGCTTGGCCAGCCGTTTCGCAATGCCGCCGGCGTGCAGCGAACGAATCCGCCGATCGACTTCGGCTGCGGTCGAGGTCAGCCGTTCGCGTTCTTGTCCGGCGCGTTCCAGCCGGTCGCGCACGTCGTCAAGACGGTCGAGTTGGGCTCGCGCCGCCTCGACCTGCGCGCGTTGCTGGTCGGCGAACGCGCGCAGGTCGCGCAGCGGCGTGTTTTTGCGTGCGCGCTCGCTGCCGACATGGGTCCGCAACGCTTCGTCGAGCCGGGCGATTGCGCCCAGCGCCGCATCTTCACGCGGTCCGCCGTCGAGCGCGCGCGCTAAGTGGGCGGCGAGCGGACCGGCCGCTTTGCCGTCGTCGATCGCCATGGCTTGCTGTTTGACGCAGGCCGCGTTGAGGAAGACCTCGAGCGGGACGCCCAGGTGGGCTTCGCCCGGCACGAGTTTCTGGCCGCCGAGTTTCGCTGAGATCTCGTTGCCGGCGCGATCGTAGACGTGCAGCCCCTTCGCGTCGCGCTCGAAATCGCGCCGGACTTCGATCTGTTCGCCGTCGGCGAGTACGTAGACGAGCGCGGTGGAAAATGCGCCGCCGCCCCAGGGACGCCAGGCATCTTTCTTGCGCTCGGCGCCGTAGAGCGTTGCGACGATCGCGTTGGCCAAGGTGGATTTGCCGCTTTCGTTCGGACCGTACACGACGTTGAGGCCGCTGGCGAAATCGAAGCGCCGTTCGGCCAGCCGGCCGAAGCCGGTGATGTTGAGCGAGGTGAGGATCACGGCGCGATCTCCTCGCCCTCGAAGGCGGCGACGACGTATGCCAATGCGCGCTCGGCGTCGGCGTTGCCGCTCTCCAAACGCTCGAGCAGATCGCGCACGACGTGCCCGCGGACGTTGGGCTGCTGCGCCAATTCGGCGTAATCGGCAGCGATCGTCCGATCGATGACTTCGAGCGCAGCGAGCCGTGCGCCGCAGCGTTCGGCGAGCAGCTCCGCATCGACCCGCGTACCGCGGGCGACGGTGCCCTGCAGCCGGGCGCGCACGTAGTCGTTGCCGCCGCAGTCGGCGAGGACCGATTCGAGCCCAGCGAGGACGGCGCGTTCCGTGGTGGCGCCGTCGAGGCGCACGTCGCATTCGATCAGCCGCGAGCGCGCCAACCCGACCGCTTCGACCCGCACGTTGCCGGCGGCGACGGTGACGACCAAGGCGCCGTGGCTGCCCCGTTCGCCGAACCGAATCGGCTCAGGTGAACCCGGATAGGCGAGAATCGGCGTGCCGGCCTCCTCGACGACATAGCCGCCGTGATAGTGCCCCGACAGTGCGAGCGTCGCTCCCGACGCGCGGATCTCCGCCGTCGTGAACGGCGCCGTCGCGCGCTTGCCCGGCGGACAGCGGTCTTCGTCACTGCCGTGCACGAGTGCGAGCCGCACGCCGGGCCGGTCGAAATGCGCTTTCGCAAACGGGCGCCCGGGCTCGGCCGGCGTGTGTCCGAATCCGTATAAGGTGACCCCGTCGGCGAGTGGGAACGCGGTCCAGGCCGGATCGGCAAACACCCGCACGTTGGCCGGTTTGTCGACCCGCGCGTAAAGCGAATGCGCCCCGTAAGGATCGTGATTGCCGGGTGCGACGTACACCGGTTTGGCGAAGCGCGCGAACTGTTCGTAGATCAGGCGCGCGGTTTGCGGACCGGCCCGTTGCGCTTCGAACAGGTCGCCGCCGATGGTGAGGACGTCGGCATTGCGGGCAAGCGCGAGGTCGACGACGCGAGCGAACGCATCGGCCAGCGCCGCGCGTCGCCGGCTGCCGCCGCGAACGTCGGAGAAGATGGTCTCGAGGTGAACGTCCGCCGCGTGGACGATCGTCAGCACGGAACCGCCAACGTACCGGCGGAATGCGGCATCGGCAACGATATCAAGCGAGATACCGGCGAAACCAAACCAGCGTCTTCGTCCATGCGTCGGCGGCCGCCGTCGCGACGTATGACGGGCGCGTATCGTCGAAGAACGCGTGACCGGCTTCGGGATAGATATCCAGCTCATGCGGTGCGCGCAGCAGTCCGAACATCGTGCGCACGTCGGCGGGTGCGATGCCCGTATCGCGCCCGCCGTAGTTCCCCCGCACCGGCGTTGTTATGCGCTCGACGTAGGCGAACGTTTGGGGCGTAGTCGGGGCGTCGCGCGGTGTTCCTGGCCGTACGTCGCCGTAAAAGATGGACGCGGCTGCGAATGCGTCGGACCCGATGAGCTGCTTGAACGCGATCCCTCCGCCCATGCAAAAGCCGGTAATTCCGATCTTTGCTTGCGCTGCTTTCGCGGCGACCCACGCGCGCGCCGCCGCTATGTCGCCCGCCACGACGTCGTCGCGCAGCGCAGCGGCCGCCGGGCGAAAGAGCGCAATATCGTCGGCGCCGTCACCGCTGGGTGGGTTCGAGCGCGCGAAGAGGTTGGGCGCGATGCAGATATAGCCGGCTTTGGCGTACCGTCGCACGTCGTCGCGCAGTGTCGTATCGACGCCCCAGATGTGATGCACCAGAACGACGCCGGGCGTTGTTGCGGCAAGCGCGCTAGGCCACGCGGCGTACGCGTCGACCACGGCATCGGGTCGCGCGAGCCGGACGTGCTCGGCCGTTATTTCGGGATCGTCGGGCGCGACGATCGGTGCGTGCGGTTTGCCGAAATCCGCCGTGCTTTGGGCGAGCGCGGCGGTTCCCGCCGAAGCCGCCGCCGCGGCGCCGGCGCTCAAACCAACGAAGGCCTTACGATTGAACGCCGCGGGGGACGATGCGTTGGGATCGGCGACTTCGGACATGAACGCTCCTTCGATGATCGAGATGCTCGCGCTTTGTTCGGCGCGCAGTCACCTTGCGTCGCTTACCGATAACAGCGCCGCGCGGCGCGCGTCGCTCGAGCAAACGCATTGCTTCCATTCTCGATTCGGCGAGTGCCATACCCTTGGCACTTCAAAGAAACGAGAGATCGGCCATCGCGGGACGCGGCCGTTTTCTTCCGGCTCGGTTGCAAACAATGAAAACCACCGGGCTGCCGGCCGGCATCGTCAAGGCGAGGCGCGACGGCGTCAGGCCGGCCGGTGTTGCACGCGCTTCCTTCGACGATCGTGGACGTCAGCAGAGCGCGCCATGCAAAGCATTCGATGCTGCCGCGCGCTGCGGTTGTTTCGCTCTGCGGGTCGAGGGGATTCGCCTCGGCTGCGCTCGACGAATCCATCGCGTTCGGCTTCGCCGAGCCGGAGAGTGCACCGAGCGAAGCCGAGGGCACCCACCCCGTCGTCGCCCGCCGGGCAAAGCCCGCCGGACTCGGGGCGTTACCTTGCGCGCGCCTGCGCACCGTTTTGCGCCGTCCGAGCCGGTCGTTGGGCGTGTCAAGCGTCTCAGTTCCCGCACCTGCGATGCCGACAATTTTCTTGCTCCACGGCGTGTGACGGGCTCGATCCGACATACGTGCCGGGCTTCCAATCTCGAAGCAGCGACGATCAGCGAAGGTGTCCATATGTTCCGCAATTGGCGTTCACGCTCCGCAGCCGAGGACCGGCTCAATGCCGATTTTCGGGCGCAGGCGAAAGCCATCGACGAGTCCCATGCGGTTATCGAGTTCGGCATCGACGGTTCGGTCGAGAGCGCGAATGAAAACTTTCTGCGCGTCATGGGATACACGCGCGACGAAATCCGCGGCAAGCACCACCGCCTGTTCGTTGACCCGGCGTATGCGCAGAGCTCCGATTACGTCAAGTTTTGGCTCGACCTCAAAGCCGGACGGCATCTGACGGGCGAATTCGCACGCATCGCCAAAGGCGGTCGCGAGGTTTGGCTGCAGGCGTCCTACAGTCCGATCCTGGGTCCCGACGGCAAGCCCTTCAAGATCGTCAAGTTCGCGCTGGACGTAACCGAGCAGAAGCAGCAGAGTGCTCGCAACCTCAGCGAACTCGCCGCGATCGATCGTTCGACCGGCGTCATCCATTTCGAACTCGACGGAACGATCGTCGACGCCAACGAAAATTTTCTGCGCAGCGTTGGGTACCGGCTGAACGAACTGCAAGGCCGCCATCATTCCCTGCTCGTCGACGAAGCAGCGGCCCGGGGCCGGGAATATCGCGAATTTTGGGCCCAGCTGGCCGCGGGAACGTTCGTCGCCGGCGCCTTCCGGCGGATCGGAAAAGGGGGCCGGGTCATTTGGTTGCAGGCCAGTTATAATCCGGTGTTCGACGCCCAGGGCCGCCCCGTACGCGTCGTCAAATATGCCACTGACATTACCGAGCAACGCAACAAAAACGCGGAGTACCGCGGCGAGATCGAGGCCATCGGCCGCTCCCAGGCCGTCATTCATTTCGAACTCGACGGCACCGTGCGCTGGGCGAACGCCAATTTTCTGGATGCTTTGGGCTACACGCTGACCGAGATTCAAGGCAAACATCACCGGATTTTCGTCGAGAATGCCTATCGCGCAAGCGCTGAGTACCGGGCGTTTTGGGACCAGCTCAAGGCCGGGAATCCGGTCGCAGCCCAGTGCCGGCGCGTTACCAAGAACGGCGCGCTGCGGTATTTCAACGCCACCTACACGCCGATTCTCGACGACGACGGCAAGCCGTTCATGATCGTCAAATTTGCGACCGACGTGACGGATCTCGTCGAACGCAAAGCCTCCCAAGGACAGCTCGTCCAGACCACATTCGACCGCATCATCGAAGCGGTCGTCAGTGTCGGAGCGCAGTCGCAGTCTGCCGCTCATGCATCGAAGGACACCGCATCGACGGTGTTCTCGGTCGCGGCGTCGGCGCAGGAACTCGACGTCTCCCTGCTCGATATCGCGCGCCGCATGGCGCTGTCCAAAAGTGCGGTCGAACAGGTGATGGCCGAAGCCGGCAGCGCCGGCACGTCGACCCAGCGCCTGAGCGCGAAGATCGCGTTGATGAGCGAAGTCGTTGCATTGATCCAGAAGATCGCCGAACAGATCAATCTGCTTTCGCTCAACGCTTCGATCGAAGCCGCGCGCGCGGGCAACGCGGGCCGGGGATTCGCCGTCGTCGCAAGCGAGATCAAGTCGCTCGCCAATCAGGTCGCCTCGGCGTCGGAGAAAATCGAGGGCGACATCACCGATGTTCAACGCACGTCGGCGGAAGTCGTGAACGCGCTGACCGCGATCCAGCTGGCGGTCGAGAGCGTTGCGGACGCGGTGGTCAACACCGCCGTCGCAGTCGAAGAACAAAGCGCGGTTACGAGCACGATTTCGTCGAACATGAAGACCGCGTCTTCGGCAGTCGCGAGCATCAACGACAGCCTGGGCGACATCTTGGGACTCGTCGAAGCCGCGAACTCGTCGGCGCTCGACGGCAAGCTGACACTCAACAGCGCGATCGCAGAGTAAGGGTTCGCCCTCCCCCGGCCTAGGCGCTCGCTCCCTCCATTTCGGTCATGACAAGCAGTTCTTGATTCGCGACTGCGACGAGCAGCCGTTCAGCGGCGAGCTAAGGCAAAGCCAGGACAGTCGCCGCAATTTGGAAAAAAGTTAGTTTAATCCAAGTTGAGGACAATGCGGTATCCGGTAATGAGATTCTGACTGGACTGATCTTTCAATAAAGGAAATAGCGCATGGAGGAGTCGCTCGGGCAATTAGTAGTGCCGATGACGTTACGAACTCGATGCTGTTCTAATGAGCTTTGGGGCGAAGCAAGGCGCGAAACGAGCACCGGCAGCTTTCGCGCCTATTGTCGAGTATGCGGAACGAAGCAGAGCTACTATTTTAGTCATGACGAAGTTCTGGGCACAAAGTCGGGCCGGCGTGGTTCGCGATTTGCCGTGAGTGAACAGCGGCGAAGTGAAATACTGATGCGGGATGGATATCGGTGCGTGCACTGTGGAACCGCCGCCCCCAGAGAATCGTCCGTGACGAAATTTGTCGAGGATATCATAGATTCGCATCTGGGGCCGCAGTGGCGTAGCGGTGATCCGACGCTCGGGAATGAGAGTATCGATCCGTGCGGACGTTGTGGCCAATTCCTCCCCGGCTTTGCGCGTACCGTCCCTCGCGAAGTGCTTCTGCGTCTACCGGACGACAAAATGCAAACGCTTCTAGACTTGCTCGAGAAGGCAGCACTTGAAGTGGACCATGGAATCCCAGTGACCATCCTGAAAAACCAGCGATTCGCAATGAAAGCCGAAGAAGAACGTTTTTGCACGAAAATATTCCTCGTTACTGCATGCGGGCGTTGCAATCGCGGTTTAGGAAAAATTCTCGAACCGTACGCATTCATGGAAAGTCTATTGTTGAAGGTTGTCTTTCGAAGCGATGTGGTTGAATTCAAGCGTCACGAGGGCATGCTTAAGGCTCTGTATCTCAAAGCTCGTGCTGTGGATCGCTCAATCGCGAGCCGAGGTGCGATTTAGCGGCGCCGAAAATACCAAGCTGGGACGGAAAGGCTTGCTGAGCTCCTTCGATTCCTCGCTCACTACAGGCACATTGTTATGTTTAATCAACGCGACGATATTGGCGGTGTTGAGCGTAACTTGAAAAAGCTCGGTGCCACTGCCGCTCAAATCGATCTCGACATCAACCATGGGTAATCGTTCGGAAATTGCGCGTTGCACGGCACGCGCCATGTCGTCTGAAATGTGATGACTGCGTTGTCCGAAAATAATGGTGTACAATGTCGTGTCCTGCAACTGCAACGAGCTGGGCAATTTGAGTGTGTTGGGATTCTGCTCAAAGTATCTTGCGAATAACTTGTGGCAAGGCCGCTTTTCTTGTACATATCACCTGATTTGCTGTGGATAACAAGATGACGACGAAATTGTCTGGGGAGAAGTTGTGAGTAGGCTGTGCAAGGCCGGCCCTCGACGCGCTCTTCTAAGGTGGTGTTTTGCTGTCGGACGCGTAGCCAGGAGGCTTCGAGTTTTCAGTGAAAATTGCGCGCTCGCACGTTGTCGGCCGTGCCTTGAGTGTCGAGCGGCCAGCAGCGTTTCATGATGACGTCGACGACGCCGCTTTCTTTTTGAACGGTGCCTTCGATGACGAGCGCTTTCGATTGCCGGATGATCCGCCGGTAGCGTTCGTACACGTTGGGTCGAACGATGACGTTGACCAGGCCGGTTTCGTCCTCGAGCGTCAGAAACACGAAGCCTTTGGCGGTGCCCGGGCGCTGGCGCGTGATGACCATGCCGCCGATCTTGCAGACGAGATGGTTCGGCATCGCCGTCAACCGGTTTGCGGCCAAGACGTTCGCCGCGTCGAGCCGCTCGCGAAAGTGAGCGATCGGCTGGACGGCCGAGACGCCGGTGGCGTCGATGTCGAGCGCCGTCGCCTCCGCCGGCTGCAGCGGCGCGAGTTGAACGCCGGGTTCTTCGACGTCCATCGCGCGGGCGAGTTCGCCGCGCGCTTCGCGCTCGTCGAATCCGCGCAACGCCCAGAGCGCCTCGCGGCGTGAATCGAACCACGGTCGAAACGCGTCGGCGGCGGCGAGATTCTCGAGCCCCTCGCGCGTCACGCCGGTGCGCCGTGCGAAATCGAGCAGGTCGTCGAAGTCGCCGTTGCCCAGCGCCGCCTGCAGCTTCTCGCGCTGCGCTTCGCCCAGACCGCGCACGAGATGAAAGCCCAGCCGCAGCGCGCCTTCGGTATCCACGAAACTCCACCACTCGCTTTCGTTGACGGCAACGGGTTTGACCAGAACGCCGTGGCGGCGGGCATCGTTGACCAGGACTTCGGTGGCGTAAAATCCCATCGGCTGCACGTTGAGGATCGCGGCGCAAAAAATTGCCGGTTCGTGACACTTCACGTACGCCGACGCGTAGGCCAGCAGCGCGAAACTCGCCGCGTGCGATTCGGGAAAACCGTAATCGGCGAATCCTTCGAGCATGTGAAAGAGTCCGTCGGCTGCCGCGCGGTCGATGCCGTTGGCAACCATGCCGTCGATGAGCTTGGGATAGATTTGGGCCATGCGTTCGTGCGAGCGTTTGTGGCCCATCGCGCGGCGCAGCGTGTCGGCCTCGCCGGGCGTGAATCCCGCGGCTTCGATCGCCATGCGCATGCCCTGTTCTTGGAACAACGGCACGCCCAGCGTGCGCTCGAGGACGGGCTTGAGTTTCGGATGCGGGTACGTGATAGGCTCGATGCCGTTGCGCCGGCGCAGGAACGGGTGGATCATGTCGCCTTGAATCGGACCCGGACGAATGATCGCGACTTGCATGACCAGATCGTAAAAACAGTTCGGTCGCAAACGCGGCAGCATCGATTGCTGAGCGCGCGATTCGACTTGGAACACGCCGATCGAATCGGCCTGCTGCAGCATCTCGTAGGTCGGCCGGTCGTCGGCGGGAATCGTCGCCAAGCCCAGCGGCGCGCGGTCGGGATAGCGGCGTGTGAAGAGCGTGAACGCGTCGCGCAAGAGCGAGAGCATGCCCAAGCCCAGCAGGTCGATTTTGATGAGGCCGAGGTCGTTGAGGTCGTCTTTGTCCCACTGCACGATTGTGCGGTCGCGCATGCTGGCCCACTCGATGGGCGCCACCCGCACGAGCGGCTCGCGCGTGATCACCATTCCGCCGGAGTGGATGCCCATGTGGCGCGGAAAGCCGTCGATGCGCCGGCACAGCGCCAAGATCGTCGCGCCCAGCGCGCCGCCGACCGGGCTTGCGACTTCGGGATCGGGATCGGCGCCGAAGTCCTTGGCGACGAACCCGTACAGATGCGAAGGATGCGGTTTGTAGGCCGGCGCGAGCGCGTTTTGCGGATCGGCGCGGTTGGGGCGAGCCGGCCGGACGGCCGCCGTCGCGGGCGCAGCGTTGCGCTCCGCACGGTCGTCGACGTCAGCGAAGCCCGGCGTCACATCGGTGCGCGAACGATATTGATTCGAACCCGCATCGAGATCGCGGCGTTGGGCGATTGAGTCGGGCAGCGCCGCATCGTCGAGGGGATCCGCGCCCAGGGCGCCCGCGAGTGATTCGCGCGCGTCGTACTCTTGCGCGATCTGCTCGACTTGAACCAGCGACAGTCCCAGCGCTTTGCCCACGTCGCGAATCGCCGAGCGGGTGCGATACGTGATGACCTCGGCGGCCATCGCGGCGTGCTCGCGGCCGTACCGGTCGTACACGTACTGGATGACTTTCTCACGATCTTGATGGGCGAAATCGATATCGATGTCGGGAACTTCCTTGCGCTCTTCGGACAGAAAACGCTCGAAGAGCAGGCCGTGGCCGACCGGATCGACGGCGGTGATCTGCAGCGCGTAGCAGACGGCGGAATTGGCCGCCGAACCGCGGCCCTGGCACAAAACGCCGATCTCCTCGGCGGCCCGCACGATATCCCAAACGACTAAGAAATAGCCCGCCAGATCGAGGCGCGCGATGATGCCCAGTTCGTATTCCAGCTGCCGTTCGACCTTGGGCGCGAGCGGCAACGGGTAGCGTTTGGCGGCGCCGCGATACACCAGCGTGCGCAAATAACTCTGATGACTGGTTTCCTCGGGCGGGATCGGAAAATGCGGGAACTGACCGCTCAAGCTGTCGAGCCGGAACGCGCAGCGCTCCGCGATCGCGCCGGTGTTGGCGATCGCCAACGGATAGGGCGCAAACAGTTTGGCCATCTGCGCGGGCGACTTGAGCGCGTGTTCGTGATTGGGCCGCAGCAGCGTGCCGGCTTTTTGCAGCGTCGTTTTGTAACGCACGCATTGCAGCACGTCGGCCAGCCGCGCGTCGTGCAGTCCCGCATAGGCGACGCCGTTGGTGGCGACGTAGGGGACGCCCAGCGTCGATGCCAGGTGGATCGACGCCAGGACGAGCGCACCGTCTTCGGGCCGCGCGTGATGCTGCAATTCGAGAAAAAACGCGCCGGGGAAAAGGTCGCGCAAGCGGGCGCCGGCGGCAACCGCGCCGGCTTCGTCGCCGGCGAGCAAGGCGCGTTCGGGCAATCCGTTGCGCCAGCCCGAAAGCGCGATCAGGCCGGCGGTGTTGCCGTCGAGATCGGCGAGCCGCAGGCGGGCGTCGCGTTTGCGGCCGCGCAATTGCGCCGCCGAGATGAGCGCCGCGAGATTCGCGTACCCGCTGCGGTCGGCGGCGAGCAGCACCAGGCGCGGCGAGTGGGTCGGCACTTCGTGCGCGGGCCGGGCGCTTTTTTCGCGGCCGCGAACCTTGGGCGGCGATCCGACCTCGAGCGTGAGCTCGGCGCCGACGATCGTCCCGAGCGTCGTATTGCGCGCCGCTTTGGCAAATCGGACCTGACCGTACAACCCGTCGCGGTCGGTGAGCGCCAGCGCCGCCAGACCGAGCGCCGTTGCCCGCTCCACGAGTTCCTCGGGATGCGACGCTCCTTCGAGAAACGAGAAGTTGGACCAGCAGTGGAGCTCGGCATACCCGGTGAACGGCATGACTCATTGTAATCGAACATATGTTCGATTACAATGAGTGAACCGATCTCGTCGACTACCTCCCGCTCGAGCACTCCAGGCGCGGGTGTTCTGGCGCGCGGTCTTGCCGTAAGCGCAACTTGCGCTCCCCTATTTGGGTCGGCCTGGTCGCCCGGCTTCCGCCACCGACAGGCGTTTTGCTTTTTGAAAAACGCTGTTACCGAAAGTTAGCCGGCAGCGCATTTCGCAGCTCGCAAACCGTCGTGTGGCTTGTGCCAGAACTTGGCTAGGACAAGATCCCGCCCGCTTTCTGCCGGTTCTTGCAGCGGTAGAGTTCGCGGTCCGCTTCATGCAGCGCGTCCGTCAGCGAGGCCGGAACGCGCAGCTGACCGACCCCGATCGAGATCCTGATCCGCGTGTCGTCGCTCGAGCCCCAGGGGGCGTGAACCCTCAACGGCCGCGACGATCCGGGCACACACCCGCCCGACCACGTTCGGGTCGGTGACATGACCAGCAGAACGAAAAACTCGTCACCGCCGATGCGCGCACAGAGGTCTTCAGTGCGGACGGCATCTTGGATATCTCGCGCGACGCGCTGCAGGGTGCCGTCCCCGGCGGCGTGACCGCCGCGGTCATTGACGGCTTTGAAGCCGTCGATGTCGAGGTATAGCAGGCTGGCGCGAAGATTCGGATGGGCCGCAATTCAGGCCTCGAGCCCGCGCCGATTCAGCAGGCCGGTCAACGCATCGTGTGCGGCCGCGAATGTCGCGGCATCTTTCTCTTTGCGCAGCTCCTCGGCCAGCGTGCGGACCTCGGTGATGTCCCAGTTGGTGCCGATCATGCGCTCGGGCCGTCCAGCGGCATCGTTGACGAGCGTTGCGAGGGCGCGAATCGTGCGGATTTCCCCGTTCGGCCAGACCACCCGAAACTCGGTGTCGAACGCCGGGCCGCCGGAAACGGCGAGGGCGACCTCCCGCTCGGCCCGCTCGCGGTCGTCGGGGTGCACCGACGCGGCCCGGTCGATCAGAATGGAACGCGAGCGCGGCCCGGCCCGGCAGAATCGAACGCGACCGCGGCGGGGTCCGTCAGAACGGAACGCCACCGCGGCCCGGCCCATCAGAAGCGAGCGCCAGCGCGGCAGCCCGCCAGAACCGGACGCCGCCGCGGCTTGCGGCGCAGCCGCAAACGCCATGGATTCGTGGCGCGTTCAGCGCCGCGAATCCTGCTGTCAGGCGCGCGTCGTCGCGCGCCCGGCACCGCTGGTCGCTGCGGTGACGATCGTGCGCGCCGCGTCTTGGATGGCGTGCAGATGATCGAGGCCAAGGAAGCTCTCAGCGTAGATCTTGTACACGTTTTCGGTTCCGGACGGGCGGACCGCGAACCAGCCGTTCTCGCTGGTGACTTTGAGCCCGCCGATCGGCTGATTGTTGCCTGGCGCCTTGGTCAGCACTGCGGTAATCGGCTCACCCGCGAGCTCACGTGCTTCGACTTGCTCGGAGGAAAGCGCGCCCAGCATCGCTTTTTGCTCGGGAGTGGCCGGAGCATCGATGCGTTCGTAGACCGGATCGCCGAATTTCGCGGTCAAGTCGCGGTAGTGATCGCCCGGATTCTTGCCCGTCACCGCGGTGATCTCTGCGCTGAGCAGACCCATGATGATGCCGTCTTTGTCGGTCGTCCACGTGAGGCCGCCGCGTTCGAGGAATGACGCTCCGGCGCTCTCCTCGCCGCCGAAGCCGAGGCTGCCGTCCGAGAGCCCGTCGACGAACCACTTGAAGCCGACCGGGACTTCGAGCAGCCGCCGGCCCAAGTCGGCGGCGACGCGGTCGATGATCCCGCTGCTGACCAGCGTCTTGCCGACCGCCGCCTCCGGTCGCCAACCCGGACGGTGAGCGAACAGATACCCGATTGCGACGGCAAGATAATGATTGGGATTGAGCAGGCCGGCGCTCGGGGTGACGATGCCGTGCCGGTCATGATCGGTGTCGCAGGCAAACGCGATGTCGAATTGATCGCGCATCGCGATCAGCCCGTTCATCGCATAGGGCGACGAACAGTCCATGCGGATCTTCCCGTCGCGATCGACCCGCATGAAGCGAAACGTCGGGTCGACTTCGGGATTGACGACCGTCAAGCGCAGGCGATAGCGTTCGGCGATCCGGTCCCAATAATGGACGCCCGCGCCGCCCAACGGGTCGACCCCCATGGTCACGCGCGCTTCGCGGATCGCGTCCATGTCGAGCACAGAAGCCAAGTCGTCGACATAGCCGGTGACGTAGTCGAAGTGATGCGTGGTGGGCGCCGCGATCGCCCGCGCGTACGGGATGCGTTTCACGCCCGAGAGCCCGCTGGCGATCAGGTCGTTCGCGCGTTGCTCGATGACACGCGTGACCGAGGTGTCGGCCGGGCCTCCGTTCGGCGGATTGTATTTGTAGCCGCCGTCTTCGGGCGGATTGTGCGACGGCGTGATGACGATGCCGTCGGCGAAGCCCGAGCGGCGCCCGCGATTGTACGTGATGATCGCACGCGAGAGGGTGGGCGTGGGAGTATAGCCGCGCGCGTCGTCGATCATGACGTCGAGATCGTTGGCGGCGAGCACTTCGAGCGTCGTGGCGAAGGCCGGTTCGGACAGCGCGTGCGTGTCCATCGCCAAGAACAGCGGTCCGTCGATCCCCGCCGATTGGCGGTATTCGCAGATCGCTTGGGTCATCGCGACGATATGATCTTCGTTGAACGCCGTCGCAAAGGCCGAACCGCGATGTCCGGAGGTTCCGAACGCGACCCGCTGCGCGGGGATCGAAACATCCGGCTTGCCGGTGTAATATGCCGTTACCAGGCGCGGAACGTTGACGAGCATCTCGAGCTCGGGCGGCTGCCCCGCCAAGCGATGCACGCTCACGCGCGTGAATACCGCGTTTGCGGACGAGGCGACGAACCGATCGCAGTCATAGCCGTTTCCCTTTTCCTCTCTGGGTGGGGCGATGAAACCAAAACTGGGCCGGGCGGGTTCGTTCTTCCTCGGCCCGGCGGAAACATCGTCGGAAACGCCGGATCGGCGGCGAATGCCGGGACGGGAGATGAAAAACGTGATGGCAGAGTCCGGTTTGCGGGCGCAGCCCGTGCGGCTCGCGGCGGATACCTTGGCCACGCCGCTGGGTGAACTGTTCATCGTCTGCGACGACGACGCGCTGTGCATCGTTGACTACGACGGCTTCGACGAGCGGGTGCGAGCCTCACTGGTGCGCCGCTTCGGTGCGCACGAGTTCGTTCGAACGGCGAATCCGCTGGGTGCAACGGCGCTGCTCGAACGCTATTTTGCCGGCGACCTCGCAGCGATCGATGCGCTCCCGGTCAATCCCGGCGGCAGCACCTATCAACGCCGCGTGTGGCAAGCGCTGCGCGCGATCCCGCCCGGCCAAACGCGAAGCTACGGCGAACTTGCCGTGCAGCTGGGCGGCACGCATGCGCGCGCTGTCGGGCAGGCGAACTCGCTCAATCCGATTGCGATCGTCGTGCCGTGTCATCGGGTGATCGGCGCCGACGCGACGTTGACGGGTTATGCCGGCGGTCTGGCGCGCAAGCGCTGGCTGCTCGATCACGAGGCCGCCTGCGGCAAGATCCCGCTTCCGTTTTACGTTTAAGTAAACGATGGCCCACCGGGGCCTCACCCGGGTTGGCGGTATCTCGAAAGGGCCACACCCAAGCGAATGAAAATATCTGCGTTGTCGCCCAGTGACGTCGGACTTGCATGGTGCCAAGAGCCCGAGTTTAAGTGGGACGCGGGAGCCTCGGGGCACATCAAACTGTTGCTACGAGCACGAACATGAGACTCTTCATGATGGGGCTCCTCTGGGTGGCCTTTCTTGCGGGGGTGTTTGATGGAGACGATTGTCCGGCGTTGTGCCGGCCTTGACGTTCACAAGGAATCCGTAGTGGCCTGCGCTCGTGTGATCGACGACAACGGCGAACTGCAGCTGTCGACGCAGACCTTCGGGACAACGATGAGCGACCTGCTCGTTCTAAGCGACTGGCTTGCAAGTCATGGAGTCACGCTGGTTGGGATGGAGTCGACGGGCGTGTTTTGGAAACCGGTGTACATGCTGTTGGAGGCAGAGTTCGAGTGCTGGCTGCTCAACGCTCAGCACTTACGCAATGTTCCTGGCCGCAAGACCGACGTTGGCGATGCGGCCTGGATCGCGCAACTCGTCGCGCACGGACTGGTCCGCCCGAGTTTTGTGCCGCCCAAGGAGATCCGCGAGTTGCGCGAGGTCACCCGCTATCGAAAGGCGCTCATTGAAGAGCGCACGCGGGAAGCTCAACGGCTACACAAGATCATGGAAGGGTCCGGCATCAAACTCGCCAACGTCGCCAGCGACATTTTGGGCGTTTCGGGGCGAGCGATGCTTAACGCTCTGATCGGTGGGACACACGATCCGGAGGTCTTAGCCGAATTGGCTCGGGGCAAGCTGCGCAAGAAGTTGCCGGCATTGCGAAAAGCGCTCAGCGGCTGGT
>JBEKHC010000095.1:0-23526 GCA_050012475.1 Candidatus Velthaea sp.
CCATGAGGCCGCCGGACAGATCGAAATAGCCAAGCTTGGTGTCGGTGTTGCCGACATCGATCGTAACGAGCATCAGTTCAGCCCGGCTTCGTCCGCAACGCCGCGAGCGCATCCCAAAACCGGGCCGCAAGTTCGCGCTTGGGCGCATGGCCGAGTTCGCTGCGGCCGGTCTGCCCCCACAAAAGCACGAGCGAGTTTGCGCCCGTTCCAAACCCCGCGCCGCCGCTCACGTCGTTGACCGCAATCGCATCGAGATGTTTCGCGCGCAGCTTCGCCCGCGCCGCCGTCTCGATATCGGTGGTCTCGGCAGCGAAGCCGACCAAGAACGTGCCGTTCTTGCGCTCCCCCAACGCCGCGAGGATGTCGGGATTGCGTTCGAGCGCGATGGTCTGCGGCTCGTCGGTTTTCTTGACTTTCTGGGCGTAGGTGCGCGCCGGACGCCAGTCGGCGACCGCGGCGGTGGCGACGGCGATCGATGCAGCGTCCGCCTGCGCGAGCGTCGCGGCCAGCATTTCGCGCGCCGACGTGACCCGCACGACGTTGGCGCCCGGCGGCGGAACGGCGTCGGTCGGTCCCAAGATCAAATCGACGATCGCGCCGCGCGCCAACGCTTCGCGCGCGATCTCGATCCCCGTCGTGCCGGTCGACGCGTTGGAAAGGAAGCGGACCGGATCGATCGCCTCGCGGGTCGGCCCGGCGGTGATGAGGACGCGCTCGCCCGCCAACTCACGCGTCCGCGTCAAGACCCGCTCGATCGCAGCGACGAGGACGTCTTCGTCGGCCAACCGCCCGGCGCCGTATTCGCGCTCGGCGAGAAATCCCGAGCCCGGTTCGACGATCGCGACGCCGCGCTCGCGCAGGGCATCGAGATGCCCTTGGGTTGCCGGATGCTCGAGCATCGAGGTGTTCATCGCCGGAGCGACGAGCAGCGGAACGCGCGCCGCGAGCGCGATGTTCGTCAACAAATCGTCGGCCACGCCCAACGCCAGGCGCGCGATGAGATGGGCGGTCGCCGGCACGATCGCCAGCACCTCGTTCTCGCGCGCCAGCGCGATGTGCGGGATCGCGGCGGCGTCTTCCCATAGCGACGTGTAGACCTTGCGCCGGGTCAGCGCCGCAAACGTCAAGGGAGTGATGAACTGCTGGGCTTCGGCGGTGAGCACGACGTCCAGCACGCAGCCGCGTTGAACCAAACGGCTCGTTAGCGCGGCCGCTTTATACGCGGCGATCCCGCCGCAGACACCGAGCAGGACGCGCCTCTCGTTCATGCGGCGCGCGTTACCGGAAACGGCCGCGGGACGGGACGCCGTCGACCGTTAGCGAACCACAAACGCTTGGGCATTCACGGCGGTGCATCGTTCGTCGTTTCGCTTTTCAAGACGCGCAGGACGGTCCGTCCGACCGAAAATGACTGTCCCATCGGAATTGCTTCGCTGCGGGTCACCGGATGGCCGTCGACTTGGGTACCGTTCCGACTAGCGAGGTCGGTCAATTGCAGCTCACCGGAATTTTCGGCCAACTTCGCATGTTTACGTGAAATATACCGATCAATAGTAATGCAGGCAGTAGCGACGGAATCGTCCCTCCCGATCGTGATCTCACGATCGAAGGTCCAGGTTTTCCCGTCGAGCGGCCCGCTCATCACCTCGAGGACATACATCACGTCGGGCGTTCGCCCGGTGGCGACGCACGGTCCTTTCCGCCGGTCAGGATAACCATGGGAAACAAAGAGACGACAACTGCGACCTCCTCCGATGTCGATCCGGACGCGCTGCGTTCGGCCGAGTTCCTGCAAACGCAGATGATCCTCGACACGCTGGTCGGCAAAACGGTGGCTGCGGCAAAAGTCGAAGAAACCCGCATCACGGTCTCGACGACGAGCGGACAAACCTTCTACTTCTACGGCTTCATGGGCGCGCACTCGGAGGGCGACGCGGGCTAAGCCGCACCCGCGGCCGGTCGATCCCCGGCGTCGAGGCTTCCCAGGGCATCCCTAGGTTTGGCCGGCTGCGCGCAGTTCGTCTACGCGTTCGTCGATCTCGAGTTGCTGCTCGGGCGGCATCGACATGAAGGCCGCGCTCGAGAAATAGGAGCCGCGCTCGCGGTCGAACATCGAATCCACGATGCGGGCCTTGACCACGATCGGCCTCCGGTCAAAATCGAAGCGAATCGACACGCTCGCACCGCCGAACAGCCGCGTCAGCGACTGCAGGCGCACGCCGCCGGCGCCGATGTTGACGATCGTGCAGTTCTGCCAATCCGGCCGCTCACCGACGGAGTACTGCGCCCGCAAGTCGACGGCGACGCGCGAAAACCGACGGCGGGTCGGCGGCGCGCTTGATTGTGGGGGCTGCCCGACCGGCTTCGTCGGCGGGTCTTCGGGCTTCATGATACGATGCCAGTTTTTTACCCGGTTCGGAGGACCTCCGTTGCGGCCGCCATCGCTCCCAATGCCGTGTGCTCTGCGGTAATTCCGCCTTGCAGATAAACCGCGTACGGTTCGCGCAGCGGTGCGTCGCACGAAAGGTCGATCGTCGCGCCGCTGACGAACGAGCCGCTCGACATGATGACCGGATCGGCGTAACCGGGAACCGGCCCCGGCTCGGGCCGAAAGCGGGCGTTGACCGGCAGCATGCGCTGCAGGCCGCGCGCAAAGGCCAGCAAGCGCTGCGGCGTCGACAAACAAATCGATTGCACGATGTCGGCGCGCGGGATCCCCGGTGCGGGATCGACGGCAAACCCCAGCTCGGCGAACAGCGCAGCGGCGAAGTCGAGCCCGCGCAACGCCTCGCCCACGACGAGCGGCGCGTAAAACAAGCCTTGAATGAACGCGCGTCCGATGCCCAGCGTCGGACCGAGTCCCGCGCCGATCCCGGGCGCGAAGATGCGCGTGGCCACGCGGTCGACGAGCTCGGCGCGTCCGGCGATATAGCCGCCGGTGGGAGCGATGCCCCCGCCGATATTCTTGATGAGCGAACCGATCGCGAGATCCGCCCCGGCTTCGAGCGGCTCGCGATCCTCGACGAGTTCGCCGTAGCAGTTGTCGACGACGACGGGCGCTCGCGACCCGCACGCGTGCACGACATCGACGATCGCGGCCACATCGTCGATGCGCAACGAGCGGCGCGCGGCGTAGCCGCGCGAACGTTGGACGAACACGACGGCGGGTTGCCGGGCACGCACCGCCGCAGCCAGTGCAGCCAGATCCGTGGCCCCGTCGGGCGTGCGGGGAACCTCTGCATAGACGACGCCGCGCGACACCAACGAATACGGCGCGCTCGCAATCGCGAACGTCAAGGTGTCGTACGGCGCGCCGTTGGCGCACAGCAGCACGTCGTCCGGCCGCGTCAGGGCGTCGAGCGCGGCGACGATGGCGTGCGTCCCGCTGACGATCGACAGCCGCGCGAGCACTTTTTCGGCCCGAAAATAACGCGCCAGCAGCGATTCGTAACGGTCGCGCGCGGGGTCGTCGTAGCCGTAGCCGGTGCTGCCCCAGAGATCGGATTCACCGATTCCCTCGGCCAAAAACGCCGCGATCACGCGCATCTTCACGCGCACGCGCGCCGGGTCGCTGCGTTCGAGAAACACTGCCGCGCGTTCCGCCGCGGCGCGCACGCGGGGCTCGACGTCGACGCCGGCGAGGATCGTGTCGATCATACCCGTTCGGCGGCTCCCGCGAGAACCGGCCGGCGTTCTTCTTTGGCCAACTCGGCCCGTTCGAACAACCGCACGAACGGCGCGTAGAT
Source organism: Candidatus Velthaea sp. (assembly GCA_050012475.1). Classification (GTDB taxonomy): domain Bacteria; phylum Vulcanimicrobiota; class Vulcanimicrobiia; order Vulcanimicrobiales; family Vulcanimicrobiaceae; genus Velthaea. The sequence continues at coordinate 3,747 of JBEKHC010000095.1, forward strand.
CACGGTTGCCAGCGCGATGTTCAGTACCGCGAGCGCGAGCGCGCGCCAGTCGAACGTTGCCAGCACCACGCTGATCACCGTCGGAATCGACGACGGAACGTAGAAGGCGGGGGCGCGCACGAAACCGGTCTTCATCGCAAGATACGTCGTCGTCGCCAGCACGCCCGGCGCGACCAGGAACGGAATGGCCAGATAGGCGTTGAACACCAGCGGCACGCCCAAGATCAGCGGCTCGTTGGTATTGATGAGCGACGGTCCGATCGCCGCGTACGCAATCTTTTTCAGGCGCGCGCTCTTCGAGCGCAGCAGCAGCAGCGCGAGCGACAGCGTGGCCCCCGCGCCGCCCGGAAACACGAACAGGAACGTCGAGACCACGACGATGTGCGGCAGCGGCGAACCGTGCGAATACGCCGCCGTGTTCTCGAATTGCAGCTTGAGATAGATCGGGGTGACGACCGCGGCGAGCAGCGCCGGTCCGTGGATGCCGACCAGCCACAGCGCGGCCTGCAGCAGCGTGATGATCAGCAGCGCGGTATAGCTGTCACCCAAGTTTCCCAGCGGCTCGATCGCCGATCCCAGCGCGCGCGCCAGCGACAAATGCAGTTCGAACGCCAGAAAGGCGATCGCCAGAATCGCCAGCGCGCCGACCCACGTTCGGCCCGCGCCCAACTCGCGCCGCGCGAGCGACAACGCCCCGGCGGTCAGCAGCGCGACGACGATGGCCAGAAACAGGCCGCTCGCTCCCAGCGCCAACGCGTAGTCCGAAATTTTCGCGGTGCGCGGATGGGGCATCGACAGAGCGAACACTGCCAGCGTCGCCGGCAACTCGAGCCAAACGGAATGCCGCAACCGCCGCGCCAACACCGTTGCGAGCGAGAACAGCAGCACCACCGACATCGAGGTGAACCCGACGTCGAGCGTGAGCACCAATCGCTTGGACGAAAATGCGTCGCGAAAACGGTCGACGATGCTGCCATGCTCGGCCAACAGCAAGAATGCGGCCAGCCCCGCGATCAAGCCGACGAAGCTGAACGGCAGCGCATCGCGCAGCGCGAGAATCGCCGGCACGTCGCCGAAACGCTGCGCGAACGGTTCGAGCCGGCGCTCGAGCCATCGAAAAAACGGATTGAGGCTAGAGTCTGCGGACGACGGCCTCGACCCGTCCGACGATGGTGACATCTTCGGCGTACATTGGCGCCATGGTCGAATTCTCCGGTTGCAGCCGGATGCGCCCCGGCTCGCGGTAGAACCGCTTCACCGTCGCCTCACCGTCGATCATCGCCACCACGATTTCGCCGTTGGTCGCATCGGGGCGCGGATCGATCACGAGCAGATCGCCGTCGAGGATCGCGGCGTCGATCATCGAGTCGCCCTTGACGCGCAGCATGAACGTGCCCGGGCGCCGTGCGAAGGAGGCCGGCAGAACGAACGTCTCTTCCAGATTTTCCGCCGCCGTGATCGGCACGCCGGCCGCCACGCGGCCGACCACCGGGATCAGCGCGACCTCCGGCGCATCTTCGGGCGCCGCCTGCGGGCCCGCTTTTTGCCGCTGATATTCGCGCGGAACGAGGGCGCGGGGCTTGGTCGGATCGCGCCACAATAACCCCCGGCGTTCGAGCGTCTTGAGGTGGGACTGGACGGTCGACGACGATGACAGGCCGACGGCTTCGCCGATCTCGCGAACCGACGGCGGATAGCCGTGGGCCGCGGTAAATTCACGGATGACGTCGAGAATGCGCAACTGCTTCTCCGTCACCGCTCGCTCGGACATGAAAGCCTCCCCTACAAAATTCCGGCGGCTTCGTTTTCACAATGCCACCCAGTCGGCACAGTCCATCGGTACGCTGGCCGTATTACGCAGAATCCTACCAGATTATACAGAAAAAGGCAAACATACGTTCGTAGATATATTGACGGTAGGAGGAAGAAGCGATATTATATTGGGGGCGAACAGCCGTTCGGCCCCATATCTTGGGATCGGAGAAGCACAGTGTTGTACGGTCGCCGTCGCAGGTTCACTCTCATGCCGCTGATCGCGCTCGGAGGCCTCGCCCTCGCGGTCACGATCCCCGTCCTGTCCGCGACAACGATCCATGCCGCAGCTCCCGTTCGCTACGCAACCGTTACCGTGCAACCCGGCGATAACGTCTGGTCGTTGGCCGAACAACGCGCTCCCAAAGGCTCCGACATTCAGTCCGTGGTCGATGATATCGTCGCGGTCAATCACATCGGCGGCGCCGGCTTGACGCCGGGTCAGCGCATCCAAATCCCGCAATAGCGCCGCGCGCTACTTGCGTCATCGCTACCGAGTCGCCGCGTTGCCACTCGCTCCGCTCGACGATACGGCGGCTGGCGCAACGATTATGAATTTAACTTTTTCGTCCCTCGATAGCGTGCTATAGTGGCGTCGTGGTCCAGCCGAGCTTTCGCGTAGCGACTCCCGAGGAAGCTGCGTGGTACACCCGCCGCCTTTATCCGCTTCAAGATCGGATATTCGGCATTGCCGGCGGATACGACGACCGCCTTGTCCTTACCGGCGGAACCGCATTGGCGAGACTGTATCTCGACCACCGGTATAGCGACGACATCGACTTCTTCACGCTCCAGCCGCAAGCGGGCAGACTCGGACGGGACCTCGGAAACGCGCTCCTTCAAGCTGGCTTTTCCGTCGATCCGGTCCAGGCAACCCCCGATTTCTTTCGCGGGAACGTCTCGGACGGCATTACCCGCATACAGGTCGACGTTGCCCCTGACGCCGCGCGCGTCGTTCCTCCCGCGCGCAGCGCACTGGGCGTCTTTGCCCACGATCTGCGCGACATTGCCGCAAACAAAATCTCTGCTTACGAGAATCGCGCCGAAGTAAAAGACGCCGTCGATCTTTTTTATCTCTCGCAAGCCGAGCCATGGTCAGAGATGTTCGCTGATGCCGAGATCAAACGTGTGCCGATCGCATACGAAGATCTGCAGCACTTCTTGCTTCAACCGCTTAGCGGTGAGGCACTTCTGACCCGTGAAATCCTCAGCGACACGTTCGACGCCTTCGTCGCCACCCTCCGAGCTGAGATCGCCGCCGAGATCAAAAAAAAAGTGTTGGCGGCAACGCTGCAGATCGCGGAAATCAGCTCTAGCCTTTTGTGGGACACACCGTTCGAGGATCGCAACATCAACGACCGGACGCGCCCGGTGCTCGCGCGCCGGGCGAAAGACCTGCCGCTCCCGCAGCGGATTGCCCTGCTTGAAGCAGTCCGCAAATAACGCGCCGAACGCCGCGCTACGACCGGCCTGCGATTGCGCGAGCCGGTCCTTTATTCATCGACATGTCCGCGCATGGTGCGCAGTCATCGATCGCTTTCTTCCGCAGTTTTCCCGCGGCCCACGCGAAAGTGCCCCGCCCACTCCGCAAACGCCCCTGGTTCACGGTCGCGTGTAAGGTTGAGGCCTTCGTCGGCCAACTCGATGCTGACCACATCTCCGTCGACTTGAAGGAAGTTCTGCCTTACTCTCCACGCTCATCCAAGGAGTTATGGCACCTGACCGATCCCGACCTGTCAGGCGATGCTTCGCTGTCCGGTCAGCGACGCTGGGTCAGCACCACGCTGTGGCCGTCGTGTTTATCGAGAAAATCGAGGCCGTCCACGATCCAGGTGTCGAGTCCGCCGCTGACGTGCTTGGCGACTTCCTCGACGACATGACGCCGGTTCTTGAGCCACAGAAGTTCCGAGCGCGTCGTTACGGGAAAGACGGCTTCTTCACATTCCTCGCAATGATATCCGAACTGCACCGTCGCTCGATACCATTTCGAGCCGAAAAGGCCTGTTCCCCGAGTGTCTTCCAATCACTCGCGCTGACGACGTCCGACGGAACCAGCTTCGCCCTGGGAACCATCGTTTCAATGCACACGCGACGACTTGACTCACGGCGGTTTCGGCAAAGCCAAAACATGACGGCGGGCTGCGCATAGCGCAGCTCGCTAGAGCTTGACCCGGGCGCTCACGAAGATACCGAACGGATTCGAGGAGTTGAAATCCGGCTCGTACGGCGTCAAGACGTACGGCTGGATGGCGCTGCCGGGATTGTACGCATTGCCGACGGCGCCGGTGGCGCCGCCGCCCACCAATCCGTACGAGCACGCGCCGGCAACCGTGAAGCCGGTCTTTGAACCGCCGAAGCAGTTCTTATAGACGTTCGCGAGATTTGCGACGATCGATATGCGATCGCTCAGATCGTACGCGATCTGCAAGTGCAGAGCGAACTGCGCCGGCGCGACGAAGGCGCCGATGCTGTCGAATTTCCCGGTGAATGGATCGGGAATACCGCCGGTCGGCGCACCGCTGGGCGTGACGGTCGCGTTCGTCGTTCCCGCCGCGTAGCCGCCTAAGATCGAACAGGTCCCGTAGTCGTAGCCCGAACCACCGGCCGCGCCGTACGGATAGCGCGGATCTCCGTCTGCGGTCCCGACGGTTCCCGTGCACGAATCGGGGGCGACGCCGAGCGTTGAAGCCGGAGCTCCGTAACGCTGACCGCCGAAAAACTGCAGCGCAGGCGTGATCGCGAACTTGCGGTGCTTGTACTGAACGAGCAACGTCGCCGTATACGGCGCGCCGTACGCCGCGACCGAGCTGCCGACGCCCGATGGGAACGTATCGAACGTCGGGTAGTTGCCGTTGGGATCGAGCAGCGCTTGCACCGGTGCATCCCAGTACGGGTTCGCGATGCTCGTCGCGGCGCAACTGTAATCGGCGGATCCAGCGGTCGTGTAGCACGGCGCGGCCTCCGAACCGGACACCGTCGAGCCGCCGGCGCACGGTGCCGCTGCCGGATTCTTCGCGCAAAACGACGTGTAGGCATTATAGTTCTTGATTTGCGCGTTGAGCGGATCGATGATCGACGACCCGTTCGAGAGCGGCCCGTACTTGATGTAGCTGTTCGTATAGGCCAACGACAGCTTGGCGGCGAGGCCGTCACGGGAAAAATTCCCCTTGTCGAGTTCGAGCTCGACACCCTGCGAGGTTTGATGGCCGACGTTGAGCCCGCCGGTAAAGCCGGTCGCCTCATCGAGGTTGAAGAGCTGAATCTGGTTCTGCGTCGTGCGCAAGAACGGCGAGATCTTGATCGACGTATCGCCGCCGAATTGGTGCTCGAGCGAAAAGTCGAGATTGTCCGAGGTCGGTGGAACCACCGTATGATCGGGCGTGGTAAAGCCGTACTTCTGAAAGCCGTAGTTGTCGTAGAGCTCGGCCGGGGCGTTGGCTTGCAGGACGTCGTATTGCTGGTACGCGCTGTCGGGAGCCTGGGTAAAGCGTCCGTAGTTCGCCCGCACGACGGTCGCCGGATCGAGTGCGTACGTCAGCCCGATGCGCGGCTGAAATTCTTCGTACGCCTCAATCACCGAACCCGACGGGTTGGTGAAGTTCGCCGGAGTCGAGCCGGCCGGGCACGCAGCACCGGGATCGCGCGCGATGATCGACGCGCCGCCCGCCGCAACGCAGTTGTCGAGATTATAGGCGTTGTACCAAAAGGTTCGCGCCGCTCCGGTATCCGTATTCGAGCCGTCGAACTCGAAGCGGTCGAGCCGGATGCCGGCATCGACCGTCACTTTGCCCGTCGGCTTCCACTGATCGGTGAGCGACGCCGAGAAGAATTTTGGTTTGACGGTATTGTAGGTTGCGTTCAAACCGTTTTCGACTACGAAATACTCGCACGGCGCACCCGAGCACGTCGCTCCGGGAGCGATTGCCGGAACGCTGCTGGGCTGATCCAACGTCGCGAACGCGGCCGGACCGCCGCTCGCACACGTCACCGGCACGCCGGCGGACGTGTAGCACAAACCACTGAGCGGATTCGCCGAACTCACGAGCGCCGCGAACGGCGTCCCGTTGTTGCCCAGCTGGGTGTTATTGTTGCGCAGGGTCGTGGCGATCGTATCGGCCACTTGCAGGTTGAGCAAATTGGCCGGGCCGAGCTGATCGGTCAGCGCCGCGCTCAAGCCCCGGGTGTGCGACTCGAGCTCGTAATCGACCGACGGAATGCCGAAGAGCGAATTTTCGGAGTTCGGGCCTTTGTTGAGCCAATCCGAGTAATACGTGTATCCGTAGATCCGAAACAGCGCGGTGCTGCCGAGCGCATGCGTATATTGAAGCTTGAAAATCCCCTGATTATTGACGAAGCTGTCGCGCAGATTGGCCGGGATCGGTCCGCCGGCTTCCCCCGCGATGCCGGATTGCGGGAATCCATAGTTCACGATATTTTGCTGAAAATTCGCCGGCAGCGGGACGCCCGTCGGACCGTTATACTGCAAGCCGGTGGCGAACGTTGTTGGGATTTGCAGCGCGTCGAGCAACGCATAGCCGCCCTGATCGTTGGGCGAGCTGTAATACGTCGTCCCGATGAAGTTGTTGACGTACAACAGTTGCACGTCGTCCTTCGTTCCGTTGCGGTGCGGAAGCCCGAAATGCAGGTTGACGACGCTGTCGCGATCGGCAATGCTCGATTGGCTCCACAGACTCGTGCCGCCCAGGACGAACGAGCCGCCACCCGGCCCGCCGCCGGCATAGCCGGCTTCGGTCGCCCCCGTATCACCGTTATAGACGCCGTCGTTGTAACACGACGGCGCAACGGCCGGCGAAAGACTGTCGGTGCACAGCGCGATCGGGAAACCGTAGAGTCCGCTGACACCCTGGCCGTTGAACTGGTCGACGTACCGGATGTCCTGGTTGTAGCCGCCCACGCCGACGTAGTACGAGAAGTTCCGATCGTTGGTCGCACCGCTCGTCTCGAGCGAAAACTTATGATAGTAGGCCGGGCCGCCGAGATCGCCGGTCAGCGTCGTCGAGCCCGGACTCGCCCCGGTTTTGACGACCTGATTGATGAAGCCCGAAAGACCCTGCGCTTCGGCGTCGGCGGGCGCGGCGCCGGTATACACCTGGAGTTCTTGCTCCCCCAGCGACGACACCGGCCCGGACGGATAATTGTCGAACGAGCGGTTGACGGGGACGCCGTCGACTTCGTACCCGATCTGATCGTAGTCGCCGCCGCGAATGCTCAGTGCCGGCGCGGCGCCGATATAGCCGGCCTGACCGGACTGCACGAAAACTCCCGGCACCGATGCGAGCGCTGACCAGGCGCTGTTCAGATTCCCGCCGCCGCCGAATCCGGCGGCCTTGTCCTGTTGCGTCGCGTTCACGGAGTACACGTCCGCCGTCGTGCCCGGCTTGACGAGTTCGGTCGACGAACGCGACGTCACTTTGCCGATCGTCTGCAGCGCCTTGTTCGCCGTGAGGTTGAGCGTCCGCGTCGCGTCCGCGATGACGGTTTCACCGTTCAAGGCGATCGGCTGATACCCGGTCAGCGTCACGGAAACGGCGTACGTGTCGGGTGCCAGCGACAGGAACAGGAAGTGCCCGCTGCGGTCCGTCGCGACCGTCGCAGTTTGGGCCGGACTCGTCGCGGTGACGCTGGCCCCGGCGAGCGGCTGACGCGTTGCGGCATCGGATATGACGCCGCTGAGCGTGCCGGTCGTACCGGCCGACGCGATCGTTCGCCACGACAGCGCGCAGAGGGCGAGCGCTGTGACTACGACGATCCAAGCGGGCCGCCGCCGGTGTGTCATGAGAACGAAGCCCATGTGCGTATGCTCCATCGATACCGGTTGGAGGAAATCAGCTGGGAGATGTGCCGATCAGCTTCACGCCAGACGGGCCGCGATGGTGAAGCATGACGACAACATCGGCCGGCTCACTTCGCCCAGAGAATATGCGAGCACAGCACGTTGTCCTTTGGACCGGAGACGAACGGTCCACAGCCCTCGGCGTTCGGGACGGACGAGGCGTCGATAGCCGCGACGACAACACCAGCTTGCTCGTTGGCCCGCTAACCGAAAGAACGGCCCCCGCTATTCGCGAGAGCCGCTTTCTCGATGTTCGAGCGAAGCGCTTCAGAGCTTGACGCGCGCGCTCACGTAGACGCTGAACGGGAGCTTGAACAGACCCGTACTGCCGGACGACGAGGAGCCCACGAATGGCTCGTACGGCGTGTTGACGTAGGGCTGAATCGCACTCCCGGGATTATACAAGTTGCCGACATCACCGGAGAACCCGTCAGCCACGACACCGTAATAACACGACCCCGGTACCGTAAAGCCGGTCTTCGAACCACCGAAGCACGTGTTATAGATATTCGCCAGATTGACCACGAGCGAGACCCGCGGCGTGATGTCGTACGAGATCTGCGTATGCAGTGTCAGCTGCGTCGGCTGCGCGAATGCACCGATGGTATCGAACTTTCCGGTGTACGGATCGGGGATGCCGGCCGGCAGCTGTCCGCACGAACTGTAGTTGAACGATGAGCCCCCAGGCGCACCATAGGGGTAGCGCGGGTCGCCGGCAACGCCACCGAGTCCCGCCGTACACGTATCGGGCGCGATACCGTACGTCGTTGCCGGTGCGCCATATCGTTGGCCCGCGAACAATTGAACGGCCGGTGTTATCGCCAGTTTATGTCGCTTGTACTGGAGCAAGAACGTCGCTGTGTACGGAGCACCGTATCCATTGACCGAGCTGCCGATCGCGCCGGGGAAGGTATCGAAGGTGGGATAGCTTCCATTCGGGTCGAGCAAGCCTTGAACCGGGGCGTTCCAATACGGGTTCGCGATACTCGCCGCTCCACAGGCAAAGTCGGCAGCTCCGCCCGTCGTGTAGCACGGCGCGCCCGCAGCTCCGGAGGAGGTCACTGCACCGGCGCAGGGTGCTGCTGTCGGATTCTTCGCACAAAACGACGTATATGCGTTGTAGGACTTGATTCCCGCATTGAGCGGATCGATAACCGACGACCCGTTGGGTAACGCCGTGTACCGAATGTAGCTGTTGTTGTAGGCCAGTGAAAGCTTGGCGGCCAAACCGTCGCGCGCGAAATTCCCCTTGTCGACCTCAAACTCAAGACCCTGCGAGGTTTGATTTCCGACATTGAGACCCGACACGAACGAGGTTTGCTGATTGAGGAAAAACAACTGAATCTGGTTTTGCGTCTTGCGCAAGAACGGCGAGAGCTTTATCGATGTGTCGCGACCGAACTGATGCTCGAGCGAGAAGTCGAGATTGTCCGATGTTTGCGGCACAACGGTGTGATCGGGCTGGATAAAGCCATACTTCTGAAAGCCGTACACGTTGTAGAGGACAGCCGGAGCATTGGCTTGGAGCGTGTCGTACTGCTCGTAAGCAGTATCCGGCGCCTGCGCGAAGCGCCCGTAGCTCGCTCGCACGACCGTTACGGGGTCAAGCGAATACGTAAATCCGATGCGCGGCTGATACTCGTTAAACGCGATGTTCGGCGCACCCGAGGGATTCGTTATATTCGCTGGGGACGAGCCGGCCGGGCAAGCCGCGCCCGGCGCACGCGCGATAAGTGCGCCGCCCGACGTGGCGATGCAATTATCTAAGTTAAAGGCATTGTAGAAAAATTCGCGCGCGGCTCCCTGTGTCGTGTCGGCCAGTTGAAAACCGATCCGGTCCAACCGGATACCCGCGTCAACGGTAAGTTTGCTCGTCGGCTTGTATTGGTCGGTCAGCGACAGCGACGTGAACTGCGGCTTGACCGTGTTGTAGGTGGCCGCTTGGCCGTTGCCGACCACGAGGTACTGACAGGCGCCCGTTCCGCAGGTCCCGGTCGCAGCCGGAATCGCCCCCGCGGCGGCCTGGGCAATCGTGACGATCGCAGGATTGGCGAAGCCGGTTCCGGCCGGGGTTTCCACGGCGCACGTCGTCGGCGCACCGCCGGGCAAGTAGCAGACACCGCTCAAGGGATTCGCCGAGCTTACCAAGGCCGCGAAGGCGGCACGGTAACCGTCGCTCCCGAAATTCAACATCTGGGTATTGTTGTCACGTAGTGTATTCGCGGTGGTGTACGAGCCTTGGAAACTGAGCAGATTGTTGGAGCCGAGCTGGTCCGTGAATGTCCCGCTGAGGCCGCGCGTGTGCGACGACAATTCATAGTCTGGGCTAGCCGGTCCGAAGAAGTTCGCGAACGTACTTTGCGGGCCGTACTGCGTCCAATTCGAGTAGTACGTGTAACCGTAGAGCTTTAGCAACGCGTTCGCACCGAGCGCATGCGTGTACTGCAGTTTGAATATGCCTTGATTATTGGCTTGTGAGTCGCGCAGATCGACTGGAATCGTAGAGCCGCCCGTCTGGGGACCTGACTGCGGATAATTGTAGACCGACGTCAGTGCTTGATAGTTGCCCGGCAGCGCGACACCCGTTGGGCCGTTGTATTGATACCCGTTCAGGTACGACGGAACTCCGCCGAGAATCGTGGCCGCGTGGGCGGCGCCGCCGAAGTCGTTCGTGGAGTCATAGAACTGCGTGCCCAGGCTGTTGACGGACGCGAGCAGTTGAATGTCGTCCTTGGTGCCATTTTTGTGCGGCAGACCAAAGTGCAGGTTGACGACGTTATCGCGGTCGGCGACACTTGACTGCCAAAACAGGTTCTCGCCGCCCAGGACGAACGAACCGGCTCCCGCCCCAAAAATTGGGTCGGCTCCGGTGTTGCCATTGTACAGGCCCGCTGTATAGCATGACGGAGCAACTGCTGCACTTAACGTGGGAGAACACGGCGCAAGCGGGATGCCGTAGAGCTGACTCACGCTCGCGCCGTTGTATTGATCGAGATAGCGAAAGTCTTGGTTGTAGCCGCCGAGCCCGATGTAGTATGAGAAGTTCCGGTCGGCTGTGGCGCCCCCGGTCTCGATCGAAAACTTGTGATAATACGCGGGACCGCCGATATCGCCGGTGATGGTCGAGGAGCTGGGGTACGTCCCGGTCTTGATGACTTGATTGATGAAACCGGAGATGCCCTCGGCCTCAGCATTGGCCGGAGCCGCACCCGTATACACCTGCAGTTCCTGCTGCCCGAGCGACGACACCGTACCGGACGGATATTGGTCGAACGCGCGATTGACGGGTACGCCGTCGAGTTCGTAGCCGATTTGATCGTAATCGCCGCCTCGAATGCTCAGCGTCGGCGATGCGCCGATGTAGCCGCTCTGGCCCGGATTGACGAATACGCCAGGAACGCCCGCCAGTGCCGACCAAGCGCTATTGAGGTTGCCGCCGCCACCGAGGCCGGCAGATTTGTCCTGCTGCACGGCGTTGATCGAATAGACATCGGCCGTCGTACCGGGCTTGACCAGGTCGGTCGCTGCACGCGACGTTACTTTGCCGATCGTTTGCAGCGTCTTATTCGACGTGACGTTGAGTACGCGAGTCGAGTCGGCAATAACGGTGACACCGTTCGCCACGGACTGGTCGTACCCGGCGAACACGACGGCCACCGTGTACGTGTCGGGAGCGAGCGCCAGAAAAGCAAAATGGCCGGCGCCGTCCGTGGTGACCGATGCGCTTTGCGACGGGCTCGTCGCGGTAACTTTTGCGCCCGCAAGGGACTGATGAGTCGCTGCGTCCGTTACCGTCCCGCTGAGCGTTCCCGTGGTGCCCGCCAGAACCCAAGTTCCCTGGCAGACGAGCGACAGGACGAGCGCGATGGCCGCAACGACTCGAAATGGCCGAAGCCAATGAGCCATAGAGTCTCCTTCTCTAGAACCGGTGGGAAAAGCCCTCGCCCGCTTTACTCCTAAGCGGCCGAACAAAAGCGCGTTCGAGCTCTCCAACTGTCAGAAAACCCGGTGTCGATTTCGTCCACGAGCGGCTTAGCGAGAGTTAATATGAGGCACTCTGCGGGCAATCCTTTGGCCAAGCTGGGAACCCGTGCGCGGACAGCAAAAAGCCGCCCGTCCGACGGGCGGCTTCTTGCCGTTGGATGCCAGCTCCGAATTACATCCGCAGCTTCAAACTAACGAACAACTCGAAGGGCAGGGGCGAACTTGCCGAGACCGATTGCAGCGAACCGCCCAATACCGGTTCGTACGATTCAGCCGCGAATTGCTGAATCGCATCGCCCGGATTGTAGGCATTGCCGACGTAGGTTCCGGCTTGCTGGTAAGCGCAACCGAGGTTTCCGGTGCTCCACGGCACTTTGGTGCCGCCGAAGCAGCGATTGAACAGATTCGCCCCGATTACATTGAGCGTCAGCCGTTTGGACAAGTCATAGCTGATGCTGAGGTTCGTTGCGAGCAGATTTGGTTGGACGTACTCGCCGATTCCGTCGAAGTGTCCGGTTTGCGGGTTGGGTATCGGAATGATGCCCGTGCAGCTGGATGCGTTGTACGGTGAACCCGGACCCGGTGAACCTCCCGTATAGCGCGGATCGCCGGCCAGCGGAGAACCCAGTACCGCGCCGCACGTATCGGGCGCAATCCCCTGAACGGCGAGCGGGCTTCCGTAACGTGACCCGCCCTGAAACTGAATCGACGGAGTGATCTTCAAAGGACCCCGTTTGTAGTTCAGAATCAACGCGGCGACATGCGGCACGATATAGCTCGTGGCAATGCCGTTGAAACCCGCCCCAAGGCTTTCGTTGTACGGAACGTAGTTGGCATTGGGGTCGAGCAACCCGGTCGGTGCTGTATTCCAATATGGATTGGCCACGGTACCGAGGCCACAAGCCGGCGCCGCAGCGCCCCCGGTGGTGTAACACGGTGAAGCAGCGGCCCCGGTGGATGTCGGACCGCACAGCGAAGACGCCGGGTTGGTGGCGCAGAATTTCGTGTAGCCGTTGAACTGCTGGATGGCTAAATTTGCCCCGGCGACGAACGATCCGCCGTTGGGGAAAACCTTGAATTTCGTCGTCGCATACGTGTACGTGTAGGCGAGTTGGGCGGCAAAGCCGTCACGGTCGAAGTTGCCCTTTGTCAGTGCAAACTCAAAGCCTTTGGTGCTCCGATTCAGGCCGTTGACGTCCGCGATGAAGTTCGTCTTCGGATCGACCAGAATCGATACGAATTCATTGTTCGTTTGACGGAAGAAAGGAGAAAGCGAAACCTGCATGCCGGCTTGGGGAATCGCTCGTTCGATTGAAAAGTCGGTGTTGTACGATATCTCGGGCTCGACCGGTCGCGCATAGCTGTTGAAGCCGAAGTTCTCGTAGAACGGCGTACTGGGGGTCGTTGCCTGAATGTACGTTGAATCGACCGCCGACGTTTCCGCAGGTTGGGTAAACCGGCCGTACGAGGCGCGAACGACCGTGTTGGGATCGAATTGATAGGTCGCGCCGAACCGGGGCGAAAAAATGTGGGCGTAGTCGAGCCGCGCCGGGCTCACGGCGCTGAGCGCGGTCGGCGTCGAACCGGCTGGGCATGCCGTGCCCAGAGCACGCGAACTCACCGCCAATCCGCTTATGCAATGCGAGGCGTTGTAGTTGTTGACGAGAAGTTCGTTGCCCGGCGTATCGGTCTGCAGAAGGTTGTACGTGAAGTCTTCGAGCCGCAGCGAGCCATTGATGGTGAGCCGGTCGGTCGGTTTGAAGAGGTCGCTGATCGACGCGTTGGTAAAGGCCGGCCGGACATTATTGAGTTCGGCGTCGGCTCCGTTGTTCGTAGCCAGATATTCGCACGGCGCCCCGCCGCACGAAATCGCGTGCTCGGTTCCCACGACGGGACTCCCGGTCGTCGGGACGAGGGTCGTCGCCGACGGAAACGATCCGACCGCCACTGCCGGCAACACATATTGTGCTGCGGACGAACACCCGACGAGGACACCGGTTCCGCTATAGCAGGCCGCCGTTGGATTCGCCGAACTCACGAGGTATGCGACCGGCGAGGCAGCCGCTCCGGAGGCGGCAAGGTTGTAATTTCGCGACGAGTTGCTATACGTGTAACCGGCGTCGAACGACAGCAGGTTTTGCGAATTGATTTGATCCGCCAGCAGCAGCCCGGTTCCGCGCGTGTGCGACGAAATCAAGTAGTCCGTCGGGAAACCCGTTACATAGCTTTGAAATAGCTGCTGCGCCCCATTGTCGATGCGATTGGAATAATTCGAGTATCCGTACACGCGTGCGTATGCGTTTGTCCCGAAATTATGTTGATATTGGAATTTTGCAATCGTGAAACCGGTCGTCTCGCTGTCCGACTGGTCGAGCGGCACCGCGGCTCCAAGCGCTCGATTCGTGCCGGATCCGGCAAAATAAGCGGTTTGCACCTTACTGAGGTTCGCTGCAGTGAGCGGAACGCCAAGCGGCCCGGTATAGTAATACTGGTCGATATACGTTGGCGCCGCCGGGCCTGCACACGTAATCGCCGCCGCTGCTGCGCCCGCAACCCCGGTATTTGCCGGACACGTGCCGCCACCGTAGGGGATGACCGTGCCGTTGGCCAGCGTCGATGTGCCGTTCAACACGTCGTTCAGCGAGCTCGCCCAAGCGATCATGGACTCGTTGGGCACATTGTACGTCTCGCCCGTATTATAGAGCAGTTGAATGTCGTCTTTGCCGCCATCATGCGGATGCGGCAGGCCGAAATGGAAGTTGGCGATCCCTTCGCGATCGTTCGTCCCCGGCAGCAGGCCCCAATACGTGGGAGCCGTGACGTAGCCGTTGGGGCCAATCGGAAGCGCGGCGCCTTGTCCCAGGGTAATGTTGGCATTAGGCCCGTTCAAGTAACAGCCGACCGTCGGGTGTGCGGTTCCGCAGCCGCTCGCTACGAAATTGATCGTGCTGCCGTAAATGGACGTATAGCCGGCTCCGTCAAACTGATCGACGTAGCGATTGTTTTGGTTGTAGCCCAGAAATCCGGCATAATAGCTGAAGTTGCGGTTCGCGGTCGCACCGCCGGTCTCAAGACTGAATTTGTGATAGTAAGCCGGACCGCCGATGCCGAGATCAGCGTTGGTGACACCGGGATACGTCCCGGTGCGAATGACCTGGTTGACGAATCCCGCAAGGCCGTTGGCCTGGGCGTCCGCCGGCTGGTTTCCCGTGTACAGTTGAATTTCGGCGTTGCCGAGATTCGAGAGCGGCGAACCGGCGTACTGGTCGAACGCGCGGTTGATCGGAATGCCGTCGATCTCGTTTCCGGTCTGCGTGTAGTCACCGCCGCGAATGTTGATCGACTGACCCCAGCCGCCTTCTGTCGTCAACGGCACCAAAGCGCCGGGCATCGAGGCAATAGCCGAATAGGCGGAGTTGAGGTTATTGCCGCCCCCCAACGGTGCAGCCGCCGCCTGCTGCGTCGGGTTGACGCTGTAGACGTCCGAAGTAACGCCATTTTTCACCAAGCTGCCCGCGCTGCGTGACACGGTCCGCCCGATCGTCTTCAGTTCCGGAGACGTTTGCAACGTCAGCGTCTGATTTTGGTCGGCTTGCACGGTGATGCCGGCCTGGACAGACGATGTGAAGCCGGCCTTTTCAATGGAGACCGAATAGGTATCGGGAGCGAGAGAGAGGAGGCTGAAGTGCCCGACCGCGTTCGTTAGCGTCGACAGGACCTGCGAGGGGCTCGTGGCCGTGACCTTGGCATTCGGGATGGGCGAGTGGGTCGACTTGTCGATGACCGTCCCTGAGATCGAGCCCGTCGTGCCGGCCAGAACCAATGTTCCCTGGCCGAGCAACGAGACCACAAATAGCAGGGTGACCAGCGCACGTAGGAAACGCCGTTCGTGCATTCTGTTACCTTCGAGTTACGTAAGGGAGAAACGCCCAGCTTCACAAAGGAAGCCGCGCTTACGGCCAGTTTTGCGGTCTCATTGCGGTCTCAGCATTTTCCAATCCTTTGTACGTTGGGCTTGCGTGCCTCGGAACTCGCCAAATCTGAACCCTCGCGTGCCTTCCTGGGACCTTCGGCTCAGGCCAGTTCGCTATAGTTGGTTGCGCACGAAATCTGGCTGTGCGGCAGCAGGCCTAGACAAGCAGCCTAGGCGCCGCTACCGTCGGATCCCCAGACGACAAAGACGGGCCGCAACTAGAGGCGCAGCCGCAGATCCGCGAACAGCTCGAACGGCAGCGGCGAACTTGCCGGCACCCCTTGAAGCGTCCCGCCAATGTTCGGAACGTACGACTGGGCCGCATACGGCTGAATCGCGTCGCCCGGATTGTAGACGTTGGCGACGTACGTCGCGGCCTGACCGTACGCGCAGCCGAGATTGCCGACGCCCCAGGGGACCTTCGAGCCGCCGAAGCACCGGTTGAACAGGTTGGCGCCGATCACGTTGAGGCTCAGACGCTTGGTGAACGCATACGTGAGGCTCACGTTCGTGGCCAACAGCGTCGGCTGAACGAACTCCCCGATCCCGTCGAAATGTCCCGTCTGGGGATTGGGGATGGGAATGACCGCCGTGCAGCTCGCCGCATTGTAAGGCGACCCGGGTCCCGGTATGCCGCCCGCGTAGCGCGGGTCGCCGGCCAGCGGCGACGCGAGCACCGCGCCGCACGTATCGGGCGCGACGCCTTGCACCGCAAGCGGACTGCCGTACCGTGCTCCGGCCTCGATTTGGAATGACGGGGTGATCGACAGCGGACCCCGCTTGTAGTTGAGGATGAGTGACAAGACGTGCGGGACGATATAGCTGGTCGCGAGGCCGCTGACGCCCGCCCCGAGGTTTTGGTTGTACGGGATGTAATCAGCGTTGGGATCGAGCAACGCCGTGGGCGCCGCGTTCCAATACGGATTGGCGACCGTGCCGGCGCCGCAGGCGGGAGCAGCCGCGCCGGCAGTCGTGTAACACGGCGCAGCCGGCGCGCCGCTGAACGTACTGCCGCATAGCGACGAGGTGGGGTTGGCCGCGCAGAATTTCGTGTAGCCGTTGAACTGCGCGACGGCCAAATTCGCGCCGGCCACGAAGGAGCCGCCGTTGGGAAACACTTTGAACTTCGTGGTGGCGTAGGTATACGTGTACGCCAGCTGGGCGGCAAAGCCGTCGCGATTGAAGTCGCCCTTGGTCAATGCGAGCTCGGCGCCTTTGGTCGTCCGATTCAGTCCGTTGACGTTGGCGATGAATCCCGTTTTCGGATCGATCAGGATCGAGACGAACTCGTTGGTGGTTCGGCGGTAGAACGGCGATACTTTGAGCGAAAGGCCGGCCTGCGGCATCGCATGCTCGAACGAAAAGTCGGTGTTGTACGAAATCTCCGGTTCGACCGAGCGAGCGTAACTCGGGAAGCCGAAATTCGCATAGAAGTTCGGGTCGGGCGCCGTCGACTGGAGATAGGTGGCGTCGACGGACGACGTTTCGGCCGGCTGCGTGAAGCGGCCGTACGAGGCGCGCAGGACGGTATTGGGATCGAGCTGATACGTCGCGCCCAGCCGCGGCGAAAAGATGTGGCTGTAATCCAGCCGCGCCGGGCTCGATGCCGTCAGCGCCGTCGGCGCCGAGCCCGCCGGGCACGCGCTGCCCAGCGCACGCGACGTCACGCTCAAGCCGCTCACGCAATGCGACGCGTTGTAGTCGTTGACCAACAGTTCGTTGCCAAGCGTCTGCGTCGGCGCGAGATTATAGGTAAAATCCTCGAAGCGGAGCGAGCCGTTGAGCGTCAGCCGGTCGTTGACTTTGAACAGATCGCTGATGGAAGCATTGGTGAACGCCGGACTGACGGTGTTCAACTCCGCGTTCGCGCCGTTGTTGATCGTGAGATACTCGCACGGCGCGCCGCCGCACGAAATGGCGTGCTCGGTCCCCAGCACCGGACTGCCGGCCGTCGGCACCAGCGTCTGCGGCGAGGGATACGATCCGACGGCCACCGCCGGCAGCACGTACTGGGCCGCGTCCGCGCAGCTCGACAGCAGGCCTGAACCGCTGTAACACCCCGCCGTGGGATGTGCCGAATTCACGAGATACGCGATCGGTGACGGTGCGCCGATGAAGCTCGCCACGAAATTGTAGTTTCGGCTCGCGTTGCTGTAGGTGTAGCCCGCGTCGAACGAGAGCAGGTGGTGCGCGTTGAGCTGATCGGCAACGACGAGCCCCGCACCTCGGGAGTGCGAGGTGACGGTGTAGTCGTTGGTGGTGCCCTCGGTGAGATCTTGATACACGCCGACCGCACCGTTGTCGATCCGATTGGAAAAATTCGAGTAGCCGTAGAGCCGGGCGTAGGCGGTCGTCCCGAAATTATGCTGGTACTGAATTTTCTCGATGCCGAAACCGGTCGTTTCGCCATCCGCTTGCGACAGCGGAATGGGCGCTCCCAGCGGACGGTTCGTGCCCGATCCCTGAGCATAACTGGTCTCGATGCGCCCCAGGTTCGCGGCCGTGAGCGGCACGCCCAATGGCCCGGTGTAATAGTACTGATCGATATACGTCGGCAACACTGGTGCGGCACACGCGACCGGCCCAACGATCGCCGCCGCGGCAAGGGTCGTCGCCGGGCACGTCCCGCCGGCGTTGGGTACCACGGTACCGTCGGGCAGCGTCGCCGTGCCGTCGAGCACGTTGGCGAGTGCGCCGGACCAACCGATCATCGATTCGTTGGGAATGTCGAACGTTTGGCCCGTGTCATACAGCAGCTGGATGTCGTCTTTGCCGCCGTCATGCGGGTGCGGCAGCGCGATGTGAAAGTTGGCCAAACCTTCGCGGTCGGCAATGTTGGGCAAGAAACCCCAGTACGTCGGCGCCGTCACGTAACCGTTGGGACCGACCGGCATATTGCCGAACTGATTCGCGGTCGGCCCGTTGAGATAGCATCCGGCCGCAGCGTGAACCGATCCGCAACCGGAGGCGATGTAGTTGATGGTGGAGCCGTACACCGGGGCGATTGAAACGCCATTGAACTGATCGACCCAACGCGTACTTTGGTTGTAACCCAGAAACCCCGCGTAGTAGCTGAAATTGCGGTTGGCGCTCGCGCCGCCGGTTTCGATGCTGAACTTATGATAATAGCCCGGGCCGCCGATGCCGAGGTCGGCGTTGCTGTAGCCCGGATACGTCCCGGTCTTGATGACTTGATTGACGAACCCCGCCAAACCGTTGGCTTGGCCGTCCGCGGGCTGGCTTCCAGTATAGACTTGCACTTCGGCGTTGCCCAGATTCGAGAGCGGCGACGCCGCATATTGATCGAAAGCGCGATTGATCGGAACGCCGTCGATCTCGTTGCCGGTTTGGGTGTAGTCGCCGCCGCGAATGTTGATCGTCTGCCCGTAGCCGCCCTTGAACGAAATCGGCACGAAGGTACCCGGAATCGAGGAGATCGCCGAGTACGCCGCATTCAAATTATTGCCGCCGCTCAGTGGGGCCGCGGCCGCCTGCTGGGTGGGCGTGATGCTGTAGACATCGGTGGTCACGCCGGCCTTGACCAGGCTGCCGCTGCTGCGCGAAACGGTGCGCCCGATCGTCTTGATCTCGGGAATGGCCTGCAGCGCGAGGACTTGCGTTTGGTCCGCCTGCACGGTCACGCCCGGTTCGACCAACGGCACGAATCCGGCTTTCTGAATCGAGATCCGATACGTTTCGGGCGCCAGCGAAAGCAACGTGAAATGCCCCGCGCTATCCGTCGTGGCCGTGGCGACTTGCGAGGGGCTCGCGGCGGTGATCTTCGCATCGCCGATCGGGGTGCCGGTTGACTTGCTGGTTACCGTGCCGGAAATCGAACCCGTCGTTCCGGCGCTCACCAGCGTTGCGCGCCCAGCGAACGAGGCGACGAGCAAAACAGTCAAGAGCCAGGATCGAAAACACCGCATAGCTCACCGAACCTTCAATTTGCAAGAAGCCTGCTCCGGTTCGAAGCGAAGCGCGCCTCACTCGCTGCGCTTCAGACAGCAGACGAATTCGTTCCTTTCAGCTCGCTGAGCGAGAGAAACGGGCCCGCAATCGCCTCATCACCAAGACGGCGTGCGGTGCTATCAAAGCACGGCGATGCAAGCCTCTCCTACGAGGTCATCAGAAAAGAAAATGGCCGTGTGCGATGTTCT
>JBEKHC010000096.1:0-19172 GCA_050012475.1 Candidatus Velthaea sp.
CGCGGTGAAAAATCGTTCACCGTTTTACACTTATGTCGTGGAATTTGCGAGAATGAGCGTGATGTTGCAGATTCGCTTGCTGGACAAGCTATTGATTTTGGGGGTTTTCGAAGCTATATTTGCGCGGGTATTCCAGCGCTCCTTTGGAACTTGAAGGGCTACCCGCTATGCAGTTCAACCTCGCTGCCGCCAAACGGCTGAGGCAGCAGATAAACGACGTCGCGTGTATCCTGGGCCCGCCGCTGCGGCGCACGATGTGGCGCGCCCGCGGCGCGACGCTGGTGCGCTGCGCAACGTGGGATTGCGGCTGCGTGGTCGATTATATCGATACGTTCCCCGACGATCGCGAGGCCGGGTTGCACTGGGATGCGTGCGGCGAGCATCGGCAGGCGAGCACCGCGGGCATGAACGGTTTCGCCTAGCGAACGCCCGTGCCTTACGAAAGCGGATTTTTTGCCTTGCGCGCGATGGCTCGATCGCGCGAACGCTGCCGGCGCCAGGCGGCGATGGCAGCATGGTCGCCCGAGAGCAGGACGTCGGGTACCTCGATCCCGCGGAACACCGGGGGCCGCGTATACGCCGGATAGTCGAGCTCGCCCGAGACGAATGATTCAGCGGCCCGTGATTCGGGGGCGATGACGCCGTCGATGAGCCGGACGGCGGCATCGATGAACGCCAGCGCCGGGATTTCTCCGCCGGTCAGCACGAAATCGCCCAGCGAGCGTTCCTCGATCGGGTAGAGCCGGCTCAGCCGCTCGTCGATCCCCTCGTAATGGCCGCAGATCAGAACGAGCCGGTCGGCGGCGGCGAACGCCTGCGCGTCGGCGTGGTCGAAACGCGGCCCCGACGCCGACGTCAGGACGATGCGGCGCCGCTCGTCCGGCGGCGCTCCGGCGAGAATGCCGTCGATGATCTTCGCCAGCGGCTCGATCCGCAACACCATCCCCGGACCGCCGCCGAAGGGACGCTCGTCGGCGCGCGCGCCGGGTTCGCATGCGCCCACGACGTCGTGGAGCTCGACCCTGACCAGCCCGCGTTCGACGGACCGGCCGACGATCGATAAACCGATGACCGGCGCGAACATCTCCGGGAAGAGCGTGACGACGTCGATGTGCAACATGAGCGGGTGTCTTTCTTCGCGCGGATGTTCGGAACGACTTGGCCGCGGGCGCCGAAAACGCCGTTTGCCGCCGGCGTCGCGGCGCTCGAGCAACGGCGCGTCGATGAAGCGCTCGCCCATTTTGCGACGGCCCTGGCGAGCGCAGCAAGCGATCGCGAACGCGCGCTCGTGCACAATAAGCGCGGGCTCGCGCTCCTGGTGCGGGGGGACCGCAACGCGGCCGTCGCAGCGTTCGTCGCGGCGCTCGACGCGGACGACCGCTGTGCGCCCGCCATCGTCAATGTCGGTAACTTATTGCTGGAGGACGGCATCTTGAATGACGCCGTGGCGCACTATGAGGCGGCGTTGGCGATCGACGATGCCTCCGCGGCGGCGCATCTCAACTTGGGGATCGCGCAGAAGCGCCTTGGCCGGCGGACCGAGGCGGTTCGCGAATTTCGCCGCGCCGCAGCGCTCGAAGCCCGGCAGGCTCGCCCGCGCCGGACCTAATGCAGCTTGGTGCCGACGAGCGTGATGTCTTCCAAGTACTCGAAAAGCTGGGGCAGCGTGATCTTTTCGAGTGCGCTGCGCGCGTTGGCCGCGCTGCCGTCCTCGCCTTCATCGCGCAGGTAGCAGCGCGATTCCACCCCGCCCGCTCCTTCGCTCAGGAACGAGACCGCGAATCCCTTGCCCATCGTATCGTCGTAGATCCGCATCGCGGCGGGGTTGAGAATCTCGATCGAGTGCGAGGCATTGTTCGCATCGAAGATGGTGATGGTGAGATAATCCCGGTTGACGATCTCGATCGAACCGACGACGAACGTGTTCTTGGCGGAAAAGAACTCGTGCCCACGCTTGTTGCGCGAGCTCACTTCGTAGAAGACGCGGTGCGCGACGAACCGGTTGAGAATTTTGCGGAGGGTGGCGATCGATGCCAGCGTCTCCGTCCGATTCCCGCGCGTATAGATGATTTTCAAAAAATCGGTCGACCGAAGCTTTCGTCGTATTTTCCGGGACGGGTACGCTTAAGGGCTTTCGGGAAGAAACCCTCCGCATGTTCTCCATTGCCGACATGGCCGTCGCCGGCGCGGTTGCCTTGCTGCTGTTCGGGCCCGATCAGCTGCCCAAGGTTGCCCGCCGTGCCGGACAGCTTGTCCGGGACGTCCAGAACACATCCCAGTCGTTCATCCGCGAGATGGAGCGCGCCGCCGATGCCGCCGACGAGGTGCACCCGGCCTCGCCGCCCGCCGATCCCCCGGCGATCGTAGCCGCTGGGGCACTTCCGGCGGCGCCGGCCTACCACGAGACGCCGGAGCCGGCCGCCCACGATCTCGTCGCGCACGAGGCTGCGATCGGTCCGCATTCGGCGGAAGCGGAGGTCGGGAAACACGAGCATTCGGATCTACCGCCCGGCCAAGCGGCGCCATAGCCCGATCACGCGGCGGACGTACGCCTGTGTTTCGGGATACGGCGGGATGCCGCCGTAGCGGTCGACGGCTCCGGCGCCGGCGTTATAGGCGGCGATCGAGTGCTCGAAGCGCGCTTGCGGCGGCAACCCGGAATAGCGCCGCAGAAGACCGCTGAGGTGCCGGATCGTCCCGTCGAGATTCGCGTCGGCATCGGTTGGGTCGACGCCTAACCCGGCTGCCGTTCCCGGCATGAGTTGGCCCAGGCCTTGGGCGCCTACCGGCGAGCGCGCCGCCGGATCCCAACTCGACTCGACGGCGACGAGCGCCACCACGAGGCGGGCATCAAGTCCATAGTCCGAGGCTTGCGCCACCGTACGCAACGCCAAACGCAGAGCCCGCGCGTCGTCGAGTCGCGCATCGAATCGTTCGAGCGTGACCGCATACCGCCGAACGACCGTCAGCGCGTCGGCTCGAGCGACGCTGGGCGCGCTCGCGAGCAGCACGAACGCGCAGAGCACAAACAACGAGCACCGTCGCACGTCGGCGACAGTGCCCATCTCGTGCACCCGCGATTCGCGCGGTCCCGCGCCCGATTCGCGCGGTCCCGCGCCCTTAGATGTTAAAGTTTTGGCGAATCTCGTTGAGCCGCGACTCGAGCAGGCCGCGGACTTGGCGATGCAGACGGTCGCGCTGATCGTCGGGAAGGCGCTGATAGACGAGATACCCGGCAGCGGAAATGATGCCGCCGAGCACGCCGACGAGCACCGTACGCCCGGCGTCGTTTTCTGGACCTGAGGCGCTGGCCGGCGGTTTCGGCTGTTGCAGGGAGTTGTTGATGTCGGTCATCGTGCGCACTCCGTTCGACTAGCGGTTACCCAAAAACTCCACATCTGGAGGCGCATGCGAATCTTCGTTCTCGCGCACGATTCTCACGTTGACCGGAAATTGCCACGCCAGCTGCGCGATGGCCAGTTCGGCGGTGCCGACGATGGCCTTGACGTCTTCGCGCTCTCGGTCGGCTTCGGGGATCGCGAAGCGCATGCTTCCGTCGTCCCGCTCGATGATGCCCGCTAACGATGCATACTCGGACAATCCCAATTCGGCAGCCTGCAAAATCGCCGAAGCCGCGGCGCACACGACATCGTCGCCCGCGACTCCGGCCTCGGCATGGCCTTGGGCGAAAACAGAAGACAGCCGTTGCCGGCTGTCTCTGCGAAATCGGACCTCGAGCACCGGCTTAGGGCAGCTCGATTTTCTCGATGCGGATCTCGGCGAAGCGCTGGCGGTGGCCGACGAGCTTGCGGACCCGCTTTTTGGGCTTGTACTTGAAGACCAGGATTTTCTTGTCTTTCGCCTGACGCAGCACTTTGCCCGAGACGCTGGCTCCGGCGACGGCTGGGGTGCCGATGGCCACGGCGCCTGCGCCGTTCGAACCGAGGATGACGCGATCGAAGGTTACCGTCGAGCCGACCTCGGCTTCGAGCAGGTCGGTGCGGATGATGTCACCCTCGGCGACGCGCAATTGCTTGCCGCCGGTCTCTATGATCGCGTACATAACTTTGGGAGGATACCAGAGTCCGTCATTCCCCGTCAACTTCCTTGGCCCGGGGAAAGGGGTGATGGGTGCCCTCGGCTTCGCTCGGTACACCCAAAATCGCTACTGCCGAAAATTTCGCTCCCGCCCTCATGGGTGCCCTCGCTACCTCGGTACATCCAGCTCCGCGAAACTGTTCGAGCCCCCGCCGCCACCCGCCCCACCCCCGGCCGGCAACGCCTCCCGGCTTGCTGGGGCGGGTGATGCTGGTCGCTTCCGTCGCCTTTGTTGGCGCTGACGTCTGCTTTGGGCAGTTTCGTCCGCTGGGGGGTTTTGCAGGGGGTAGGGTGATTTGGGCTGGGTTGGGTTGCGTTGGTTGAGTGGCGCGTGTTGCCGAGCAGGCGTGTGTTGTTGACTGGCGCGTCAGGATGAGGGGCCGTTGGTTTGGGCTGTGTCTCCGGCGCGGCTTTGGCGGCTTGGGTCTAGCGCCTGGTTCCAGTTGAGTGGCTCGCGTAGGGGCGGTTCGCGTAGCGGCCCGCGTTTATGGCTCGCCCAGAGCGGTTCGCGTTATGGCTCGCGTAGAGCGGCTCGCGTTTATCGCTCGCGTAGAGCGGTTCGCGCGGAGTGGCTCGCTTTGAGGGGCTCGCGTTGAGCGGTTCGCGTAGGGTGGCTTGCTTTGAGTGGCTTGCGTTGCGTGCATTGCATTGAGTGGGTCTTGTAAAAGACGAAGGCGCCCTCTTTTTTGGGGCGCCTTCGGTGCTGGTTAGACGGCTGGGGCTCGGTCTTGCTTTGGGTGGTGGAAGGAGGGCGGTTTTCGCGGACGGGCATGGACGGAGAAAATGCGCGGTTCGCCGCTCCGTGGGCGCGCGTGGATCGGGAGGACTGGAGCTTCGTCGGCTTTCGGACGCGCGTTGGCGGGGTGGGGAAGTGTGATCGGCGTGGTAGTTCTCCTTGTGCGGCTGGGGTTGAGAGCGGGAGTACGGCTCGTGCCAGCGTGGGGCTAGGCGGGCCGGACGAAAACGAAACGGCCGTGCGAGTTCCCGGGGGCACTCGGCATGGCCGTGTTGGAGGGCATTCGCGCTGCGAAAAAGAGCGCTCTATGCCGTCGCTGCGGCGATTCCAATCGCCGGACCATCGTCTAGCTTGAGCGCAAGGCACTTCGCACTTCCGCCGGCTTTGTGAAATTCGCTGAGCTCGGTTTGAAAAACGCGGTATCCGGCATGGTTCAGCCGCTCGCGGAGCCGGCGCGAGCACGAATGCATCACGATCGCATCACCGAGTTCGATGCTGTTCGCAGCGAACGCCAGGGCATCGTCGACGCCGATTTCGATCAGGTAGCCGGGATCGATCGTGCGGCGGAGCTGAATTTGGGCGTGCGGGCTGAGCGCGTCCATGTAGACCATGACGTGGCCCGACGAAAGCGGGCAGACCGCCATGTCCAGGTGGTAAAAACGCTCGTCGACGAGCAGCAGCGGCATGACCCGGCAGCCGATGAGTTCCTGCAGTTGCAGCGTCGCGTTCCGCTCGCTGCGCCAGCCGTAGCCGGCGTACAGAATCGGGCGAACCGGATCGAAGATCGCGTCGCCCGCACCCTCGAAGTAGGTCTGCTGCAGATAGGTAGTCGCAAAGCCCGCCTTGGTGAGCTGGACACGATAGTGGCCTTGCTCGCGGCGCCGCTCGGGATGACGAAAGCTCGACAAAACCGCCAAATTCCCGCAGATCAGCGCGGCGTTCGCCGTGAAAACCAGATCCGGGACGTGCTCGCCGGGTTCCATCGGGATGAGCGAAACGTGGGCCGCCACCGAGAACGTCTCCATCAACCGATCCCATTGGCGTTGCGCATCGGGAGCCGAATAACCGACGTTACGCGTCATCCAAGGGTTGATGTCGTAGTTGACCGAGTAGTGAGTTGGTGGGCACACCATCAAGCGCGTCGCCATGTAACGATGTTAGCGTACACGCGTTGCGCGCGCATTCGACAATCGGTTAAGCGCGGATTGCGTTCATAACCCGCGTGCTGCGGGTACGAGTTCTACCTATGAAAAGTGAATCGGATTTCAAAAATGCCTTGCCGAATGAGGTCGACGATCATCCGGATTCGGGCATGCCGCGGCAGCTCCGTACGCAGGCCGACGAGCTTGCGCCGCTGACCTTTCGCGAAGCTCAGGTCGCGGGAATGACCCGCACGCCTGAGGTCGTCTACGGCGACAGCGACGAGGATCCCAATCGCGACGACCAGCTCGACGAGCATCGCGGCGCCGAAACAAGTTAGCCGCCCCTTTCGGCGACCGCGCTCCGGTGCGAGAAGCCATCGAAGCGGCGAAAGCGAATGTTTGGGCATGAAACGTCTCATCGCGTGCTGTGCCGGTTTTGCGCTGTGCTGTCCCCTGATCGCCTCAGCCGCACCGGCGCCCGCGGCCAAGACGCATGGCGCGAAGCCGGCTTCAGCGGTCGGGAAGACCATCACGACCAAAAGCGGCTTGAAGTATGTCGACCTGGTCGTCGGCAAAGGGCCGATGCCCAAGCCCGGACAGACCATCAGCGTGCTCTACACGGGCCGGCTGACCAACGGCACGGTCTTCGATTCGACCAGTACGCGGAACAACGAGCCGTTCGAGACCCCGATCGGTGTCGGGCAAGTGATCAAAGGCTGGGACGAGGGCATGCTCACCATGCGGGTCGGGGGAAAGCGGCGCCTCACGATTCCGCCCGGCCTAGGGTACGGGGCGGAAGCGCAAGGGCCCATCCCGCCCAACGCGACGCTGATCTTCGACGTTCAGCTGTTGGCGATCAAGTGACCATCCTCGGCTAACGTCAGCTTCGGCTTCCGGCTCCGAACGCCAAGTGGCTTCTTCGTCAACGCCCGCTAACGCCCGCAGCTTCCGGAAAGCGTCAACGCGACCCGACTTGGCCGAGGGCTACAACGCCCGCGACGTGGCGGAAGGCTCAACGCCGGCCGTCTTTGGTGGGAGGCTCAACGTCCGCACTCGGGCCGAAGGCTTAGAAGCTCGCGACTTGGCAGAAGGCGGAAGGCTCAACGCCCGCACTCGGGCCGAAGGCTTAGAAGCTCGCGACTTGAAGGCTCGACGCCTGGCGGCTTTGGCGAGACATTCAACCCCCGCGACTTGACGCGCCGGCGGCTTTAGCGGAAGGCTGAACGCCCGCGACTCGGGCCGAAGGCCAACCCCCGCGACTCTGGCCGAAGGCTCACGCCCGCGGCTTGGCGGAGCGCTTAACGCCCGCGATTCGGCCGAAGGCCAAACCCCCGCGGCTTGGAGGAAGGCTTTAGCGCCCACAGCTTGTCGGAAGGCTTGCCGCCCGCGGCTTGGGCCGGAGGCCCAAACGCCATGGATTCGCGGCGCGTTCAGCGCCGCGAATCCAGTTAGGCGTCGATGAAAATATTGTCGCCCTCGAGCCGAACGCGGTACGTCGGCAACGGCAAGATTGCCGGCAGGGTGAGCGCGGTACCGGTGGTCACATCGAAATAAGCGCCGTGGCGCGGGCACATGATGCGGCACCCTTCGAGTTCGCCGGCATCGAGTGCGCCGCCGTCGTGCGTGCAGATGTCTTCCACGGCATACAGGGTGCCGTCGACGTTGCACAACAAAATGTCGCGACCGCCGACCGAGACGCGATGCGTCGAACCAATGGGTATTTCAGAGACTTTGGCGACCGGTGTTACCGTGCTCATTGAATGCTCGTGCTCATTGGGAGTCCTTCGTGCGCGATTGTTCGCATTCCGCGCCGAGCGCCGGCGATTCCCAACCGTCGACGCGCTCGTGCGCGTCGATTTCGACGTGCAACACGCCGACGAGCGAATGGCAGCGGCTCGAAGCTCCGAGTTCGCGCAGGATCGTGACGACGATGTCGCCGTGCGTCGAATCGATCTGCGCGCCGGCTCCCGTGAGCGCCGCAACGGCCTGCGAGCGCGATTCGCCGTTGACGAGCACGCCTTCGTAGCGCGCGATCTCGGCTTGCAGTGCGCCGCGGGTCCGATCGTAGTCGGCGAGCGAGCGGTTCTGCAAGACCGTACCGCGGATCGCGACGCCTACGATGAGCGCCGATCCGAACACGAGAGCGAGGCGGCGCGCGACCGCGCGCGGTCCCAGGCTCCCTCGCGTCGCGCCGGCTTTATCCGACGGCGCCTTCCATCTCCATCTTGATGAGACGGTTGAGTTCGACCGCGTACTCCATCGGAAGTTCCTTGACGAAGAAGTCGAAGAAGCCGTTGACGATCATCGCGGTCGCGTCGGCTTCGCTCAATCCGCGGCTCATCGCGTAGAACAGCTGCTCCTCGCCGATCTTCGAAACCGATGCTTCGTGTTCGACCGTCGAGCGTTGCTCGTTGACCTTCATCGTCGGTTTGGTGTCGCTCGACGACAACTCGTCCATGATCAGCGCGTCGCATTTGACCCGCGTCTTCGCCCCAACCGCGCCGGGGAAGATTTCGACCAAGCCGCGATAGGTGGTCTTGCCGCCGTGCGCCGACACCGACTTATTGGTGACCACCGACGTCGTATTGGGCGCGGCGTGAATGACTTTCGCACCGGCGTCCTGGTGTTGACCCTCGCCCGCGAACGCTGCCGACAAGACTTCGCCGCGCGCACCTTCGCCCATGAGATAGATCGCCGGATATTTCATCGTCAAGCGCGAGCCGATGTTGCCGTCGACCCACTCGACCGTCGCATTCTTGTACGCGACCGCCCGTTTGGTGACGAGGTTGAAGATGTTGCGATACCAGTTCTGGATCGTCGTGTAACGTACCGACGCACCTTCCATCGCGATGATCTCGACGACCGCGCTGTGCAGCGAGGAAGTCGAGAACTTCGGCGCCGTGCAGCCCTCGATGTAGTGCACCTTGGCGCCTTCGTCGGCGATGATGAGCGTGCGCTCGAACTGGCCCATGTTCTCGGTGTTGATCCGGAAGTACGCCTGAAGCGGCATCGCCACGGTGACGCCTTTGGGCACGTAGACGAACGAACCGCCCGACCAGACCGCGCTGTTGAGCGCGGCAAACTTGTTGTCGCCCGGCGGGATGATCGTCGCGAAGTATTTCTTGAGGATGTCGGGATATTGCTTGAGCGCCGTATCCATGTCGCAAAACAGCACGCCGTCTTTTTCGAGCGCCTCGACGACGGAGTGATACACGACCTCGGATTCGTATTGCGCCGAAACGCCGCTGAGGAACTTGCGCTCTGCTTCGGGGATGCCCAGGCGATCGAAGGTCCGCTTGATGTCGTCGGGGACGTCGTCCCACGACCGTTCGGCGCCCGCAGTCGAGCGCACGAAATAGTGGATGTTGTCGAAGTCGATCTCTTCGAGCAGCGCGGTGTCGCCCCACGTGGGCATCGGCTTGCTCCTGAAGATATCGAACGCTTTGAGCCGGAACGCCCGCATCCATTCGGGCTCGCCCTTCATCTCCGAAATCCGCTCGACGATCTCGCGTGTCAGCCCCTTGTCCGATTTGAACTTGTAGTTCGCCTCGGAATCGTGCTGGCCGTGCCGGTAATCCTCGACGATTTCGGCGGGAACGGACGGGTTCGCGACGTTCAATTCGATTGCCATAAGTGTCCTAACGCTACCCGCGGCGGGCAGCTTCGTCAAGATAGTTCAGTTCTTTCTTTCTTTTCTCCCGAGCGACTCCTGTTTTCCCAGGCGCGTCCGCATGCGGCAGAGTCTGTCCCGGCCGATCCGGCGAGCGCAAGCCGGCAAGCTCGCATGACCGGCACGCGGTCTGCTATGGCTTGCGGGCGACTTGATAGGCCGCCGCCTGGGCGATCGGACGGACGACGATGAAATCGACGTTGACGTGCGGCGGACGCGAAACCGCGAAGCCCACGCAGCCCGCGATGTCGTCCGGCGAAAGGGGCTGCATCCCGGTATAGACCTCGTCGGCCTTGCCGGCGTCGCCCTTGAAGCGGGTGATCGAGAATTCGGTGAGCGTCATGCCAGGCGCGACCTCGGTCACCCGAATCGGCTCGCCGTTGAGTTCCAGGCGCAAGGTTTGGGTGATGGCGCGCAGTGCATGCTTCGACGACGCATAGCCTGCGCCGCCCGCATAGACCTCGAAACCGGCGATCGAACCGATGTTCACGATGTGGGCGTTCGCGGGGACGCGCAGCAGCGGCAGCAGCGCACGGGTTACGCGAGCCACACCCAGCACGTTGGTTTCGAGCATCCGCACCCAATCGTCGTCGACCATTTCTCCGATCGGTTCGCGGCCCAGGGCCAGTCCGGCGTTGTTGACCAGCACGTTGACGCGGCCAAACTGCGCCCGCAGCGCTTCACCGAACGCCTCGATTGCGGTCCGGTCGCGGACGTCGAGGGTGAAGGCGGTCGCGCCGATTTCGGCGGCGACGGCATCCAGCCGGTCACGCCGGCGCGCGGTGACGACGACGTGAAAACCTTGCCGGGCCAATTCATGGGCGGTCGCGGCTCCGATTCCCGACGACGCTCCGGTTACCACAGCGATGCGTTGCTCTTTCATGGGCGAGCCGTTCGTCAACGGGGCTTCCAGATCGTTGTCTGCCGGTGCGGTTAGGCGGCGCTGAGGCCGGCGACGAGCACCGCAACCGCGTGCCGTTCGAGCGCGCTGGTATCGCGCCCATCGAGCATTCCAAGGTTGCCGCCATCTTCGAGGCTGGCCAGCCCATGAACGAGCGACCACGCGGTCAGCGCGTCGGTCCGCACGCGGTTCGCCGCGCGGCGCGCGCCGCCGGCCGACGGCAGTCCAGCCACGGCCGCGAGCAGGACCTCGAACGCCGCTCGCGCTGGACCGCTGGGTTCGTGCGCGCGCCGCCCCGGGCCGAACATCAAACGGTAGAGCTCGGGATTGACGCGCGCGAAGGCGAGATAGGCAAGTCCCGCCGCCGCCAATCGGTCACCCGCCGTCGAGGCCGCGTCAACGGCACGCGCAAGGTCGGCGTGCAGCCGCTCGAAGCCGACGTCGGCAACCGCGGTCCAAAGTGCGGCCTTGTCCGAGAAGTGCGCGTACGCTGCGGTATGGCTCACGCCGACGCGTCCGGCCAACTCGCGCATCGATAACCGATCGGCTTCGTGCGCTTCGAGCGCGCGCAGAACTTCTGCGATCAGCGCTTCGCGCAAGCGATCGTGGTGATATGCCGGCTTCGTCTTCGGGTGCATCTTGACACTGGAAAGATTCGCCGTACAATACGGTTATCCTATCTTACCAATGTTAAGTTCGTCGTTCCGGAGGTTTTCCATGATTGTCGATGCGTTGCTGGCCTGGTTGCACTTCATGTTGGTCTTCGGGCTTTGCGGCTGCCTGTTGGCCGAGCTTTTCTTCTATGGACGCGAACTTTCGCGGTCGACGCTGCGGCGGCTCCAGCGAGTCGACATTGCATTCGGTGCGCTCGCCGCGGCTGTCGTCGTCAGCGGCGTCGTGCGCGTCATTTTCTCGCCCAAAGGCGCGGCGTTCTTCCTCCACAATCCGATTTTTTGGACGAAGATGGGGCTTTTTGGCGCACTCGGCCTGCTGTCGATCGCCCCGACGCTTCATTACATCGCTCTCGGCCGGACGGCGGCCGGCGAGGCAAACATCCGCGTCGGCGACGGCGCGTTCAAAGCCAACCGGAACTATCTTTTTGCGGAGGTCATTCTGCTGCTTCTCATTCCGTGCTGTGCCGCGTTCATGGCGCGCGGCTTCCATTAACCGCCGCCCCCAAACGAACTTCCGCAAAAGCATTTACAGGGGGGGCCTGGCGGGGTATGATCGTATGCGGACTCGAGACAGGCCCGGGTTTTATGAGCCAGGGCCCGGTTAAGTTGTCCTACGGAATGGGGGACGGCGCGCCCTACGCGCCTGCGCGGTGGAACGTTCGCGTGTTAGTAAGGACACGTCAACAAGAGTTCGCCGATAGGTCACAATCGAGACGGTGTACCGCACGCGGTTGATGACGCGCCTGGAGGTGGGATTTTCCCAGCCAAGCCCAAGGAGATCGGAAAAATTGAAAGCACTCGGAACGCATATTGTGTGCGAGCTGTCCGGTTGTGACCCGCGGTCACTCACCGACGTCGCCGCCGTCGAACGCATGATGGTCGGAGCGGCCAAAGAAGCCAACGCAACAATTGTGGAGACGGCGTTTCACCGTTTCCAGCCCCACGGCGTTTCAGGTGTTGTCGTGATCCAGGAATCGCACCTGTCGATCCACACCTGGCCCGAAACGGGATATGCCGCGATGGACTTCTACACGTGCGGCGACCACACCGATCCCTGGGCGGCCTGCGAATTCGCCGCCAAGGCGTTGGATGCGCGGAACATGTTGACGACCGAAGTCAAGCGCGGGATCGAAGCGCGCAAGGGTGAGTTCACCCACGTCATCACGACCGACCACGAAGAACGGTCGTTCGCGAAGAAAACCGCCTAATCGCAGCGGCTGGCGCTGCGCACTCGACGCCGGGCGACGCGTTCGCCCGGCGTCGCCTTGTCCGGGCTTGCGGCCCAGGTCATCGGCCACCGCCGGAACCGGCCGGTCGCGCCGGCGATCCGAAACGGCCGTGACGCGTACAGCGTTTGGGTAACGCCGCAGACGCGCGCGCTGCGGCGCCCCATGTATATCCGCCTCGTCCAGGAGACAGCCGTCCGTGCCGAAGACCGAACACTTTCAGTGGTACGTCGAGGAATTCTCGCCGACCGAATTTCACCATCACGCCATCGACGAGCTGTATTACTCGGGACGCACGCCATTTCAGAGCGTCGCGGTGTTGCGCACGCCGGCGTTCGGCAAGATGCTCGTGCTCGACGGCGATACGCAAAGCTCGCAGGCCGACGAGAAGATCTACCATGAATCGCTGGTGCATCCGGCGCTGGCGGCGATCGCCGATCGCACGGAGATCCTCATCCTGGGCGGCGGCGAAGGTGCGACGCTGCGTGAGGCGCTCCGTCACCCGGGCGTGCGGCGCTGCACGATGGTCGACATCGACGGCGAGGTCGTCGAGCTGGCCAAGAAATATCTGCCCGAGTGGTCGGCCGGCGCGTTCGACGACCCGCGCGCGCGCCTGGTCATCGGCGACGCGCTGGCTTTTCTCAAGCAGGACACGGGTACGTACGGCGCGGTGATCTCCGACCTCACCGAACCGCTGGCCGACTCGCCGTCGTTCCCGCTCTTCAACAGCGAGGTATTTCGCGATATTCGTGCGCGGCTGGCGCCGGGCGGCGTGTACGTGCTGCAAGCCAGCACCGCCGGCTTTCACAACATGGCGCTGCATGCGAAGATGGCGCGCTCGCTGCGCGCGCACTTCGCGCACGTCGCGAGTTTCTACACCCACGTGCCGGCGTTCGACAACGATTGGGCGTTCATCGCGTGCAGCGACGGCATCGACGTTGCGACGCTCGAACCAGCGGCGATCGATGCGTACGTCGCCGAGCTGCGCGGCGAAAACTATTTTTACGATGCGCAAACACACCGGCGGCTCTTCAGTTTGCCGCTTTATCTGCGCCGCCAACTTGCGAAGCAGGGCGACGTCTTCGCTTAGCAGCAACTCGAATGAAGAAACGTTCATTCGGCAGCGCGCTGGTCGATGGCATCGAAATCAGCTCGGAGCACGGCGGCCCTTCTGCGGCGTGGAAACCGTTACGGGGCGGGCCTTGCGTTTTCGCATCTTAAGGGACCCCTTTGGCAGCAGAAGCGTCTCGCGCTACTTTGGCATCGCCTCGCGACGGGCGAGAAGTTGGCCGAAGACGATCTGTTTGAACTCGACGAGAGGAACATTATTCTTTTCGGCGCGCATGCGTAGCAGCGCCCCCTCCCAGCTATTCAGGACAAACCGACCCAGCAACGCCGCCGGAAATTGGTCGCTGAGGGTCCCCTGTTCCTGAGCCTGCGCAATGCAATCTTCGAAGAAGCTGCTCCAAGCGTTGAATTGAGCAACGAGCCGCTCACGCACGACCTCGCTATGATCCGCAACTTCGGCGCTAAAATTTCCTAATAAGCATCCCTTTGTGAATCCGGACGCCTTGAGCGCGTCGATCCTATCGTCGAAGTAAGCCTCCAAGCGGTCCAGCGGCGGAGCATCGTTGTTGCAGAGGATCTCGCGCAGTTTGTCCCGACCCCAGTCGAAATACGCGTCGATCACCTCCGCTGCGAAGGCCTCTTTGCTGGTGAAGTGGTTGTAAAACGAACCCTTGGGCACATCGACGCGCTCGACGATGCGCTGAATGCCCGTCGCCGCGTACCCCTCGGCATGAATCATTTGTAAGCCCGCCCGCAACAGATTCATGCGGGTGTCGGGCTTGGGCTTCGGGCCTCGGCGGGCGGGAGAAAATTTCACGTATGACATCCTTGACTTATTTAAGACGACCGGTCATATTAAATTCATTGACTGCTCTCATAGCTCCTGTCGGCGAGGAGGATGGCCATGTTCTCGAAGGTCAGCGTACGGATCCCCGCCGACGAAGGTGTCGAACTCGGAGCCTGGTTGTTTGCGCCGGAGGGCAGTGGATCGCACCCGGCCATCACAATGGCGCATGGCTTTGCCGGGATCATGGAGCACGGCCTCGAGCCCTTCGCGCACGCGTTCGCTGCGGCGGGCTTCGTCGTGCTGGTCCACGACCATCGCAAATTTGGGACGAGCGGCGGCGAGCCACGCAACGACGTTGATCCCCCGGACGCAAGTCGCCGACTGGCGCCGCGCGATCTCCTACCTCGAAACGCGTCCCGAAGTCGATCCGACCCGCCTCGGTCTGTGGGGCACGAGCTACTCCGGCGGACAGGCGATCGTCGTCGGCGCCACTGATCGTCGCGCGCGTTGCGTCGTCGCAAAAGTCCCGACAATCAGTGGGTAATGAGCAGGGCCTGCGACGCGTATCGCCCGGCGCGGTGCCTGCATTCGAGCGCGCATTCAGCGAGGATGACCGGGGCGCAATTGCGCGGCGAGCCGCCGCGCCGTCAAACCGATACCCACGGGTCTGTGGGAAAACACCGTCACCCTTCGCTCGACGCGCGCCGCGCGTATGTACGAGCCGGGCATTTGGATTCCGCGGGTGTCGCCGACGCCGCTGCTCCTTCGTCGTCGCTTGCGACGACACGATCACCCTCGCCGACCTCGCGTTGGCCGCATACGAACGAGCACTCGAACCAAAACGACTTGCACTGATTCCGGGCGGCCATTTCGCGCCGTATCTCGATCAGTTTGCGCTGGCGGAAGCCGCCGCAACCGGCTGGTTCCGGGAGCATCTCGGTTCCGAAGCCGTCACCAGCACGCACATCTTCGCACATGCGAATGGAGAATACCGATGATCTCACAGCAAACCACGGGCGTCGACCTTCACTGGAACGTGTTCACAAGTAAGCGCCCTGGCCTTGGACGCGATCTTCCTCCGGGCAACGAAAAACTGAGGTGGGTGGCGAATTCTTCGACGCTCATCTACGGTGAGCGAGACGCGGTCCTTGTCGACACGTTCCTCACCATCGACCAATCGCAGACGTTGCTCGATTGGGTCATTGCAAGCGGCAAGAACCTCACCGCGATCTACATCACGCACGGACATGGCGATCATTGCTTCGGCCTCGCGCCGCTACTGGAGCGTTTTCCCCGGGCCAAGGCGTTCGCGGTGCCCCAAGTCGTCGATGCCATGCGTGAGCAGACATCGCCGCCAGTCGTTGACAATTTCTGGCGCAGCCTCTTCCCTGGCCAAATTTCCGATTGTCTCGTTGTTGCCGAAACCCTCGAGGGCAATGAATTTCAACTGGACGGAAACCAATTCATCGCCGTAAATGCCGGGCGGACCGATACGGCTCATTCCACGTGCCTCTACGTCCCCGCGATCGGGCTACTCG
Source organism: Candidatus Velthaea sp. (assembly GCA_050012475.1). GTDB lineage: Bacteria > Vulcanimicrobiota > Vulcanimicrobiia > Vulcanimicrobiales > Vulcanimicrobiaceae > Velthaea. The sequence goes on from JBEKHC010000096.1 coordinate 15,841, forward strand.
TCGCCGGCGATGCCGTCTACAATGGAATCCATCCCTACCTTGGCGAGACCGACAAGCACAGTCGACTCGAGTGGATTGCCACGCTGGACAAACTCGAATCGCTCAAGCCGCGAGCGGTAATCGCTGGGCACAAAGTGCCCGAAAACGACGACGATCCCCGGATCATCGGTGAGACCCGGAAATATCTCCAGGATTTCGACCGCCTCGACGAAGGGACGACGACCGCGCAGCAGCTCTACGACGCGATGCTCGAGCTCTATCCCGATCGAGTCAATCCGGGTTCCCTTTGGGGTGGCGCTAACGCGGCGAAGACGCAAGCGAAAGCCTGAGGCGACGCTATGTTCGATCGAGAGTAGGAGATAATGAAAAACCTGTTTCTCGCAGCCGCTTTCACCCTGATTGTCCTTGCGACAGGTCCGGCAACCGCGGCGCCCACATCTACCGATCCGCTGGGTACCGATCCGCTGGGCGCTCAGACCTTGAGCGTCATCAAATCGAACTTCAGCCGGCTCATGGCTCTGGCAAATCAGCACGACCTCGGGGCGCTCCATGAGATGTTTTGGCAATCTCCGTCCGTCCTCTTGGTTGCGAAGAGCGCCAATCCGTCCGAAGGCAACTGGGCGGGATATTGGGGCAACGACGCCGTCGATCAGAAACTTCGCGACATCGCCGGATCCGGGCCTGTGGTCCTCACGCCCGATTTCTCCCAGCTCAAGGTTGTCGGACTGACTTCGGAATTGGCCGAGTCCTACGCGCCAATGAACATCACCGTTTCGTACGCAGGACAGGACGGCACACCCAAGCCGTTCTTGATGATCATCGATTGGCTAAAGATCGCGAACGACTGGAAGGTCGCCTCCGAGATCATCTTGCCCGTGCCGCCCACGCCGGCGGTCGAACGCCATATGAATTAAATCTTCGCGAACACCGCAAGAATGAACCGGGATGTTCGCCGTGATGGTTGAGAAAGCCGACGGGAGCCGCAGTCTAAGTACGTAACGACGAACCCGCCCACAAGGGAACCCTTTTGCGCGGGCACTCGACGACGCGAATCGTATCGTTCGTAGAATCGCCGAGCGAGACGGCAGCCGCGACGTGCGAGCCGCCAAGCGATGGAGCGGAATAGTCGATCTCGGCATGGTGCCCTGCCCGCGCGTCGGCTGCCGGATCAAAGAGCGTGCGCTTCGAACGGTCCGAGTCGCGGACGCGCAAAACGGCGACCGACGCAGTCGGAGCGAGCTGCTCGAAGAAGAGGTTGCCGTTCATCTGTTGCCAATCCGAAATACAAGCAGCGGTTGTCGAAAGTGCGAGTGCTGGCCCCCTCGATAGCGTGCGGACCGCGCGGATCGCATCGGTCTGGGCTCGCATGGCCGACTGGGGCCGGTCGCACGCGCCGGCAGCCGACCGAACAAGGCCTACGCGGACCGCATGACGGAAGCCAAGCGTATGCCCGAAACTTTGCGCCGCACCGCCCTATTCGAAGCGCACCGTGCGCTTGGGGCGAAGCTCGTGCCCTTCGGCGGGTTCGAGATGCCCGTTTCGTATGCCGGCATCTTGCGCGAACACGCCGCGGTGCGACGGCGAGCCGGGCTGTTCGATCTCTCGCACATGGGGCAGTTCGCGTTGCGCGGCGCGAACGTCGGCGCGTGGGCTGAGACGCTGACGGTCAATCTCGTCGCAAACATGAAGCCCGGTCAGGCGCGTTACAACATCTTCACCAACGAGCACGGCGGCGCGCACGACGACGTGATTTTTTATCGGCTCGACGCCGACCGCTGGCTGCTCGTCGTCAATGCATCGAACGCCGACAAGATGTGGAGCTTGGTGAGCGCCGCCGCCCCGGCCGGCATCGAAGTGGTCAACAACCACGGCGTCGACGCGCTCATCGCGATTCAAGGGCCGCGCTCGGTTGAGATCCTGCGCGATTTCGTCGACGTCGATTTGGGCGCGATGAAATACTATTCGTGCGTCCAGACGCCCGTGCGCGGCGTCGCTTCGCTGGTCGCGCGAACCGGCTATACGGGCGAAGACGGCTTCGAGATTTTTTGCGCGTCCGAGTATGCGACCAACGTCTGGGACGAGCTGTTGGCTCGCGGCCGGGCGCACGGTCTGGAGCCGGCCGGATTGGGCGCGCGCGACGTGTTGCGGCTCGAAGCGGGGATGCCGCTTTACGGCCATGAGCTCAGCGAGGAGATCACGCCGGTCCAAGCCGGGCTGAGCTGGGCGGTAAAGCTGGCCAAACCGTCATTTGCGGGCCGCGCCGCACTCGAGACGCAGCTTGCCGGAGCAACGTACGACCGCATCGCCGGTCTGATCCTCGACGGCAAAATTCCGGCGCGCAGCGGGTACGCCGTCTACGCCGGCGACACGCGCGTCGGCGAGGTGCGCAGCGGCTCGACCGCGCCGTCGGTGGGGAATAAGAACATTGCGACCGCGCTCGTCAGCGCCGGCGCGGCGGAACTCGGAACGCGGCTGGCGGTCGAAATTCGCGGTACCCGTCACGCTGCGACGGTGTCGCCGCTGCCGTTCTACAAGCGCGCGAAGTAATGCAACCGTGGTGAACGAATCGGCGTCAAAAGCGGCGGAGCGTTCGCCAGCGCGCACGATTCGACCAAGTCGGATCCATCATCCAATGAACGTTAGGAGATCGACGTGCCCCAGCCGGCCGGCCTGTTATATAGCAAAGAACACGAATGGGTGAAGGTGGAAGGTGAGACCGCAACGGTCGGCATCACCGACTACGCGCAGCATTCGCTGGGCGACATCGTTTACGTCGAACTGCCGCGCGTCGGCGCGGCGCTGCAGCAGTTCGGCAACATCGGCGTGGTCGAGTCGGTCAAGGCCGTTTCGGACATCTTCACGCCCATCGGCGGCGAGGTCACCGAGATCAACGCTGCGCTAGAAGACGATCCGGCACTGCTCAATCGCGAACCGTTCGGCGCCGGCTGGCTCTTCAAGCTCAAAATCGCCGACCAGGGTGAAACGGGCAATCTGCTGTCGCCCGAGAGCTACGACGAACTAACGCACGAGGAATAATCAGCAGGTCCTTCGGACCGAGCCGCGCACGCCGTCTGGCTGAAAAACGGTCCCGGGGCTCGTCCGGTCTAAGAAGGATGCCATGCCTGCTGGCCGAGCAAAGCCGGCCGCGCGAGCCCTCTCTTTTTTGCGGAGTTGCCTACCATTTACACCCCTCATACGCCCAGCGATATCGCGGCGATGCTCGAGGTCATCGGCGTGAACACGCTGGACGAGCTGGTCGCGGTGCCCGATGCGGTCGCCCTGCGGGGACCGGTCTCGGTGGCCCCGGCCCGAGCCGAGTCGGAGATCGCAGC
>JBEKHC010000097.1:0-18428 GCA_050012475.1 Candidatus Velthaea sp.
CATGTACGGCTTGTGGATGCTGGGGCACGGCTTGCACAACACCGTCTTCTTCACGGTCGGCAGCGTTCCCGAGTTCGTGCGCGAAGGACGTTTCGATCGCTTTTTGATTCGTCCGCTCGACCCGCTCTTTCAAGCGCTTACCGTCCCGCAGCAGATTTGGCCCGACGAACTGCTGCTGGCGATCCTTTATTTTTGTGTCGTGACCGCCGTCGTTCACGTCCGGGTCGACCTGACGTTCGTGCTGTACGTTCCGCTCGTCGCGCTCGGCGGCGCGCTCATCGATCTGGGCATCAATCTGGCGATCGCCACGGCGTCGTTTTGGTTCATCCGCATCGACACGCTGCGCTGGGTCGTGATGTCGCTCGAACAAGAATTCTCGCGCTACCCGATCTCGATCTACGGCCGCGGCGTCCGCGTCGTGCTGGCCTTCATCTTGCCGTTCGCGTTCATGAACTATTTTCCGGCAACGTTCTTGCTGCACAAGACCGAGACGGGGTTCAATCTCAATCCGGCCGTCGGTTTGCTCACGCCGCTCGTCGGCGCGCTCTGGGTCACTGCGGCGTACGCGTTTTGGCGCAACGGGCTCAACAAGTATCAAGGCACGGGCAGTTAGCAGGATTCGCGGCGCTGAACGCGCAAGCCGCGCGTGGCATTTCGCCGCGCCACAAGCCGTCGCGGCGTTTGCTGCATCGCGAGCCGACCGATCATCGGTGCGGCGGCAACCGGCGCGTCGTGCCGTACCAATGGACAAGCTTCGGATCCCCGGTCGATCGCAGCGAGCCCCGAACATCGAGGGCGCCGGAAGTCACTTCGATACGATTTCGCGAACGAGTCAAGCTTCGAGCGAGCCGAAGCGCTGCGCTCACGTCGAGCAGCGTGCAGCTCAAGCTGCGCCGAGCAGCTGAGGGTGAGGCGCCCAACCATGGTGTGGACGGGATGAAGAACGGCGACAACGACATCGCCACGCTCGAAATGAGTTGGCGCGACGTACTCGACGCGGTTCCGGCGCTGATCTTTACAATGGCTTCGAGCGGTCGAATAACCTTCGTCAATCAGCCCTTCTATCGGTTCACCGGATTGACGGACGACACCGTCCCCGCGGACTCATGGGCCCGGATGGTGCATCCGGATGACCGTTCGAGCGTCGCGGCCAGCTTGGCGCGCGGTCTTGCCGGCACAGTGCCGTTCGTTCTCCGACAGCGCATCCGAAGCGCCGATGGAACGTATCGGCTCTTTGAGGCGCTGACGGCTCCCTGTTTCGATGATTCCCAACGAATCGTCCAGTGGATGGGCGTCGAAACGGACATGAGCGAAGAAGTGCGCCTCGTCGGGCAGCTTGAACACGTCGAGGGCGGTTTGCGCACCGCGCTCGATTCCGTGCCGCAAATCGTCTGGACGGCCGACCGTACCGGCTGGATCGATTGGTATAACGCGCGGTGGTATTCATTTACCGGCCAGACCGTCGCCGAAGCAGCCGGTTGGGGATGGCAAGCCGCGCATCATCCGGTCGACTTTCCGGTCGTCATGGAGCAGTGGCCGAAATCGATTCGCACGGGTGAACCGTTCGAGATGGAGTTTCGACTGCGGCGGCACGACGGGATCTTTCGTTGGATGCTCACCCGCGTCGTTCCGTTCAAAAACGCCGCTGGCGAAATCGTGCGCTGGTACGGCTCGAACACCGACATCGAGGACCAAAAGCAAGCTGTGCAGCGCAGCCGTCGCGTCGCAACGTTGCTGCATGAAGCGCTGCTCCCGGATCGCCTGCCGGCCGTCGACGGACTCCGAATCGACGCGCTGTATCAGTCGGCGGAAAGCGACGCACTCGTGGGCGGCGACTGGTACGATGCGGTGGCGCTCGGCAACGGCCGCGTGCTGCTGTCGTGCGGCGACGTCACCGGGCACGGCTTGGAAGCCGCGGCGTTCGCGTCCCGTCTGCGTCAAATCATCGCGTTTGCCGGACGCGAGAATCCGGATCCGGCGTCGGTTCTCGCCCGCATCAACGCGGTGGTCTTCGCCGAGCAGTCACCGCTGGCGACCGCGGCCGTTGCGGTCGTCGATATCCCGCTTTCGAGCATCAGCGTCGCGCTGGCCGGACATCCGCCGCCGATCGTGGCCGTGCCCGGCGAGCGCAGTTTCGTTCTCGAGCCGGATGGTTTGCCGCTCGGCGTCCTTCCTCAACTCTCGGTTTCGACGCAAGAGATCCGGCTCGAACGCGACGCCGTCTTCATGCTGTACACCGACGGTGTGACCGATTTCGCCGGCGACCTCGTGGCGGCGGAACGCGCCCTCGAGAACGCGGCGTCGCGGCTGGCTTCCGACGTCACCATCGACCTGCCCGCACGCTTCGTGAAAGACGCCGTGTTACAGTCGCGCGATGCTCGCGACGACATCGCCATCCTCGTCGTGCAGTTGACGGCGATCGGTCAAACGGTTCCGCGCCGTCAGCCGGAACTCACAAAAGCTTGGCGGTTCCATTCGAGTCATGCGCTCAGCGCGCACAATGCGCGCCGTGAAGTCGCAACGTATCTTGCATCGTTCGCGCGCGAACCCGACGCGGTGGCCCAAGCCGAACTCGTGATCGGCGAGCTGCTGGCGAACACCGTCGAACACGCGCCGGGTCTGGTCGAAGTCTCGGTTGCGTGGAGCGCAGCCCAGCCGCGTTTGGCCGTGCGCGACTCGGGCAGCGGGGCGCCGCTTCCCGCACCCGCGATGCCCGATGTTTTGAGCGAAGACGGCCGCGGCTTGTTTCTGGTCTACGCCCTGGCCGACGATGTGCGGGTGCACGAGTCGCCGACGGTCGGCACGGAGATTTCCTGCACGTTGCGGCTCGAGCGCGCGGAAAGCTGACCGGCGATGCGGAACCGGCAATGCGGACATGGCGGCGCGCGCGCCGTGGAGGGACTCCTTGACACTGGATCGATCGACCGCCGACCTCGTTGACGTCTATCGCAATAGCGGACGCATTGTCAGCTGCGCGGTGCAGTTTCTGCATTTCGGCAAACGCAGCCGCTTCGCCGGACCGATTCGCACCATCGCGACGTATGAAGACAATGCGCTCGTCAAGCAGCTCGCGGGCGAGGCCGGCGGCGGACACGTGCTCGTCGTCGACGGCGGCGGATCGCTGCGCACGGCGCTCGTCGGCGACAAGATTGCAGCGCTGGCCGCGGCCAGCGGATGGACCGGGCTCGTGCTCTTCGGCGCGGTGCGTGATGCAAGCGCGCTGCGCACGATCGACATCGGCATCAAAGCGCTGGGAACCAATCCGTGGACGAGCGGAAAGACCGGAAGCGGTTCGATCGACCTGCCGGTCAACCTTGGCGGCACGACGTTCGCGCCCGGTGCGTGGGTCTACAGCGACGAAGACGGCCTGCTCGTCGCCGACGGCGAGCTGCCGTAGCCGCAGGGTTCGGGCGTTATGTCGTTTTGCGGGCCTTCGATGCTTTCTTGCCGTGTACCGGCCGGGGGGCCGTCGCGACAGGCGCGTCGGCGGGCGGCGTGAGCGCGCCTTTGGGCGGCGTTTTCATCACTTGCTTGTCGCGCTCTTGGGTCCACGCAAAATAGCGCAAATGGGTGAATTGATTGACGAACGCGTCGCGATACGGCTGCGAATGAAAGAAGAGCGCCGTGTTGACTTGGCTCCAGCCGCTGGAACTGAAATTGACCGAACCTTCCCAGCACCACGCCACGGGCTTGTCGTCGCAGACGATGCCTTTGGTGTGGCAGATGTATTGGCTTCCCACCGGCGACGTTCCGATCGTCACTTCGACCCCGCCGGCGACGAGCTTCTGCACTTCGGGCAGCTCGGCTTTCCCGGTCGACTGGCTGTAGTCGAGGTAGATGTGGATCGGCCCGTCGGCGGTGTTGTTGGCGATGATCTCGTCGATCATCGGCGCCAGCGTGAAGCTGTACGCGATGATCCACATCTCGTACGGATCTTTGAGGTGCTGCAGAAAGAGCGCTTTGGCCGCCGCGCCGTCGTCGGGCAGCAGGAAGCATTCGACGTTCGCGGTGATGGTGAAGGACATCGACCTCTCCTCAACCGGTGATCGGGCGCGTCACGAAGCGGGCTCGCACTCGTAGGGCAGCGGACGAAACAGGGCGCCGGCTTCGTCGGGGGCGGCCGCGACGCCCGCCGGCTTGAGATGACGCACGAACCAGTGCGCGATCGCGCGTAAGCGCAGCACGCGATTGCGCGGTTTTCCGCCGCGCGAGAGTTCGTGGCCATCGCCGGTGAAGCGCACGAACTCGACATTGTTCTTCCCTAACCGGCGCAGCAGCGTAAAGAGCTGCTCGCCCTGGTCGATCGGGCAGCGATAGTCGCGTTCGCTGTGCTCGACGAGCAGCGGAACATCGATCTGCGGCGCGGCCCGCATCGGCGACGCGTCGAACAAGAAACGGCCGCGATCGCTCATGGCGGGCGGCGCGTCGAGTTCACGTTCGAGGAACCAGCCCAGGTCCGAAGCGCCGACTTCACTGACGAAGTCGTTGACCGCGCGCATCGAAACGCCGGCCGCGAAGCGGTCGCTGTGACCCAGCAGCCAGGTCGTCATGAAGCCGCCGTACGAACCGCCGGCGAGGCCGACGCGGGTGCGGTCGAAGCGTTCGTGGGCCAGGGCCCCGTCGAGGATGCGCTGCACGTCGCCGGCGTCGATCCCGCCCCAATCGCCGGTGATCGCGTCGGCGTAGCGGTGACCATACGATTGTCCGCCGCGCGGATTCCCGTAGGCTACGCCGCAGCCCGCCGCAGCCAAGATCTGAAACTCGAAGAAAAAGCTGTAACCGTAGGCGACGTGCGGGCCGCCGTGCACTTGAAGCACGAGCGGCGCGGCTTCGGGCCCGGCAGGCGGCGCCAGCAGCCAAGCATCGAGCAGCGTCCCGTCGTCGGCGTGCGGGCGATAGCGCACCGGTACGACGATCGACTTTTCGGCCAGCCACGCAGCGTTGAGCGTCGTCAAGCGCCGCTCGCTGCCGTCGGGTGCGACCAACGCGAGATCGCCGGGAATCTCCGGCGTGCTGAACGCGAGCGCGACCGAGCCCGCGTTGTACGCGAACGCGAAGACATCGCGCTCGCCCGCCGCGACGCTCCGGATCGCCGTTCCGTCGCGCGCGAAGGCGCGCACCCCGCAGCAGCCGGCGTCGCTGACCTGCACGAGGATCTCCCGATCGTCGTCGGTCCACGCCGGCGCCGAGCTCGCGAAGCCCGAGCGCAAGTCGTTGATGATCGCGTCGCCGATCGTTCGGTCCAAGCCGCCCGAGAGTGAAAGGAGCGGTCCGCCGGCGGCGTCGACGAGCAGCAGTTCGGTGTTGAAACGCCCGCCGCCGTCATCGCCGTGTTCGTGGCCCGCAAACGCGATCGTCTTGCCGTCGCGCGACCACGCGGGACCCGTCATGGGCCCGTTGCCGGCGGTAAGCGTGCGAATGGTTTTATTCGCGCAATCGACGACATGGATGTCGGTCGCGAACGACCACTCCGGCAGGCCGATCGCGGCGCTGAACGCGATGCGCGTGCCCTCCGGCGCCCAAGCCGCGGCGGCAACGTCGAAGTCGCCGAACGTCAGGCGCTCGCAAGCACCGCTGCGAACGTCGAGCGCGAACAAGTGGCGGCGCGTGCCGTCCAGCAACCCATCCATGTCGCTCTTGAACGGCAGCGCGCGGATGTGCCGCGCACCCGAACGCACGTCGTGAAAGATGCGCGCGGTTGCCGGATCGTGGCCGGTCGAGGCGATGAACGCCAAGCGCGTTCCGTCGGGCGACCAGGACAACGCGACGATCTTCTCATACGCGGCGCCGACCGCGCGCGCTTCGCCGCCCGCAGTCGGAATCAAATAGATGCGCGGTTGCTCATCGCGCTCGCCGACGAACGCCAGCGTCGCCCCGTCGGGCGCGAGTCGCGGCAAACGGTCGTTGCGGCCAGTCGTGAACGCGACCGGCGCGCATGCCGGAGCGACGCGCCAGATCGCCGAGAGCGTCACATCGGCGGCGCGGTCGGGCTGCGACCGCCGGAAATACACCGTCCCGTCGCTGGCGAGCTGCGGGTCGCCGACGCCGACGATTGAAAAGAGATCGTTCGGGGCGAGAGGACTCTGCATGCGAAGCCGAATTTAGGGCCACCGCATGAGAGCTCCCGCAATCGCCGCCGCGCTGCTGTCGTTGCTGCCGGTATCCGCTTCGGCCGCGCAGGTCGATGTCGTCGTGCAAGCCGGTCATCAGGGCCGCCCGCAGTCGTGTGTCCCGCTGGGAGTCAAAGCTTGCAATCTCGGCACGGGCATGGGGGCGGAGCTCGAGCGGAATTGGACGCCGGTGGTTGCCGATGCGGCGGCTGCGGAGTTACGCCGCGACGGTTTTTCCGTGTTGCGGCGCCCGGCCGACTACGCCGGACACGATCGGGCGCGGGCCGCAGTTTTTCTGCACTTCGACGGCAGCGCGCCGGCCTGCCGCAGCGGCGCATCGGTCGGTTTTCCAACTGCCGCTGACGCCCCGTTCGCGCGCCGCTGGGAACACCGGTATCGAGCGTGGTTTCCGTTTCGTTTCGCCGGCGAGAACATCACGCGCAACGAAGCCGAGTACTATGGCTTCCGCAAGGTCGACGCACCGGATCGCATGCTCCTCATCGAGTTTGGCGAGATGACCTGCCCGCCGCAGGAACGTTGGCTCGCGCCGCGGCTGCACGCGTTGGGCATCGAGCTTGCGCGTTTCATCAGCGCGGAGATCCGGACGTGAAGCGGCGCGCATTCGGCCTCGGCTTGCTGTGCGCGGCGGCGGTGCCGCGGGCGGTCTCGGCGCGGTCCGTTCACGTCCACGACATCGTCGCGCGCATCCCGGGAGTGACCGGCGTCTATGCCCGCACGCTCGACGACGCTGCGCCGCTGGTGAGCGTGCGCGCCGGCGAACCGTTTGCGTCCGCATCGGTGATCAAACTCGCCATCATGGTCACGGTGTACCGCGCCTACGACGCCGGTACGGCCGCGCCCGACGATCGCGTGCCGATCCACGCCGCCGACCTCATCGGCGGGTCGCCGGTCCTCTATTACGCGCGAGCCGGACAACGTTACCGCATGCGCGATCTGGTCCGCGCGATGATCCAGCAAAGCGACAACTCGGCCTCAAACGCCCTCATCAGCGCGTTCGGTTTCACCCAGATCAACGGCGCCATTCGCGCGTGCGGCCTCGATGCGACGCGTCTCGGACGGCATTTCGCCGACGTCGTTCCGGCCTGGCATGTCAGCGCCAACGTCACCACGCCACGCGACATCGGCACGCTGCTCTACAGCATCGAACACGGTTCGCGCGAAGGGCTGGACACCGTGGCGAAAGCCTCGTCGTGCCGGGCGATGATCGACGTGCTGCTGGGCCAGGAAGACAAGTCGAAGATCGCCAGCGGCTTACCCGCCGGAACGCCCTGCGCGAACAAAACCGGCGAAATCGACGGCGTTCGCAACGACGCCGCCATCGTCGACCCTTACGGGGATGCGCCCTACGTTCTGGTCGTGCTCACCCGTGCGCTTGACGACACGACCGCGGGCGACCGCGGCATCGCGGCCATCGCCCGCCGCGTCAATGCGCTCGTCCGCGGTTGAGCGGTTAGGCCGGCAGCAGTCGAACAGAACGGCCGCCGAAAGGGTTTTCGGCGGCCGTTCTGAGCTGGTTTTAGCCGGGTTGGACCCGGCCGCGTCGCGCGTTATTTCGCGGCGAGGTGGATGTCCAACGCGATTGCGAAGTAAATACGGTGGATGGTGTTCGGATACACGAACGGCCAGCCGCCGCGGTTTATCTGCGTGAGGTTGTTGAGATCGGCCGTGAGCGACAAGAGGCTGTTGAACTTCTTGTAGATGCCGAAGTCGATGATGTCGTAGTAGAACGGCACCGGCGCGTTGTCGAAATAATCGAAGGCGCCGTACGAAGCGCTGCCGAACACGGCAAAGCCCTTGCTGACGGGGATGTTGATGTTCGGCCCGTAGTTCACGCCGTAGCGCGTCTTGCCGTCAGAGTCCGTGAAGCCCGCGGCTTCTTCGGCCGCGAGACCGGCGGCGGAAACGTGATGCTTGTTCATGACGCCGGTGGCCGAAATACCGATCGTCGTGCCGTTGAGCGCCGCGATCGCAGGCAGGGTGTAGCCGAGCGTCAGGCTCTGCTGATGCCAATCGGCCGGCGCGAGGTTGGTGGGGTCGTTGGTCGCAGTGTTGTCATGGCGGAAGCGGTATTGGGTAGCCAGCGAGACGCTGACACCCTTGATGCCGCTGTAATTGAGGCGGAAGGCGTCGACGATATCGTTGCTCGTCGCGGGATAGACGTATTTTCCGGTTGCGTCGGTGACGCGGCCGATGGTGGTGTCGATACCGCAGCAGCGGTCGTGTTCGTACTGGAAGGCGAGGCCCTTGATGAGCGGGATCGTGACCACCGCATTGAGGTCCAACTTGCCGGGGCGGGTGCCGCCCGCGGCGTTACCGGCACTCGGTGAAGCGATGTCCCCGATCGGCGGCCCGTAGTTATTGAGCGGATCCGGACCACCAGGCGACCCATATTCATCATTGCCGGTCGCGAAGTTTACGCTCGGATACAGATCAATCGTCGGGAGATGCGAGAACGTGTCGGCCGAGGCAGGACGAAGGGTGCCCAAGAGTCCGGCGCACATGAACACGCCGGCCATGGCTATGGGAAAGAGATAATGTGGTCGCCGCTTAGGCGGCGACGCGACTGAATCGTGTCTGGACAAGGATTCCCTCCTAGGTTCGATGAGTTTGCGTTACAAACCGGAGCAAGCTGCTGCGGGAATGCCGTTGCAGAGCTGTTCTTTCGTAACGAATCCGTCAGCGATGACGGTTGACTTGATGTTTTCTTTGGTGACCGTGACGACCGGCAGGAGAACCGTCGGTACGTCGATTTTTCCGTTCTTGACCGTCGTATCCGTCTTGGGCTTTCCGCCTTTGAGATACGCATCCGTGACCTGCGCTGCAGCTTCAGCGAGTTTGCGGATCGGTTTGTAGATGGTCATGCTCTGTTCGCCGGTAAGAATGTTCTGAATACCGGCAACCGTCGCGTCTTGACCGGTGACCACGACTTTTCCGTCGAGGTGTTGAGCGCGAAGCGCCGCCACCACGCCACCGGCCATACCATCATTAGCAACGAGAATACCATCCACTTTGTTGCCAAGATTGTTGAGCGCCGAGGCAGTTTCGGCCTGAGCGGCGTTGCTGTCCCAGTTGGGCGTGAACCGGTCGTAGGCCAACTTATAGCGTCCGGACTTCACCAGCGGGTCGAGAACCTGCATCGCCCCGGCGTGAAATTCGATCGCATTGTTGTCCGTCTGAGCGCCGGCGATCGAGATGAGCGTCCCGCTCTTGACGTGATCGACGATGTATTGCGCCTGCTGCCGGCCGACCGCGATCGGATCGAAGGTGACATAGGCGTCGACATCGGCATTGTTGATGAGGCGGTCGTAGGCGATCACCGGAACCGGCGGGTTGTTGTCGTGCGCGGCCCGCACGATCGCCGAGGCCTGCGTCGAATCGACCGGCACGTCGATGAGCAGTTTGGCTCCCGATGTCAACAGCGACGCGGCTTGGGTCTGCTGGCGCGTCTGATCGGTCTTCGCATCGTCGATGACGACCTCGACGCCGGGGTCGAGCTTCTTGAGCGCCGCGATGAAGAAGTCACGGTCGAATTGCCAGCGTGCCGACGTCGTATAGTCCGACATCAGGAAGCCGACTTTCGGACTGTCGGCAGCGAAGAGCGCCAACGCCGCAGCAGCAATTCCGAGGGCCGCCGCGGCAGTAACGCCTCGGCGGAACAATAATGAGGTTCGAATCACAAATTCATTTCCTCTCAGATGGCCACGAATGAATGCCGGTAGTTAGACCCGAGCGCCGGCACCCCGGCGCTTTCCTAGAACATCGAGCAAGATTGCAAGTAACAGAATGACGCCCTTGATGACGTACACGAAATTCGAATCGACTGACATGAGATTGAGTCCGCTGTCCAAACTCGCGATCAGCAAGCCGCCCAGCAAGACCGACCACACGTTGCCCTTGCCGCCGGTCAAACTCACGCCGCCGATGACGGCGATCGAAATGACGTCCAGCAACAAATCGGGCCCGGCGGCCGTCGTCGACGCTGCTTGCGCGTAGCCGACGAGCATGACGCCGGCAATGCCGGCAAAAAAGCCGGCAATGCCGAAAACGATCCAACGGACGCCCACGGTGTTGATGCCGGCTCGGCGTGCCGCCTCGACGTTTCCACCAACGGCGTAAACGTGGCGCCCAAAGGGCGTCTTTGCGGCAACATACCACGTAACCAGCGCGAATGCCAGCAAAATGGCCAGCGACAACGGGACGCCGCGGTACGTATCGAGCAAGCCGACGACGACGAATAACAGGACGCCGATGGCGGCCGTGCGCAGGAAAAACCCGCTCACCGGTGCGTTTTGCAGCCCCGCCGCCGCGCGCTTGCGGCGGTCGGCGAGCCCAACGAGCACGATGCCCGCGATCGCCAAGACGACGAAAGCCAAGCTCAAGGCCGTCGGCACGTAGGATGTGCCGATCGCGGCAATGGTGAGATCCGGGACGTTGATCGTCGCGCCGCTGAGGATGTGGTACGCCAGACCCTCGAAGATCAGAAATCCGCCGAGCGTCACGACGAACGCCGGCATCTGCAGCACCGCGATCAAGAAGCCCTGCGCCAAGCCCAAGATCGTGCACACGACGATTCCGCCGAGGATCGCGACGGCGGCCGGCTGATGCGCGAACGCCGAAAGGACCGCGACGGTCGTCGCGCACAGCAGCGTAAGGTAACCGACCGACAAATCGATGTCGCCCAGCAGCAAGACGAAGACCACGCCGATGGCAAGCAGGGGTTTATACGAATACTCCTGCGCCAGTTCGGAGAGGTTGCGCGCGCCGATGAACCGGCCGCCGGTCTGCGACTCAAAAAAGAGCCAGATCAAGACGATGGCCGCGTAGATCGGAACCGTCGTCGCCAGCTTGGATCGATCGATCTTGAACCCGGTCGGCGTCGGCGGAACGGGGCCGACGGGCGAGCGCGGCGTGGATGCATCCGAAACGACGGTCATGGCGTCACGGCTTCCGCTTCCGCTTCCGCGAACTCGCGCGCGCCGGTGATGGCGGCGACGATATCTTCGGGCGTGACGTCCGGAACGCGCAGTTTCGCGACCCGCTTGCCCAAGCGCATCACGATCGCCACGTCGGCCACCGCGAACACGTCGACCACGTTGTGCGTGATCACAACGACCGCCAGACCTGCTTCACGCAAGCGTTTGATGAGGTCGAGCACCTGCCGCTGCTGCGCGACGCCCAGTGCCGCCGTCGGTTCGTCGAGGATGACGACCTTGGGGGCCCACAGCACGGCTTTCGCGACGGCGATCGATTGGCGCTGACCGCCCGAGAGTTGGGCGACCGTGCTGCGCACGGACGGGATGATGATCTGGAGTTGGTCGAGCGCCGCCTTCGCCGTCTTCTCCATCGAAATCTCGTCGATCGCAGCGAATCCCCCGCGCCGCTCGCGGCCCAGAAACAGGTTCGCGACGACGTCGAGGTTGTCGCACAGCGCGAGGTCTTGATACACCGTCTCGATGCCTGCCGTAGTCGCATCGCTCGGGCTGCGAAAATGCTGCACGACCCCGTCCAGACTGATCGTGCCGGCATCGGGGATGTGGGTGCCGGCGATGCACTTGATGAGCGTCGATTTGCCCGCGCCGTTATCGCCCAGAAGCGCGGTCACTTCGCCCGCGCGCGCCTCGAAGTTGACGCCGCGCAGAACCGTGACGGCGCCGAAAGACTTCTCGATGCCGAGCACGACCAACCGCGGGACGCTCATCGTCGATGAATCGGCCACTCACTTGCCTCCATGCGCCAGACGCTTCGCGGCCGCGCCGTAACGCTGAGAAAAACGGGGGAGCCTCGTCCGAACATGAAGCAACCCCAGGGGTTTCATCTTACGATCCCTGTCGCGCAAGATTTATCTTCCGACGCGTTAATGTTCCTCTAACTAAAGCGTCGCGAAAAAAGTTCCGTTTGGCCGGTGCGACATCCCGCAAAAGTCGGAAGGGGCAGTGACGGAGGTCGCATTCGCGCTGCGCGGCCCGGCTTCGGCCGGCACCGAGCGCGAACCCACCCGTGCGGCACCGAACGCCATGCCCTCGCGCGAAGCCCCGAGCGCGAACGCGCCCACGCAGCTCGGCGCGTCAGCGCCCGACGCCATGGCGGCTCGGCGGACAGCACCAACGCCACCGCGGCTCGGCGGTCAGCGCCCAACGCCGCCGCGCCTACCGCGGCTCGGCGCGCAGCGGCGAACGCCGCGGGCTCGGGCGAAGCCCGCGCCCGGCTGCTGCTGCCGTCGTTAGGGTGCGGCCTCGATCGTCACCGTTTCCATGACGTCGCCCTTGCGGATCTTGTCCACCACGTCTTGCCCTTCGACCGTCTGGCCGAAGACCGTGTATTGTTTGTTGAGGAACGACGCATCGTCGAGGCAGATGTAGAACTGCGAGCCCGCCGAGTTGGGGTTTGTGCTGCGCGCCATCGCGACGGTGCCTTTGACGTGCGGCAGATTCGAGAACTCCGCATCGATCTGGTAACCCGGGCCGCCGGTGCCGTTGCCGCTGGGGTCGCCGCCTTGGATCACGAAGCCCGGCTCGACCCGATGGAACGTCAGCCCGTCGTAGAAGCCGGCGCGGGCCAGTTTGACGAACGCTGCCGCGTGCTGCGGCGCTTCGTCGGGATAGAACGCGAACACGATGTCGCCTTTGGCCGTGTGAATCCGCGCGTGCAGATTTTTCGCTTCGGCAGCCAGCGTGCGCAGTTCATCGCCAGTCGGTTTTTCGTACATCGTCATTGCAGCGCCGTTCGCGTCCGCGAGTGCCGACTCCGGTCGCGCGACGCCGCCGCTCGCCGGATCGCAAGCCAAGCGTCATTCAGGCGGGCGGGTGGAGCAGCGGAGAAGCCCGGCAAGAAGCGGGTGACTCGCGTCACCCCGAGCTGCCATCTTAGCGACGACAATGACATCAGGGACTGGCGAGCCCCGTCGCCGTGCATTTCCGGAGGTAGCTGGCAAGCGTGTTCGATTCTGCATCCGAAACGATCGAGCGCGACGATTTCTGCTCGTTGGCGCCGATCGGCTGGCTTCACCACAAGATGCAGGACAGTTTCTTCCTCGTCGTCGGCACCCACTCGTGTCAAGGCTTTTTGCAAACGGCGCTAGGCGTGATGATCTTCGCCAAACCGCGCTTCGCGACCGCGGTGCTCGACGAGGACGACCTGTCGGGCCGCGATGTGCTCGAAGCGGTGCAGCCGCTGGTCGAAGCGGTGGTCGCCGAACATCATCCGGGCGCGATTTTTCTGGGCTCGACCTGCACGCCGGAAATTCTCAAGATGAACGTGGCCGGTTGCGCGAAACCGCTCGAGGCGTTGACCGGCGTGCGCGTGTACCCGTGCCGGCTCGACGGCTTCGATCCGGCCTACACGCAAGGCGAAGACCACGTACTGCAGGCGATGATCGAGCGCTGTCCGGCGACGTCCGACAAAAACATCGTCATCCTCGGTTGCCTTTCGGCGATCGAGGAGGCCGAGATGCGCCTCGAGTGCGCGGCGATGGGACTGCCCGAACCGGCGTTTCTGCCCAACGAAAGCGCGCTCGATCTGCCGCCGATCGGCCCGAACACGGTGCTCGCCGCCGTGCACCCGTATCTCTACGGCTGCGTCTCGTACGCGCTGCGCGAACGCGGCTGCGCGATCCATCAAACCGTGTTTCCCTACGGCCCTGACGGGACACGCGCATTTTTCGAGACCCTTGCCGCCGCGTTCGGCAAAACCGTTTCGTACGCCGAACGCGAGCGCGCCGTCTGGACCGCGTGCGAGCGCGACGTCGCGGTCCTGCGCGGGCGCTCGGTGAGTTTTTGCTCCGATACGATGCTCGAGCTTTCGCTGGCGCGGACCATGCGCGCGGCCGGGATGGACGTCAAGGCGATCGGGACCCCGAACGTCTATCGCAAATTCCACGCGCTCGAGCGGGCGCGGCTCGACGGCAGCGAAATTTTCGAGCGACCCGACCGCTTCGCGATGTTCGCGCGGCTGAACGCGGACCGTCCCGATCTCGTCGTCGCGAATCTCAACATCGCCAACGCCCTCGAGGGCATGGGCTTCAACGTCAAGTGGTCGACCGAACTCACCTTCCAGCCGATCCACGGCTTTAACGGCGCGCCGTCGCTGTTCGGGATGTTCGCCGCTTCGATGCGGCGCCACGACGCGTTGGCCCGCACGCGCGACCGCTCGCACACCGCCGCGACACCCATCGACCTGTCGTTTTTCCGCGAGCCCGTCCGCCGATGAAACTCGCGCTGTGGTCGTATCAGGCGCCCGCGCACATCGGGGTGTGCAAAGCCGCGGCCTCGTTCGCCAACATCCATGCGGTGTTGCGCGCCCCCAAAGGCGACGGCTACGGCACGATCATGCTCGCGATGTTCGAGCGGCTGGGCGTGATGCCGCCGATCTCGGTCTGCGCGATGTCGGAAGCGACGCTGGCCGGCGCTGCGGCCAACCTCCCCGCCGTGCTGCGTGAAGTCGACGCGCGCCTGCACCCCGAGATGCTTGTCGTCACCCGCTCGGCGACCGCGGCGGTGCTTCAAGAGCCGCTCGACGGCGAGATCGGGATGCTCGCGCCGGGCGACATCAACGCCGAAATTTTCATGGCCTCCGCGCACCCCGTGCGCGACAACGAACTGAGCGCGTTCGCCCTCACCCTGCAAGAGATCACAGCGCACTTCGCCCAGGACGTCGCGCGCACGCCGCGCCCGTCGGTCAATATCTTCGGTCCGTCGCTGCTCGGCTTTCACGACCATGCGAACGTCACGTCGCTGCGCCGGATGCTCGCCGATCTCGATATCGACGTCAACCTGGTCGCGCCGCTGGGCGCGTCGCCGGCCGACTTGCGCACCGTGGGCCGGGCGTGGGTCAATCTCTCGACCGCGTACGAACTCACCGCGCCGACGACAGCCTACCTGAAAGGGCGGTTCGGCACGCCGGTCGTCGATGCGCTGCCGTTCGGCGAAGCGGGAACTACCCAATTCTTGCGCGAGTTGTGCGGCCTGCTTGAAATCCCCGGCACGCGCATCGCCCACGCCGCGCGCGACGCCAAGCTGCTGTGGTACGCCCGCACGGTCGATGCGCACGCGTTGTCGGGCAAACGCGTCGGCGTGTTCGGCACGCCCACGACCGCCGCCGGGATCGCGCGCGTGCTGCGCGAGGAACTCGACATGCAGGTGGAGTTCGTCGGCACCTACGTGCTGCGCTACGGCGATTGGCTGCGCGAACGGGTCGCCGACCTCACGGCCAACGTCGTGGTCACCGACGACTTCCGCACGGTCGCCAAGCTCATCGACGACACACGGCCCGATATCATGTTCGGTTCGCAGATGGAACGCCACTCGGCCAGCACCGCCGGCGTGCCGTGTGCGGTCATTTCGCCGCCGGCGCACATTCTGAACTTCCCGCTCGGCTATGCGCCCTTCATCGGCTACGACGGCGCGAACCACATCGGCGACGTGGTGAACCAGACTCAAGTGCTGGGCCTCGAACACCACCTCATCGAAACGTTCGGACCGCGCAATCAAGGCCGCTTCGCCGAGGCGATGCCCGAAGGGCACGACGTGTCCAGCGCGGCCGCCGCCCCGCCCCCCAAGGGTGTGCCGCAGCCCAACGGGCAACCCCAGCCCGTCGCCATTGCACCGGCAGCTGGCGAGCTGCAGTGGGATCCCGCCGCCGAACGGCTGGTTTCGCGCATCCCGTTCTTCGTGCGCAAAAAAGCCCGCATCAACATCGAAAAATACGCGCGCGAGCACGCGATCGCGACCGTCGACGAGCGGACCGTGCTGGCCGCCCGCGAGCACGTCGGGGGATAGCGCGCATGAGTCTCGACACCAAGGCCGACGCGGCTCCCGACGACGCGGCGCTGACGCCGCCGCTGGGCGTGGGCAAGCTGGGGCGCAGCACCGTCGCCGAGAGCGTGCGGACCGTGGGCCAGTTCGGCGCGATGATGCTGCCGTTCACCAACAAAGAAGCCGGCGCGGCCAAGATCAACTCGTCGCTCAAAACGTTCGCCAAGCCCGGCACCTGGTTCGCTCCGATGTGGGCGATCCTCGTCGGCTGCATCGCGTCGGGAAACGCGGCCTGGAATCTGCCCTCGATTGGCCGGATCCTGGCCGCGATGGTGCTGGCCGGACCGCTGTTATGCGCCTTTTCGCAGGTCGTCAACGATTGGTACGACCGCGAAGTCGACGCGATCAACGAGCCCGACCGTCCGACCGCGGCGAATCTGCTCGCACCAAGCACGATCGCAGCGATCGCCGTCGGTCTGGCGGCCGCGTCCTGCGCGTTGGCGTACGCGCTGGGTCCGCCGGTGCTTTGGATAGCGCTGCTCGGCCTCGTGCTGGCCTGGGCGTACAGCGCACCGCCGCTGCGGCTCAAAGCCACGAACGGCTGGCTGGCCAACACCGCCTGCGCCTTCGCCTACGAGGGCTGCGCCTGGATCGCCGGAGCCGCGGCGTTCGGCCACGTCACGACCGGCACGGTCGTGTTGGCCTCGCTGTATTCACTGGGCTCGCACGGCCTCATGACGCTCAACGATTTCAAGAGCATCGACGGCGACCGCCGCTTAGGGTTGAAGTCGATCCCGGCGATGCTGGGCGAACGCGGCGCGCTGCGCGTCGCGTTTACGTTCATCGACGTGTTTCAAGTCGCTGCAATCGCGTACGTCGCGTACCATACTCGTTGGACGTACGCCGCGGTGATGTTCGTTCTCTTCGCGGTCCAGATCCCAATGCAGCGCCGGCTCGCGGGAGACCCGGCAAAATTGGCACCATGGTATTGCGCGAGCGCGATACCCCCTTTCGTGTGGGGAATGCTCGTCGCCGCTCTTGCTATCCGTTCTGGAGGTTTCTAGTGAATCGCGTACTGGTCGTCGGTGCAAATGTTGGCGGGGCCGTGGCTGCCGGCGATCTCGCCGCTACCGGTTGGGACGTAACGCTCATCGAACGCGATCTCAAACGCAAGAAACCCTGCGGCGGCGCCATACCCCCCAAAGCGATGAGCGAATTCGGCATTCCGGCCTCGATCATCGAACGCCGGACTACGCGTGCGGTCGTGATCGGTCCGAGCGGCTCGGAAGTTTCGATGGACGTGCGCGGCACCGTCTCGCGGCCCGACGATTACATCATCATGGTCACGCGCGAGATCCTCGACCGCACCATGCGTGAAAAAGCCGCGAGCGCGGGGGCCGACATTCGCGAATGCTCGTTCGTTTCTCACGAAGCGCAGCCCGACGGCAGCTTGCGCGTCAAGTTGCGCTACCGCGACGGCCGCGAGGAATACGAAAATTACGATTACGTAGTCGGCGCCGACGGAGCCGGCTCGCAAGTCGCCAAGTCCTGCGGTCGCATTCCGGTCAAGCACGCCTCGGCGATTCAAGAGCGGCTGATGCTGCCCGACGACGCGATGGAGTACTACGCCCATACCGCTGAACTGTATCTGGGCGACGACATCTCGCCCGACTTTTACGGCTGGATCTTCCCCAAGAGCGACCACGTCGCGGTCGGCACGGGCTGCAAACCCGAACATGCGAACCGCTCGTATGCGTTTCTCGAAGGCGTGAAGGCACGCGCGGGCAACAAGCTGCGCGGCGCGCGCCGGATTCTGCTCGAGGGGCATCCGCTGCCCATGCAGCGCTACAAACAGCTCGTCTACGGCAATACGATGCTCGTCGGCGATGCCGGCGGGATGGTTGCGCACACGTCGGGTGAAGGGATCTATTTTGCGATGGCGTCGGGACGCATGGCCGCGCAGACGCTCGTTCTGCACGCCACCGATCATCGTTCGCCGCTTTCACGCTACGAGAAGATCTGGCAGAAGAAATACGGCGCGATGTTCGACTTTCTCGAATTTCTCGAGAAAGCGTCGTATACGTCGAACTTCAAGCGCGAGTTCTTCGTCGACATGTGCGCGACGCGCGACGTCCAGCAGCTGACCTTCGACAGCTACCTGTTCAAAGAGATGGCGAAAATGGCGCCCGGCGATCATCTGCGCATGGCGTTCGAGGCCGCAACGCGCGCCATCGCCGCCTGGATGCGCCCGCGCCTGCCCATCGCCCAGGCGCCGCCCCAGATCACTGCCAAAGAAGCGCTCCACGCGACCCGCAGCGCGATCGCCGACGGCGTCGCAGCCGACGACACGGCGGTGCTGGCGACGTAAGCCTCGAACGCCCGACGGCGGCAGACGAAGTGACGGGGCGATGTCTGCCGAAATCGCCGGCATGACCGTCAACGGCATCGATGCGATCTACTACTTCGCCCAAGAACTCGCGCGCGCCCAGGCCTTTTACACGGTGCTGATCGGCACGCCGCCGACCATCGTGTTCCCCGAGTCATTCTG
>JBEKHC010000098.1:0-18000 GCA_050012475.1 Candidatus Velthaea sp.
TCGCAGGTCCTATCGTACGCGACTCCCAAACGCTTTGGTTGAGCGCCCTCGGCCTCGCTTGAGTACAGCCTGCGGCTTGGCAGATTCGTCGAGCGCAGCCGAGACGAATCCACGGGTTCGCCGAGCGTAGCCGAGACGAATCCATCAGGCCGGCCGCGCAGGGATTAGCGCCCTCGGCTTCGCTCGCTACGTCCGCACCCTTCGGCCTGTGGCGACGCCGCAAGCGCGCGGATCGACGAAGTCGATCTTCTCGAGAGGGTAGATCTCCGCGTAATGCAAACGTGGCCCGAGCAATGCTCTCCGCTTCCGTAAGCGACTGCTTTCCTCGTGCACGTCGTTGCGTGCGTCGCGGCGCTTGAACGAAAAGCAGCGTCTTCCGATGCCGGGCCGGTAGTGCCAGGGTGATATCTCCCTCCCTTTTGTACGTAGAGGCTCGATATGAATGAATCTCTTCGCTGCTGCGTGCAGCGAATACGCGTTCGGACCTTGCTCGTTGCATGTCTCGCGCTCGTTCCCGCAGCCTGCGGGGGCGGCAGCGGGGGCAGTTCGCCGGTTTCGACTGCTCCCGGCCCGTCACCGTCGCCGACGGTTAAGCCGACGGCAGCTCCGACGGCTGCACCGGTACCGGTTTCAACGGTCACCGTGAGCATCCCAGCGCTGGCGTTCAACGGTCCGGCACAGACCGCAACCTTCACCGCGACGTCGTCCACCGCATCGGCGCTGACGGCGACGGCGGGAACACCGGCCGTGGCTACGGTCGCCGCGAGCGCGGTTGCGGGCCAGTTTACGGTGACGTCCGTCGCCGCCGGCACGTGCACGATCACGGTTTCCGATGCGAAAGGCGGCAAAGCCACCCTCGTCGTCACAGTGACGACCTTCCCGATCACGGTGAATTAGCAATGAAGCGCAACATGCATCACTCGGCCGCTTCCATCGCGGCGCTGAGCTTCGCGGTTCTCGTTAGCGGGTGCAGCGGCGGCGGCAGCACGACGCCGGCGGTCATGGCACCGGCAACCGGAGTCGCCATCGCCAACGGTCAGGTCAAGGCGAAACTCACGATTAAGATCCCGCTGCACAAGGCCGGCACTGCGTCGAAATCGGCGCGCCGCTCGCCGCAGTACGTTTCGACGCATACGTTGGGAATCGGAGTCCAGACCGGGACGACGGCGACCGTCAGCAGCGCGCCGTGGCAGCTCTTCGACGTCTCGGGTACGGCGACGCAGTCGCCGAACGCGAGTTGCACGACCGATCCGGCGAGCACGGTTCGCAGCTGCGTTCTCACGGTCACGGCACCCGCCGTTCAGGGCGGAACGGACCAATTCATTATCGATGCGACCGATGTCGCTCCCCTGGCGACCGATACCCAGCCTAACGGTAACATTCTTTCGAACGCCAATACCACAGAAACGGTAGTCGAGGGAACGGCGAACGCGTTCAGCGTTTCGCTGACCAGCGTCATCGGTTCGCTCGCCATGGCGACAGCAGCCGGTGCGGTCGTAGCGACGCCGGTCTATAGCGTCTGGTCTCCGCCCGGAACGCCGGCAAACATCGGCGTGGACATCATCGCGAACGATATCGACGGCGGCCAAATCTTCGGCAACCCGCCGTCGTTCAACAATCCCATCACGTTCAGCGACACGCTCGCAGCGGCATCGCCGTTCACGTATCCGAGTGGGAGCGCAAGTCCGTTCATTCTCGGTCTGCCGCCGCCGCAAACCCCGGGCCCGATTCCGGCGACGATCGTTTACACCCCGTCGGCGAGTATCACCGCCGTGCCGTCGGCAACGGTCACCGTCAGCACGAGTTACCCCAGTTATCTCCAGCCGCCGGTAACGCCGCCGGCGACAACGTTCACGCTCAACGCAATGACCGTCAGCGTGGGTGGTGTTCCCATCGGTTCAATTCCCGGACTGACCATGGGTGGTGCGCCCGCTGTGGTTCTGGTCAACGAAGCGAACGCCACGAGTTTTACGATCTCCGATAACGCAGCCGCCCAAGCTGCGGTGCGGCTGGCCTCCAATGCACCGGGATTTCCTAACCTACCGATACCCGCGACGATACCGGCTGCCGGCGGCACCGCAGCATTTGCCGTCGTCCCGGTAGCGCCGTCGGCCGCTGGGGCCGCACCGGTGATTACGATAACCGACGCATCCGGAACCGTCGCAACGGTGTCGACAGCCGTCGCGCCCTAGGTTTCGCACCGCTAACGCGACCTTCACCGTCGAAGTCCTAGGACCAAGCCCGGAGCGTTTGCTCCGGGCTTTCTTTTTTCGTATTTCGTACCACGACCGAACCAGTATTCTGATTCGTTCGCTTTCATGCGCCGGGCGTACCATGTACCGTTATTGTCGTGCGGCAGCGGTAGCACCGGATGCAGCACCGCTGCGGCCAAACGGCCCTTTTTTCGGGACCATGCGCTAACGCGGAAAGTCCCGGTCCCTTGGCACTAACGCAGAGCATAGAGCTACTTCGCAACGGAAACGTTAGAGGATGTAAACTTTCGCATCTGCTCACGTGAGCGATTGCCCCCACAGCCCTACCGTCCACGGACGGTGCACAACGGGAGCAATGTCTTGCGCAGCCGGGTCCGCTAGTGCCACTCGAATTCAAAAGTAACGTAAAGGTTTGAAATGATTGATTACCTTCGCTGCCGCATGCGGCGTGCACGCGTTCGGGCCGTGCTCGCCGGATGTCTCGCGCTTGTGCCGGCAGCTTGCGGCGGCGGGGGCAGCAGCGCTCCGGCCAGCCTCTCCGTTCCCGTCGTAGCCGCCAGTCCCACGCCGAAAGCGTCGCCGACCGTCGCGCCGACGACTGCTCCCACAACGGCGCCGACGACGACGCCAACCGTAGCGCCGACCACGGCTCCGACCACCGCCCCAACCGTCGCTCCGACCACTGCGCCGACGGCGACACCAACCGCAACGCCGACCGCTACCCCCATCCCGACCGCAACACCCACCGCAGGACCCACATCGGTCCAGGTGCCCATCACCGTCCAGAGCGAGAAACTCAAATAAGATGAACATTCGCATGCAAAAACAAATCGGTATCGCTGCGGTTGGCGTCGCGTTTCTCGCCAGCGGCTGCAGCGGCGGCAGCAGCAGCTCCGCCGTCGTTCCGGCAGCGGGCAAAACCGCGGTTGCCAAGGGAACAACGGTCAAGTCCAAACTCACGATCAAAATTCCCGTTCGCAAGCGCGCAGCTTCGGCGAAAGTCTCGCCGAAATACATCTCTCCGTCGACATCGGGTCTTTACATTCAAGCGGGTGTGCTGGGCAGCATCACTTCGAGCACGCCCTGGCAGGCCTTCGACGTCACTCCCGCGTCATCAACGACCGCGTCGCCGATTGCCAGCCAACAATGCACCCTCGATCCAACCAATACGTTTACCATCTGCACGGTGACGGTCACCGCTCCCGCGGTCCCAGGCGCGACCGATGAGTTCCAGATCGTCGCCACGGACTGGGCGCCGACTCCCGCGCAAGCGCTGCTGAACACGTCACCGATCGGCCTGATCGATGAAGCCCTCGATGACATCGGTGCGAACGGCGCGGGCGAGCCGATCGCCGCCGGAGCGACGAATGCCATCACCGTAACACTCGATGGCTACGTCGGCCGGCTGCAAGCCTCACCGGTCAGCGTTTGGGCCGCGCCCGGCACGTCGACATTATTCGACGGCTACATCCAAGCTACCGACGCGGATTACAATCTCATCGCCGGAAATCCGTCAGCTTTCGTCAATCCGATTGTCGTGAGCGGTGCCGCGGGAACGCCGATCAGCAATTTCCCCGACCCCAGTACACTGACGCCGCCGGCGACCGCGGCGGCCCCTTCGATCTACGCCCAAATGACGTACACGGCGCCTCCGGCGAATCAAGGCATGGCGCCGGTCACAACCGTCAACGTTACGGCTCCTCAACCGGCTTGGATCGCGGCTCCGACCGCACCCTCGGGATTTGCTCCGCAAGTGTTGTCGCCCTCGACGACACTGGAAATCGATCCGATGACCGTCAATGCGATCGTGCAATCGAACGCAACGCCGATCGGCGCGATCGACCTCAGCAACGGCAACGTCACTGTGATGGTCAATGAAACCAATATGGCTACGCTGACGGTCACCGAGCAGCCGTCAAACACGCCACTGACCGCGACGGTAACGAATGCCGGCACCGCAAACGCCAGCGCTCAGTTCACGGTTCTTGCAACCGATCAGTCGACGTCGATCGTGATAACCGACGATCGGGGCACGACGGCGACCTTGCCGGTCGGCGCGCCGCCGCCGACGACCTCCGCGCTTCACCGCGCTCGGGTCTAGTCCAACCTCTGGGGTCCGCGCTGCGGCGCGGACCCCGTTCTTTTTTCTAACGAGCAATCTATGTTGAACAAGCTGAGCGCAGCGTTCGCCTGCGCACTGGGACTGGGACTTGCCGGCTGCGGCGGCGGCAGCGGCGCAGCGGTACACATCGCAACGCCGGTCCAAACGACGAGCCAATCGCTGACGGCATTCAAGACCCAATGGGGCATGGAGCTTTCGCCAGCGCAGGTCTGCAGCAGCGACATTTCCGCAGCGACCTCGACCCACGCGAGCGTGATCCGCGTGCAGTATCTGCCGGCACTGCAACCCCGGACGTGCTATGACGGCATCTATGCGACGGCAAAACATGCCGGCCTCAAGGTCCTGTGGATCACGCCGGCGGTCGATCTGAACGCGCCGGTCGATCCGGCGAGCTATGCCCGGATCATGGCCGCGGCCGCTCGCAGCTATCCCGGCAGTACTTGGGAACTCATGAACGAGCCCGATCTGCACCAGCCCGATATCAGCGACTATTGGAACGACGAGGCCCTCGCCGAACGACAGTACCTGTCGATCGCGACGGCAGCGGCACCGGCGATTCATGCCGCCGATCGCACCGCGGTCGTCATTTCTGGCGGACCCAGCGGATTCGAATCGAACAATCCGAGTTTGCCCTGGCTGCATGCGACGCTGCCGTTAGCGCCGCTCGTCGACGGCGTGAGTTTTCATCCGTACTCGGGCGTCAATCTTCAACAGATTCACGCCATCGGTCAGCTCTGGAACAAGCCGGTCTACATTACGGAGTGGAGCACGGACAACGGCGGCATCATCGAAGCGTATCTCGCGGCCTACAACGGCGTCGTTCCGCTGTTCAACTACTGCGGCCAAGCCTGCAATCGAACGGCCGTGCCAATTTTCCCGTAGCCGTACGGCTGCGGCACTGCACTCGAGAAGAACGTAACGCGATATCAGCAGCCACGAAACGAGGGAGTCCGGCGCAGCGAGCCGGGCTCCCTCGACGTTATCTTATCGATACGTGCGGCTTCGGCGAACCCGAAACCCGACAGACGGTGCGAAGCGCCGCCCTTCTAAGCTAAGTGAATGGCGGCCTTCAGTGAATCTCGGCCTTCTCCCACACAGCGTGCGTCCACGCGCCGGTTGGTTTTTTGGTGATGACCGGTTCGCTCTTGCCCCCCATGAGGACTTGCACCGTCCGGTTTGCCGCCGCCTCGTCGAGATACCCCAGCCCGCGCGGGCTGCCGGCAACCAGCTTGGCGATCTCGGACATCATGCGCGTCTGATGCGCCGCCGTTTGTGACCCGGCCGTATCGTTCGCCAGCACGATCTTCACCGCTTCGTCTTGATGCGTGAGCGCATACTGCCAGCCTTGCATCGATGCCTTGAGAAAGCGCGCCAGCCGGTCGACGGCGGCCGGATCTTTGAGCTCCGATTCGGTTGCATACAGGCCGTCTTCGAGCGTTGCCACGCCTTGGTTCTCATATTTGAAGACGGTGAGATCGTCGGGTTTCATGCCGGCTTCGATGAGCTGCCAGTATTCGTTGTACGTCATCGTCGAGATGCACGCCGCTTGTTTCTGCAGCAGCGGATCGACGTTGAAGCCTTGTTTGAGCACCGTGACGCCGTCGGCGCCGCCTGTCGTCGGATAATTGAGCTTGCTCATCCACGCCAGAAACGGATACTCGTTGCCCGAGAACCAGACCCCGAGCGTCTTGCCCTTGAAATCGGCGGGCGTTTTGACGCCGCTGTCGTTGCGGCACGTCAGTTCCATCCCTGATTTCTGAAAGACTTGCGCGATGTTGACCAGCGGCAGTCCTTTCTCGCGCGCCGCGAGCGCCGAGGGCATCCAGTCGACGTCGACGTCGGCGCCGCCGCCGGCCATAACTTGGGCCGGGTTGATATCGGGACCGCCCGGCTTGATGGTCACGTCGAGTCCGGCGGCCTTGTAGAAGCCTTTCGCCTCGGCCACGTAGTAGCCGGCAAACTGCGCTTGGGCGACCCATTTCAGCTGCAGCGTCACGTGATCGGCAGCCTGCGCGGGACCGGCGACGGCGCACAGGCAGGCCGCGCTCAAGAAGAGTTTCTTTATCATTGCGTTACCCCTATCGGCGTTTGGAAAGCGCGAGTTTTTGAAAGGACGGATGCCAAAACAAGACCGTTCGTTCGAGCAGCGCGAGCAAGGCGAAGCAGGCCGACCCAGTGATTGCCGCCAGCGCGATCTCGGCCCACACCACGTCGAGGTCGAGCCGTGCTGCTTCGGTTGAGATGCGAAACCCCATGCCGACGATCGGCGTGCCGAAGAATTCCGCGACGATGGCGCCGATGAGCGCGAGCGTAAAGTTGAGTTTGAGCGCGTTGAACACGAACGGCAACGCGGCGGGTAAGCGCAGCTTCACCAGCGTCTGCCAATAGCTCGCGCCGTACGACTGCATGAGATCGCGTTCCATCACGCCCGTGCCGCTCAAACCCGCGACGGTGTTGACGAGCATCGGGAAAAACGTCATCACCGCAGCGACGGCGGCTTTCGAGGGCCAATCGAAACCGAACCACATGACCATGATCGGCGCGATGCCGACGATCGGCATCGCCCCCAACAGGCCCGCGATCGGCAGGACGCCTCGGCGCAGAAATGCCGAACGGTCGAGGGCGATCGCGGTGAGGTACCCCGCGGCGCAGCCGATGGCGTAGCCGGGCAGCACCGCCCGGATGACGGTTTGCACGAAATCCGCCCACAGCATGGGCAAGTGCGCGACGAAGGCTTGCGCGATCCCGGTCGGCGCCGGCAAGAGCACGCGCGGCACGCCGAAGCCGACGCAAATGACTTCCCAGCACCACAGCAGCAAGAGGCCGAAGAGCAGCGGCGTGGCGATCAAGAAGGCTTGCCCGTCGCGCGCCGCCAGGCGGACGAGCGCGAAGCAGCCCAGTGCCACCGATGCGAGCAGAACGATGCCGGCCGCGATCACAGGCGGCCGCCGCGGCTCGCGATCAGGATGCGCTGCGCGCCGTCGGCAACCGCGACGGCCAACAGGGTGAGCAGCGCCGCCGTGACGAGCGCGGCCCAAATCTGGAGCGTTTGGCCGTAGTACGAACCCGCGAGCAGCCGTGCGCCGAGCCCCGCCTGCGCACCGGTCGGTAATTCAGCGACGATCGCGCCGACGATCGCCAGCGTGGCGGCGACCTTGATGCCTGCAAAGAGAAAGCCCATCGACGCCGGCCAGCGCACTTTGGCGAACACGGCGCCGCCGCTCGCGTTGTAGGTGCGCATGAGATCGAGCTGCATGCGGTCCGGTGCGCGCAGCCCGGTCACCATCGCGGTGGTGATCGGAAAAAAGCTCAGCCAGCCGGCGATGAGGGCCTTGGGCAACACCCCGGTCAGGCCGATGTTGCCCAGCACCACCACGACCATCGGAGCGATCGCGAGCACCGGGATCGTCTGACTGGCGATCACCCACGGCATGAGCGAGCGGTCGAACACGCGCACATGAACGATGGCGACCGCGAGACCGATCCCGACGACGAGTGCGAGCGCCAAACCCAGCGCTGCCGTCGCCGCCGTCACCCCGGCGTGATACAGCAGACTGCGCGGCGAGCCCAGGGGTTCGCCGAACATCCCGGTCAGCACGCTGTTGGCGACTTGATGCGGCGCCGGCAAGAGCGGACGCTCGAGCGACCAGGCCGCGCGGACGATCGCGCCGGCCGAGGCGCCGTTGCCTGCCGCCGCCGTCGCGGCGCTGTAGTTCAGCCCGATCGCCGCGAGATACCACATGCCGACGACGGCGCACAGCACGGCGAGCACGGGTGCCGCGCGCTCAATCATAGCTTTGACCGGCGTGCAGCGCCGTTCGCACCTCGTGCGCGACGCGCAAGAACTCCGGGGTGTCGCGGATGTCGAGCGGACGATCGCCGGGAAGGTCGTTGGTGATGATGTCGACGATCCGGCCCGGATGCGGCGACATGACCACGATGCGCGTCGAAAGATACACCGCTTCGGGAATGGAGTGGGTGACGAAGACGACGGTCATCCCGGTGCGCCGCCACAAGTCGAGCAGATGCACGTTCAGACCGTCGCGCGTGATCTCGTCGAGCGCGCCGAACGGCTCGTCCATCAGCAGCAGCGCCGGTTCGAAGCTCAACGCGCGCGCGATCGATGCGCGCTGCTGCATTCCGCCCGAGAGCTGCCAGGGAAAGCGCCGGCTGAAGTCGCCCAAGCCGACGAGGTCGAGATTGCGCTTGGCTCGCGCGCGCCGCTCGTCGGGAGCCAGGCCCATGATCTCCAGCGGCAGCATCACGTTGCGCTCGACATTGCGCCACGGATAGAGCGCCGGCGCCTGAAAGACATAGCCGTAGGCGCGCTCGCGCCGGGCCTGGGCGGGCGTCTTTCCGTTGACGACCAAGCTGCCGCCGGTCGGGTGGTCCAAATCCGCGATCGCGCGCAGCAGCGTCGTTTTGCCGCAGCCCGAAGGTCCGATGAGCGAGATGAATTCGCCGCGGCGAATGCTCAGATCGACGTCGGTGAGCGCGACCGTGCGGTGCTCGTTCGAGCTGAAGATGATGCTGAGATTACGCGCTTCGACGACCACTGCTGTAAGCGGCGGGAGGGTCTGCACGATTACGGCATCCTGCTGCATCGGCTCAGACGACGCGCGAAGACCAGGGCATCGGGTCCGCTTTGGCCAGCACCGGGGAAAACCTTTGGCCAAAACGGTCGCGCCCGCGCGCGAAGGCGAACGCTATGACGGCGCGCCGAGTTTGCGCAATCGGGCGTCGGGACCGCTCGCCGTTCGGCCGTGAAGCTCAATGGGCAGGTCATTCGGAAGCATCGCGGCACCCTCCGTCCCGTCCATTTCGAGCCGATTGAATTGCAGCGCGCCGATCGAGGCGACGCGCGCGGTTGGCCCGGCCGACTTGAAGCGCACGGTCAAGATTGCAACGTCGTCGGTGGGCGACGTGCCGGCGAAGATGCGGCGTTGAATTGCCAGCGCCGGATCGTCTTCGGCGATCGCGAGCCGGGTGACTTCGAGCAACCGGGCCGAACCTTCGATCACGTCGCGCTTGTGCTCGATCACGCCGTCCGTGTAGAGCACCATGACGGCACCATCGGAGGCGGTTGCGTTGAAGGTGCGATACGTGGCTTTCGGCACGATGCCCAGCGGCAGCCCGTCGTAGGCCAAGAAAACCGACGGCACTCCCGGCCGCGCCAGGATTGGCGGCGGATGGCCGGCCGTTGCGTACACGATTGCCAGCGTCGCGGGATCGATGTAGCCGCAAATCGCGGTGACCATCCGCGAATCTTGCAGCAGAATCGCCTCGTTAGCGCGTTCGAGCACCTTCCCCGGATCGTTCTCGTGCAGCGCGGCCGCGATGATCGCCTGGCGTGCCCGGCTCATCACGACCGCCGCCTCGAGGCCGTGCCCAGCGACGTCGCCGATCGAGAAGAGAATCCGCTTGTCCGGCAACTCGATGGCGTCATACCAATCGCCGCCGACCTGCGCTTCGCTCGTGGCCGGAATGTACGTCGCGTGCAGCCCCAAATTCGGTGTCGCAGGCAAATGTTTGTTCAAGAACGCGGTCTGCAAGGCGTCCGCGATGCGCTTCTGGTTTTCGTAGCGCAGGCGGCTCTCGAATGCTTGGCGCGCTGTGCGCGTTTGAAAAAAGCCGAAGACCGTCGCCGCGCCCGTGAGCACCGCCAGGACGGCGAAGACGAAGAGCGAGACGTTCGCGATCGCCCGATTGGCGCGCTGGTCGGCGCTTGCCGCCGCCGCGTTCAACAGCTCTTGGAGTTGCCGGTCTTGCGCGCGTAGACCGTCGACGATCCCTTTTCCGCGCCACATGAGGCTGCGGACGTGCGGTCTGCTTGTCGTGCGGAGCAGCGGCTCGCCGATGTCGGCAACCCAGCGCGCTGTCTGCTGCTTTTCGGTCGCGACAATCGGCGCCGTCCCCGCGATCGCCAGCGGCGCCAGATCCCGTTCGAGTTGATCCAGCGCGCCCGGAAGCACCGCTTTGGCCTTGGCGTACGGATCGAGATAGAGTGTCTGCCCGGTCGCCTGGAACCCGCGAATCCCCGTTTCTTCATCGAGCATGTACCGCAGGACGCGGCCGCGCACCAGTTGCGCGATGCGAATCTGCTGCTGATAGCGCGCCGTCCGGTCGACGGCACCGTGAACCTCGAAACCCGCGTATGCCAGCACCGGGATGAGTAGGACGAGGACCAAGAGCGGGACGCGCGCCGCGGTTGAAATCTCGGCTCGTTGCAGCGGCATATCGTGTCCGAGCTACTATGTCCGCCGCGTGGCGGGAGACCTTCCGCCAATGGTCCTGTGCTCTCCCAACAAAGAGGCGCTCCGTTCGGGATGCCGGGAAATCGGCTGTCAGAAACACCGTCATTGCGGGAATCGGCACAGCGTGGGATTGCGCGTTTTGTTAGCCGTCAATGTCCGCGCCCGGCGCGGCCGCGATGCCCGCGATCGTGCGGCTGCCGCGTTGCGCGGCCGCGGCCATAGCGTGATCGTCGTCGACACGCGCAAAGCGGGGGATCTCGAGCGCGCGATCGCGGCCCAGCGCGGCCGCATCGACGTTGCGGCAGTCGGCGGCGGTGACGGCACCCTCATTTCGGCGATCGGCGGATTGCGCGCGGCCGGCATCCCGCTGCTGATTTTGCCGCTCGGCACGATCAACGAGCTGGCTCGCACGCTTTCCATACCGCCCGACATCGACGGCGCCTGCGGATTGCTCGACGCCGGCGAACGGCACGCCATCGACGTCGGTTGCGTCAACGGCTTTTGGTTTTTCAACGAGGCCAGCATCGGGCTTTCGACGCACGTCGTGCGCGAGCAGACGGGGGAGGTGAAGAGCCGCTGGGGTATGCTTGCCATTCCGCTGGCGACGGTTCGCGCCTGGCGCTCGCTGCGGCCGTACCACCTCGACGTCGAACTCGAGAACGGCGATCACGCGGCGTTTCGTACCATGCAGCTGACGGTCGCCAATAGTTACCGCTTCGGCGGCGTCGTGGAGAACACGGCCGCGCGCATCGATGACGGCGTGCTCGATCTGTACAGCATCGAACTTCGGCGCTGGTGGGATCCGCTTGAAATTCTGGGCGCGGTCGCGGTCAAGCGTTTTCCCGATGCTCGCGGCGTGCAGACGATTCGCGGCCGGCGCTTCGTGGTGCGTGGGCGGCATCGGCATCACGTGTTTGCCGACGGCGAGCCCGCCACGCACACGCCCGCGGAGTTCACGGTCGTGCCGCGCGCGATCTCGGTGTTCGTGCCCAAAGCGTGAAGCGCCGACGCTGGTGGTGGCCGACCTCGTACGCGCCCAGCGTCGGCGCGATCGACCTCGACGAGCTGGCCGCCAACGGATTCAGCGGCGTGATCATCGATCTCGACAATACGCTGGTGGCCTATCGCCAGCTTGCACCGGGCGAACGCGATGCCCGCTGGATTCTCGCCGCGCGCGACCGCGGCGTGGCCATCGTGATGGTGACGAACAACGGAACGCCGTGGGCCGCCGGCGTCGCGCGCGAACTGGGCATTCCGTGCATCCCCAACGCGCGCAAACCGCTGCCGTCG
Organism: Candidatus Velthaea sp.; assembly: GCA_050012475.1. Classification (GTDB taxonomy): domain Bacteria; phylum Vulcanimicrobiota; class Vulcanimicrobiia; order Vulcanimicrobiales; family Vulcanimicrobiaceae; genus Velthaea. The sequence continues at coordinate 11,880 of JBEKHC010000098.1, forward strand.
GGCTTTCGCCGCGCTCTGGCCGTCTTGGGACTGCCGCGCAAAGCGGTGATCGTCGTCGGCGATCAGCTCTTCACCGATATCTTGGGCGCGAAGCTGTTTGGCTTGGCAGCGATTCTCGTCGAACCGCTGGCCGGTCGCGATCCGCTCAACACGCGCTGGCTGCGCCAGCTCGAACGCTGGCTGCTCCACGGGTTACCGCGCAACTAAAGCCGAACGCGAATCGCCATGCGCTATCGGAAACTCGGCCGCTGGGGCGTCAGCATATCGGCAGTCGGCCTGGGCTCCTGGCTGACCTACGGCGGAGCCGTCGACGGCACGGCGGCCCGCGACTGCATCGTGCGCGCGTTCGAGCGCGGCATCAATTTTTTCGACACGGCCAACGTCTACGCGCGCGGCGGCGCCGAGGAAGTCGTCGGCCGGGCGATCGCGCAGCTCGCGCGCAACGAAATCGTGCTCGCAACCAAAGTGTATTTTCCGATGGGGACGGGGCCCAATGACCGGGGTTTGTCGCGCAAGCATATTCGCGAACAGATCGATCGCAGTTTGATCCGGCTGGGCACCCACTATGTCGATCTCTACCAATGCCACCGTTACGACGATGCAACGCCGCTGGAAGAAACCTGCGGTGCGATGAACGACCTGGTGCGGATCGGCAAGATCCTCTACTGGGGTGTGTCCGAGTGGACGGCCGATCAGATCAGCGCGGCGGTGCTGTTGTGCCGCGCACGCGGCTGGGCCGAGCCGGTCAGCAATCAGCCGCAATACAGTGCGTTGTGGCGGCGCATCGAAGCACGGGTGCTGCCGGCCTGCCGCGAGTACGGGCTAGGCAATGTGGTGTGGTCGCCGCTGGCGATGGGGATTCTCACCGGCAAGTACACCGACGCGAAACGCCCGCCGGCCGGTACGCGCGCCGCGGGCCAATCCGCCGAGATGATGGACCGCTACTACGCGCAGCCGGTCCTCGACGCGGTGCAGCAACTGCTGCCGCTGGCGCACGAAGCCGGCTGCACGCTCGCGCAGTTGTCGCTGGCCTGGTGCTTGCGCGATCCGGGCATCAGCGCGGTGATCGTCGGGGCGACCCGGCCCAGCCAAATCGACGACAACGCGGTAGCCGCCGATTTGGACGTTGCACCCGAGATCTTCGCGCGCATGGAGGCGATCCTGGCTCCGGTCGTGCCGCACGAGCCGTACCCGAGTTAACTTAAAGCGGCAGCGCGTACGTCAGGCGGGCTGTCCGTTTGACCGACGGATGGAAGTGGTAATCGTTGATGCCCGCGCCGCCCAACGCCGGATTGATCGCGGGGTTGCCCGCATTGGCGCGATTGGCGGCATCCTGCGGCAGCCACGACGCATAGAAGTAGGTTACGTCAGCGACGGCGGCGTTCAAGATGTTGAAGACGTCGAATGAGAGGCGCCGGCCGCTGCGGAGTTTCGCGGTGTACTGCGCGTTCCACAGCGTTGACGGCGGCGATTTCGCGTCGCCTTGCGTGTCGAGCGTGCGCGGACCGAAGTAGCGCATGCGCAAGCCGGCCGCGAAGTGTTTCGTGTCGGCCGTCGCACCCAGCGAGACGACGCCGTTGAGCGATTCGGGGACGCCGGTTCCCTGGTGCAGCGGATCGGCCAGGAAACGCGCCGTCGAGGTGGCCAAGTCGGCGTCGAGCGTCAACCACGGGCGCGGCCGAAAGTCGTTGGAGAGTTCGATCCCCTTGCGCTGCGAGGGGCCGCCCAGCGACGTCGTGCCGTGGTCGCCGTCGAATTCGAGTTCGTCGGCTTGGTAGAGTTCCCACAGCGAAACCGTGCTCGTGATCCGGCCGGCGGAGAAGCGATAGCCGATCTCTTCGCCCACCGAGCGGTTCAAGAGCGGATTTCGCTGCACGGGGACGCCGCCGGCATCGAACGCGGCGTGGGTCTGCGGATCGTCGACGTAGGTTACGCCGCGCACATCGTTGGAATGAAAGCTGTCGCCGAAATCGAGATAGAGTTCGCTGTGGGGGGTGAACGCGTAGGCGACGTTGAGCTTCGGACTGACGAGCGCCGCGCTGCCGCTGCCGCTGTTGTTGGGATCGTACGCGGCGTCACGGTACGCGTAGAGATCGGCGCGAATGCCCGGATTCAGCCGCAGCTTGGGGCCCAGGCGCAGATCCGAGGCGACGAAGACGTCCGCCGGCCGCTCGACGACATGGTCGTTGCTCAGCGTCCCGCCGGGAAGCCGATTGCGCTCGTCGACGAGATCGAGCCCGACGGTCGGAATGTTGTCGTTGGCGAACCCCGCGCCCACCGTCGTGGTCGTGCCGGGGGTGAGGAACGTGCGCGAAACGTTGACGCCGGCGAAGAAGCGCCGGTCGAGCTGTTCGCGCCCATCGCCGCATTGAAAGCCGTACGGAACGGGCGTGAGCGAATGCGGTGCGGCGCCGGCTGGTGCCGTATAGGCCGGGCAGTACGAAGCGTAATTTGCCGCGCGCGGTTTTCCGGACGGATTCGGAACGCATGTTCTGAACTCCGCATTGCACGTAATTGGATTGGCCGTTTCGTTGTAGTAGTTGTTCGCGTCGTCATAGTAGTAGGTGAAATTCGAGAAAAGATCGAGCGTCGAGGCGACGGCGTAGGCGTCGATGGCCGTCATCCCGTTGGGATCCCGATGCTGCCAGCGTGCCGAGAGCGCATAGCGCGACGTGTTTCCGCCGTCGCTGGGGTCGATGTAGCCGAACGGATTGAGTTGTCCGTCGGCGACGAGCCGTTGCGGGATCTGGTCGGTCGAATTGAAGGTGCCGCTGTACCCGCTTGCGGTCAAGCTGAACGCATCGTTGCCTTTGACGCGGCTGTAGCGCAAAAGGCCGTTGAACTTCCGGTACTCGTCGGGCCGCGCGAGCGAATTGTTGTCGTGATAAACCTCCAAGGCGGAAAGGAACGTGCTCCCGGGACCGCTCGGATGCGATCCCGCCGCGAAAAAGCGGTCGTAGCCGAAATCGCCAAGGCCGAACGAGGCGACCGGCGCGATCGTGTTGCGCAAAAAGAGATCGTACGCGCCTGCCGTCGAGAAGTCGCCCTCATCGGCGTAGTACGGTCCCTTTTTGAATTCGACGTAGCTCACCAGTTCCGGGATGAGCCAATTGATGTCGGAGTAACCCTGGCCGTGCGCGTGGGTTGGCAAGTTGATCGGCACGCCGTCGACGGTTGATTCGAGATCGGTCCCGTGGTCGAGTTGAAAGCCGCGCAGATAGTACTGGTTCGCCTTCCCTTCGCCGCTGTGCTGACTGATGACCAGGCCAGGAATTTGTTCGAGCAGTTCGGCCGGCCGCAGCAGCGGCCGGTCGGCGATGTCTTCTTGACCGATCGTGCCTTCCGAAGCGGCCGCTGCCGTACCGACGAGATTCGTCTTGCGGCCGGCGGTCTGCACGGTTCCGATGGTCCTGATCGCCGCGCTCGGACACGGTGAGGGTGCGACCGGCGGTATCCGGGCGTTCGCGGTGTCTGAAGCGCACGGATCAGCTGGAGGTTGCGTTCCGGCACCAACGGTGACGAGCAAGATGGCGACACCGCAAAGGGACGCGCGCAGAAAAGCCTTCACAACATCGGTCCCTTTGTCCAGGAAGCCTGCAGCGCCGGCAATCCACCGCACCGGGAAGCCGAGCCGTTTAAAGAAGTTAACGGCATTCTCCGGGCGATGGATTGTACGTTCCACGCGGGCGACATCGTCGATGCCGCGAAGCGAAAGTCAGGCCGCCCCGGCGCCCCCGAGCGCAACGGCGTGCGCGAGATTTCGCGCGCCGAGTTTTTCTTTGACCGTGGTGAGATAGGCGCCGACGGTGCGCTCGGCCAGCCCGACCTGTCGGCCGATTTCGTCGCGCCGCAGACCCCGGGCGTAGGCCATGAGGACCTCGCGCTCGAGCTCATTGAGTGCGTCGCTGCACCGTAGGCGACGGTACTTGTTCTGCTGCCGCATCGATCGTGACTCCCTTGACTCCCGCAGCATAGCTCGCCAACGTCCGAAAAGCGTCCCGGCTTTGCGTCGGCGTCCGGCTCCCCGCCGTGACCGCCGCCGATAGCACGCAAGAGCGCGAAAATCAAGGTCTTCATGACGTTCCGCCGCGTCGACGCGCGCTTTAGTGTGAGCGGCACGCTCCTCCCTCTGCCGCGCGCCGGCATTGGGACGGGCGCGTTCCGTCTATTGCTTTTCACGAAGGAGTCATGGTCATGCGAACGTTTTTCCAAAGGTCCGTGGCGGCGTTTGCGGCGGGCACGATCGTTTCGATCGGTCCGGCTGCGAATGCCGCAATCCTTGCCCCATCCCGCGTCGCAAGCGCGGTCGACCTCACGTTGCCGGCGGCGGCAAATACTTCGGTTTCGTTTCAAACGCAGCGCAACGCGCGCTGCGTGCTCTCGGCTCCCGGCACGGCTGCGACGATGACCGTCTATGCTGATGACCGCGGCGTCGTCTCGCTCCAGTTCACTCCCGAGCGCGCTGGCGCGGCGAATGGCGCCGTCACCGCGCAGTGCTCGGCGGCGGGTGTCGCAAACACGCAGCTCGTGCGTCTGCATGTCGTGCCGGGCGCTCTGCGGCAGAACGCAGTACGTCCGGCGCTGGGCGCGCAGCCGCTGGTGCCGCGCGGGCTCGATCCCGCGGCGCTCTCGAGTGCCGACATCAACCGACTGCAACTGCCGCCGCGGCCGGATGCCGCGCGCGATCCCGAAGCCTACGCGCAATGGAAGCGCGCCGTAACGACGCCGGTCACGCGGGTCGGCGGAACGACGGTCTTACGTACCGACGTCATTCACGGACCGGTTCAGCGCGCGCGCGCCGCGAGCGCCGCGACGGCCGGCGTGACGAACGGTACCGGCTACTCGACGAACTGGAGCGGCGTCGTTGCGACCGGCCGCACGAATCAGTTCACGTATTGGGTCGCCGGAGAATGGTTCGTTCCCGCGGTGACGACCAACGCCGCCGAGAGCCCGGCGTATTCGTCGGTCTGGGACGGCATCGACGGTTGGGGCTCGGGCGACGTGATTCAAAACGGGACCGAGCAGGACGCGCTGTACCTTCCGTTCTTCGGTTCGCTGGCGTTCTATTCGGCCTGGTACGAGTTCTATCCCGACAACGGCTCGACCACGCTGCCGAACTTTACGGTTGCGGCGGGTGACGAAATCTATGCCGTTTCCTGGCTGTGCTATAACGGCAGCGGTCAGCGTTTCGGCTGCTACTACATGGAAGATCTGACGCGCGGCGAAGCCAGCCCGACGTATTCGGAGCTGGGCGCGAAACCGAGCCTGTTCCAGGGCAATTCCGGCGAGTGGGTCACCGAGCGTCCGACCGTCGGCGGCACGTTGCACCCGCTCCCGCACTTCAATAACTTCTCGTTCTGGTGGCAGCACGTCTACGACAGCGTCGCCGGCGGCGGACGCAATGCGTGCAACGAATCGTTCAGCACGATCACGATGTACAACGCCTTCGATTTCCTCGCCACGACGACGCCGACGGCCTGCGATGCGTCGACGTTCAGCTGGCTCAATTACCAATAGCTCCTGCCGCGCGACTCGCTTTTTGCGCGCCGCTTCAGCCAAGTTCTCGCAGCGCGCGCGCGATCGCCGCCGCGTCGTCGTCCCAGCGGCCGAATGCCCGCAGCGAGCCGTCGCGTCCAATGTAGTAGATCGTCGTGCTGTGGCCGACGGCGTAGCTTTCCCCCGTGCCCGCGTCGTGCACCGGTTGGCGCCACACATGATAGGCGGAATAAACGGAACGCAGCGCCGCCGAACTGCCGGTCAGCCCGACAAAATGCGGATCGAACAACCGCACGTAGCGTCCCAGCAGCGGCGCGGAATCGCGCGCCGGATCGACGGTGACGAACCCCACCCGAACGTCGCGCGCAACGTTGGGCAGGCGCACGGCTTGGGCCAGATGCGCGAGCGTCGTGGGACACGCGTCGGGGCAGTGCGTGTAACCGAAAAATAGCACGACCGGATGTCCGCGCTGCGCCGCCAGCGAGTACGGCCGAGCCTGTTCGGCGTACATCGAGAAACCCGGATGAAACGTGTGCGCCAAGCCGAATTCGACGTAGCTATCGCGTTCGGGCTTGAGGTCGTAGGGCGGATTCGCATCGGCCGTCGTTTGGGTCACGATCGCGTC
>JBEKHC010000099.1:0-17885 GCA_050012475.1 Candidatus Velthaea sp.
CCGCCGCCGGCGGCAGCTCCGCCGCCCCCGCCCATGCCGCCCGCAGCCATCATCCCGACCTCCATGGCGTTCTCCTGGAGCTTGTTGACCGTGCCCACTCCGGCATCCATCACGCCGCTCGCGGCGCCCATCACACTGTCGAGCGCCCCCGTCGCCGTCCCCGCGGCGGCGCTCAAGCCGCCCATGACGGCACCGCCGACCGAGCTGAGCGTCGACATCGCCGAGCCCATCGTCAAGCTGGGCGAACCGTTGAGCATCGACGCCGCCAGGCCCGGAAGTTTCGTCGTCAGCATCATGAAGATGATCGCCGTCGAACCGATGATGAGATAGTTGACCATCATACCGGGAACATAGACGTAGAAATCATTCGCGTTAAAGAAGTGCGTACCCTTAATAGCGCTGAGCGCCGTGCAGATGCCGATCGTATCCGATCCGCCGCAATCGGTGGGAAACAGCGTCACTCCGAGTCCGACGATGAGCGAGAGCACGAACAGCTTGATCCCAATCGCGAAGGCGTAGCCGAACCACTTCTCGCCGAACGACATCGTCCAGCGGCTGCCGGTGAAACCCAGCAGCACGGCGCCGCCGCCGACCATGATATACGCCTCGATGAGCGTCATGATCAGCTGCCCGGCCGCGATCAAGAACGCGACGAAGACCACGAAAGAGATCACGACCGCCGAGAGACCCGCCGCGAGCATCGCGAGCGCCATGAACAGGTCGTCGTAGATCGAGTTGCCGACGTTGTTGAGATCGAAGTAGAAGTTCGCCCACGGCATGTTGGCAAAGATCATCCGGCAGATCGCCGTGCCGATCTCGAACACGCCGGTCGGATTGTTGAGATCGACCGGATGCCCGCTGACGGCGCCGCCCAGTTGAATGAAGCTCTGCATGATCTTGGGCAAGAAGTCGCGCGTGCCCTGATTGAGCAGAATGAAGTAGAAGAACGAAACGCCCATGACCTTAATGACCATCGCCGAAACCAGCTCGCCCAGATTTTCTTTCTGCAGCGTCCACAGGATCAGCGTCCAAGCGAACTCGATGCCCACCAGCAGGGTGAAGAATCGGGTCGCATTGGTCAAGGCGGTGTCGAGCCAGCCGATCGCCGCATTACAGTACACGTTGGGAAGTTCGTTGAGGCCGTTGTTGTCGGGACAGCCGCCCAAAACGCCTTGCCCGGCGGCGACGCTGTGCGGCACGACGACCGACAGCACGCCGAAGGCGACCAGCGCGAGACACGTGGGAATGGCGAACCGCACGAGCGGATGCGCACCAAGCAGACGGGACCGGAACGAGCGGGTCATGACGCAACCTCCAGAAGAGCGTACGAAGCATCCGCGGGAGCGTTGTGCTTTCCGCCGATAGTGAGCCAGATTTTGGCCGCAGCGGCGAGGCCGCGCGCGGCGAGCCACTCCGAGGGCCACGTGTTGGGTGAGTGGGCGATCAACTCGCGGATCGCAGCGATGTCTTCACGTCCGCTAGCGCCGATGAAGCTAAGCGCGACGGGCCCGAGGCCCAGCTCGAACACGCGCCGTCCCAGCGGACTGACATAGAGATATTGACGCTTGGGCCGCAAGCCGGCGAGAATCTCGATCTGACGCTCGGTCAGGCCCATCGACAGATAGGCTTGCGATGAGAATTCGTTGCGCGCCTCGAGATTGGGCAGGAAGATCTTCGTCGGGCACGATTCGACGATCACGTCGCGAATCTCCGAACGCATCACATCGCTTATGCTCTGCGTCGCGAACACCACGGCAGCGTTCGATTTGCGCATCGTCTTGAGCCACTCGCGAATTTTGTCGCGGAAGATCGGCGAGCTGAGCATGAGCCAGGCCTCGTCGAGCACCAGCAGCGTCGGTTCGCCGTGCAGCCGGCGCTCGATGCGATGGAACAGATACAGCATGACCGGGACGACGTTCTTCTCGCCCAGCGCCATGAGGTGCGCCATCTCGAAGACTTGAAACGGATTGTCCTTGAGCCCGTCGCGATCGGCGTCGAGCAGCGTTCCTAAACTTCCCGAGAGCGTGTAGTGCGCGATCGCGTCGCGTAGCTCGGGTTCGGACAGGGTGTGCGCGAGGTCGGTGAGCGTGCGCTTGGGGCTTTGGGCAAGCAGTTCGAGTGCGCGATGGATGTCTTTGCGGAAGCGCGGCGACATCGTCACGCCCTGGAGCGAAAAGAGCGTTTCGAGCCAGTCGGCGGCCCAGACACGTTCGCTTTCATTGTCGATGTCGGCTAACGGATAGAACGCGAGCTGACTCTGTTCGCCGGCGATTTCGTAATGATCGCCGCCGCTCGCATTGCAGAGCGCGTACGCTGAGTTGCCGATGTCGAACGCGAAAATCTGCGCGTTGGGATAGCGGAAGTGCGACGCCATGAGGAAGCCCAGCAGCGTCGATTTCCCGGCGCCCGTGGGTCCGAGGATCAGCGTGTGACCGACGTCGCCGACGTGCAGATTGAGCCGGAACGGCGTGGCGCCGCTGGTCGCGGCGTACCCCAGCGGCGGGCTTGCGGGCGGATAGAACGGCGACGGATTGTTTGCCAGCCCGGCCCAAACGCTGGTGAGCGGCAGAAAATCGGCGAGATTGAGCGTGTGCATGATGGGGCGCCGCACGTTGGCATAGCCGTGACCGGGCAGCGAACCCAAATACGCTTCGACCGCGTTGACCGATTCGACGCGCGCGGTGAAGCCCGAATGGTTGATGAGCTTGACGATGTCGCGCGCCATGAGATCGGCGCGGTCGGCGTCGTCTTCCATCACCACGATGACGCTAGAATAGTAGCCGAACTTCACCACGCCGCTCGAAAGCTCGGCCAGGGCGCCGATCGCGTCGCCGGCCATGCGGTCGGCGTCGGCATTGACGTGGGTGGCTTGGCCGCCCGTCTGTTCGCGCATGAGGTTCCCGAGTGACTTGCGCTTCTGGAACCACTTCTTGCGATACGTGTCGAGCTGTTTGTGCGCGGCGCCGTCGTCGAGAAAAATGAAGCGGTTCGACCAGCGATAGGTCATCGGCAGCCGGTTGAGCCCGTCGAGGATGCCGGGGAAGCTCGAGGCGGGGTACCCGGAGAAGGCGATGCAGCGGATGTGCTTGTCGCCGATGCGCGGCGCGAGGCCGCCGTAAAAATCTTGGGCTCCCAGTACGGCGTCGAGGTACATCGGCACAGCCGGAACGTTGAACGGATGGGTCACGCCGCCGATGCACGCGTCGAGGTGCGAAAGCAGCTCGTCGCGCAGGCATTCGACGCCGGCGGCGTCGCGATAGCGCGTGCTCTTGAGGCGCCGCATGTGCAGCGCCGACGACAACTCGTCTTCGATCTCGCGCAGTCCGACGCGGAAATTTTCGAGCGCTCGTTCCAGCGCGGCATCGGCATCGTGGACTTTGCCGTCACCTTCGACGAGCAGATTCTGAACGCGGCCCTCGAAATCGGCCGGCGGCAGATAGGTGACCGTCATGAAGAACGCGGTTTCGAAGTGTGCGCCTTCGGCTTCGTACTGGGCGCGGCGTTCCAGATCGATGAGCGCCGTCGTGCGATCGGCGAATTTGCCGCGCTCGGGGTAGGTGTGGGTCGTGTTGCGCACCGCGTCGACGTGGATCATCCAGCCGCTGCCGCGCCGCAAAAACGCTTTGTTGACGCGGGCGGAGACGGCGGCGAGTTCCTGATATCCGGCCGACTCGAGGTCTTCGCCGCGATATTCCCAGGCCGCCATCAAGCTGCCGTCTTTATTGAGCACGACACCGTCGTCGACGAGCGCCGCGTAGTTGAGCAGGTCGGGCAAACCTTTGGAGCGGTTGCGGAATTGACGCAGTTGTAACATCACGATCCTCGTTATTGCTATTGCTATTGCTGTTTTTTGATGGTGGGGACGATCGCGTTGACCGCCGACCCGGCGGGGTAGAAGCTGCGGTACTTGACGTGGCGGAGATAGATCTTGGTCATCTGACTGTCGGCCTTGGCCATGCGCCCGAGCACGGCGACCGAGATGACCCAGAACGCGACCCCGGCGATTGCCAACACGAGGTTGCCGAGCATGAACACTAGCGTGACGGCGATGATCGCTGAGATCATCAGGGGTTCGCGTTCGCACCCCATCATCAGCAGCGGCCGCGTGAGCGAGAGGTGCACGTCGATCTTGCGGGGTCCGTTCTGTTGCGTCGTCATTAGACCGTGAAGCCGGTGATGTTCAGGGCCGTCACGAAGTGGCTGCCGGCGATGAGCAGCGCGAGCGACATGACACCGATGAGAACGCGCTTGACGAAGTTGCTCATCTCGTCACCGAACACGAGTCCCGCGCCCGCGGCGAACAGGGCGATGACCGCGATCGTCGTCGCGACCGGGCCGGTCAGGCTATCTTGAATGGTCTGGAGCGGGCCTTCCCAGGGTAGCGCGGTTCCGCCGGTAGCGGCGAACGCGGGCGAGGCGAGCAGCACGAGGAGTGCGGTGAACGGGGCGGCGGTCTTGCTGATGCGCTTGATGGTCTTCATCGTTCGATCTCCATGTGTGAGAGTGGTGAGGGCTGATGCGTGCCGGCGAAAGCTGCCGACACCCATAGCGTACGAATGCAGCGTCTAGACAGCGTCGCGGCTGCGTCCGAAAGCCGTTGTTTTGAAAAAAGCGTGTCTTCGAAAAGAAAAAAGAGCCGCAGCGCGGCTCTTTTTCTTGGTTCGCTAACGATGCGGCATTCGGCGTTGCCGATATTCAGGCCGCGCGCTGCGGCTCCACGAGCGTCACCTTGGCGTCGAGCCGCTTGACGGTGTAACCGGTTTGCGGCGAATAGCCCGTCACGCGCACCACTTCTTGGATGCGCCGGCCCTCGGGTGTGCGCACGATCGAGACGAGCAGATCGACGGCTTCGGCGATGAGCTGGGGCTGCGGCGGGACGTTGGCCTCTTGGACGAGTTGCTCGAGCCGGACCAGCCCGGCCACGGCGCTGTTGGCGTGGACCGTTGCCAGGCCACCCGGATGCCCGGTGTTCCAGGCTTTGAGCAGCGCCAGGGCTTCGGCACCACGGACTTCGCCGACGACGATGCGGTCGGGCCGCAGGCGCATCGTCGTGCGCAGCAGCCGGGTCATGTCGGCGCTGTCGCTGGTCTTGAGCGCGACGTGGTTGGGCGCGCTGCACTGCAGTTCGACGGTATCTTCGATGATGACCAGCCGCTGCTCGCGGTGCTGCGTGCAAATCTCATCGAGCACGGCATTGGCCAACGTCGTCTTCCCCGAGCCGGTCGAGCCGACGATGAGGATGTTCTGGCGCTCGGCGACCGCCTGACGGATCACATCAGCCGTGTGTGGGTCGCAGATTCCTTTTTGGACGTAGTCGTCGAGCGTAAAAACGAGTCCAGCACGCTTACGAATCGCGAAGACCGGACGGTTGGAAATCGGCGGCAGCACGCCGGCGAACCGGCTTCCGTCGAACGGCAGGGTCCCCTCGAGGATCGGCTGCTCGGCGTTCACGGAAATTTCGAGTGCCGCCGCGATCGTCCGCAGCAGGTTTTCGGCTTGCATCGCGCTCATCCGGACCCCGGTATCGCGCATGCCCTCGCCGAGCACGTCGAGCCAGAGCCCGCCGTCGGCGTTGAGCATCACTTCCACGACCGCCGGGTCGGCTAACGCCGCTACGATGGTGGGCCCCAACTCACGTTCGAGTTTTTCGCGCAGGCGCTTTGCTTGCTCCTCAGCGGCCGAGGTACCGTTTCCCATCATCGCCATCCCTTTTGATTGCATGCATTGCCGGTTGCCGGCCCAGGACAGCGTACGTCTTCGCGCGTCCGCGCAGCGTCGGGTTATCGTCCGCTGCGACCGGCGCTCCCCCAGCAGCGGCTCGAAACTGCCGTCCGGCGGGCCGTCACAGCGTTTGCGGAGGAAGTTGGATGATGAACTCGGTTTCCTGCTGCAGGAGCACCGAATGAACGCGGGCATCCTGCCGAACGAGACCCAGATCCTCGAAGACGGAAAAGCGCGCGGTTCGAACGACGCCGCGGGTCATTTCCAGCCGTTCATGCCACACCGCATACGTACCAAGCCGGCCGTCGCGACGGCGGTAATAGCCGCGCAGCGGGTGGGTTAGGACGAGACTCGTCTCTTCGGCCGTCGCGAAACCATCGAGCAGACCGGCCGGTTCGGCCGTGCCCGAGCAGCGCAGCAGCGCCGTACCCCAAGCTCCGCGCGCATCGAGGACGAAGTCGACGCAGCGGTGCTGCTCCCATCGAGCGCGGACCTCGATGTGCGCGCCGTGCCACGGCAGCTTCCACCCATAGCGGGGAACGGCGACGAGCGGCGTTCCCAGCATCGTTCCGAAAAACCAAACGGCGCGTTCACCGCGGTTTTTCACGTAAGCGCGATAGTTGATCTGATTGAAAGCGAAGCGGAGCCCGGGCAAGCAGACCATTCGAAAGTCGGCGTCGCGAAACGGCACTGCTGACACCAACGCTCGTTCGGAGCCGTCCGCCAGCGTGAAAACATCGGGCTCGAGGAAGGAAGGGAGCAACGCCCGGAGCCGTTTCGGGTCGACCGTAAACGACACGATTGCGAAATCGCAAAGACGCGTCGTCACGTCGATGCCCTGTACGCTAGGCCGCGACAACGCGGCCGCGGCCGTATTCGGCGGCGTCGAGGCGCGCCGCATCATCCGCTCGGGAGCGACGGTCCCGCCGAGCGTGTTGTTCGCTAGGTTCATGACCGGTGCGGCGGTTTCGGAGGTGCCGGCTTGGATGCCAGCTGATCGGAGTTCGGTTTCCAGCGCAGTTGCGCGTCGGTGGACGGCGCCGACTTGCCGTCGACGGCCGGCCGAGTCAATTGCAGCTCGTTCATGACCTCGAGTGCGCCGGTCATCCGTCCCAACGCGGCGCGCGGCGGCACCGGGGGGGCTTGCTTGGCGGCAAGTCCATCAGCGTCGGGCTTCCAGCGTTGATCGGCGGCGGTCGTCGGCGACGATTGTTGCGCGCGCGCGGTTTCCTCTTCGCTGAGCGGAGTCCGATCGTAAGGACGGTCATCGATTTCTCTGTCGCCCGAACGCTGAGCGGAATCCATGGCACGCGTGACGTCCTCGAAGCGCTGCGGCTTGGGCAGCGGCTGCCGTTCGCGCAGCACCTTCTCCCACTGCTCGGGGGTCGATCGAAGCAGTTGGCGCTGTTCGGGATTGCGTTCGAGGTCTTTGAGGAGCTCGACGCCGAGCGGAGTGGATTGTCCGGGACGACGATACGTGTTCGAATCGCCGAATTGGTGTTCTTCGACGTGTTCGATCTTGAGGCGTACGCCGACGGCACGCGCCGCGGCACGATACGTCGCAACGGTCTCAGGCGAAGCGTCGCGGGCCAGCGGTGCCATTTTGGAAAGCTTCGCCAGGTCGCCGCCCAAGCGCCGCTTATCGGCCGTGACGACACCGGGATCGAGATCGGAACAATACGCGCCGGGCGCGACCTCCTCACGATTGTCGCGAACTCGCATCGCAGCAAGCTTATTCGCGTTTTCCGTTCGTTTGACGTCTGCGGGATTTTCGGCCGCGAACCGCGCACCCATCTTGCGCAGTCCGGGTGAGAACGCATCATCGTTCCGACCATCGATGAGGACGCTCTTGCCGACGTTGTCGCGCACGAGATCGTCATAGGACTCGAGATCTTTGACCGTGACGGGAACGCCCGCCCGATTCGCTTGCCGCCAATACTCGAGCAAGTCGTCGCCGTTCGAGTCCGGCGTCGGAAGGGCAATGGTGTTGAACCGCCTGCCGAACAGACCCTTGTCGGGCTGCGGCGCGCCGGAGCGTTCGGCGGCGCGTACCTTTTCGAAACGGTCCTCGTAGCGCGGCTCTGCCTCTTGCGGACGAGACGATTCGCGAGTACCGATGGGTTGTTCCCGGACGTCGGGCGGTGTCTTTCCATAGTGGGAATTCGACGCTGGCCTCGAACCCGATCCAAGTGTTCGGTCGTCGTCAAAAGATAGGCGCGAGTTTTCCACGTTTGTTCTCCTGGAGCAGCCCCGGCGAAGGCGCATCGCCGTCGATCGGCACCCGGTATCCTTGCTCGCAGAAAAGACGTGAACGAAAGCACTCCGGCTCACGCCAGAGGTAACCTCCGGGCGAATCGTGCCTGCCCGCACAAGCCGTGCCAACAGCCCCGCCGGGCTCGCCATTCTGGGGTAACCTCCCTTGCGATGATGCGCGCGCGATGCCGCACGGCGATCCTTGCAGCGGCGTTCGGTTACGCCGGACTGGTACAGAGCCGGCCGCCCGCGAGCGCGGCCGACTTCTCATTCAACCCCTGCGCAAACCATGCCGGGGCGTCGGCTTCCCAAGCAGAGATCACGGTCGATGGCAGACGGCGCACGTACCTCGTTTCCGTTCGGACGCACGTCGCCGCGCGGCGTTGGCCGGTTGTCTTCGCCTTTCACGGCCGAGGTGAAACGCCCGAGCTCTTGGCGAACTATTCGGGTCTTTCACGACTGCCGGCCGTCGTCGTCTACCCGCGCGGTCTGCCGGGACGCGGCGGCAAATTGAGCTGGAGCGGAACGCCGGCCGCGGCATCAGGTGTCGATGATGTACGCTTCGTCGAAGCGGTGTTGGCCCGGCTCGAGCAGACATCGTGCGTCGATCCAAACCGCATCTATGCAACGGGAAAGTCCGACGGCGGCGGCCTCGCCGCACAGCTTGCCTGCAAGGCCGCAGACCGCTTTGCGGCTATTGCTCCCGTCGCCGGCGCGTACTATCCGGTCGCCGGCGGATGCCGTCCGGCCCGCGCGATTGCCGTCCTCGAAATCCACGGTACCGCCGATCGCGTCGTTCCGTACACCGGTTCTCCGCATCGACGATTACCGAACCTGCACGCGTGGCTCGTCGCTTGGAGTGAACGCAACGGCTGCACGAACGCACCGCGTCCACGCACGGTCGCAAGCGGCGTCGTGCAAGAACGCTGGAGCGGCTGCCGCGACGGGACGGTCGTCGAGGGCGATCGCATCGCCGGCGGCGGTCACACCTGGCCCGGCGCGCTCGCCTCGAGCGGACCCGGGAAAACGTCCACGGCCATCGACGCAACCGCCGTTATGGCATCCTTCTTCAGCCTGTGACTATCGTCATATCGCATCCTCCTAGTATCGCGTCTTTTTCGAATACCGCGTCTTTTTCGAGCCCGGGCCGTTCAGGTGGCCCGAGCTCGCCTGCCGTGGCTGCTTACTGGGCCAAACAGGTTTCCCATCTCGCCGGGAGGCCCATCATGCTCCTGGGGCTTATGGGGGGCGAGCCGGGCGCCTGCGTTGTTGAGAAGCGGCTATCGAACTGCTCAATCCAAGTCGACTTCGATGCTCTTGTTGCCAATGGCTCGACGGATGTCGCAACGATGGAAACACGGATGAACTTTAGAGAACCTAGTGGCGACGGGTCAGCTTTGACCGGAGACACGGGTGCGGGCTGCAGGTCCGGGCGCGCGACCTTCCGATCCAGCTCGACCAGCTGTTCTTGAAACGACGGCTTTTCGTTGCCGCCGACGTGGACGACGCCGCGCGCGCTGCGTGCGCGCGCGTCGCCGAGCGGCTGCGCGCCAGGGGCTGGCCCGGCAAATGGGTCGCGCCGGAAAACTACCACAGCAGTCCGCGAGATCGCAGCGCGCATCCCGGCGCTCGACGTGCCGCTCGACACGGTCGGTGCGTTTCCGAACCAGCGGCACCCGCGCGTCGCGTGGGCCGGCTCGGGCGTGCCGGTTCCCGCATTCGTCACAATGTGCGGCATCGTTGTGAGATTGAGAAGACGATGCAACTAGCGCGAAGAGGATGCAACTAGGCGAGAAGAGGACGCAACTGGACCCATAAAGCGGCGCTGAGGCGCAAAACGCATCGGAGAGGGGAGGCCGTACCAGAGCAGGGTAAGGACACCCCCAACCCTGGCACGGTGATGTGTGACGGGCCGGTTTTTCCGGGACCAACCCAGCCACCCTCCATCGCTTACCTTACATAGCAAGTAAGGCAGCGCAAAGAGGCAGCAGGCTCGCGACGACCTCCCATAGAGCGCGATTTGTGCGCGACGGCGCCGACTAGCGGAGAAGAAGACGCAACTGAGGGCGTGTCGTTTCGTCGCCTATGGCGATGCTAGTAGGCGCTTACCTGGATGTTTGATTCCCCCTTCGGGCGATCACCCGCACCTGGAACACCGATCCGTTCGCCACACCGCCGCGGCCGGCCGTCCCTGCGGGAACGCCCCGAACAGGTGGCGTTTGCGCCGGCGGTACCGGTAGCGCTTCGCCTCGATCCCGACCCTGAGCAGCGGACCTGGTATGGAGGCTGGCGACGCAAGATTGAGCTCCCAGCGTGTCGGCTAGTGTGGGTTGGCGATGCGATCCAGGCACCGGGTCTATCGCGTGGTTGGCACGTCGAGGTGCTGGTCGCGCCGTTGACGAGCCCCGGCGCTTCCGCGCTACAGGTTCTGACGTTGCCGATGAGCGTGCTTGGCTTGCTCACCGTAGGCCGTGTGCTGGAGGACCCGTCCCAAGAGAAGCCGGCGCACGGTTTTGGCGGTCCGGGCCCACAGTTAAGCTTCCTGGGCAGCGAGTGGATCGTCGAACTGGACTTTGGCACGCCTCACACGTCGATCGTGAGCGCCGCTGCCTTGGGCCTCTCGGTGACACCCCTCCCGCTACGGTTTGCCGACTCGCCGCTGTGCGTGGTCAACGATCTGAGCGCAGGCAAGCTAGTGCTCATCCCTTGTTGGGAGCTTTTTCGGTTCTACTACGCGCAAATGCCGGCGGTGGCGCGCCTGGTCCTGGACTTTCCGCGTTGGACGCAGGCGACGCTCGAGCGGCTTCTGGGTTTCTTCGACGGCCATCGCTTTTCAAGCTCGGTCGCCCGACCGAGCGTCCCTGGCTTGGGCGCAGCCGCCCAGCTGCGCGCGATCGGTCGCGACGCGGCGGTTTCGTACGCCCGTCGCGGGCGCGTTCAGATTCGGGCCGTCCCGCCGTTTGCCGGGCCCACCATCCTTGAGGTCGTGGGCCTCCCGACGCTGGTCGGGGAACACGAAGCGCTCTTCGTCCAGCAGATCCTTGAGTCGCGGCCGTTGCCCGCGGGGCAGCCGGGAATCCGGTGGTGGTCCAAGCCGGTGGGTCCAGCCTTCGGCTCGCACGTCGAACACCTGGCATGGCGGGTGATGTACTTCACCGGGACGCTCCCGACGACGCTCATGCCGCTGGCAACCTGGGAAGCCTTCGTTGAGCTCGCGGAGCGGGCGCCCGCCTTACTCCGGATCCGGCACATCGAGGACCCGGACACCTTGCGCGTCGGCTTCTTACACGCGCTGGCGCGCCAGCGAGCGTTCGTGCCGAAGCTTACGGCTCGCGGGCGCGCCAGGCCGCATACGCCTGCACGAGGCGAATCGTGAAGAACGGCGCTTCGGGCGCGATCACCATCCCGGCCGGTCCGCGAGCGGCAATGGCGCGCAGAGCAGCTTGCTGGGCTTCGGGGAGCGCAGCGATCGCCGCTAGCGCGCGCTCGCGTTCGGTCTGCCAGACCACGGTCGGATCGACTTCTGGGGGGTTGGTCCGCCGGGAGATCTCGTCGGCGCGATGGTCGCGGCAGACCCACACGACCTCACGCCACTTGGCCGGATCGAGAATCAGCGCCGTGACGTCGTCCCAGGCCGAACAGCGAACGCAGCGGCCCTTGAGGATCTTGCCGCGGGCGATCGCGACGAACAGTTTGGCCCGGGCCGAGTCCTTGGCGCGGGCGGTATCATCGCGGTACACGGCGCGGGTGCGCCGGCGGGCGTTGCGCTCGCGGTGGTGGCGCTCGTGTGAGGCGCGGTTGGCGGCGGCAAAGCACGCTTTGCAGTAGCGCCCATCCGGAGTGGGCGTGTTTTTGCAGCGCGGTTTTGAGCACGTCCGGCGCAGCGGTGGCATTTCCGTTTCAGACGCTAACACGATTTTGGGGTGCCGTCCAGGGGTTAAGATAATTGCGAGTATATTAACTCTCATGCAGCCCGAACCGCCGCCCGCGCCTCATCCCAGCCCGGCCGAACCGCTCCGCGCCCCGCTGATCGCCCGCCCGGGCCGGGCCGAAGAAGAGGTCGCCGCGCTGCCGATTCCGCCCGACACCACCGACAACGAGCTCGTCGCCCTGTGGCTGCACGGCAAGAGCCCCAACACCATCCGGGCCTACAGTGAGGACGTCGCCGCTTTCCGGGCCTTCACCGGCAAGAGGAGAAGACACGAAACGGAATTTTAAGCACGTTAAGGGCCTGCTGCGAGTGCTGCAATGGTATAAATATAAAAGACCCTTTTGCGAGCGGCAAGAAGTCCCGCGAGCCGGGGAGATCCTCTCCTGCACGAGCATGCCGAAGTAGACCGCGTCTCGGGCCGACGTTATCGGATCGGGTGCTGGCCGAGATCGTGGGGGCCTATGCCGCTGCGGGCCGCCTCGATAGCGACTTCGTCGTCCGTCAGGCGCCGCTTGGCGGCAACATCTCCACGAACACGATGCATCACGCCGACGGGGGCGGCAGTTGTAACACGCGGAGCGGATTTATCAAATGTGATAGCAAGAATGGCTACGTCGTCGACCGGCTTCACGGCCGAGAAAAGAGCTTGCTCGATGGCCCGCGCAGGATTCGGTTCTTTCATTGCGGTGCGCATCAGTTCGAGTAAGCGAGCGAGTCCTGCGATGATGTCACGGTCTTGCTCGATCACTCCGTCAGTGTAAAGCAGCAGTGTCGCACCTGGCGGAGCCGTTAGCTTAAAATCCTTATACCTCGTATCGAAGAAAACTCCGAGCGGCAAACCATCATATGGCAGAAGGACCGGAGCCTCACCCGGGTCAGCCAGCATCGGTGGCGGATGTCCCGCCGTCGCATACACGAGCTCGCGCGTAAAGGGGTCGATAAAACCGACAATCACCGTTACCATGTGCGGCTCTTGAAGCATGAGCGCCCTGTTCGCGCGTTCGAGCACCTTTGCCGGATCATCGTCTTGGAGTGCAGCTGCAAGAAGCGATTGTCGAACCCGGTTCATAATGACGGCAGCAAGAAGTCCATGACCTCCGACATCGCCGATCGAAAACATGATCCGTTTGTCGGGCAACTCATAGACGTCGTACCAATCGCCCCCGACGAGCAGATGGTGAGCCGCCGGACTATACACCGCGTCGAACGTCAAATTCGGAATCGCAGGCAGCGAGTTGCCGGCGAGCGCCTTTTGGAGCAGAGTTGCAACTCGTCTATGGCTTCCGCCAGACACACGTGCGAGAACGAGTGCGTACGCTGACGCTATCACCGCGATCAACGCCGCGATAACGAACGTTAGCAAGATGCGCAACGAACGTTCTGACTCTTCGTCTGCTTTTGCTGCGGCGTGACTAAGCCGCTCTTCCAGCTCCGCATTGTCTCCGCGGAAGCGGTCGACGATGGCTTTGCCGCGGCGTTGTAGTGCGAGGGTCGCGGGTGAGAAGCGCCAGTCGGCCAGCAGTGGTTGCGCGACCACCGTCAGCCACTCATTGTTCATCCGCTCCTGATCCGCTTCAAGCAACACCGCTCGGTCGATTCGAAGGTCTTGTAATGCGCGATGGAGTTTCGGGAATGCAGCGGAGAGTTTAGGGAGCGCCAGGCGGTAGGGTTCAAGGAACCACGGGTCACCGGTGCCCGTATAGCCCCGAACGCCCGTTTCCTCGTCGAGTTGATACCTCAAAACGCGCGCCCGCAAGGCCTGCACGATGCGGATCTCGCGCTGGTACGCTGCGCTCGTCTTCGCGCGATCGAAGACTGCCCACCCCGCAACTAGGAGCACGGCAATAACGATCACCAGCGCTGGTATCGTGGTGTACGCCTCATTCGCTAGAGCGACTCGCCGCATCGGCACGTCAGCGACATTCTGAGGACGATACGGTCGCGACCTAGCGCTGTACATGCCTTTTCCGTTGCTTTACAGTGTTGCGCTGTGCTGGCACGCACGCACCCGATGGACCAGTTACGTATGACTTGGATCAGTATGTCCGAGATATAATACGTTGATAGCAGCCGGCGGTCCCGAGCTTCGCGCGCAAGCGTCGGATGTTGACGTCCACGGTGCGCTCATCGTCGGCTGATTTCATCGACCACGTCTGGCGATAGGGCCGGCATTTTAACGCGGTCGCGCTTGACGATATCCAGGACGGTATTCTTGCTCAGCCCGAGCCGGTGGCTGATTTCGCGGTAAGACTGTCCTTCGCCGACGAGCTTTAGCACTTTCGGCGCAAAACGGTCCGCCTTGATCCGCTGTCCGGGCCGCCGGCCGAACACGACGCCACGTTCGCGTGCGGCCGCAATACCGGAGCGGACCCGTTCGCGCAGTAGATCCCGCTCAAACTCTGCCAACGCCGCCATCAGGGAAGCGATTAATTTTCCCTGCGCGCTACGGAGATCGAACTGCAAGCCGGTCTGAGCCACCAGCGACACGTTCCAGGCCTGTAGGTCCTGCAGCGTGTGGAACAGATCGAGCATCGATCGGCCCCAGCGGGTGAGTTCGGTAACCAGGATGACGTCGATCTTGCGGGCCTGCGCCAATGCGAGAACCAGTTTGCGTTCGGCGCGCTCGTCCTTAGCTCCGGAGGCGGTTTCTTTCCAGACCCCGACGACTTTGTAGCCGGCCTTTTTGGCGAAGGCGCGCAGATCGCTTTCCTGTCGGGCACAGGTCTGGTCGGCGGTGGATACCCGGCAATACAGCGCGGCAGACTGTCCCAATTGAACCCTTCGCGCCAAACACCCCGGAAACGGGCCTTTTCGTGTGGCAGAGTGTTGGTCTATTCAAAGTATACTTCAAAGGGGACAGGCATGCCGCACCGAGAGCTGCTCACCGAGCCGCAGCGGGTCAGTTTCCATGCGCCCGCGAGCGATGAGCGAGAGATGGTGCGCCACTACACGCTGAGCTCCGAAGACCTGGCGCTGATCAATCGACGTCGCGGTGACCCCAACCGTCTGGGCTTCGCCCTCATGCTCTGCTACCTGAGATTTCCGGGGCGGATCCTCCAACAAGGAGAGCGACCTCCGGCCGCGCTGTGCGCCTTCGTCGCGGAGCAACTGGGTGTTGATCCGGCGCAATTCGGCGACTACGCCGAGCGGGATCAAACTCGCCGCGAGCACATCGTTGAGATCCAGACCGCCCTCGGGTTTCGCGCCATGACCAGCTCAATGTATCGAGAAGTTTCGGCCTGGCTGTTGCCGACGGCACTCGCGACCGATCATGGGCCCACGTTGGTGGCCACCGTGCTTGAGGAATTGCGCGTGCGCCGCATCGTCTGCCCGCCACTGCCGGCCATTGAACGGCTCGGGGGCTCGGTGAGAGCCCGTGCGCAGCGCCAACTGTGGCGTTGGCTCGCTGACGGGCTGACCGATCGGCAACGCCAGGGATTGGATGAACTGCTCGAGGTCCGCGTCGGCGGCGGACAAAGCACGCTGGCGTGGCTGCGGCAGACCGCATATGCGGCGACGAGCGGCAACTTTCCTAAGCTAATCGAGCGACTAAGTCAACTGCGCGCGCTCGGCATCGAGTCGGAGCGTGCCACGCGCGTTCATCAGAACTATTGGCTCAAGCTTGCGCGCGAAGGCGGGCAGAGTACCGTGCAGCACTTGGCGGAGCTCGAGCCGCTGCGCCGTTACGCCACCCTGACGGCGGTGGTCCTTGATCTCACCGCGACGCTGACCGATGAGGCGCTCAACATGTTCGAGCATCTCATTGGGAAGCTGTTCAAGAAATCCGAACGCGCACACGCCGACGAGTTTCACGCCAGCGGCAAATCCATCAACGAGAAGGTTCGACTCTATGCCCGGATCGGCAAAGCGCTGATCGCAGCGCGCTCCAGCGGCGGGATGCCTTTGCCGCCATCGAGGCCGTTTTGTCGTGGTCCAAATTTGAATCGACCGTCGCCGAAGCCCAGATTCTCGCCCAGCCTGAGGAGTTCGACTATCTGGGGCTGCTGAACGAGCGCTACGGCACGGTGCGCAAGTTCGCGCCGCTGCTGCTCGCGCATTTTGAATTCCATGCCGCCCCGGCCGCAGCCGAACTGTTGCAGGCTCTCAATCTGCTGCGCGACCTCAATGCCAGCGGCAAGCGCGCGCTGCCCGAGCACGTGCCGACGGGCTTCGTAAAGCCACGCTGGCGGCCTCACGTGTTTGCCGTCGGTGGGGTGGATCGGCATTTCTACGAGCTGTGCGCGCTTGCGGAGCTGCGCGATCGCCTGCGCGCCGGCGACATCTGGGTGACGGGGAGTCGACAGTACCGGGATTTCGAGACGCATCTGATTCCCGCCGCAACTTTCGAGACGATGCGACAACAGCCGCTGCCCCTGGACATCGACACGCACTTGCCGTCCTACATGGCCGAGTATCGACACAAGCTGGAGGACAGCCTCACCACCGTCGCGCGCAAGGCACGGGAGAATACCTTACCCGATGTCACGCTCACGGACGGAGATCTGCGCATCGCGCCGCTGCGCAAGAACACGCCGGAATCCGCTGAAGTCTTCGCTGAAAATGCCTACGCGCTGATGCCGCACGTCAAGATTACCGAACTGCTCGCGGAGGTCGATCAGTGGACGAATCTGGGCGATCAATTCTTGCATCTGCGCACCCAGGTACCACCGAAAAACCGGCAGGCCTTGCTCACCGCGGTGCTGGCCGATGGCATTAATCTCGGGCTCACGCGCATGTCCGAGGCCTGTCGCGAGACGACCTGGCGGCAATTGTCCTGGACTGCCGATTGGCATGTGCGCGAGGAGTGTTATGCGCAGGCCTTGGCCAGTCTGATCGATGCCCAACATCGACTGCCCCTGGCGGCTCACTGGGGCAGCGGCACCACCTCATCCTCGGACGCGCAGTTCTTTCGCGCCGGAGGCCGTGGCGAAGTCGGGGGACTCGTGAACCTGCACTATGGTCAGGACCCCGGCGTCAAGTTCTACACTCACCTATCCGATCAGTTTGGTCCCTTTCATTCCAAGGTGATTGCCGCGACGGCCAACGAGGCGCCCCACGTGCTCGATGGACTGCTCTATCACAAGAGCAGTCTGGTCATTAACGAGCACTACACCGACACCGGCGGATTCTCCGATCACGTCTTCGCCATGTGCCACTTGCTCGGCTTCCGCTTTGCGCCGCGCATCCGCGATCTGAAGGAAAAGCGGCTCTACACCTTACCGGGTATGACTGTGCCGCCGGAGCTCACCTCGCTGGTGGCCGGAGCCATTAATCTGCGCGCACTCAGCGATCATTGGATCGAACTGCTGCGCCTGGCCATGTCGATCAAGACCGGAACGGTCACCGCTTCGGTCATCCTGCGCAAACTCTCGGCTTACCCTCGGCAAAACGGCTTGGCGCTCGCGCTGCGTGAACTGGGCAAGCTGGGACGGACACTCTTTACGCTCGAGTGGCTGCAGGACCCCGAGCTACGTCGCCGTAGCCACGTCGGCCTCAACAAGGGCGAGCAGCAGAATGCGCTTCGCCGTGCGGTGTTCTTCAACCGGCTCGGTGAAATCCGCGACCGCTCCTATGAAAACCAGCGCCACCGCGCCAGCGGTCTCAACCTGCTCGTCGCCGCCATCATTCTTTGGAATACCACCTACCTGCAGCGCGCCCTGGAGCACATGCGAGAACAGGGGTACAACCCGGAACCCAGCGATCTCGTCCATCTGTCGCCCCTGGGGTGGGAACACATCAACCTGACCGGCGATTACCACTGGGGCACGTCACCAGCGCTCGGGCCAGATCAATTCCGGCCCCTCCGGATCCGTGCACTCGATCTCGGCGCCGTCGCTTAGCGTGCGTAAAATTCCGTTTGTCGGGTGAAGGACTGGCGCGGTGCCGACGGTTTAGCGTCTGTCCGTTTCCAGCCCCTCCCCATAAGAACTGCTCGTGAAGTTTTCCCTCAAGCAGCTCACCCCGCAAGTTTCGGCGAAAG
>JBEKHC010000100.1:0-17372 GCA_050012475.1 Candidatus Velthaea sp.
GCGCCTGCGCGATCAAAATCAGGCGGAAGACGAGCAGCCGAAATGGGCGGAGTTGCTGTTCTCAACTCATCCTTCGCTAAAATCGCGGATCGCGCGGCTGGAGGCGCAGGCGTAGGTTGGGGTTACGCCCGCTCGCTCGTGCTGGAGCTGTCAGTGCGGTTTTTGTCTCACGACGGAGTCGCCGGCTTCGCATGCAAAGCGCTCGAGGTCATGCGTGAGCCGCTCGAGGAAGGCTCGATCACGATGGGGTAGGAGGGAGAGAGCTTCAAAACGAGGCCCCCCTGTCCTCGCGCGACGCGCAAATTCTCGATGCGCAAAGGTTCGGGCCGATCGTCGGGCGTCGCGATCTGGGCGAAAAGCGCGAAAATCGCTTCCGGGAGAGAAGGCGCTGAGAGACTTAGGCCCCGGGGCTCTCAGCGCCCCGAAAAGGGGACCTAAGCCCGCGTACAGCGCCAGGTGCGCGGCGCAAAGTCTTTGGGCGATGCGCTCGGCGGTTCGGCGTCCATAACGTCTTCACATATTCTGGACATTTGCAGGGATAACATCATCCACCACTTTTCTCGCATTTCTGCTCGCGGCGGCGCTGCGGGTCTCCGGATGTCGGCGTAACTTCGCTGGCTCGTGCGAACGATTTCCACGAAGACGCCTCTCCAACGAAAGGTGTCAAAATGCTTGGTGGAGCCATTTCAATCGTCGTAGTCGCGCTGATCTTCGCTTGGGGCTCCCTTCGAGTGCTGCGTGAATACGAGCGCGGCGTCATGTTCACGCTTGGCCGATTCTCTCGCGTTAGGGGCCCGGGCTTGATCTTTCTGATTCCGTTCATCCAACAGATCGTGCGCGTGGATTTGCGCACCGTCGTCATGAAGGTTCCGAGTCAAGACCTCATTTCACGCGATAACGTGTCCGTCAAAGTTGACGCGGTCTTGTATTTTCACGTGGTGGATCCCGAAAAATCAGTCATCGCGGTCGACCACTTCGGTCCAGCGACGAATATGTTGGCACAGACGACGCTTCGATCCGTGCTCGGGCAACACGATCTCGACGAAATGCTCGCGGAGCGCAAGAAGCTCAATACGGACGTACAGGATATTCTCGATTCCCGCACCGAGGCTTGGGGCATCCAGGTCAGCGCAGTCGAGATTCGCGACGTACAACTCAGCGAGAACATGGTCAAGGCGATCGCGAAGCAGGCCGAGGCTGAGCGCGACCGCAGAGCAAAGGTCATTCACGCCGACGCCGAGTTCCAGGCCGCGCAGACGCTCGCCAACGCGGCTGAAATCCTTGCTTCAGTCCCGAGCGCGATGCAACTCCGTTATCTGCAAACGTTGACGGAGATTGCCGGCGAGCATAATTCGACCGTCGTCTTCCCGATGCCGCTGGACATCATAAAACCGTTCTTGGACATCCTAGGCAAGAATGCGGCCACGGCGTCGCCGGCGTCCTCGTTGAACCTCGGACTTCCTGCGTTGTGATACCGTCATCCGAAGAGCATGTGCGGTTTTCGAGCGGCGAATGCAGATGAGAAGAAAATCGCTTGCTCTCGAGCCGCACTTCCGGGTGACGCCCGAAGCCGATCTGCTCGACCATTCTCATCGAAGTTCTTCTCCGCCGTTAGCGTGAATCTCACGGCTCGCGGGCCAGTGCCATACGGAGGTGCGCCACCGGGGATACTTCCCCGGTGGCCGATCCGTTTTGTACGCACCGTCAACCCCTCCGTTAGAGGCTCGAGAGAAGGCAGAGGCTCGAGAGAAGTCTTTGGAAACGAGGCCCCTCTCCTCGATCGGAGTGCAAAGCTCCAATGCGCAAAGGTTTCGGCCGATCGCCGGGAGCCGCGATCTGGGCAAAAAGCGCGAAAATCGGTTTCGGGTGGCGAGGCGCTTAGAAACGAGGCCCCCTGCCGTCGCACGAGGCGTCAGCGCCCGAAGCCCCAAGGGGTCGATCCGAAGGTTGGCTTCTTTGCAGCCTTGCTATTCCACTCGGTTCGAAACTCGCCTACTAGCCAGCCCAGCACTTGCAGAAAGGTTGCGAGACTCGTTGGCTCATTTAGACTCTGCCATTCGAGCGAAGGTCGTTTTCGTATCTAGTCCTCCCGAATCTGAACGCCTGGCAATGTGTTCAGGCGTTGTCGCAGTTGTTCGCGAAGGTCGGCGGAGTCAAACGGTGGCTTCATTGCAAGATATTCAAAACCGATCTCAGCACGTCCGTATGTCCAGAGCGTGACAAATACGACGTCCGTTGCTCTTTGATACCGCGGAGGCTCGCGCAGCGCAGTTATCTGGATCGAACCATCCCGCTTTCCTCTTCCGAAATAGGGTATGACGTTGTCGCAACCATCGGCCCATTCAACCACCTCGCGAAATGGAGCTGCGGCACTTTGTCCCGCGCGCTTTTCGAGATCCTGAGGTTGCCCCGAGCGGTATTCCGATCATAGCTGAGAGCGATTACGCAGTTTCAGAACGTTACGAGCGCGGGACGATGATCGTCACCTCAAACAAACCGTTTGAGCTGTAGGCCGAAATGTTCGTCGATTCGATTCTCGCTAACGCCGCCCTGGACCGGCTCATTCATCCCGCGCACGTGGTGCCGATCGCCGGTGAGAGCTACCGCATGAAGGATCGCCGACCGCTCCGTATCGGGGATGTCGAGGTCAAGCTTCGCAAACATCGCACGCAGCGGCAGTACCAAGTCGGGAATGATCGCAGGCGAGTAGCTCTCAACCGACGCGTCGATGCGCTCGTACGTGCCGGCGCTGTCGAAGACGTCGACGTAACGAGCATCTGGATCAGCGATGAGCACCAGCGAGACGCCCCAGGTCAGATACTCTTTGCGCTTGGCTTCGACGTCCTTGGGCCGGTCATCGGGCGAAAGTATCTCGACGACGATTTCGGGCGGGACGTTGGGGCTTTGGCGGTCTTTTTTCGACAACGGCCGCAAACGCGCGAACGACAGTAACGTAGAGTCGATGGCTTCCCCAGAGTTCGAGCGAAGTATTAGAGGGGCCGAAAGTCCCGGCGGTTTCCGTGTGATTTTGCTAACGTCGTTTGTAAAGCGACCGATAAGCTCTTCATAGGTTGTGCGCGCACGGTGACCGGTCTGGGGTTCCGCGACGGCGCAGCCCGTTCGCTCGTCACTCGGGAGATCGATGAAAGCTTTGTACGCCGGCATGGCTGCCGGGGTTGTCTTTTCGCTGTGCGCCACGGTCGGGGCGTCGGCGATGACCGGCCCGACCGCAGCGTCGGCGCTTGCCCTGCAGCAGGCGCGGTCGCGCTCGAATGTTCCGAATTTGGGTGCGATCCACACGTTCACGATCCTCACCCGATCGAAAGCCGACAACGACGTAGCCGCCGTCGCCGCCTACTTCAAGGCGTTCGGGATGAGCGTGCAAACGCTGAAGAACACGAAGAACCTGCTCGTCACGGGCACCTACGCACAGGCGGAGCGCGCGGGCCACACGAGCCTCCAAACGACGCATCTGCGCGGTGAATCCGTGGTCCGAACCGCAAGTCGCCCGACGTTTCCGGCAAGCATCGCGAATCTCGTCGCCGGCACCTCGATCTCGCCCGGCCTCCACTATCGGCCGATGTCGATCATCAGCGCGCCGCGTGTCCAGTCGTTCTTCGGGCCGGCCGCGACCGGATACACGCCCAGCGATATTGCCTCGATCTACAATGCGAACCCGGTGTACGCCGCGGGGATCAACGGCAGCGGCGTCAACGTCGCGATCGCCGCGTGCTCGGATGTGACCGTCGCCGACGTGACCCAGTTCGGCAGCGATTTCCATCTGCCGCCGCTGCAATTCACGAAGACGTACATTGACGGCAGCGCGCCGGGCTACGTCGATGGCGAGGCAATCCTCGACGCCGAACGCGTGTATGCCACGGCTCCGGGAGCCAAAATCTTCGAGTATCTCGCGCCCGATTGCACGGACGCCGAGATCGTCGACGTGTTCGCCCGCATTGCCGAAGATTCGGCGACCTATCACTTCAGCGGTGCATCCTTCTCCTACGGCCAGAACGAATCCGAATACGCAGCGCAGGGCGTCGCCAACGATCTCTTCGATACGAGCGCAGCGATCGCGGAACTCGCCGCCGCCGGCGTTCCGCTCTTCGTTTCGTCCGGCGATTCGGGCGCCTGGAACAACGAGTTTCAGCCCGACGTTTCGTATCCGGCCTCGGATACCAACGCGATTGCCGTCGGCGGCACGACTGTGCTCGAGACGACGGTGCGCAATCGGCTGAGCGAAACCGGCTGGGCCGGCAGCGGCGGCGGAATCTCGAGCATCTTCTCGGTTCCCAGCTACCAGTATGGACTCGCCGGTGCGGCGTCACGCGTCTACAAGAACGTCCCGGACGTCGCGATGCTCGCCGATCCCTATACGGGTGCGGCGACGTACGCACCCGACGCGTTCGGCCTTCCCGGCGAAATACCGATGGGCGGAACCAGCGTCGCGACGCCGACCTTCAATGGCGTCTGGGCACTGGTCAACAGCGCTCGCCACGCCCACGGGAAGGCGAACGTGACCGGCGCGGCGGCAGCGCTCTACCTGCACGCCCGCGACTTCTACGACGTTAACGTCGGCGACAACGGCGTCTATCCCGCCAAAGCGGGCTACGACAACATGACCGGTCTAGGCGCGCCCGACATCACGCGGCTCGTCTCCGATCTGCTGCGCTGGTAGCCTCCGCCAACGCCACAACCATCATCGTGCCCCCGCGAACGCGTACCCGCGCGTTCGCCGGGCGCCGCGCCGGCCGCCATCCGACGCGGCGCACCCCCCACACGTCGTCGGTCACTCATAATCGGCGTCGCTGGACTCGTGCTTGCGATCCAGACTTGCGTCCAACCAGCGCACGAACGGCATCGTATCGCGAATGCAGGTGCGAAAAAGATCGAACGCATCGCCGCGCGAGAGCTCCACGTCGGTGAAGGACCGCGACACCATGTACCGGCGCGCGCGGATGTAGTCGCCGCGCGGGTGCTCGCGCGGAAAACCCGCCGGCATGCGGACGAGCGGATCGGTCGAGATCGGCAGGTAGGCGCCGAAGCGTTTGCTGCGCATGAGCCGCTCGAATGCGGCGTCGCCGTCCGCGAAGCGCCGGCGCAGATCGGCGAGCATCGGTTTTTCCGGCACGTGCACTCCCGCCGCGAGCATGCTCTCGCCGCCGGGTTCGAGCGCAACGTAGAACCCCGGCGTCGATCCGCGCCAGCCGCGCGGCGAAAGAAACGCCGACAGCCGCGTCTTGTACGGCGTCTTGTCGTTCGAGAAGCGAACGTCGCGGTAGATGCGAAAAATGCAGCGCCGCGGCTCGACGTACGAGAAGCGCTCGTCGTATTTTGCCGCCGCGATCAACAGACCCGCCACGAGGTCTTCGAAGCCGGGGCGCAAGACCGTGTCGTAGGCCTCGCGATGTTCCTCGAACCAAGCGCGATCGTTATTTTTCCGCAACGCGCGCAGAAAGCGGAACGCGGCCGCGATGTCGAGCGGCTGGCCCGCGTTCATCGGCTGCCGGCCGGGACGGACGCCAGATCGTGCCACATCCGCTCGGCGATCGCGTCCCAGCTTTGCGCGCGCGCGGCTGCCTCGCCGCGCGCGATACGCGCCGGATCGGGCTGCAGCGCGGCTCGCGCGGCCGCGACGAACGCCGGCGTGCCGTCGGCGATGAAGGCGCTGTCGGCGTACTGGCGCACGACGTCGGGGATCGGCGTCGAGACAACCGGCCGGCGGGCGGCGAAATACTCCAGCGTCTTGGTCGGCGAGATATTCTCGGTCGCGCGGTTGCGCGCGAACGGCATGATCGCCACGTCGATCCCGCTCAGGAACGACGGCAAACTCGCATACGGCTGAATGCCGGTGAAGTGGATGTTCGGCCGGCGCGGCAACACCGCCGGATCGATTTTCACCACCGGCCCGACCAAGACGATGTGACCGTGCGGAAACGCGTCGGCCAGCGCGGTGAGGATCGCGATATCCATCCGCTCGTCGATCACGCCGACGTAGCCGAAGACCGGTGAGCGCAACTCGGCCGGCAGCGGATGCGGCGCGACATCCGAAGCGAAGCGCTCGAACTCGACGCCGCTGGGATAGCACCGCACTTTGGCGCCGGCGCTCTTACGCCGCTCGTACAACGACACGCCCCCGGTAAAGACGACATCGGCGCGTGCGACTAACGCCCGATCGCGTTCGCCGATCCCGGCCGGGGCACCGTCGAACGCCGCGAGTTCGTCCATACAATCGAACACCAGCGGCGCGGCCGCGAACGCGTCGGCCAACTCGAGCATCATCGGCGTGTACAGCCACACGCCGACCGCTTCGCGCGAAGCATCGATGAGGCCCCGAGCCGTGGCGATCGCCGCGCCGTCGACGAACGGCAAGCTCCAGCCGCGGCGCCGGACGGGCCGCACGATCGTGACGTTGCCGTCGTGCGTTATCTCGTCACGATCGTCCTCACCCGCCAACGGCTCTTCGATCACGACGACCGGGACGCGGCGCGCGAGCCGTGAGAGCAGGTGATGCGGCCGTTGCCACACGCCGTCCCAGCGCAGGTGCAAGCCCGCGACGAACGCTTGCGGCAACGTCATGCGAGGGCCGCGCCCGCGGCGCGCACGTGGCAACCTTCGGGCAATCCGGCAGCGCGCATCGTCACGAGCTCGTCCGGCGTTCGCAGACGCGTTTCCCGCTCCCACCAACCGCGCATGCCGCGGTCGTCGATCGTTTCGCCCCGCGCCAACGCCTGGACCGCAGCGGCAAGCAACGTCGGCTGCGGAACCCCGTGCGGACCCGCGAAGGTGTAGATGCCATCTTCGACAGCGTGCGCGCGGTCGCGCAAAAGCGAATGCCAATCGACCATTCCGAATGCCGCCCACACCCCGACGGCGCGAAGATCGACGCTCTCCGCGCGCAGCGCTTCCACATCCGCGACATGCTCGGCGAGCCAGCGCACCCGCTCGAGCGGCGGTGCGTCCACGTGCACTTCGCCCAGCGCGAGCGGCAGCCGCAAACGCCGCGCGGCGGCCCGCAACAAACCGAACGCGCGCGGCGCCGGCTCGCCGGCCACGTACACGGCGGCAACATCCCCGATGCTCGCGTCCGCACCCGAAAACACATACCGTTCCGAATGTGGATAGTGGTTGAACGCGACGAGCGCAGGCTCCACGGCGTGCGCGGCGATCGTCGCGAGTTCCTTCGGCGTCACCGCACACCGCTGCACGAGAAAGCCATAGAGCGGGTGGCCCGCGTCAACTCGCCCGGCCAACAGCTCGATCGACAAGAACCCACGCTCGCGCAGAAAATCGACGTACGCCGCGACGCCCGCATCGGCCGCGGTGAAGCGCTGCAAATCCTCGGTGACGACGAGTTGTGCCGCGGGATCGACAGCGCGGATCCGCTCCATGGCATACAACGTCGCCAGCGTCTGATGGACGAGCGCGCGGCCGAACGCTGCATCGTCGCGGCGGTTCGGGTACCACACGCCGTAGAGCGTCGCAAAACGCGCCGTCGTCAACGGCTCGTTGATCGGCGTCCAGCGATCGACGCCGGGCAAAGCCTGCGCGGCGGCCGCGGCGTAGTCGGCGAAGAGTTCGGGAAAGGCGGGGTCGAGCAGATCAGTGTACCGCGGACCCGAGCCGTGATGCAGCAGGGTGACGATCGGCGTGACGCCGCGTGCGCGCAAGCGCGCGATCCCGGCCTGCTGCGCACGAAAATCGCGGACTCCCGGCGCGTCGGGCGCGACGTGTTCCCACAGCACCGGGAACCGGCAGCCGCCGACGCCGAGATCGGCGATCCGGTCGACGTCGTCGGCACGCGCCGACCAGCCCGTTTCGGCACACTGATCGCGCACCGTGACGGCATCGACGCGCGCGACCGTCGGCTCCGGCGAAGCCCAAATCTCGAGCGGGCCCAACCGAACTACAACGCGATGACGGGCGAGGGCCGCGTGCCCAGCCAGGTCGCGAGGTCCGTCTTGAGCGCGACGTGCGTTCCGGCTTGCAGCTCTTCGCGAAACTCGCCGAACAGACCGAACGCTTCGGCAAACGCGTCGTGCTTGTGGATCGATTCGTAGTTGATTTGGCTCGACGAGATGAACGTTTCGTCGGGGAAATCCGCGTACACGTCGAGCGCGCGCGCGAGGATCCCGCGCACGACGTCTTCGACGAACTTCGGATTGTGGTGCGCTTTGTTGACGATGTAGAACTCGTCGGGCCGCTTGAGCAGATCGTACGTCTCGCTCGACATCGAGTTCTCGACGATCTCGACGAGATCTTCGGCCCGCAGCTCGTGCTGCTTGTCGGCCGATGTGCCGATAAGAATCGTGCCGCGCCCGCGCTGATTGTGCGTCGCGACCGGCAGCGCATCGACCGCGCGCACCGCGTCGGCGGCGCTGAAGCCGGCGTCGACCAATTCGCGAATCGAGTGCTCGCGCACCATGAGCTGCGCGCACGGACACGCCGTCATCCCTTCGGCTTCGACCCCGACCACGCGCCGCGTGCCCGTCGCGTCGGCATGCGCGATGGCCACGAGCGTATAGGACTCCTGCGTCCGTTTTCCGCTCACCGGCGTCCAGCGCTCGAGCGCGAATTCCGCCCGCAGCCGCACGTCGGCGCGCAGCGCACCCTGCGAACCGACGATCTCGCGCGCGATCCGCTCGACGACGTCTTCCATGCGCGCGGGCTGGTCCTTGCGCGCGAGCACGTCGAGCGTGGCGGCTTCGAGCAGTTCGGAGAAACGCGACATGTGGACCCCGGCCTTGTCCGGGCGCAGATCGGCGACCATCGTGAAGTCGCCGTTGAAGAGCCGCTCGTGGCCGTCGATGTTGAGCCGGATGACGTGCTTGACCGACGATACACCGACCCGGTTGAGCGACAATCGCACGTCGGGCGCTTCTTCTTGCCGGTTGGCGAAAAAGTGCATCGCGCGCTGTTTCTTTTGGATCCCGGTAGCACCCAGCGCCGCGGCCAGCTCACCGACGGTCTGCCGGCGGCGTGGATCGAGGTGATCGGGCGCGATCTCGGCCAGCGGCACGAGATTGAACGGCCGTTCGCTGATATACGGATGCGGAACCTCGAAGCGGCCGAAATCTTGAATGAGGTCATCGAGATACAGGATGTCGATATCGATCGGCCGGGCGCCGATTTCGTGCAGCCGCTGACGTCCGATCGCCGTTTCGACCGACCGCAGCGCGAGCTCGAACGCTTCGGGTTCGAGCCCGGTACGTAAGGCCGCGGCGACGTTGAGGAACGTCGGACCGCGGACGCCCAACGGCGGCGTTTCGTAGTAGGACGAGACGGCATGGATCTCGGCGAACGACCGCAATTTCTGCAGCGCCTGCAAAATCGTGCCTTGGCGATCGCCTAAATTCGAGCCGACGCCGATGAGAACCGTGTGCATATGCGCCCTTTAGACCGCGCTGGGCTGCGCGGAGTTGCCCGTCGCGGGCGTCCCGGGCATTCGTTCGGCAAACGTCAAGGCCCGGCGGCGATCGGGCGCGACCGCGGCGTACATGCGCGCCAACTGCACGGTTGGGGCGACGTCGTGAACGCGCAGCATGCGCGCGCCGGCGGCGATCCCGAGGCCGGCCGTCGCCAACGACGGTATCAGCAGTTCGTTGGCCGGCCGATCGAAGAGCCGGCCGATGAAGCTTTTGCGCGAACTGGCGAACAGAATCGGATAGCCCAGGGCCTGCAGCTCGCCGAACCGGTCGAGGATTTCGAGATCGGTGTCGGGTTCTTTACCAAACTCCAAACCCGGGTCGATCGCGATGGCGTCCGCCGCGACCCCCGCCGCGCGCGCCCATTCGGTGCGTTCGTAAAGAAATTCGACGATCTCGGCGAGTGCATCGGTATAGACGTAGCTCGCCGCGGAGCGAACGTTGAGCTCGCCTTTGAGGTGCATGACGACCAGAGCGGCATCGTAGCGCGCCACGGTCTCGGCCAGCTGCGGGTCCGACAATCCGCTGCAGTCGTTGATCAGGTGGGCTCCGGCCGCCAGCGCGGCTTCGGCCACGCCGGCTTTGAAGGTGTCGATCGAGAGCGCCGCATCGATCCCCGCCGCGACGATCGCTTCGACCGCAGGTACCACCCGGCGGCACTCTTCATCGGCGGCGACGCGGGGGTTCCAGTGCGCGTACGATTGACCGCCGATATCGACGAGTGCGGCGCCCTCGGCCACCATCGCGGCGGCCCGCGCGGCCGCTTGGGCCGGGCCGGCGACCCGGTCGTAGAACGAGTCGGGGGTCACGTTGAGGATCCCCATGACCCGCGCTTCATCGCCGACGTCCAGCACGCGGTCGCGCATGCGGAAGACCGCCGGCGGCGTGCGAGCGTTCCTTAACGTACGGGCAAGGACGCCGGCATCCGCTTCAAACTGCGGGCAAACGGCCGCGAGCGCGACAAGCTGCGCCTCCGTCGCCACCGTCGCCACCAACGTCGCACTTGCCGCGGCAACCGCCCCCGCCGCTAACAGCGCCGCGACCAGCCCGGCGGCGCGATCCGCGGTTTCGACCTCCAGGGCCAGGCAATGCGCATCGCGCGCCGCCAGCAGCTCGGCAGCCACGGCCGGCGGGAAGCGTTCGGCCAGCCGCACTTCGATCCCGCGCTTGCCGGTGGCAGTAAGGACTCGAGCGATCGGCATGGACGTTGGCTTACCTTTCTAGCGCATGATTAGACGGTTTGACGGTCGGCGCGGCGCTTTCGGCTCCGTTCGCCGCCCGTCGGCGATCCTGGGCTGTAGCGCCTGGTGTTCTTCGCCGATAAGGGGGAGGTGACTACTCACGCGCGTTTTGTCGGCTCCGGCGTCCAGCCGCTGGTCGACGCGGTCAAAGCTGCCGGGGCCGATCCCGGCGATCTGCGCGCCGTCGTCTGGCAGGCAACCTGGGCGCGCGGCTACGAAGACGTCGTGGCGCCGGCACCGGCCGTCCGTCTGAAAGAGGAAGGGTTCGTCGTGTTCGCCCGTTCGATTGCGGCGCGGCGTTACGCAACCATCATCGATACCGGCCACGCGCTCTGGGCGCTCATCGCGCGCGGCATCATGCCGCCGCTGGGATCCCGCGTGCGCATCGTCCCGGCCATCGTCCAGCACGAGATCGAATGGGATGTGACGGTGCTCGAAACGCTGGGCCTGGGCCTGACGATTCGCTTCGGCGCCAAAGCCGGCGAAACGGGCGACTGGATCGACAAGCTGCGCGACGCGCTGGCCCGCATCGCCGAAGCCGAAATCGAACGCCGCAGGGCCATCGTCGTCGAACGCCGCGCGCTCGTGACGATCGAACCGGTCAAGCCGTTCCGCGACGAACTCGACGCCCTGCAAGAAGAGTTGCGACACCGGGTCGACGCCGAAACCGCCGGCACGCCCGAGGAACGCGCAGCATACGAGCGTGGCAACGAAAAGCAGCGCAAAGCGATCGTCGACGAATGCAAGGCTCGCCGCCTGCGGCGTTTCAACGAGGAATTAGCAAAGCTGCGCGAACGCATCCCCGAACTCGCGGCGGCGCACGAAAAGCGGTTGGCGGCAAATAACGCCAGCCGAGCCGCCGTGGCCGAACTCGAAGATGCGGCGTCGCGCAGCCGCGGGGTAAGTGAACGCGTCGCCACCGTCGAGCACCAGCTCACCGCGATCGACGCCGCCGGACTGCTCGTCAGCGCCGACCACGATATGCTCGACGCGCTGGGCGCCGCGGACTTCAACGAACTCGCTCGCACCGTCGAACTGATCTACGACCTGATCCCGCGGCGCGCCCAAAAACGCTCGACCCTCGGTTAAGGGTGCTCTGATTTAGCCCTGAACGTCGTCGCTACGCGGCTCATTTGCCTAAGCAAACTTCGCCGCTATGCCGTTCGCCAGGACGAAATCAGAACACCCCTTAGAGCGGTCGCGCGGTGAGCGGGTTGAGCGCACCGCGGATGCGCGAACGCAAATCGGCGAGGTGCGCCTGCGTCCCGGGATCGCGCGCGGCGGCCTGCGCGGCATCGAGCCGGCCCACGAGCGTGACGAGCGACTGACGCGAGAGCGCTTGCGTCTCACGCGGTAAGCCCAGCGTATCGAGCACGAAGCTGGGCAGCAGCGCGATCTCCATCTCGAGATCGGCGAACCGGCGCTGCAATTCGCGGTGTGTCGGAGCAATCGTCGGCGAACCCAGATCGTCGAAAATCGCGCCGTTGGTCCAAGCGAACAGATCGTGCAGCGTCATCGTGTCGCCGGGGTGCGCGACTTTGAGCGACTGATCGGCGATGCGCGACAGATTCGGCGCGGCGAACATCGTCGAAAGCGCGTCGTCTTGGATCTCCGCCACCACTTCGCGCAGCGGAAAGTCGGGCCGGCGCAAATCGCCCGAATCCCAGTGAAAGCCGAAGCGCGTCGTCGTGAGCTCGTTGAGCAAATCCGGCGAATAGTTGAAGGCGTGCGCCGAGAACACGTAACGATCGATGAGCTCGAAGGCCCGATGTTGTTCGGTCCGGCTGATCGAACGAAACGGCGGTCCCGCACCGGGCTGGCCGCGGTGCGCGCGCGACGTGTAAATGCCGCCGATGTAGTGCGCGGCGAGATCGATCGCCGACAGTTCGTTGTTGAGAATCGTGACGAGCGATGCCCGAATTTCCTGATACGAGCGCGTGTCGCCCGCATACGGGCGGTCCAGCGTCGCGGCAATCGACTCATTGAGGGCCAGCGTGTCGCGGTCGTAGGTCAACGGATCGTTCGACAGATCGAAGCGCGCGATGTGCGGATCGATCGCGACGGGCTCGGCCGCATCTTCATCGGTTCCGTAGGCCAGCCCCGGCTGCGTCGAGTGCTCGGCGATCGCGCGCAGATACGGCAGTTCTTCGGCCGACGAATGGACGTTGGCGAAGCGCTGATAGCCGTAGGCGATCGCCCAGTAATCGTACGGTCCCAGCTTGGTGGGGAAATAGTCGGCCTGACGTTTCCCGGGCCCGGCTAAATTGACCGGCGTGTAATCCATCACCGAAGCGGTCGTCCCGTGCGCGCGCGTAAATTGCGGATCGTGCAGCTGGGCTTGCGAGTATGCCGTCGAGCCCTCGAAGTTGTGGCGCA
Organism: Candidatus Velthaea sp.; assembly: GCA_050012475.1. Taxonomy (GTDB): domain Bacteria; phylum Vulcanimicrobiota; class Vulcanimicrobiia; order Vulcanimicrobiales; family Vulcanimicrobiaceae; genus Velthaea. Next base: position 13,043 of record JBEKHC010000100.1, read on the forward strand.
GGCCCAGCGTGTGACCGGTTTCGTGCATGACCGTGGCGTAGAGCCAGCTCATGGTGTAGCGCTCGCGATCGGTCGCCGTTCCGTGTCCGTGCATTGCGAGCAGCATCGTGCCCAACGCCGCTTGCGACGCCGACGCGCTCGCGTAGTCGCAGACTTCCTCGCTCTGCGGTTGTGACGGCGCCGCGAACGCATCGTCGATCCGGCGCAGCGGCGCGATCGTATCGACGTAGCCGCGTTTGATGGCGCGCAGCGATTCGCCGTCGATGACGACCTCGGCACGAATGATCTGACCCGTGCGCGGATCGGCCACCGATGGCGAATAGGCGGAGAAATCGGGCCGATCCGAAGTGATCCAACGGACGGTCGAGTAGCGCGCGTCGTCGGGATCCCAGGCCGGATCGGCCGGTTGATCGCGCACGGTGATGACGTCGTGCCGGCCGATGCGCGCGAACGCGTCGTTCCAGGCCAGCAGTCCGCGCCGGACCGTTTCGCGATACTCTTGCGGGATCTCGTTCGTCAAGTAAAACGTGATCGGCCCGCGATCCAAATTCCAGCGCTCGATGAAACGCTCGAACGGCGTTGCCAGCGAATCGTCGTCGTAGCGTTTGCGCGCCGTAATGAAATACCCGACGCGATCGTCGGCGTAGCGGGCAACGAAACTCGGATCGGGCTCCGGCGGCGTGATGATGCTGTAGTGCACGACGAGCGGGATGCCGCGCCCGTCGGGCACGGTCGGCAGCGCGGTTTGCGGGCCGCTGAAGGTGAGATTGACCGAGATCTCATCGTTGCGCGGAAAGCCTTTGGTGGGCCCGTAGTACGATTTCGTCGGGTCGACGGCATACGATGGACGCGCGACCCCGAGGAGCAAACCGGTCCCTGCCGGCTGCGCGCCCGCGCGGCCCAGATCGGCCCCGATCCCCTCGAAGTCCGTCAAGAACAGCGACGGCGCGATGATGACGTGGTTTTTCGCCGTATCCTCAGCCACGATCGGCGTGCTGAGCAGCACCGAGTCCGCCACGCTGACGGCAAGCGAATTTGCCTGCGCGCTGCCGGCGCGCGCGACGTAACGCGTGTTGGGACTGATCCAAAGCACTCGTTTTCCGACCCGCTTGAACGTGACGAGAAACGGTTCGTAGACGCGGCCCGCGAAAGCGCCGCTGCCGACGCCGCTGGCCAGCGACGGCGAAACGATGAACGTTCGTCCGAAACTCTGCGGCCCGAGGTCGAAATACAGTTCATCGTCCTTGCGGACCAGGTCGATGACACCCGGCAGTTGTTCCGCACCGCGCAAAAACGTGGTGTAGCCCTGGGCCGGCGCCGCTGCCGGAGCGCCGATCGAGAGGGGGACGGTCACGCTGCCCGGCGCCGCGGGCGCCACGGCCCCCGGCGAAGCGACCGGTTCGGGCAACGGCGACGTCTTGGGCAACGGCGAGGCCGTCGGCCGCGGGGATGCGATCGGCGCGTCGACGGGCGCGGGGTCGGGCGCGATCGTCGTTTGGGCTCCGGCCCGCGCAATTCCGAGCGCAGCGAAGGCGAGCGCGCAGAGCAGCGGACGAAAAAGGGCCATGCGAACCGACTTCCATAGCAGCGTTCCGGGTGCCCGCCGTGGAATACTAGACCTTAGTGGATACAATGCGACGCGGCCGGCTTGCCGAGTACGCGTACGAATACACCAAGCGGATGCTCTTCGACGGCACGCTGGCTCCGGGAGCAAAATTGCGTGTCGAAGATGTCGTTGCATCCTTGCATACGAGCCGCCAGCCGGTCATGGACGCTTTCAAGCGCCTCGCCGCCGAAGGCTTTTTGGAAATCACGCCTCAGGTCGGCTGCCGGGTCGTCGTGCCGGACGCCGCCGAGATCGCCGATTTCTTTCACATCCTGGGCGCGGTCCAAGGACTTGCCTGCGATATGGGCGCCGAACGCCGGACGCCGGACGACATCGCCCGGCTCAATACGCAGGCCGCCGAGATCGACAGCCTGCTCGAGGAGCCGCCGGAGCGGCTCGACGTTCTCGCTTTCCGCCGGCTCGATCACGATTTTCAGAAGCAGCTCAACGTGATGGCGCACTCGGACACGGTCGCGCACGTGGCATCCGGCCTGCTCGACCGGCGCGACTTCTACCTCACCTGTATCGCCAACACCGAGCGCATGCCGACCGAGCGTCTGCGCGAAATCCAGGGCGAGCATCGAGCGGTCGCGGCCGCGATCGCCGAAGGCAACGCCGAGGTCGCGCGGGCACGCGCCGAGGCGCTGGTGCTCTCGCTCGGGCGCATCGCGGTCGGAACGCGAACGTCCGCGGCAACCCCCGTAGCCGTCGGCTCGCTTACGCCCGTTTAAACGAGCGTTAGCCACGGGACCGGCGGGGGCGCTTCGCCGCGCACGATCGACGCATAGGTCGTGCGCAAGCGCTGGGTAATCGGTCCTTCCGTCATCGGACGGGATTCAAAGCGCGAGATCGGCACGACTTCGGCTGCCGTTCCGGTGAAGAATGCCTCGTCGGCTGAGGCGAGATCGTCGACGGTCAGCGGCCGGATCGTCACGCTCAGCCCGGCTTGACGCGCGAGGGTCAAGACCGAGTCACGCGTGATCCCGGGCAAAATGTCGGCACTGCGATCGTTCGTGTACAGCGCGCCGTCGCGGACGATGAAGATGTTTTCGCCGCTGCCTTCGGCAACTTCGCCGCGGTCGTTGAGCAGCACCGCTTCATCGAAGCCGCGCCGGTTGACCTCGTGCAGCGCACGGATCGAATTGGTGTAGTGGCCGCCCGCTTTAACGTGCGACGGCAACGCCGCCGACGGCGACTTCATCACGCTGGACAGTCCGGCCGAGTATTGGACCTGACCGGGCCGCAACCCGGCGAACGGCAGGACGACGATTAGCACGTTCGTTTCGCAGATCGTTTCGGGGGCCAGCCGGACCGTGGCCCCGGCGTAGTACACCAGCGGGCGAACGTAGGCGCTGTCGCGCCCGCTCGCGGCAACGGTCGCACGGATCGTTTCGAACATCGCGTCGGCTTCGAAGGGTAACGTCATGCCGTAGGTTGCGGCACCCTCGTAGAGCCGGTCGACGTGCTCGCGCAGCCGGAAAATTGCCGCGCCCGCGGGTGTCGGGTAGACCCGAATGCCCTCGAAAACCGACGAGCCGTAGTGCAGCGCATGCGTGAGCGCGTGGAGCCCGAGCGTCGCGTCCGCCAGCACCTGGCCCTCGGACCAGACCGTCATGCCGTCAGCGATTTGGGTTGGAGCAGTGGGGCTGCGCATCATTCGACCCTAGCACGCGCAAAGGGCGCCGTCAAATGAGAGAATCGTGTGAAAACGCCCGTGGACGATGGACGCTCCTGGGCGGCGATGAAGGCGGCTCCCATCGTCGTCTCAGATGCTTCCGGTATAAGCATGGCGATGCCATCGGGGAGATTTTCGCGCATGAGCCATTTTCGTTTGTCGTTTCGTGGGCCGGCATGGCTGTGCGTGGCGATTCTGCTGCTGAGCGCTTGCGGCGGAGGAGGCGGCGGATCCAGCTCCCCGGTCCCGGCGGCTTCGCCGGGAGCAGCCGGCGGATCCGGTTCGCCGGCCCCGGCGGCCTCGCCGACGGGTTCGCCCGTCGGGATTCGGCCAATCACGCAGCCGACGGTGGCCCCCTCGCCGGGGAGTTCGCCAACGACGAATGAAGCGGCGTTTGCATGCCCAACCAGCGATACGGCGTCAGCTGCGGTCCGCGGGCGGACGGCAGCCGCCGACGCGGTGCGGCGGATGCCGGCGCGGCATATGGGTACCTCGCCAACGGCGGCGACCCAGCTGCTCGCCGTGACGTACGATGCCCAAACCGCGAGCGCGCAGCGCACCGCTTTGACCGCGCGCGAATCAGCGCTGGGAACGTCGCTCGTGCGGCAATTCACCTTCGCTCACACCAACCTCGTCACGCGCGTGCTGCGCGTGTCCACGGCGCAACTGAGCCGAACCGAAGCGGCGCTGCGCGTGCAAGCGGGCGTACGCAGCGTCGGGCTCACCGGGGCCCGCCGCTACAAGACCGCGGTCACCACGCCGTATCTTCCCAATGACCCGTACTTCGACGGTTTCTCACCGACCGTCGCGCCGCTCAGAGAAAGCGCCACCGTCCCCGGTCAGTGGGACATGCACGTAACGCGGCTGGAATATGCGTTCGGCTACAGTCAAGCCAACAATGGCAGCTCCATTACCAATCCCGCCGCACTCGGCTCGGCTGGGGTGAAGATCGCGGTGATCGACACCGGCCAAGACACCACCCATCCCGAACTGGCGGGCAAGATCGCGTACCAGCGCTGCTTCATCACCAATCCCAACAACAGCCAATC
>JBEKHC010000101.1:0-17207 GCA_050012475.1 Candidatus Velthaea sp.
CACCCCAACCGTCGGCGGCGCTCAACCGAACACCACTGGCGCGGAGAAGATGTGGTTCGCCAACGCGTGCGGGGTTCGGCGTGGCTAGTACGGTTTCGAGCGTTGCGGTGGAGCGCGAGCCGTGGCGCGTCAAGATTTTGGATCGGTACCTCGTTACCGAATTGGCTGGGCCGTTCGTTTTTGGGCTGTCGACCTTTACGCTGATTTTTATCGCGACGCAGATCATTTCGATCGGCAAGCTGGTTTCCGAAGAGCACGCGCCGCTGGTGGCGGCGATCGAATACTTCTTTTGGGACATGCCGCAGTTTTTGCTGTTCGTCATCCCGATGGCGATGCTGCTGGGGACGCTGCTGGCGATGCAGCGGCTGTCGGGCGACAGCGAGATCACGGCCATGAAAGCCGGCGGCGTCGGCATCATGCGTATCGTGCTGCCGTTGGCGGCGGTCGGACTGGTGGTGTCGTTCGTTTCGCTCGTGCTTCAAGAGGTGCTCGTTCCGCTTGCGAACGACCGCGCAGCGTACATCAAGACGGCGGTGATCCAACACCTCAATCCAGTCGAGGGCAACCTGACCGTGGTCACGCCGCTGCCGGCGGGCGGAAAGCAAATTACGATCGCCTCGGGACTCGATGCACAAACGCAGTCGCTGCTTGGCGTGACCGTCGTCCAGCAAGATCGAACGGGGAAACCGGGGACGATCATTTACGCCGACCGCGCCCGGTACGAGCCGCCGACGTGGAGTTTCATCAACGCGACCACGCGCACGTTCAATCCCGACGGCAGCGTGACGACGGGCACCGAACCGCGTTTGAGCGTCGATATCGGTGAGAAGCCCAACGAGATTGCCAAGCACACCGTCAGCGGCGATCCGGAACAGGAGTCACGCGCGGAGATCAAAGCATCGCTGCAAAGCGGTCTGCTGTCGGCGCAGCAGGTCAAGACGTTTACGGCCAGCTATTCGGCGAAGCTGGCGCGGCCGTTCGCGGCGCTGGTGTTCACCCTCATCGCCGTGCCGTTCGGCGTTCGGCAGGCCCGCGGCGGCGGACGCGGGCTGGGCTTCGGTCTGGCGCTGGTCATCATTTTCGTCTACTACGTCATCTCGACGCTGTTTTTGACGATCGGTGGTACCGCGACGTGGCTGGCCGGCATCGCGGCTTGGACGCCCAACGCCATTTTTACCCTCATCGGCTTATCGTTGCTGCGGCAGTCGTCGCGTGTTTGAGATGACGCGTCTGCCGGCCGCTGCGTTCAGGGACGTCTGATGTCGAACTTGCCGGGCATTGGGTTGGTCGTGTTGATCATGGCCGTCGCCGGACTCGTGGCGTACGTCGGCGACCGCGTGGGGCATCAGGTGGGGCGGCGCCGGCTGACGCTCTTCGGGCTGCGACCCAAATACACGTCGACGATCGTCGCCGTGGCGACCGGGATGCTCATCGCGCTGACCGTCACGCTCATCGCGCTGCTGCTCTCGAGCGAAGTTCGCACGGCGTTTTTCCGCCTCGATCAGCTCAACGCGCAGATCAATACGCTGCAAGCTCAGGCGCTCGAACAAAGTTCGGAGCTGGACAAGACGCGCAACGGCACGCTGGCGGTGCCCAACCGGCAACTCATCGCTAACATCGCGGTGACGCTCGATCCGACGGCGCCCGAAGACGAACAGCTCCGCCGTTTGTCGGCGTTCTTCGACGAAACGGTCAATCTGGCCAATGCGCAATTGACGAAGCCGCCGTATCTGCTCAAAACGTACACCCGCAAATCGACCGATCCGGATATTCAAGACGGGCTCAAGAAGACCGTCGAAACCATCGACGCCGATGCCACGGCGCGCGCGGCGGGCGGCAAACCGCCGGTCGTGCTCGTGCTGCCCGTTGCTGCGCAGAATCTGTTCCGCGGCGACCGCATCACGTTCTACCTCTCCCGCTATGCCGATCGCAAGCTGGCATCGGCGGGTGAGGTTTTGGCCTCGGTCGTGGTCGAGGGCGGACAGCCGTTCAATCTCACCCCGCTCATTACCAATGCATCGGTCCAGCTTGCGCGGCTCGGATTTCCCCCGCCGTTTCTTCAGAGCGCGGGCTACAACGCACCCCAAGTGCAGAACGTGATCGCGCAGCTCACGCGCCTGCGCGGCAAATATCGGGTCTCGGCAAAGGCATCGTTCGATCTGTATCCGCATTCCGGAGGTGTGGTCTACGATTTCAGCTTGTCGCCGGTGCACGCGTGAAAATTCTGGGACTCGATCCAGGGACGCGCAAATGCGGATACGCTTTGCTCGACGGCGCCGGTTCCCCGCCGATCGTGCTCGGGATCGCGGCGCTCGCACAACTGCCCGCAGCGCTGGCGACGATCGTCGCGTCGCATCCGGTCGACATGGTTGCGCTCGGCCGGGGCACGAACAGCGCGCAGGTCGCGGAAATTTTGACGACCCTTGGGTTGCCGCATACGCTCGTTGACGAGCGCGAAACCACGCTGCGCGCGCGCGGGCGGTTCTTCGCCGACCATCCGCCGCGCGGTTGGAAACGGCTGGTCCCACGCGGGATGCTGCTGCCGGATCGGCCGATCGACGACTACGCCGCGGTGCTCATTGCAGAGCGTTATCTAACCGATAAATAACCGGGAGGAGTCGATTGGGGCCGGTCGTATACCGCCTTCGCTGCGCTCCACACCCGGGCGTCTCTTCGTGCCTGCCCCATCGTGCACGATGGGAAAGATGGCACCTCGATACGGCTTGCGTGGACGCGGTTACATTCGGGGAGTCATCATGAAGTCTCTCGCAACCCTGGTCCTCACGGCGAGCCTTGTGCTCGGCGCGCTGACGGCCACGGTTGGGCCGGCGCGTGCAACCCCGTTTGCCGACGTGCCCGCGAATCACTGGGCATATCAGGCGATTGCTTCGCTTGCCGCCGACGGACTCGTCGAGGGCTATACCGACAGCCAGTTCAAAGGCGATCGTCCGCTTTCGCGCTACGAGATGGCCGTGCTCGTTGCGCGGATCATCGCCAAAGTGCAAGCCAACGGTGCCGGATATGCCTCGAAAGTCGACCTCGACAAGCTGCAGAAGCTCATCGACGCGCTCAAGGACGAACTCGACTCGCTCGGCGTGCGGGTGACGAACGTCGAGGATGCGCTCGACGCCCTCGATAAGCGAACGAAACTTGCGCAAGCGCTGCAATTGCACGGAGACCTTGACCACAACTTTAGCGAGCGGCAGTCGGTCACGTTTCCGCACACCGTCACGAACGGCACGGGTCTGGCGCAAGCGTTGTACTACGGCGGCAGCGTGCCGGCCGGCGAGTCGGCGACCGTCGACCCGTTCGTCGACGCGTTCTTGCGCAGCCCCGAAAGCAACAGTCCGCTGGATCAAGCGGCGCTGGCCAACTACATCCGTTTCGACGACCGCATCGACTTGGCGTACACGGTCAACGAGAATCTCATGGTCTCGTTTCCGATCCACATTCTCAATTACGCGGACGGTGACGCGTACGGCTCGAGCGCGAAATATGCGGTCCAGCCCGACATTCTCATCAACATCGCCAAGAGCGGCAACATCACCAACTTGTATTTGCGCTTCGGCGAACTCGACGACATGCGGTCGTCGCGGCTTGGGCTCACCTACCGGGCGCCGGACCCTGCCGAACAAGGGCCGGGCTTCGAGTATCCGATTCAAAGCTATCAGCAAGGCGTGCAGGTCGGTGGAACGCTCAACGGATTCACCGATTTTCAACTCAATTTCAGTCGCATCGATCCGTCGTACATCAACACCCAGCTCGACGTGCTGGACTCGGGCGGCGCGCTGGGGTTCAACAATTATTTCTATTACGTGAACCGGCCCCAGACGACGTACGTCCAGCCCGGGGCGCCCGGTTCGACGAGCGGCGCGCTGCAATCCAACACGTTCACGTCCGGGAACGCGGTGCTGGCCCAAGTGTTCCTGGCGCAGAAGGCGCAGCTTGGGACTGTATACATCTCGCAGTACGACGGCTCGACGTTCAACAATGCCGCCGTGCGAACCGGCGGCATCGCCGGCGGCCCGATCGCGCCGCCGGGCTTTCTCTACAACGACACCTACAACGCCGTCGTGTTCACTTCGCCGCTGCCGCCGGGCTCGTCGGTCACCGTCAGTTACGTCGGATTGACGGTCTCGAATGAAGCCGCCCCCGAGCGCTATGACTTCAACGTGCGCTTGAACCAGAAGATCAAGGGTCTGCCGGGCGGCGAGGTCGGGTTGTCGTTCAACCGGCTGTTCGACACCGACGACGCAGCGACGCCCGCTGGGATTGCGAACGTTGGTTTGAGCAGCGCGTCGGGGTACGGGCTGGTGAGCGATTCGGTCTTGGGCGTCGACGCGCAAGTGCCGCTGCGCTTCCTGCATCTGGGCAGTGACCCGGCGCAGTCTCCGGCGCTGTTCGGCGAAGTCGCCGGCAGCCGGTTCAGCCCCGACTATCGCACGGTCGCCGCGGTTTCAGATTCGGCCGGCGTCGTCGGGCTGCGCCTCAAGCTGCACGGGATCACGGCGTCGGTGCAGTATCAATCGGTCGGGCCGAATTTTCTCGACGGCGCGCCGCTGCGCTACTTCGGCAATCCGCCGCAGCTTTTCAGCTATTACAACCTGAACTATTTCCCCGGCTTTTTCGGTTTCGCCAACAATGCCGCGGTCAACGCCGCGTACGATGCGGCGAACGGAACGTGCAGCGGGACGGACAAGAGCCGCTGCGCGTCGCGCAACCCCAATCTCACGTTCATCTATCCGGTCTTCAACCCGTTCGATGCCAGCGGCTCGCAATTTTTCAGCGCGTTCGCGCCGAACAGCAGCGGCGTGACGGTGAACCTGAGCACGCCGTTGCGGATCGGCGGCCTGCGGGTGAATGCGCGGCTGTTGGGGCAGCACTTGTCCGAGATCACCCCCGACTATGCGGCCACGCAGTTCTATGCGCCGTACGTTGCCGACGATTTCACCAGTACCAAGCGCATGACGCTGGACAAGATCGAAGCCGGCGCGCAGTTCAACCTGCCGGTGCTCAAACAGACCGTCGGCATTCACCTCACCGGCGGCATCGAACACTTGTCACGTCCCGATCGGACCGCGTTCAACTATCTTCCGCTCGATCCGACGAGCCTCACCCAGACGCTCGGCGGCGCGGGCGTTGCCTTTTATCCGAACTACACCGACATGTATCACACGACGGTGGCCGCGGCCGCTTCGGTTCCGCTCACCAAGGACGTGGTCTTCGGCGCGAGCTACAACACGCAGGGATTCCATGGCGCTTACGGCACCACGCTGGGTCAGAACATCTCGGAGCGCAAAGATACGTACGTCGGTTCGATTACGTACAACATCCCGAAGACGACGAGCTCGGTGGCGTTCGCGCTGCGCAACTATCGCTACACGGATTTCACGTTGCCGTCGTTCAATTCCACCGAGAATCAAGAGGACATCAACTTCGTCGTCCGCTTCTGAGGCGGAACACTGGCCCGCGCCGCACCGATGCGCGCCGCGCTGATCGCCTGCGCCCTCGCGCTCGTCGTGCTGCTGGGTCTCGTGCAGGTTACGTCGATGGCCTTCTACGGAGATCTCGCACGGCCGCCGGCGCTGCCGGCGTTGGTCTCGCCGGCGCTGGGCCGGCAATTGGCACGTCCACTGCGCTCGTCGCAGGCCCCGGCGTTGCTGCGCGTTGCGTACGCGCAGGCGCTGTTGCATCGCGGGGATACGGCCGCGGCCGAGTCGATCGTTGCCCGGCTGCCCGCCGAGCCCGGCACGGCCGACTTGCGCGGCCAGCTCGCCCAAGCGCGTGGCGATTCGGCCGCGGCGCTGCCGTTCTACGTTGCGGCGCGCGACTACGAGCGCGCGCAAGGGCTGATCGATTCCTACGAAAGCGCCGGGCGCTACGCGCAAGCCGGACAGCTCGAGGTGACGCTCATCAGCGCACTGGGAGCCGATGCCGACGCCGGAATTCGCGCGCGCGCGCTGTGGCGCTTGGGTCAAATCACGCAGGAAGAAGCGACGGCCGCCGGGTCCGGCGCCGATGCGCTCGCCCGCCGCGCGCTGCAATTGTACGAGCAAGCGCTGCTGCTGGCACCCAATGAAGAAACGTATCTGCTCGCCGCGGGTCAGCAAGCGCTGACGCTGGGCGACAAAGCCGCCGCCGCCGCGTTTTACCGGCGCGCGCTCGCGGCCGTGCCCAACAGCGCCGACGCCCGCGCCGGCCTAGAACGCACGCGCGAGTGATCGTTGCGCTCGATGGGCAGCTCGCGGTCGGAACCGCGACCGGGATCGGCGTGTACACGCGCGACCTCGCCGCGGCGTTGACCGAACGCGCAGTGGACGTGCGCGTGTTGCGTGCCGACTGGCTCGATCCGTGGCGCTTCGACCGGCGTGTGCTGTGGGATCAGGTGCTGCTGCCTTTGGCCCTCGCGCGCAGCGGCGCAACCGTCGTGCACGCAACGGCGGGGACACTCCCGCTGCTGCGTGGGCGCGTGCCCGTCGTCGTCACCGTCCACGATATGGCTTGGCTGCGCGTCCAGGCGCACACCAAACGCTATGCGCGCGCGTATTTCGGCGCGGCGATGCGCCGAGCGTACCGTTCGGCGGCCGCCGTCGTGGTCGACTCGGGCTTTTCGCGCGATGAATACCTTGCGCTCGCGGGCGATCGGCGCTCGCCGCACGTGGTCTATCCCGGCGTCGACCGCCGCTACGCCGCGATCGAACGGCGGCCGGCGGGCGCGCCGTTCGCGCTCGTCGTCGGCACGGTCGAGGTGCGCAAGAATCTGCTGGGCGTGCTGTCCGCGGCCGCGGCGATTCCCGAGTTGGCGATCGTCGCGGTCGGACCGCCGACACCGTATGTCGACGTCGTGCGCCGGCGCATCGCCGAACTCGGACTAGGCGAGCGCGTCTCCCTGCGCGGATACGTCGATCGCGCGACGCTCGACGATCTCTACGCGCGCGCGACACTCGCGCTGGTGCCCTCGCGCTATGAGGGTTTCGGCTATGCCGTCGCCGAGGCGCGCTGCGCGGGGCTCCCGTTCGTCGCGGCGCGCGGCTCGTCGCTCGACGAAGTCGCGCAGAGCGCCGGTGCGCTCGTCGAGCCGGACGACACCGCCGGCTGGATCGCGGCAATCCGAGCGATCCTCGCTGACCGCGACGGCGCGCAAGCACGAGCGGATGCTGACCGCCCGGCCGCCGCCGCGCGCTTTGATTGGTCAACGGCGGCGGCCGCGCTAACGCAGGTCTACGCTGCCGCCCAGCGCTGAGCGGCTACGCGGTGCTTTCGGTCCGGAAAACGACGTTGATGTTGGCGCTGTCGTCGTAGCGCTCGAGGACGTCGGCGGGAATTCCGTCGCGCAAGCGGCGCGCGGTGTAGCCGTGCGCTGCCATCAGCGCGATGACGTCGCCGGCATGCTGGCTGCCGACGCGCGCGAGCAGCGTCGGATTGAATTCGGCGAGCAGCACCGGCCGGCATCGCGCGAGCGTTCGCGCGGCGCCGGCGAGGATGCGCGGCTCGGCTCCCTCGGCATCCAGCTTGACGAACGCACACGCCCCGCTGCCGACGACGTCGTCGAGCGTTTGCGCCCGGACCGGAGCGTCGACATGCCCGGCCGGCAGCGCGGCGGCCGGGGCCAGATATGCGGCTCCGGCGTTGATCGTGACGGGCGCGTGGCGCAAGGATACCGTACCGGCCTGCGCGTCGAGCGCGACGCGGTGCAGCGTGACGCGCTCGGCGAACCCGTTCTCGGCGATGGTTCGCTCCAGCGCGTCGGCTACCGTTTCGAGCGGCTCGCAAGCGATGACCTCGCCGGCCGGACCGACGAGCGCGGCCAGAAGCGCGGTATAGAAGCCGATGTTGGCGCCGACATCGACGACGCGATCCCCCGCCCGCACGGTCGCACGCACGAACGCGACTTCCTCGCGCTCGTAGCGGTCGAGCATGATCTCGCGACTGATCGAACGTTCGCCCAGCGCGACCCAAATGCGAAAGCCGTACTCGGTCTGTTTGATCACCCAGCTATGCGGATCGAATGCCAGCGAACGGCCGAACGGAACGATCTCGTCCTCGCGCAGCAGCAGCCGCAGAACGGCAGCGCGCAGACGCGGCTGACCGGCGACGCGCCGGGCCGCGCTGCGCAGGGCGTCGCCGATCGCCGCCGCGTTGCGCGGCATCAGGCGCGTGTCAATAGACCGGCGAGCCCGGTGCGTTGGGCGGCACGCTCCCGTCGTCGGGTGCGAAGACCAGACGCAGCGGGTACGATGAGCCGCCTTCGGGCATGGTGATGACCTGTACCCGCCGGAACGTATGGGCAGCGATCGTTTCTTGCCAGATCTTGTAGCGCGAAAACGCCGGCACCGCGTGCGTTTGCACCAAAGTGCGGTCGATCAGAAACGTTCCCGTCGCGCGGCCGCCGCGCGGGTTGGCATAGATCGCGATCGGTGCCGCGCCGTTGCCGCTGTTCACGATGGTCACCGTGACGGCTTGCTGCACGCCGTAGTCTCCCGCGAGCGCCTCGCCCTGGCGCAAGTTCGGCAGCGGAAGCTGTCCGATCGGGATTTCGAGGTTGTCGCCGCCGATGTCGTAGCTGTAGTCAAAGTAGAACTGCGGAACTTGATACTCGCCGCGCGCGTGCGCGACCCCGCCCGACAGCAGTCGCGTCGTGTCGACGGATTGGTCGAGCGGTGCGCTCGCGTCCTGCGCGACGAGCGTTAGATGCACGGGGTTGCCGTCGATCTCGCGCAGCTGCAGCAAAGCGCTGACGACGTTGCCCGGCGGCAGCGCATGATCGACGAGATTGATCGTGCTCTGCGGCGGAATCGTCACGACCGAGCCTTCGTTTTGCAGTTCGCGTACGAGAAAGCGCTGGGTGGAAAGATGACCGACTTCCATTTCATTGGTTTCCGGACCGGCCGAACCCGAGATGAACTGCACGGTCGCCGGCTGCGATGACGGATTGGCGGCGCGCAACAAAATGCGACGGCTGGGCTGGTTGCCCGGATTGTAGTGATAGTACAAAAAGCGCTGCGCAGCGCTGCGATCGAGATCGGCGCTGAAGAGCACGCCATTGGCGCCCAGCGTTTCCGGATAGTCGCTGACCAGCAGCCGCGCGGGCTGGATGTTGGGCAACGCGACGTTCTCGATCTCGACGTGCGTCGTTGCGTTGACGGTGATATAGCCGTCGCCGGCGATTTGAACGGGAACGTCGATCGCGGTGCGGTTGTCGACGTCGAGATTGCCCGAAACGTTGAGCGTGTCGGGATAGATCTGCACCGAGGCACCCTGCCGCAGCGTCGCGCTGCGCTGCGCGGCGGTCGCCGCGGCTTCGCGCAAGAACGTCGTCGTGGCCGGCCGGCCGGTCACGCGAATCGCAATTTGGTCGGCGGCGTTCCCGGCGGCGTACGCGACGCGGACGGGGACATCACGCGTGACGAACCCGCGGTCGTCCTTGACCGTGATCACGGTGGTACCGATCGCGCGGCCGGTGATGAAGAGCGCGCGCTGGTCCTGGTCCGCGGTGACGTCGGCGATTTGCGGAGCTGCCGACGTCGCGACGATCGTCCCGTAGATCCCGTTCAAGCGAATCTGCACGACTTTGCCCGGTTCGACGCTCGGTGACGGCGGGTCGGCGACGATCGGGACCGGCGTAGGTGCCGGAGTCGGCGAAGGCGGCGGCGTCGCGTTCGGCTCGGGCGAGCCCGCCGCAGGGCTTTCCGTCGGTTCGGCCGGCGTGGTTACGCCCGCCGGCGCTGGAGCCACGCCTGCCGGCAGCGTGGTTGCCCCCGCCGGCGCCGGAGTCGCCCCCGCCGGATTCGTGACGGGCGCGGTGCTGCCGGGCGGCGGCGGCGCCGCTCCGCCGGGCGGGGGCGTCGTGCCCGCCGGCGCGGGGACGAGGGTTGACGCGGCCGGAGCCGGGGTCGGGCTTGCGGCGGCGCTCGCCGGCGCCGGTGCGCCGGTCGCCGGATCGGCCGCAGCGCTCGCGGCATCCCGGGCTTCGGGCATCAGCGGCTCGGCGCTCGGCGTGCTCGTCGGCAGTGGTCCGGTAATGCTTGGCACCGGCGGGGTCGGCGGCGGGCCGAGCGGTGTGGGAGCAGCCGGCGGCGTTGGAGTTACCGTTGAAGCGGGTCCCGGGACGGTCGAAGGCGCCGCCGTGGGAGCCGCTGACCGCGGTCCGGCCGGCGTCGGAGCGCCTGCCGCCGGTGTTGAAGCGGGAGCCGTCGACCACGCTTCAGCTGGCGTCGAAGAAGCCGACGGCCGATCCGGGGCGGTCGACCAGGGTTCGGCCGGTGTTGGCGAATCCGGCGGGGTCGTTCCTTGCGCGTGAGCGCCGATTGCGAGCGCGAACACGAACGCGAGGCTTCCGAACGTCGCGTAGACGCGTCGCAAACAGCTCTCCTTGGACGGGACACGCGGAGGCTGAGTTTACGCGATCTTCGCTTCGCGACTCACCGCCGACGCCAGCAGCGTCTTGTAACCGACATTCGGGAACAAGACCGTTACGAGGTCTTTCTCGGCACGTTCGACCGTGCCTTGCCCGAACTTCGGATGAAAGACGATATCCGCGATGCGGTACCCCGACAGCTGCCGGGAACGATTGCCGTGCAAACAGTTATCGCACGCCCCGCAGGTCTCCGATTCGTAATCCTCGCCGAAGTAATTGAGGATGAAGCGCCGCCGGCACGAGGCGTTTTCGGCGTACTGCAGCATCATGGCAAGCTTGGATTGGTCGTAGCTCTTCTTGGTCTCGTAGTTGGCCAAGTTGAGCAGCAGCTCACGTTTTTCGCGCGCGTTGTCGGTGAGCGTGTACTTGGCCCGCGACGACGTCTCGATGAAGCCCGATTTTTTGAGCAGGGCCAAGATCACTTTGAGTTTGGTGAGCGGGAGCTGGGAGATCTTGCGCAAGTCGGTCAGCGAGACGCCGCCCTCTTGGGTCCCAAAGAACTCAAGCGTGCCGAAGACCTTCTGCACCTCTTCGACGTCGGGGTATTTGCCGGTCAAAAAATAGTTCTGAACGCGCGTGTCGCTCATCCGATATAAGAGGATGCAGCGTGACATGTCTCCGTCGCGCCCGGCGCGTCCGGCTTCCTGCGTATAGGCCTCGACCGAACCCGGCAAATCGTAGTGCACGACGAAACGGATGTTGGGCTTGTCGATGCCCAGCCCGAACGCGTTGGTCGCCACGACGGCCCGAATGTCTTCCTGCATGAACAACTCGTGCACCGAGACGCGGTCTTGCTTCTGCAGTTTGGAGTGATAGACCGCGGCGGGCAGATTGAGATAGTCGTGCAGATAGCGCTGAACTTCCAGCGCATTCTTGATCGTCGCCGTGTAGATGATCCCGGTGCCCTCGAGCCCGGTCTCGAAGAGTTCTTTGAGGATCCGCAATTTCGCGGCTTCGGAGTCGGCGCGCTTGACCTCGTAGCGCAGGTTGGGGCGGTCGAAGCCTTTCACGATCGGTTTGACGGTCGGGATGCCGAGCTGAATGAGGATATCCTCACGGACCGCGGGCGTCGCGGTCGCGGTCAGTGCCAGCACGGTCGGTTTTCCGAGCTGCATGATCACGCGCCCTAAATTCAGATAGGCCGGGCGGAAATCGTGACCCCAGGCGCTGATACAGTGCGCTTCGTCGACGACGAACAGCGGGATTTTGAGGCTTTGCAGCGTCGCCACGAACGCGTCGTCCTCCAGCTTTTCCGGGGTGACGAATACGATCTTCATCGCGCCCGTCGCGATCTTCGCAACGGCCGCCGCTTCCTGATCCTCCGACAGGGTCGAGTTGAGCGCGACCACGTTGGCGACGCCACGCTCGCGCAGCATATCGATCTGATCTTTCATCAATGCGATGAGCGGGCTGACGACGATCGTCGTCCCCGACAAAATGAGCGCGGGCAACTGATAACACAGTGACTTGCCGGCTCCCGTCGCCAGGATCGCGAGGGTGTCGTGACCGGCCATCACGCGCGAAATCACTTCTTCCTGACCCGGATGGAAGCGTTCGAATCCAAATTGATCGTGCAGTACCGTGCGCACGTCTAAAGCTGCTACCGCCACCATGACTCCTCGAGAACTCGCCTCGGATGGATTCGCCCGGAGAATAAACACACGCTCCGTGAAAAGAGCGTGCGCCGAGAGCGTTCAGCGTGACATATTTACCCGGCCGCTCGGGCCGGTAAACGTGATTCGCAACCGGGAGGACGGGGCCGCCCCCCGAACTCCCGCAATCGGCATGTCGTTATATCGCACCTGGCGCCCCAAAAGTTTCGCCGATCTCGTCGGTCAAGACGCGGTCGTCCGCACGTTGACCTCGGCGATCGACACCGGGCGCTTAGCCCACGCCTACCTCTTTTCGGGGCCGCGCGGGTCGGGAAAAACGTCGGCGGCGAAAATCCTCGCGCGCTGTATCGAATGCGTCCACGGCCCGACGGCGACGCCGGATAACACGTGCGAAAATTGCCGCGCGATCTTGGCCGGAACCGCGCTCGACGTGCTGGAGATCGACGCCGCCTCGAACCGCGGAATCGATGAGATCCGCGCCTTGCGCGAGGCGGTGAAATTTGCCCCCGCGACGATGCGGATGAAAGTCTATATCATCGACGAAGCGCACATGCTGACCAAAGAAGGCGCCAACGCGTTTCTCAAGACGCTCGAGGAGCCGCCGCCCTACGCGGTGTTCATTCTGGCGACGACGGCCCCCGAGGCGCTGCCGCCGACAATCCTTTCGCGCTGTCAGCGCTACGCGTTCCGTCGGATCCCGATCGAAACGATGATCGACCGGATGCGGACCATCAGCATTGCCGAAGGCATCGCGATCGACGATGCGGCACTGGGGGCGATCGCGTACCGGGCGGACGGCGGGCTGCGCGATGCGCTGACCATGCTCGAGCAGGTCGCCGCGTACGCCGACGGCTCGGTCGACGCTGCCACGGTCGATGCGGCGTTCGGTCAAACCGGACGCGCCTTCGCGCGGCGTTTGCTCGCAGCATCGCTCGACGGGAATGCAACCGCGGCGCTGATCGCCATCGATGAGGCCAGCGATGCCGGGACCGACATGGCGGGGCTCATCCGCAGCACCATCGGCGAGTTTCGCCACTTGCTCGTCGCGCGCATCAATCCCGAATTGCTGGCTCGCGATCTGTCCGGCGACGACGCCGCGGCGGCCCTGGAGCGCGCGCGCGTCACGCCGCAGTCGCGACTCATTCGCGGTTTGCGGCTGCTCGCCGACGCGCTGGCCGCTGCGCGCGGTTCCGGCAATGCCCGCTTGGAGCTCGAGACTGCGACGCTGCGCTTCATCCTGCAGCAAGAAGACCCGTCGCTCGATGCGCTCGCCGCCCGCGTCGCCGTACTCGAAGGAGCCGCCGGCGAGCCGGCGGCAGTGTTGCCGTCTCCGCCGCCCGCAGCGACCCCGCCGGTGTCCGCGTCTGCCGAAGCTCCGCGCCCGCGCTCGCGTAGCGTCGCAAGTTCGCCGCCTGCCGCAACGCCCGCGCCGCAATCGCACGCCGCGGATCATGCCGGCAGCAGCAGCGGCATCGCGCCGGTCGGCGATCTGTCGCTGCACAAGATCCGGTCGCTCTGGCAGAACGTGAGCACGCGCGTCGCCGGAACGAAAGTGACGCTGCGCGCGCCCTTGTCTCAGACGACAGTGCACGCCCTCGACGGTGACGTCCTGACGTTGCGCGTCGCCGACCGTACCAGCGCCGAACTCCTCAAGGCGAACATGGCGACGTTACGCGCGGCGCTCGACGGACTGCTAGGTCGCCCGCTCGAAGTGCGTATCAGCGTCGAAGGTGGCCGGACCGGATCCCCGCCGGCGGAACCCGACGAGCGTGACACCGATCTCATGCGCTACGCGATCGACCGGCTTCCCTAGTGGATTCGTCTCGGCTTCGCTCGACGAATCCATCGCGTTTGCGGCTCCCGTTCACTGCGCTCCGGCTTCGCGGCCGGACGAATCTTCTAAAGAAAGCATCGTTTTGAACATGAATCAGGCTCAGATGATGGCGCAGGTGCGCAAAATGCAGCAAGAGATGACGCGCGTGCAAGAAGAGCTCGCCAACACGATTGTCGAGGGAACCGCCGGCGGCGGGGCGGTGACCGTCAACGTCAACGGCGATTTCAAAGTCACGAAAGTCTCGCTCAAACCCGAAGCCGTCGATCCCGACGATATCGAAACGCTTGAAGATCTCGTCGTCGTCGCGTTCAACGATGCGCTGGGCAAAGTCCAGGCGCTCAGTTCGAGCAAGATGGGCGCGCTCACCGGCGGGATGCGCATCCCGGGACTTATGTGACGGTTGCCGGACCAGTCGCTGCCCTGATCAACGAATTCTCGAAACTCCCGACCATCGGTCCGAAAACGGCTGCGCGGCTGGTGTTTCACCTGTTGAACCGGCCGCGCGCCGACGCCGAAGCGCTCGCCGAAGCGATCGTCGCGCTCAAAGATCGCGTGCGGTTGTGTTCGCGCTGTTTTGCGATTACCGAAGATGACCCGTGCGACATCTGTTCCGATCCGCAGCGCGACGCTGCGCTGATGTGCGTCGTGGCCGAAGCCAAAGACATCTACGCGCTCGAACGAACGGCGGCGTACAACGGACGCTATCACGTGCTGGGCGGCGTGATCTCGCCGATGGACGGCGTCGGCCCGGCGCAATTGCGGATCAAGGAACTCATCGAACGCATCGCCGGGGGCGAGGCGCAGGAAGTCGTCGTCGCGACGAATCCCAATGCCGAAGGCGAAGCGACGGCGCTGTACTTATCGCGCTTGATCGCACCCAGCGGCGTGCGGGTGACGCGGCTGGCGTACGGCCTGCCGATCGGCGGCGACCTCGATTATGCCGACGAGGTGACGCTGGCAAAAGCGCTCGAAGGCCGCCGCACGTTGGTCTGATCGGCGCCCCGCTCGCATCCGCTCCGGCGAGCGAGGCGAGCGCTCCCGGTCCGCGTTTCGGGGATTTCGCAGCCGCGCGTCCGAACGCTTCGCACGCGTGATACAGCTCGATTTGCGGCCGCTGGGCATCGGCGAGATTCTCGACCGTGCCGTGACGCTTTTCGTGCGGCGGTTTGCCGTGCTCGTGTTGATTCTCGCGCTCGTCGCGATCCCCGTCGCGATCGTTCAATATGCCACCGCGCCGTCGACCGCCGGAATGCTGGCCGACCTGCAGCGCTTGCTGGAACTTCCGCCGGGTCATCCCGAAGAACAGCGCGCCGTTCTGCGCGCGCTGACGCAGAAAAATCAGATCGGCGCGCTGGGTGCGCTCTTGGTCATGCTCAGCGCCGTTTTGAGCGCGCTCTCGTCCACGGCGTGCATCATCGGCGTCGCTCAAGCGTACGGCGGAAAACTGCCGTCGGTGCGGGAGGTGTATCGCGAAGCGTTGCTGCGCTGGCCGGCGCAGCTCGCGGCAGGCCTGGCGTACGTCGGAATCGCCTTCGCGCTGACGATCGTGCTCACGCTGTTGATTTTCGTTATCGCGTTGGCGATCGGAGCGCTGGCAGTGCTGTCGCGCGTTGCCGCTGCGGTCGTCGGGATCCCCGTTGCCGTCGTCATGCTCGCGGTTTTTTTGGCGACGCTGGTGATGCTGTATTTTGCAGCCCAGATGACCCTCGTCGCGATCGCGCTGGAAGAACCCAACCCGATCCGGGGTATCGCCCACGGCCTGCGACGCACGCTGAGCCCGCCGATCTTCTGGCGCTCGCTGCTCGTCGCGACGGTGTTGTTCGCCGTGTCGCTCTTGGGCTCGCTCATCGTATTGGGCATCGCCTCGGCGTTCAGCGTGCTGACCCATGTGACCGCGTTCTATCCGGTCATTACGGTCATCGGCGGGGTCGCACTCAATGCATTGCTGACGACATTCATCGTGATTTACGCCTTCGACATCCGCGTGCGTCGCGAAGGGTACGATTTGGCCGTCGCCGCGCGGAAGAACGCGCTCTGAACGGCCGCCGATGAACGCTCGCTGGCCGCACGGCGACCCGCGCGACGTCGCGCGCGCGATCGTCGCCGACCCGCGGTATGCGGTCGCCGTTCCGGCGCGGCCGGCGCAGGCCTCGTGGTTCGACCTGCTGCGATCCTGGCTCGGCGGACTCTTACGCGGGCTGCTTCACGGGATCGACCGCGCGCTGGGCGCGCACAACGCACTCGAAGCGATGATCGGCTTCGGTGTAATCGCCGCCGCGTTTGCGCTCTTGGGTTGGGGTTGCTACGTGTTGGTGCGTTCCTTTGCGCGCGGCACGCGCGGGCGCAAACGTCCGGCGGGACTTGGCGAAAGCGATTCGGGCGCGGTCGATTGCGCCGCGCTGCGCGAAGCGGCGCTGGCCGCTGCCCGCGCCGGGCGCTACCGCGAGGCTGCCGCGGCGCTGTTTTCGTGGGTCTTGCATGCGCTCGACGAACGCGGGCGCATCGTGTACGATCCGGCCCGGACCCCGGGCGAATATCGCCGGCTCGTGCGCGACCCGCTGTTCGATGCAGTCGCCGGCGACGCCGTGCTCGCGCTCTTTGCTCCGGCCGAACCGACCGCGGAGCTGTTCGAGCGGCTGAACCAAAACTGCGAACGCTTTCTGGGCTTGCCGGCGGCATGAAAGGCTCGCGGCTCGATCCGCAAACGCTCGCCGCGATCGCCGTGCTCGCGCTGCTGGCCGCGGTCGCGGTCGTCACGTCGCACGATGACGCGGCGCCCAACGATTCGTACGCGAGCACCGATTACGGCGCGCACGGCTATCGCGCGTGGGCGGCAGTCCTGGCGCGGGAAGGGGTCGCAACGAGTCGCTTCGTGCTGCGCCCCATCGAACTCGACGCCGGCATCGATACGCTGGTGAGCGCACAACCCGTTCCGCAGCCCGACGATGCGGCGTCGCGCACGGCCGCCGACGTCGCTGCGCTCGCGGCGTGGGTGCGCGACGGCGGCCGGCTGATCTATCTGGGCCGCAACAGCGCAGTGACGGCGGATGAAAACGCGCGGCTTGCGCTGCCGTTGTTCTTGCCTGGCGTCGGCGCGCGAGGGACCCTGGCGGGTCCGGCCGCTGCCGACGTGCGCGCGGTCCGCGCCTTGGGATCGAGCCGGATGCTGTTCGTCGAACGCCCCGGCGAACCGCTGCTGTTCGACGGCAACGGCGACATCGTCGTTCGCTATGCGCTCGGCCGCGGCGAGGTCGTTGCCGTCAGCGATCCGCGGCCCTTCACGAACGCGAATATCGCGCAGGCCGACAACGCGCGGCTGGCCTACCTGCTCGGCCGTCCGCGC
>JBEKHC010000102.1:0-17084 GCA_050012475.1 Candidatus Velthaea sp.
TCGGCTCCGCCGCTGGGTATACCCTCATGGGTGCTCGGTACGCCCAAACCGTCCGGCTTGCGGCGTAGCCGCAAGCGCCAGCGCGACTTGCGGCCCAGCCGCAAACGCCACCGCGACTTGCGGCTCAGCCGTAAACGCCACCTTGGCTTGCGGCACCGCGCAAACGCTGCCGCCGCTTGCGGCGCAGCCGTACGCGCTACCAAGGAGCCGTAACACCAGCGCGGCTTGCGGCGCAGCCGAGTCCGGCTGCTATGCGCGAAGCAAGAACGGCCGCAGCGCGCGCATGAAGTCGCCGAAACGGGCGTCGGTTTGCGCGTTCGATTCCAGCTGTGTGTAGACGACGATCGCGTAGCGTTCGCCCGACGCGAGCGTCAAGATTCCGCCGTCGTGCGAAACTTCGTCGGTGTCGCCGGTCTTGTGCGCGAAGCGGTCGCCCGGGGCGAGCCCGCTCGAGAGCTTCGTATTCCAAACTTGAGCCGACAGGGACCGGGTGATGCGCGCTGCTCCGGGGACGTCCCGGCGGGCGATGCGCGAGAAGAGCTCACACGCTTCATCCGCCGGGTGGGCATTGCGGCCGTTTGCCTCAGGATCCTCGATCAGCGGGAGCGCGCCGGACAATTTGCGGCGAATTGCGGTCGCGGGAAAGCCGAGCGCGGCCAGATCGGCGGTGGCGCGGCGGCGGTCCAGGCACTCGATGAGCATGTTCGTCGCGACGTTGTCCGAGCGGCTGAGCATGAGCGCGACCAGCTTCCCCAAGGTCGCAGACGCCCCCGGGACCAACGGTGACGGCGCGTCGTTGGCCGTCATGTTGCTCGGTTCGACCACCAGCCGCTGCGACCAAGCGAAGCGCCCCTGGGTGACGGCAACTGCCGCGGCGATGGCGAGCGGGGTCTTGATCATGCTTGCCGGGTAGGGAGCGACCTTCGTTTCAACTGGAAAGGAGCGGCGAGCGTTCGAGTCGAGATCGGCCAGCTCGACCGCGGCTTCGCCAAGCCCCGCTTCTGCCGCGCAGCGGCCCAGGTGCTCCGGCATGATCAGCACGGAGTTTCGGAAGCCCGATCCCTGATGCGTGTGGGTACTTGCATTATCTCGCGAACCCCGCTATACTTTGATGCAAGCACTTACACGCATTCTAGGAAAAGTCGCAGCATATGCCAATCGAGGAAGCCGTTCCAACGCTTCGATTTGAACAAGATGGAGAGGCGGCGCGCCACGAGATTGCCGCCTTGGTCGAGAGTTTGGCTCGCAGTAACCGTGAGAACCCCCGGCTGCGGGTGGTTATCGCCGGAGCGACGCTCTCGGCCGAAACGATCTCAACACTGATTACGGCGTTGCGCAAATTTCGCGAGCTGGGTGGCGCTATCGAGTTGCGGGGCGAGAGCGACGGCGTTCGGGCAGTCATCGTGCTCAATGGTTTGGACCGCGTGTTCGCCTTTCCGCTGCTGCCGGAGGATGAAGCAAATCAGCCGCGCCGGCTGCCGCGCAAACGCAACGGGATCGGTCGGGCGGTACGGGCTGCCGCCGCGATGCTGGCGTTTCTCATCGGCTTGCCGGGTCTGGCTTCTCCGGCCCGTGCCGCTGTGGCCGACACCACCGATCCCAACGTGATCTTGGCACGGGTCATCGAACGCAACCCGAATCTTTCGTCGTATCAATCGCGGCTGCACGTCGATATTCGGCTAATCTCGTTTCCTTTCATCGGGCAGCATCTCGACGGCTCGACCTATTTCAAACGGCCGGCGAACTATGAGGTCGTGTTCGACCGGGTTCCCTCGTACGCCAAGGGTTTTGAAAAGCTTTATAGCGACGTCGGCGATCCGTCGAACTGGGGTGGGCGATTTTATATCTCCTACGTTGGCGAACAGACGTTCGAGCAGCGCACCGATATCGTGCTGCACATGGTGCAGCGCGTGCGTGGCATGATCGACCACGAAACGGTGATGATCGATCCGAACGCCTGGACCATCGATCAGATCCGTTACGATTATTACAACGGTGGCGTCATTACGATGACCCAGCATTTTACTGAGATCGGCGGCTACACGATGCTCAGCGCGCAAACCGCCGATATTAAAATACCGCACGTGCGCGCCGTAGCGAACGGCACGTACACGGACTATCAGACGAACGTCGCGATCTCCGACGCCGTCTTCACGAAGAAGAATTAATGCAGACAACGGCTCGCCCCGGCTCCTCCGCGGAAGATACCCGCGCGCGAATCCTCGCCGCGGCCAAAGCGATTTACGAGCAGAATGGTACTCGCGGCACCACGACACGCGAGGTTGCCGAGCGGGCCGGGGTGAACGAGGCGACGCTTTTCCGGCATTTTGGCAACAAGCACGCGCTGTTGCAGGCGATGCGCGAGAGCGCTTGCCCGCTGGCCGTCTTCGAGAGCGTGTTGGCCTCGCTCAGCGGTGATTTGGCCGCCAATTTGCGGACCATCGCGCAGTCGATGATCGAAACCATGCACGCCCGGCGTGCCCTCATGTGCATCTCGCTGGCGGAGGACGCCCAAGCCGAGAGCATGCCCGAGTGGCGCGGGCCGATGGAGATCATGCAGCGCTTGGAGGGCTTTTTCGCCGAGCAGATCCGCTTGGGGCAAATTCATGGGGACGCTCACCGACTAGCTGCCTATTTTATGGGGATGTGTTTCTCATACGTGATCGCGCGTAAGATTTGGGATTCGTACAGCATCAAAGAAGCCGATTTGGACTGTATGGTCGATATTTTCCTGAACGGAGTGAAAAGTGGAATCCCGTACTGAAGCACCGCCCAAGCCGGCCGGAGCGCCTGACGCTCGCGGCGCATCGGGCGCTCCGGTTGCTGAAGAGCCCTCCACGACGTCACGCCGGCGGCCCCCCGTCTGGCTGCTCGTCGTCATCGGCATCCTGGTCATCGCCGGTTTGATCTACGGCATCAAGTTCTTGATCTACGCGCTCGGTCACGAATCGACCGACGACGCGCGGGTCGATGCCGACACGGTGGCGATCACGAGCAAAATCGGCGAGCGGGTCGACCGCGTTCTGGTGGACACCAACCAAGCCGTGACCAAGGGCCAAGTGCTGGTAGAGCTTGACGCCGTCGATGAGCGCTCGCGCTTGACGGCGGCGGTCGCCAATCGCCAGGCGCAACTCGCGCAGGCTCGCGCGGCACAAACGAACGTCGAGCTGACCACGGCGACCCAAGCGGCGCAGAATCAACAAAACAGCGGTGAGATCGCGTCGGCCCAGGCGGCCATTCTCAACGCGTCCGCGTCGGCGACGTCGGCTCAAGAGCAGGTCGCCGCCGCCAAAGCCGCCGTAGCGCAGGCCCAAGCGCAGCTGCGGGTCGCGCAATCCAACGTCCCGAGCGCCCGTGAAGGGCTGGTGCGCGCGAACGCGGATCTCAACCGCACGACCGCGCTGGTCCGGACCGGCGACTTGGCGCAGCAGACGCTCGACGCCGATCGGGCGTTACAAGCCCAGGCGCAAGCGCAGTACCGTTCGGCGATCGACACCGTTTCCGCCGCGGAGACGGCGGTGACCCAGGCCCAGGCCCGCTATACGGCGGCCATCGCCAGCGCGAACGCAGCCGAAGCAGGCATCGGGTCGCAGCGCGGGCAGTTGACCACGGCGCAAGGCCGCTATGACGAGTCGAGCACGCCCTTCAAAATCGGCGCCGAAGAGGCGCAATACGCCGCCGCGCAGGCACAAGTGAAGTCGCTGGACGCGCAAGTCCGCACCGCGCAGGATCAACTCGGCTACACCGTCATTCGATCGCCCATCGACGGCTACGTCGGCGCCAAGAACATCGAGATCGGTGCCACCGTCGCGCCCGGGCAATCGCTGCTCGACATCGTCCCTCGCTACGGAACGTACATCACGGCCAATTACAAAGAAACGCAGCTGGGCAAGATCCGCGTCGGCCAAGACGTCGATATCAAAGTGGATGCTTACAAGGGCACGACGTTCCATGGCAAGGTCCAGACGATCGCCCCGGCTTCGCAAAATACATTCAGCCTCGTTCCGGCGCAAAATGCCACCGGCAACTTCGTCAAGGTGACGCAGCGACTGCCGATTCGCATCATCGTGACGGATCCGCCGGCCGCCATGCCGCTGCGCGTCGGCATGTCGGTCGAGACGTACGTGGATACCAAGTCACAATAACGTTTGCGCGCGCCCCGGTCTGCGTCACCTAGAGGAGCACTGCGTGCATTCCCGACTCCTTTGCCTTGCATTGAGTTCGATCGTCGTAGCGACGAGCGCCCAAGCCGCGAGCGCAAGACAACCACAACCGCAATCATCCTCCCCCGCCACGATGCGCTCGCCGTCTCCGGCGACGATGCAATCGGCGCCGCCGGGAACGCCCGGCGCCGCGCAGTCCGGTGCCGCGGGCTTGCCGCCGCCGCCGGTGCCGCCAGTGTTGCCGCCGGTGCCGAATGTCGCTCCCGGCTATTCGGCTCCCGCCAACGGTCCGCTGCCGACCGGCGCGCTCGTCGGCTTGAACGCCGAGCCGTTCGTCGGCATCGCGCTCGACGATGCCATTGGAATGGCGCTGGGCCGCAATACGGATCTTGCGATCGCGCAGTCGAATCAGCGCATCGCAAATTACCAAATCATCGCCGCGCGCGGTGCCTACGACGTCAAGTTTCAGCTTGCGCCGCAGTATCAGCATAGTTCGACGGCGGCGGTGAGTTCGTTTGAGTCCGGACCAGGCGGCGGACCCGTCGTGCAGGACACGGCCGGCGCGACGGCCGGTTTCAACGGTGAGTTGCGCGGCGGACAGCATTACAGCATCAGCGCAAATCAGCAATACGTGAACTCGAACGCGACGATCAACAGCTACAACCCGTTTTATACGACGGCGCTCAGCTTTAATTTCTCCCAACCGTTGGGCCGCGGCACCGGAACCAACGAAACCCGGCGCCAATTCGAGCTTTCGCTGGCGAACGCCCAAGCCAATCGCGCTCAGGCGCTCACGTCCGTCTCGCAGACGATCACCAATGTCTCGAACACGTATTGGAATCTCGTCGCGGCTTGGCGCAATGTCGGCATTCAAGAAGAAGGGCTGCGTCAAGCGCAAGCACAGGCGCAGTCCAATGCGCGGCTGGCCGCTCGCGGCGCGGTCGCGCCAGTTGACATCGTCGAATCGCAAACCCAAGTCAACGTTTTTCAAGACAACGTCTTCGCGGCGCTGGCGAACGTCCAGCGCTTGCAGACGCAGCTCAAGCAATTGATTTTGGCCAATCCGGGCGATCCGGTGTGGGTCGCCAACCTGGTGCCCACGTCGCCGGTCATCTCGCTGCCGGCCGAACCCGACCTCGATGCGCTGATCGTTTCGGCGCTCAAGAACCGGCCGGAAGTTGCGCAGCTGCGCGCCCAGCGCGATTCGGCAACGACGAACCTCGCCTATGCCAAGGATCAACTCAAGCCCCAGGTCGATCTCAATCTCGGCTACGCATCCAACGGGTTTGCGGGTTTCTCGACCAATCCGACCGGAAATCCGATCTTTGCGCTCCTGGGTGAAGAAACTGCCGCAATCAACGAATTGCTTGCGCTCGCCGGCAATCCGCTGCCGGCGCTGCCGACCGGGTTCGGGACCAATCCGGCCTATCAAGTCGGCGGTTTGGGGCAGGCCTGGAAAAACACGCTCGACAATCGGTTTCCGACCTACACCATCGGGGTGACGTTTACGGTTCCGCTGGGCAATCGAACCGCCAAAGCGGAGTATCAAATTTCGCGCGAACAGGCCAAGCAAGTTGGCATCGAAGAGATCGCGCTGCTCGAACGGCTGCGGGCCGAAGCCGTCAATGCGATTCAGCAATTTCGCGAGACGCAATACCGTCTCGTCGCCGCAAGCCGCGCGCGCAGGGCGTCGGAGCGGGTGCTACTCGCCGAGCAGCGCCGCTTCAACGTCGGCAGTTCGACGACGTTCTTGGTGCTGCAGCGTCAGCTCGACGTCGCCAATAACCGCGGCCGCGAGTTACAAGCGCAGACCGACCTGAATAACGCGGTCGTCGAACTCAACCGCGTCGGCGGCACGGTGTTCTCGACGTACCACATCGACGCGTCGGCGCTGGGAGCGCAAACGCTCGACGCGGCATCGCCGGACAAGACGCTGCTGCCCCCCGCATCTCCAACCGAGCCCAAGAAGTAACATCGCCGCGGCTTGCGGCGCAGCCGCAAACGCCACGCGGCTTGCGGCGCAGCCGCAAACGCCACGCGGCTTGCGGCGCAGCCGCAAACGCCACGGGTTCAGCGAAGCTGAACCCTGCTGCCCGCGAGCTGCGCCGCAGCCGCAGCGTCGACGAGCCAGGCGAGGTCGCCGGTTATGGGGGCGATGAGCTGGGCGGGAAAGCGGTCGGGTTCGTGTGGTCCCTCGAGAACGGCGGCGAGGGCTTGGGCTTTTTCGGCCCCGGCCGCCGTGATGGTGACGTGCCGGGCCGCGTTGAGCACGCGCGGCGTGAGGGTCACGCGGTAGCTGTTGAATTTCGGGACGAAGTTGGCGACCGCGAGGGCGCGACCGTCGATCGAGGCGATCGTACCGGGGAAGAGCGAAGCGGTGTGTCCGTCCGGACCCATGCCGAGGTACACCAGATCGAAAACCGGCGCGTCGCCGAGCGTGTTCTTTAGCGTGGCGTCGTATGCTGCGGCGGCCGCGTGCGGTTCGACTTCGCCGCGTACGCGCTCGATCTGCGCGTCGGCGATGCCGAGCGGGGCGAAAAGCGTCTCACGCGTCATGCGATAGTTCGAGTCCGGATGATCCGGCGGCACGCAGCGTTCGTCGCCGAAGTAGAAGCGCAGTTTCGTCCAGTCCAGGCGCTCACGTCGCGGGCTGGCGGCGAGCCGGGCGTTCATGGCGCGCGGGGTCGAACCGCCGGCCAACGCCACGGCCGCCGAGCCGCGCGCCGCGATCGCGGCTCCGGCTAGGTCGATGAAGCGATCCGCGGCAGAGTCGGCAAGGGCATCCGCGTCGCGCAGAACGGTCAGAGATCGATCGGCCATAGCAGCCGCTTTCCCAGCATCGCCGGTCGTTTACCGCCTGCCGCCGGATTCGTTTGCGCTGGCTGCAACCGAGCCCCGGCGAGCGATGATTCGGTGCGGCGAATCGTGAAGGCGGCGCGTCCCGCGCCGGTCGTTATTTTATTTGGTGAACGTCCTCAGCGTTGAGCCGCAACCCACCGTTCTCGACGTCCAGAAGCCAGCGACCTTCGTCCACCGACTGGGTGACGGTGCCGTTGTTTTCGCGATAGCGCGTGGTGATCCGAACGTTGACTGCATTTGCCGTATCGCCCGGCGTCGCCTCAACAGCGATGTGTTGCACGAAGTCGTAGTATTTCACGTAGTCGGCAAAGGGGTTCTTGCGTTGCATTCTTTCCGACAGCATCCCGTACATCATTTGGAAATCGCGCTCGTTCGATAACCGGTAATAGGTCTTGACGAAGTCGACGGCCGGAGTGAAAGCACTGGCCGATTCGGCTTGCAAGTCCGAACTAACCGCCGCGAACGAACCGGGAAGCGCCGTGGCGCTCCGGGACGTGTGCGAATAGGTCAGGATGACGATCGCCGCGATCGCGGTGACCACGAGTGGACGGATGGTCGACCGCGAGAGCGAACGCAAGAAGGCGCCCGGGCCATACTGATACCCGCACTTGGTGCAACGCTTGATCGGAGCCAGCAAACACAACAATCCAAGCGGAAAGAAGCACGAACAGATCAAGATATGCGCCGGCGAGTATTTTATGGTAGAGTTGGCCTCGCCGCACTGCGGACAAACCGCGCCGCCGGCCGCGACATTGTGTGCCGGCTGGCGCGGTGCAGTCTGCGTCTGGGTCTGCTCGGACGGTGCGGCGGCTGGGGCGAGCGTTACGGTTGAGACCGTATTTGCGGTCGGCGTGAGTGTGCCGCAATACGCGCAAACGGCTCCGGAAAGTCCCGCGCCGCAGGCGCCGCAAGATGACAAGACAAGCCTCGTAAAAAGAAGATTCGCGAACCCTTATAAGGTTCGGCCTGCCGTTTCGAAACATTTAGCAGGCGGACGCCGAGCGGTACTCGGGTCGTGGGCACAGCACGCCGTCCGTAGCGGCGATGCTAAAAACGCTTTCGTTGCCAGCCGATACTAGTTCCGTAGCAGCAACCGGCATTCACATTGGCAATGGGGCCGCTGGTCGCTACGTCTGCGTCCGTAGATGGAGTTCGCGTGTCGCCCACATCCGTGAGTTGTGCATCGTGTGCCGCGCCGCTTAGCGTTGGTTCGGTAAAGTGCGACTACTGCGGCGTGCAGATCGGAGGCGTCGCGCTGCCGCGCACCGACGAGCCGGGTTGGGCATCGCCGTTTGCACAAACGCCTGGCACTTCGGGCGCATCAGTCGACGCGGTCTATACGCCCGCGCAGCGCGGACCGGTCGACCTGGCAAAGTTTTGGCCGGCCGTTAACCGCTGCTTTTATAAGTACTCGATCTTCACCGGCCGCGCTTCGTTAGCCGAATACTGGTGGTGGACCGTTTTCACGTTCGTGGCCACCATCGTGCTGGGCGGCATGAGCCATTCGAGAAATCCGCTTCCCGGGATCTTTCAAGTCGCAGCGTTCGTTCCGACGATGGCGGTGACACTGCGTCGATTGCACGACGTTCGCGAGAGCGGTATGAGCTATTTGTGGATCCTTACCATCGTGGGCGGATTCTACGTGCTCTATTTACTATGCAAACCTTCAGACCGCGGGCCGAATATGTATGGCGCTCCGGACCCGATCTAGATGAATTCGTCTCGGCTTCGCTCGACGACTGCCAAGGCGGCCCGTCTGGTAGGCGCCGGCCGTCCGCAGAGGAGAATCATTCGTGGCCATCATTGACGTCGTGAAATGGGATGGTTCCCCCCACGTTCTCGCTTGGAAGTATCCTTCGGAAGCGCTGTCGACGTGGACCCAACTCATCGTAAACGAAACACAAGAAGCGTATCTGGTCAAAGGTGGCGTCTACGTGGGACCGATCGAGGCCGGCCGGCACACGCTCTCGACGGAAAATATCCCGGGACTGTCCGGATTGATCGGACTGCCGTTCGGAGGGCGTTCGCCCTTTACGTCGGAGGTTTGGTTCGTCAACCGCGTGGCCAATCTTGACGTCCGCTGGGGAACGCCCGATCCGATCCAGCTCGCGGACCCGCAGTACAAGTTGATGCTGCCGGTCCGGGCATACGGGCAATACGGCGTTCGGATCATTGATTCGCGCAAGTTCTTGATCCGGCTGGTTGGAACGCTGCCACAGTTCGAGGCGTCGACGTTGGCCGAATATTTCCGGGGCGTGTTCATAACTCGAATCAAAACCGAGATTGCTAACGCGATCATCATCAACGGTCAGTCGGTGCTCGATATATCGACGGAACTCGGCAAGCTATCCGAGATGCTGCGGGTCTCGCTTTCCGAAGATATGGCGACGTATGGTCTGAGTCTCTTGCAGTTCAACATCAACTCGATCAATGTCCCGGACTCCGATCCGGCAGTTCAAACGTTGAAAGCGGCGCTTGCCAAACGCGCGGAGATGACGATCGTCGGATTCAATTACCAACAAGAGCGCAGCTTCGACGTGATGCAGCAAGCTGCCGCCAACGAAGGAACCGCCGGCGCCGTGATGGGGACGGGTCTCGGAGCGGGTATGGGCGTCGCGATGGGAATGCCCATCGGCCAAAGTTTCATGCAGGCGGGAAGTCAGGTGAAGGTCGAGGCGGCAAAAACGCCTCCGGAGGAGCCGGCGGTATCGTCAAGTGCCGACCGGATAAAATCTCTGCGCGAACTTGCCCAACTGCGAACCGATGGCATACTCACCGAGGCGGAGTTCGAGGCCGAGAAGCAGCGAATTCTCAATCCAGCAGGAAAAGGCAGCGGTTCATAAATGAACGAGGTTCGATCGACCGGCGCCCCGGTTCGATACGCTCGGTTTGCCGGCGTCATCGCCGGCCTGGCGACGGTCGTGATCGGCGCAATAAACGGGATCTCGCTGTTGGCCGGCAGGCCGTCAACGGTGTCATTGTGGCTATTCGCCATCTCGGTCGGACTACTGCTCTGCGCAGCGACCTTTTTTGGCCGGTCGATTGCGAGCGATGCTCCCGCATTCGCGCTCATCGGGCCGGCTTCGTGCTTGAGCGCGCTGTTGTGTCTGATCTCGGGATATGCGCTCTACCTGGCCGTCAACCACGCGAATCCAACAGCGGTCTGGTCGTTCGACGTCGTCTTCGCTGCCGTGTTCTTTATCGGGTTGGGCATCCTCAAAGCGGCACAGTCGATCGTGGGAAATGCGTCGCTTTCGGATCGCTTCGCGTCGCCGGCGACGCAGGCCAAATCGGATGAATGGTAGCGCCGAACGCCATGGATTCGCGGCGCGTTCAGCGCCGCGAATTCTGTCAGGCCGTGAGCGTGCCGACCATTCGCAGCGCCGACTCGAAAAGATCGTCCGTGCGCGGTTCCAGGATTGCGCGTTCGAGCAGTGAGGGACTGTCCACGGCTTGCAGCGGGACGAAGCGTCCGGGCGTCTCGTTTTTTCCGGTGGCCTTGACGAACACGACATTTTCGTCCTGATCGGAGACCCTTGCGCTATAGCGCGTGCTCTCCGTCGAGACTTCGATTGCCCAAATGCGGCGGATGCGGCCGGCGCGCTCGGATGAGAACGGGATATGGGCGCCGGCGGCGTCGCTGAACTCCAAGTGCGCGGTCGCGGTCCAGCCGAGCGCACTCGCGAGCCAGCCACTCAAGTACAGTGCTTCCGCCTCGGATCCGGAAACGATTCGCAGCGAGCGGACGGAATAAAGTTCTTCCCTCAAGGTGGGATCGTCGAAGAAACGAGCGATCATGTCCTGCCACGGACGCAAACGCATCCACGCCAGATCGCGCAAGCGAATATTCTGACGGCGCGATAAAAAGTGCGTCAATTCGATCACGGTCGCGCCGTCGTTGCGCGTCCCGGACGAATCGACCACCAGCGAGTCGGCCAGTTCGACGAGCGCGTCAAACGCCGGTTGGCCCGTGATCCCCTCGCCCGTCCACCACAGCAAGGTCGGCAAGCCGTTCATGGTCAGCGAACCGGTCAGCTCGCGAATCTCGTCAGCCGACATCCCCGTCACGCCGATTTCGACGCGCTCGCCATGAACGGTAATGTTGGCATCGTCTGCGGCGCCCGGCTCGCTGCGCACGAGCTTCGCGCCGGGCGGGGTGTCGGGACAGGCGTCGAGCAAGATCGCCCGGGCCGGATGCTTCTCCAAAATCTTCGTCGTTCGCTCGAGGACCCAAGCTCGAAAGTTGATGTCGTCGATCCAAACGATGAAGTTCATCGTCGTCGCGGAGACACTCGTCTTGCCGAGTTGCTCGCGCAGCAGGTCGAAGTCCGTCGAGGCAATCGGAGCGGTCATATCTTTCTCCACTCACGTCCGTCTGCGGCGAGCAAACGTTCCGACGACGCAGGGCCTTGCCCGCCTGCGGCATAGTTGGGAAAGGTCTCGTCCGGTACGTCCGACCAGCGTTCGAGGATCGGCATCACGGCTCCCCACGCCGCTTGCACCGCGTCCCAACGTGTGAACAGCGTCGCATCGCCGCGCATGGCGTCGCCGATGAGCCGCTCGTATGCCGGCGGTGACACAACGCCGAATCCGGTGCCGTAGTTGAAGTCCATCGTCACCGACCGGATGTGCATCTTGGGGCCGGGAACCTTCGCCGAGAAGCGCAGCGAGATGCCCTCCTCGGGTTGGATCTTCATGATGAGCACGTTGTTGTCGATCGTGTCGCCCAGTTCGCCGAAGAGCCGGTGCGGAATCGACTTGAAGCGCACGGCGATCTCGGAGCCTTTACGGGCCAAACGTTTGCCCGAACGAAGATAGAACGGAACGTCGGCCCAGCGCCAGTTGTCGATATAGAACTTGACTGCGGCATACGTCTCAGTGTTCGAGTCGGGAGCGACGTCGGGCTCGTCGCGATAACCCGGGACCGGCTTGCCGGCGATCGATCCGGCGTCGTATTGGCCGCGCGCGGTGTCCATGAACACGCGGTTCCGGTCGATCGGCCGCAGCGCGGTGAGCACC
The DNA here is from genome assembly GCA_050012475.1 of Candidatus Velthaea sp. GTDB lineage: Bacteria > Vulcanimicrobiota > Vulcanimicrobiia > Vulcanimicrobiales > Vulcanimicrobiaceae > Velthaea. The sequence continues at coordinate 12,042 of JBEKHC010000102.1, forward strand.
TTGAACTTCTCGTCGCGGATGGCCTCGAAGTCCGAGAGCGCGGGCGGCTCCATCGCCACGAGCGTCATCAGGTTGAGCACGTGGTTTTGGATCATGTCGCGCAGCGCGCCGGCATTGTCGTAGTATCCGCCGCGCTGTTCGACGCCGACGGTTTCGGCGGCGGTAATTTGAATCGAGTCGACGTAGCGGCGATTCCAAATTGGCTCGAAGATGACGTTGGCGAAGCGCAGTGCCATGATGTCCTGCACCGGCTCTTTGCCCAGATAGTGGTCGATGCGGTAGACCTGGCGCTCGTCGAAGGCTTTCTCGACCTCCGCCTGCAGCGCGCGCGCCGAGTCGAGATCGGTGCCGAACGGCTTCTCGATGATGATGCGCGTCCAACCGTTTTTGTTGCTGCGCTGTCCTAAACCGGACTGCTCGATCATGTCGATGATCGGTGAAAACAGCGACGGCGGCGTCGACAAGTAGAACAGCCGGTTCGAGCCCGTGCCCAACGTCTTGTCGTTATTTTCGATGTGCTCGCGCAGCGCGTGAAAAGACTTGACGTCGTCGAAGTCGCCCGAGATGTACGAGATACGTTTCTCGAAGTCGCTCCAGATCGGATCTTTGGCCGGCCCGCTGCGCGAGAACTCGTCGATCGCCTTCTTCATTTCGGCGCGGAATTGCTCGTCGGTATAGCTGCTGCGCGAGAAACCGACGATGCCGAAGTCGTTGGGCAGCGTGTCTTCGAGCCGCAAATTGTAGAGCGCGGGCATGAGCATGCGCTTCATGAGGTCGCCGCTGGCGCCGAAGAAGATGACGTTGCACGGGTCGTGGATGCGATTCGAATCGATCCCCGCCCGCAACGGGTTCGGCCGCGCACGCGGCGCGGGGAACCCCGGCCGCATGAGCGTGGCTGACGCGGAACTATCGGACATCGACGACCTCCCCAGCCGCGCCGGCGCGCGACGCGCGCGCCTCGGTGTTCGCGCACATGCGCTCAAATCCGATCATCCCGTGTTGCACGAATTGCCTTTTCTCGGACCCCCCGGCCGTGGGGCCACGCGCAAGTAAAGGCCGGTTGGCATCGCGTTAGCGGGTCGCGGCTACCGCGTCCGGCGCGGCCAGTGCCTGCTGCTTCTTGGTGATCGCGGCAAGCATCTGATCGAACGAGTCGGCGAACGACTTCACGCCCTCGGCCACCAGCTGGTCGGTAACGTCGGCGAGCGAGATGTTGAGCTTTGCCAGCGCGTCGAGTGAAGCGCGCCCGCCGTCGAGGTCGGCCGAGATGGTGTCGGCCTGAACTTTGCCGTGATCGAGCAGCGCGTCGAGCGTTTGGGGCGGCACCGTATTGACGGTGTTTTGGGCCACGAGTCCTTCGACGTACATGAGGTCGCTGAACGCCGGGTTCTTGGTTCCGGTCGAGGCCCACAGCGGCCGCTGGACGTGCGCGCCGTGTTTCCCGCGAGCATCGGCGAACGCCGGACCGTCGAAGAGCCCCAGAAACCGCTGGTAGATGATCTTGCTGTTGGCGATCGCGATCTTTCCGATCAGTCCGGCGGCGGCCGAATCGCCGGCTTTCACTTTGGCGTCGAGCAGCTTGTCGACGGCGGTGTCGATGCGCGATACGAAGATCGACGCCACCGACGCGATCGTATCGACCGGCGCGCCTTTAGCGATGCGGTCGTTGATGCCGTCGATGTACGCTTGCGCCGCGGCTTCGTAGGCGTCGACGGAGAACAGCAAAGTCACGTTGACGTTGATGCCCGCTGCGATCGACGCCCGAATGGCCGGCACGCCTTCGGGCGTTCCGGGGATTTTGATCATGACGTTCGGCCGGTCGACGTCTTTCCACAACCGCGCGGCGGCGGCGATCGTCGCTTCGGTGTTGCGCGCGAGCGTCGGCGAGACTTCCAGCGAGACGTAACCGTCGGCGCCGTGGGTCGCGTCGTACAGCGGGCGAAAGGCGTCGCATGCGCTGCGGATATCGCGCACCGCCAGCGCCTCGAAGAGGTCGCCGCTGTCGGTGACTTTGCCGATGAGCGTCCGCAGCTGCTCGTCGTAGTCGTCACCGTGCCCGATGGCCTTTTCGAAGATCGTCGGGTTGGAGGTCATGCCCCGCAGCCCTTGATCGATGAGCGCTTTGAGTTCGCCCGAAGCGAACATCGAGCGGCGGATGTTGTCGAGCCAGATGCTCTGGCCGAGCTCGGTGAGTCGTTGCATCTGCGTTGCCATGATGCTTGTCCTTCTCTGTCGTTAAACGCTGGAGAGTAAGCCGGCGGCGACGTCGGCGACGTGTTCGGGCGTAAAGCCGAACTCCTTCGCGATCGCCGCTGCCGGTGCTGAGGTTCCGAAGTGATCGATGCCGATCGCGACGCCGCGATCTCCGACGTAACGCGACCAGCCCAGCGTCGCCCCGGCTTCGATCGAGACCCGGGCCTTGACGTCGGGCGGCAACACGCTGTCGCGATACGCTTGCGGCTGGGCCTCGAAGAGCGACCAGCACGGCAGCGAGACGACCCGCGTCTGCGTGCCCTTTGCGGCCAGCAGTTTCGCCGCATCGACGGCGAGCGCAACCTCCGAACCCGTGGCGATGAGGATGACATCGGGCGTCCCGTTGCTGTCGACGAGGATATACCCGCCCTTGTCGACTGCAGCGTTGCGCGCCCCCAGGAACGGGAGTTTTTGGCGCGACAAGACGAGCGCCCAGGGTCCGGTTGCCGGTTGAATCGCCAGCTTCCAAGCTTCGAGCGTTTCGAGCGCGTCGGCCGGCCGAACGACTTGACAGTTCGGCGTCGCGCGCAGCATGGCCAGCTGTTCGATCGGCTGATGTGTCGGGCCGTCTTCGCCCAAGAACACCGAGTCATGGGTGAACACGTAGATCGAACGGATCTTGTTGATGGAGCCCAGGCGTAATGCCGGCTTGAGATAATCGACAAAATTGAAGAAGGTCGCGCTGAACGGAAGCAATCCGCCGTGCAGTGCGATGCCGTTCATCGCGGCCGCCATCGCGTGCTCGCGCACGCCGAAGTGGATATTGCGGCCCGCATACGACTCGGGTTGGAAATCGCCGGCGCCTTTGAGGTAGGTCTTCGTCGACGGGTCGAGATCGGCCGAGCCGCCGACGAGTTCGGGGAGCCCGGAAGCAATCGCGTTCATCACCGTTCCGCCCGCCTCGCGGGTCGCGACGCTGCCGTTCTCGGCGGTAAAGGTCGGCCAGGCAAGGGTTTCGGGAAGTTTGCCGTCGCGCGCGCGCTCGAACTGGGCGGCGAGTTCGGAGTTCGCGGCCTTCCATTTCGCATAGCGTTCGTTCCACTCGCCTTGCAGTTTCGCGCCGCGCGCCCTGGCTTCGTCGGCGAGTGCCGCGGCTTCGGGCGGGATGAGAAACGCCGGCTCGGTGGGCCAGCCCAACGTCTGTTTGGTCTTGGTGACGTTGTCGACCCCGAGCGGTTCGCCGTGCGCCCCGAACGTATTGGCTTTGGGCGAACCGAAGCCGATGATCGAGCGGACTAAGATGATGGACGGCTTCTCGGTCACCGCTTGCGCGGCGGCAATCGCGTTGTCGATCGTGGGGACGTCGTTGGCGAACTCGGTGCCGACGAATTGCGTGTGCCAGCCGGCGGCCTCGAACCGTTGCTGCACGTTTTCGGTGAACGTGATCTCCGTATTGCCGGCCAGCGAGATCTTGTTGTCGTCGTACAGCGCGATGAGTTTGCCCAAGCCGAGGTGGCCGGCGAGCGAGGCGGCTTCGTACGAGACCCCTTCCATGAGGTCGCCGTCGCCGACGAGCACATAGGTGTAGTGGTCGACGATCGTTTCGGTTTTGTTGTAGACGGCCCCCAAGTGCGCCTCGGCGATCGCCATGCCGACGGCGTTGGCGAAGCCCTGGCCCAGCGGCCCGGTCGTCACTTCGACGCCCGGCGTGTGGTGATACTCGGGGTGGCCCGGCGTCTTGCTGCCCAGTTGCCGGAACGATTTGAGATCGTCGAGCGTGAGATCGTAGCCGTACAGGTGCAGCAGCGCGTAGAGCAGCGCCGAGCCGTGTCCGGCGCTTAAGATGAAGCGGTCGCGGTTGAACCAGTGCGGGTCGGCGGGATTGAAGCGCAGGTGGTTCTCCCAAAGCGCGTACGCCATGGCCGCCGCGCCCAGCGGCAATCCCGGGTGGCCGGAATTCGCTTTCTGGACTGCGTCGACGGCGAGAAACCGTATTGCATTGATCCGTGTCTCGTCTGCTGCTGTGTTCGCCATACAACTCCCGTTTGCGGCCATGGGACCGTGCCGCCGCTGCTTTGCGTGTGTCCGACCGAGGTTCGCTCCGCAAGGCGCCATCCTTCTCCTACCCAGATCGACCGCGGGGTGCTCTCGCGTTGCCGGTGAACGTGAGCCGGAATGAACGTGACGGAACTCGAGGCGGCGATTGTGACCCTCGACGGGCACCCGGAGGACATCCGGAAGAAGCGCGGCAAGGCGATCGACCGGGTCATCGCGTTGCTGGATCGTGGCGAACTGCGCGTCTGCGAGCCGGGCGACGGCGGCTGGGTGACGCATCCGTGGATCAAACGGGCGATTCTGTTGTATTTTCAGCGCTTGGATTCGGTCGCGATCAATCCCGGCAAAGGCCGAACGGACGGCCCCAGCTACTTCGACAAAATACCGACCAAACGCAACTTCGAGGAAAGCGGTGCGCGTTGCGTGCCCGGCGGCGTTGCGCGGTTTGGCGCGTTTCTCGGCCGCGGGACGATTCTGATGCCGGGTTTTGTTAATATTGGCGCGTACGTCGATGCCGGTTCGATGGTCGACACCTGGGCGACGGTCGGCTCGTGCGCGCAAATCGGCAAGAACGTGCACCTCTCGGGCGGAGTTGGAATCGGCGGTGTGCTCGAGCCGCCGCAAGCGCAGCCCGTCATCATCGAAGACGGCGCCTTCATCGGTTCGCGTTGCATCGTCGTCGAAGGCGTGCACGTCGAGCGCGAGGCGGTGCTGGGCGCGGGTGTCGTCCTGACCGCGTCGACGCCGATCGTCGACGTGCGCGGGAGCGAACCGGTGACGAGCAAAGGCCGGATC
>JBEKHC010000103.1:0-16983 GCA_050012475.1 Candidatus Velthaea sp.
GCAGCGACGTTCGACGCGCTGGCCGCGCGGACGCCCGGAAGCACGTACACGTCGTTCTTGGGCGCTGGCGCCTACCGGCATTACACGCCCCCGATCGTCGCGGCGCTGGCGATGCGCGGCGAATTCCTCACTGCTTATACGCCGTATCAAGCCGAGGTGTCTCAAGGCTACCTCCAAGCGATCTACGAGTGGCAGACGTACGTCGCGCTGCTGACCGGATTGGACGTGGCCAACGCCTCGGTCTACGACGGAGCGACGGCTTTGGCCGAGGGCGCGATCATGGCGGTGAACGCCACCGGCCGCAAGGCGCTGCTGGTCTCCGCGGCCGTCCATCCGAATTACCGGACGGTCTTGCGGACGTACGCCGAAGGCTTGGAGCTCGTCATCGACGAGCTGGACTACGCACCCGACGGGACCACCGATTTCGATGAGATCGAGGCGCGGCTGGCTGACCGGCGCTATGCCGCCGTGGTCGTGCAATCGCCGAATTTCTTCGGCGCGATCGATGCGCCGGCGGGCCGCAAAGGCGTCATCAAAGCCAGCGGGACGCTGCTCATCGGTGTCATCGCCGAAGCCTTGTCGCTGGCGGCGCTGGCGCCGCCGGGGCGTTGGGGCGCCGACATCGCGGTGGGCGAAGGCCAATCCTTCGGCGTCGCGATGGCCTACGGCGGTCCGCACGTCGGGTTCATCGCGACGACGACCGAACATTTGCGCCGGATTCCGGGCCGGCTCGTGGGCCGGACCGTCGACAAGGAGGGCGCTCCGGCCTATACCCTCACGTTGCAGGCGCGCGAACAACACATCAGGCGCGAGAAAGCCACCTCGAACATCTGCACCAATCAGGCCCATTGCGCGCTCTGCGCCACGATCTATCTGGCCGCGATGGGCCAGACCGGGCTGCGTGATTGCGCCGCGCACAACCTCGCCCGCGCGCGCGAGCTCCAAGCCCGCGTCACCGCCGTGCCGGGCGTGCGGGCGCGCTTCGCCGCCCCGACCTTCAACGAGTTCGTCGTGCAAGTTCCCGGCCGGGCCGCCGACGTATTGGCGCGTTTGCGCGGACGCTACATCCTGGGCGGCTTGGACCTGGGCCGCTTCTATCCCGAGCTGGCCGATTGTATCTTGATGACGGCGACCGAACTGACGACCGGACCGGAGATCGATGCGCTCGTTTTCGCTCTCACCGAGCAGGTGGCACATGCAACAGCGCGCGTTTGACACTCCGTTGATCTTCGAGTCGGGGCACCCCGGCCGCGCCGGACGCTATCTGCCCGCCGGCCCCGCGCTGGCCGACTTTTTGCCGGCCGCGATGCTGCGCGGCGATCTGCCGCTGCCCGACAACACCGAACTCGACGTCAACCGGCATTTCACGCGGCTCTCGCAGAAGACGTTTGCGATCGACCTGGGCTTCTATCCGCTGGGCTCGTGCACGATGAAGTACAACCCCCGCATCAACGATGCGATGGCGAATCTGCCCGCGTTTCGCGATCTGCATCCGTTCGCGCCCGACGAGTTGGCGCAGGGCGCGCTGGCGGTCATGTGGGAACTCGAACGCAGTCTGGCGTCGCTGTTCGGGATGGCCGCGTTCTCGCTCAACCCGGCCGCCGGCGCGCACGCCGAACTCACGGCACTGCTCATCGCCAAGGCGTATTTCAAGCAGATCGGCGCCGGCGCCACGCGCCGGACGGTCATCGTTCCGGATACGGCGCACGGCACCAACCCGGCCTCGGCGGCGATGGTCGGCTATCGCGTCGTCTCACTGAAATCCGACGCGCGGGGCCGCGTTTCGGTCGACGAAATCAAAGCGGCGATCGGACCCGACACCGCGGTCTGCATGATGACGAACCCCAATACGCTGGGCCTCTTCGAGGACCACATCAAAGAGATCACCGACGCCGTGCACGCCGCGGGCGGCCTGATGTACTACGACGGGGCGAACGCGAACGCGCTCATGGGGAATTCGCGGCCCGGCGACATGGGCTTCGACCTCATGCACCTCAACTTGCACAAGACGTTTTCCATCCCGCACGGCGGCGGCGGCGCGGGCGCCGGGCCGGTCGGCGTGGCCCAAGCGCTGGTGCCGTTTCTGCCTACGCCGGTCGTGGTGTGCAACGAATCGGCCGGCGCGGACGGCTGGGAACCATCGGCGGGCAAGTCGTTCCGGCTCGATTTCGAGCGGCCCGACGCGATCGGTTCGATGCGCTCGTTCTGGTCGAACTTCGCCCACATGGTGCGCGCGCTGGCATATGTGTACGCCAACGGGTTCGAGGGTCTGACGCAAGTCTCGAAGCTCGCCGTCCTCAACGCGAACTACATCCGGGCCTCGATCAAGGACGCGATCGAGTCGCCGTACGATGAGAACTGCCGGCATGAGTTCGTCGTCTCGGCCCAGCAGCTCAAGCGTGAGACCGGCGTCCGGGCGCTCGACATCGGCAAGGCGCTGCTCGACCGCGGTTATCACGCTCCCACCGTGTACTTCCCGCTGCTCGTCCCCGAATGCCTCATGATCGAGCCGACCGAGACCGAATCGAAAGAGACGCTGGACGCGTTCATCGCCGATTTTCGTGCGATTTTGGCCACGGCGAAGACTGATCCGGCGGCGATTCTCGCTGCTCCGGTCAAGACCGTGGTGCGCCGGATCGACGAAACGCGCGCCGCGCGCCAGCCCGATCTGCGCTGGCATCCGCCCGCTCCGGAGGGGGGCCAAGAGGCCTGAGATCGACGCCGCCCGGCCTGCCGGTGCGGCGTTCTTCTTGGGCTGGGGTGATAAAATAAAACCAATCCCCGGGATGAACGTGCCCGGGCTTATTTGTCGGAAAGCGATCCATGCGCATCAAATACGAGGTGTCAGCCGGTGGCTTGGTCCTGCGGCGGAATGGAGCGGACCTCGAAGCCCTTCTCATCGGGCGGGGCATGCCGCGTGTTTGGTCGCTGCCCAAAGGCCATGTCGAAGCACGTGAGACGCACGAACAAGCCGCGCTGCGCGAAGTCCGCGAGGAAACCGGCTGTTGGGCCGAGATCCTCATCAAGCTGTCCGACATCTCGTACTGGTTCTATTTGAACCGGACCAAGCACAAGAAATCGGTGCATTTCTATTTGATGAACTACTTGTCCGGCGATACCGCCAACCACGATCACGAGGTGGATGAAGCGCGCTGGTTCGAGATCAAGGCGGCGAAAAAAGCCCTCAAGTACGTCAACGAGAAGCGGCTGGTCGACTTGGGACTCGAGTGGATCGAAGGCGATCGCTCGAACATCTTCGCCCCCGAACCGATGCCGGCGGTTGAATCGGTGAGGGATTCGAGCGCGAGTTGAACGACGCCCCGGCAATCGACGAACGGCTGTTGCGCGTCTCGCTCGACGTCTTCAACGGTCCGCTCGACTTGCTCCTCAATCTCGTGCGCGAACAGCAACTCGACATCGCAACGGTTCCGCTGGCGGCGGTTGCCGACCAGTATTTTGCCTTCATCTCGGCGATGCAGGACATCGACGTCGAACTGGCCGCGGATTATTTGGTGATCGCCGCAACGCTGGTGTTTCTCAAGTCCAAGTCGCTGCTGCCGCCGATTCCGCTCGAGTTCGAGGCCGGCGAAGAATCGGCCGAGGTCGTCGAGGCGCGGCTGCGCGAGCGGCTTATCGCCTACTCGAAATATCGCGACGCCGGGATCGACTTGCGTACCCGGGCGCTCGAGGCGGCGGCGTATTACCTGCGGGCGGAAGGCGGCGACTCGTCGGCCGAACTCGTCCAGCGCTACCGGGTCGACCCGGCCAAACTCGCCGCGGCACTGGCGGCGGCGCTGCGCGCCGCCAAGCCGGAAAAGCGGACCATCGTGCGCGAACGGGTATCGCTTATCGAACAGATGGAATTCGTGATGCGAACGCTGCGCTCGGCCGGCCGGGCCACGTTTTTCGCGCTGGTCGAACGGCTCGACCGTCCGGCGATCATCGTGACGTTTCTGGCGATCCTCGAACTCGTGCGTCGCGGCCGAGTCGGTTTCGCCCAACTCGAGGCCTTCGAGGATATCGAATTGCTGTTGCCGGCGGCGGCCTGATGCAGGCCGAACTCATCGACACCGGCGCCCTGACGCGGTCGATCGAAGCCGTGCTGTTCGTGGCCTCCGAGGCGCTGTCGATCAAGGCGCTGGCCAAGCTGACCGGCGCCGAAGAAGCCGACGTCTCGCTGGCGCTGGCGCGGATCGATGCCGAGTATGCCGAGCGCGGCATCGTGCTGCGCGAGATTGCCGGGGGGTACCGTTTCGCCAGCGCGCCGGCGGCACGCAGCGCCGTCGAGGCCTACCTCATGCCGCCCAAAACCAACCTCTCGCCGGCGGCGCTCGAAACCCTGGCAATCGTCGCGTACTTGCAGCCGGTCACCAAAGCCGATATCGAAGGCATCCGCGGCGTAAGCGCTGACTCGGTGCTGTCGACCCTGGTCGACCGCCGGTTTTTGGCCGAAGCGGGGCGCAAAGAAGTGGCGGGCCGGCCAATTCTGTACCGAACCACGCCCGAGTTCCTCGAGGCCTTCGGACTGCGGTCGCTCGAAGAACTGCCGGTAGTCGACATCGATTCCGCCGCGCCGGTCGAACTGGTGTTGCCCATCCCGACCCAAGCGGTGCCGGGTGCTGAGGAACCGAAGAGTCAAGGCGACCCGGCGCCCGATGCGGCTGCCGGCATCGATCCCCAGCCCGAGCCGGCGGAGGCGTCCGCGGCCGTAGACGAGAGCGAGAACGTATTAGCACCCTAGAAACCCAGATCTGGTCGACGATCGACCACAACGCCCAGGTGGTCGCCCTGGCGCACGAACTCATCCAACCCGGCGAAGCGTTTACGCTCACCGCCGATCAGCGCACGGCGATCGATACGATCAGTGCCGGGCTCGACGACGACATTTTCGAATTCCTCCTCAAGGCGCCGACCGGGTCGGGCAAAACCGAAGTCATGCTGCGCGTCGCCGTCGATACCGTGCTCAAGGAAGAGAGCTACGTGTGCTTGATCGCGCCGACGCGCGACCTGGTGCGCCAGCACGTCGCGTACTTCGAGAATCGGCTGGCCGGCACGCCGCTGGGCGTGGCGCAAGTGCACGGCGGGATGTCGCCGGCCGAACGCCGGGATGCCGACACGGGGATCGCCGACGGCTCGATTCGTGTCGTCTGCGGTTCGGCGATGCTGCTCTCGAGCAAGCACTGGTGGGACGTCATCGATCGCAGTTCGCTGCTCATCATCGACGACGTGAACGCCTTCGACGAGCGCGAGCACTTGCGGCTGCTCGAAGATCTCGACTGTCCGATGCTCTTCGCCAGCGCGACGCCGAGCGAGATGCGGCCGTTCCTCACCCGTATCGGCGCCATGGACCACGTCGTTTCGATGAAGAAGATGCCCTTCGACGTCATCCCGACCACGGTCCACAAGCCGGAAGGGGTCTGGGGCGAGCCGCCGGCCGAGCAGCTCAGTCATGCCGACGCGCTCATTCGCGATCATCTCGAGCGCAAGTCGCGCATTTTCGTCATCAGCCGGACCCGCGGCGACGTCCCTAAACTGGCCGAACGGCTCGAGTCCACCTACGGCATCCCCGTCCAGCAGCTGCGCGGCGACATGGCCGACACCACCGAGCACGGCAAGCGTCATCGTCGCAACGGCGTGAAGGTGCACGGGACCCTCACCCGGGTCGAGATGATGACCGCCTTCCGCGACGGCGCGCCGGCCATTCTTGCCGCCACGAACCTGGTCGGCAGCGGTCTCGACATTCCGGCGGCCGATTTGATCGTCCTGACCGACGCGGATGCCTTCGGCGAAGCCGAGGTGGAGCAGCTCATCGGGCGCGTCGGCCGGCGCGAACGGCCCTCCGACGCCGTTCTCGTGAGCAAGACGACGTTTGAAAAGAATCCGTCGCGCAGTATGGGCAGCGGCCCCCGGCGCACCTTCATGCCCGCCGGCATGCGCTCGAACCAGCTGCGCTTCACCCGGCGGAAGTAAGCGCCGATAACCGAAAACGATGATCGAACAACATGTGCGCGGGGGTGCCTTCGAGGGCCTCGCCGCCGACTATCAACGCTATCGGATCGGTTATTCGAGCGAGCTCTTCGAGGTACTCGAAGGTTTCGGGTTCCGCCGCGGCGCGAGCGTCCTCGACGCGGGCTGCGGGACCGGCCTCTCGATGGCGCCGCTTGCGGCGCGCGGAATGGCGCCCACCGGACTCGATCCCTCACCGCAGATGCTCGCAGCCGCCATGCTCGCCGTGCCCAGCGCAACGTTCGTCGAGGGCAGGGTCGAAGCGTTGCCCTTTCCCGACCGCCGCTTCGACGCCGCGGTCAGCGCGCAAAGCTTTCACCGGTTCGATCCTGACCGGGCCTACGCCGAGCTCGCGCGGGTCGTGAAGCCCGGCGGACCGATCGCCGTTTGGTGGAAGATTTTGGGTTCGGACGACTCACTGCGCGCGTTGCGCGCGGCCGCTTGCGCGCGGATCGGTGCGCTGCCCGTCCCGGATCCGCTGCGCGGCGGATTCGGCGCATTCTACCGCGCGCCGTTCGCGACGCGAACGCTGCGGGTGCTGCCGTTTACGGCGCGTTTCGGGGTCGATGATTGGATCGGATACGAGCGTTCGCGCGCCTCGGCCCGTGACGCCTATGGCGAGAAGCTCGAGCGCTACCTCGACGCGTTGAGGTTCGAACTGCTGGCCAAATACGGCTCGCCGGCCGCGCGGGTGGAAGTGCGCTACACGCAGTTCCTGTACGTCGGCATCACGCCCCGCTAAATGGCGGCTTCGACGGCGTCGAATCCGTCGCGTACGGCTTCGCCGCGCCGCCGGGCAAAATAGATGCACTTTGGCCTGCACGTGCACGTCGGCGCCGGTTACGACGACGCGGTCGCGTACGCGCAGCGCCTCAATTGCACCGCGCTGCAATTTTTCAGCGGCAATCCGAAAACGTACCGGGTCGGCCCGATCGACCGTCCGGCGCTCGAGCGCTTCGCCGCCAAACGCGCTGCCGCCGGTATCGTGTCGGCCGCCATTCACACGTCGTATCTGATCAATCTGGCCAGCGAAGATCCCAAGATGGCGGCGAACTCGCTGCGGTTGGTGCGCAACGATTTAGCGGTCGCCGCCGCAGGTTCGGTCGCGTTCGTCAACACGCATCTGGGTTCGTACGGCAAACGCGACCGCCGCGAAGGTTTCGTGGCGGTCGTCGCCGCGCTCGAAGCGGCGCTCGAAGGCATCGCACCGGGCGTGTTGCTGGTGCTCGAAAATAGTGCCGGTGCCGGCCAGCTCTGCGGCGGCACGCTCGAGGAACTCGGCGCATTCATCAAGGCCGTCGATCATCCGCAGCTGGCCGTGTGTTTGGACACCGCTCATTCGTGGGCGGCCGGTTACGACATCGATACGCGCGACGGGGTCGAGCGCTTCATCGCCGGGGCCGATCGGCACGTCGGAATCGACCGGGTGGTGATGTTCCACTTCAACGACACGCAAGTACCGCTGAACGGTCACAAGGACCGGCATTGGCATATCGGCGACGGGCTCATCGGTTTCGAAGGTTTTCGCGCATTGGCGTCGCACGCCGGGCTGGCGAACAAGACCGCGATCCTTGAAACCCCAGGCGAAGAAGCGGACGACGAACGCAATATGCAAACCATCCGCAGCATCTTCGCCCGCGCCGCAAACTTGGGAGACTAACATAGCGGTGGAGTCGTGCGGCGCCCCGGCGAACGCTGCGGGCGGCGGGCTTTGCGATGATTCTGCACTTTGACTTGGATGCGTTCTACGCGGCGGTCGCCCAGCGCGACGACCCGGCGCTGCGCGGCAAGCCGCTGGCGGTTGCGGGCAGCGGCCGGCGCTCCGTCGTCCTCACCGCCTCGTACGAAGCCCGGCCCTACGGAGTGCGCTCGGCGCTGCCGCTCTACAAGGCGCGAGCGGCCTGTCCGCAGCTCGTGGTCGTGCCGCCCGACTTCGCGAAGTATCGCGCCGCCTCGCTAACCGTGTTTGCGATCTTCGCCGACGGCGCCGAAGCCGTTGAGGGCCTGTCGCTCGACGAGGCGTTCGTGGCGATCGCCGGCGACTCGGTTGCCGAAGCGGTGGCGTGGGCGGCGCGCGTTCGCGTCCGCGTTCGCAGCGAGGTCGGGCTGACGATCAGCGCCGGCGTGGCGAGCGGAAAGATGGTCGCGAAGATCGCCTCCGATTCGTGCAAGCCCGACGGACTGGCGGTCGTCGAACCGGGCACCGAGGCGGCGTTTCTGGCGCCGCTTTCGGTTTCCCGGCTCTGGGGAATCGGCCCGAAGACCCAAAGCCGGCTCGAAGCGGCGGGTGTGCGCACGATCGGCGACGTCGCCGCACTCGACGACGCGGGGGCCTTCGCGCTGCTCGGACGCTGGGGCCGCGAGGCACGCGCGCTTGCCCGTGGTATCGACGACCGGCCCGTGGACGGGACTCGCGAGCGAAAATCGATCTCGACCGAAGAGACCTTCGAGTACGACCTGCACGACGAGGAGCGCATCATCGCGCTCTTGCGCAGCCAAGCCGATGAGATCTCCGCCGACCTGGCGCGTCTGGGCCTGCGCGGGAGCACGATCGGGGTCAAGATCAAAGCCGCCGATTTCAGCATTACGGGCCGTCAGACCAGCGTGGTAGTGCCGACCGATCGCGCCCAGGACATCTTCGCTGCCGCCCTCCACTGCTGGCAGCGCAGCGAGATGGCGGGCAAGCCGATCCGCCTGCTGGGGACGCGGGTCGCGTCGCTGAGCGAGGAAACCCCGCCGGAGCTGCCCCTTTTCGGGCCCTCCGGGGGCTCGTTGTAGCGGTAACTACTGCTGGCGCGAACCCCGAAGGCGCTAAAATAAGACACTACCACCACAGAGATACCAACCGACCCATAAGCGTGCCGCTCTCGGAGGGGATTAAAATAATGGCAATTGCTTCAGAAGCCGTCGAGGTAATCGGTAACGATCGCGTTCCCGAAAGTTACCGCGGTTTCTTCGACAACGCGGATTGGACGCTGCACTCGATCGTCGTGCAGGGTTCCTGGATATTCCTGATCCTGGCGATCGTCGTTCATTTCCTCGCCATCGGCGCGTTGCATTAGGAAGGGTGAGAAAATGTCGTACGATCCCATTATAGGCTTTTCAAGAAGCGGCGGACCGAAGTACCGCGATCATATCCATGACTTCAAAGCTTCCGTGTTCGGCTATGCAGCCAGCGGAGTCGCGGCGATGATCATCATTCACTGGGTTGTCCTAACGTCGCCGTTAGGGCATGCGAAATGGCTCGACGTTGTCGGCGCCGGCGTGCAGACGACAACGACGTCGACCACCGTCACCAAGTAGCAACCGCCGGTCCCGGTGGATTACGGGCATTGAAGTGGTGTCGCGCCGGACGGCGACGGCACCACTTCATTATTCGGGCCGCGCATCGCTGACGTGCGTGGAGCGAAGGGAGTTATGGATCACAACGGGCAGACGCCGTATACCGACGAGCTCAAGGCCGACACCACCGGCGGCTTCGCGAGCATCGAATTCGCGGAGAACCCGGAGCCGCGTTGCGCTTGCGTGCTGCTTCTCGATACCTCGGGTTCAATGCAGGGCGCGCCTATCGAGCAGCTCAACCTGGGGCTGCGTTCGTTCAAGGATGAGCTGATGTCCGATTCGCTCGCGGCCAAGCGGGTCGAGGTCGCGGTCCTGACGTTCGGCGATCAGGTTCGGCTGGCTTCGGACTTCACCGACGCCGCCGGTTTCGAGCCGCCGCTGCTGACCGCCGGCGGACTGACGCCGATGGGCGCCGCGATCTGGGATGCGCTGGGCCGGCTCACCGCGCGCAAGGAAACCTATCGCACCAACGGCGTGGGCTACTACCGGCCGTGGGTCTTTCTCATTACCGACGGCGAGCCCACCGACGAGTACGAAACCGCCGCGGCCAAAGTTCGCGAAGGCGAAGGGAAGAACGCTTTTTCGTTCTATGCCGTGGGCGTCAGCGATGCCAACATGATCAAGCTGGCCCAGATCGCACCGGTCAATCGCCCGCCCGTCAAGCTCGACGGCTTGCGCTTTCGCGATCTGTTCGTGTGGCTCTCCAAATCGATGCGGACCGTCTCGCATTCGGCGATCGGGCAGACCATCTCGCTCGAACCTCCGGGTTGGATCACGACGCAGGCGTGAGCTGGCGTTACGTTGACGCGTTCGCTGTCGGCTTATCGCATCGTGAGAATGACACGCCTTGCCAAGACCGCTGCGCGGGCGCGGTTATCGCGAGCCTGGACGGCGGCGATGTTTTCGTGACGGTCGTTTCGGACGGAGCCGGCAGCGCCGCTCACGCCGAGCGCGGTGCGCAGATCGTCTGCGACGTCCTCGCCACGGTTGTGGGTGAAGCCGTTCGCGCGAGCAGCGATCTCGACCGCATCGGCGATGAACTGGTGCGCTCGTGGTTCTTGTGCGCGCGTGAAGCCGTACGCGAGGAGGCCCGTGCGCTCGACGGCGAGATTCGCGAGTATGCGGCTACCGCGCTGCTGGCCGTCGCGAGCGATCATCAAACCCTATGCGCACGGATCGGCGACGGCGGCATCGTATTGCGGCGGACACCCGCCGATGCTTTCGAGGTCGCGCTCTGGCCCGATAGCGGCGAATACGCCAATCAAACCTATTTCATCACCGACGACGCGGCCGCCGAGCGAATCGCGATCGCGCGTTTCGACGACGTGTCGGATGTCGTCGCCTTTTCCGACGGGCTGCAGAACCTCGCTCTCGAGCAAGCAACGCGCACCGCGTTCCCGCCGTTTTTCTTGCCGCTGGTCGCGGCCGTGCGCCGCGCGCGCGACACGAACGGCAAGCTGCACGCGGAGCTGGTCGACTATCTCAACTCGCCGGCCATCAACGAACGGACCGCCGACGACAAGTCGCTCGTTGTCGGCTGCCGAATCACGCCGACATGACCAAACTGCGCGCCGACGGCGGCGCCGTCGTGAGTTTGGGCAAGCAGCTCGGCGCGGGCGGCGAGGGCGTGGTTTTTCGCATCAACGAAGAACCCGCGAGCGTCGCCAAGATCTACTCCGAACCGCTCAAGCCGCGGCAAGTCGCAAAGCTGCGAGCCATGGTCGACGTCGCCGACGATCCGTTGCGGACGGTCGCCGCGTGGCCGACAGCGATGCTCTATGCCGGCTCCATTCCCGTGGGGTTCACGATGCCGCTGGTTCCGGCGCAGCGGCCGCTGCACGAGTTGCTGGGCCCGCGCAGCCGCCACGAACTCTTTCCCAACGCGCACTGGTCGTTTCTCATTCACACCGCGCGCAATTTAGCGCGCGCCTTCGGCGTGCTGCACGAGCGCAACGTCGTCATCGGCGACGTGAACTCCAACAACATCGTGGTGTGCGGCGATTCGACCGCGAAGCTCATCGATTGCGACAGCTTCCAGTTCGCGGCCAAGAGCGGCGTGTTCCGCTGTAACGTCGGTGTGCCCGACTATCAACCGCCCGAACTGCAGCACGGTAATTTCGACGCCGTCGACCGGCTGCCCGAACACGACCGGTTCGGGCTCGCGGTGGTGATTTTCCAGCTGCTCTTCGTGGGCAAGCACCCCTTCGCCGGCGTCTTGCCGCCCGGCGCGCCCGGCGACGGAGCGATCGGCGCCAACGTTGCGGCGAAGCGCTTTTTTTATGGTCCGCACGCGCGCCGCCGCGGCTTGCGTCCGCCGCCCGGAAGTCCGACGCTGGCCTCGCTGACGCCCGAAGTGGCGGCGCTTTTCTCGCGGGCGTTTTTGGGCGAGCCCGCGCAGCGCCCGAGCGCCGCGGAGTGGGACGCCGCACTCGAAGACCTTGCCGGGCGGGTCGTGCGCTGCGCGAAGAATCCGCTGCACCGCCATCTGCGCGACGCGCGCTGCCCGTGGTGCACGCTGGCCCGGCGCGGATTGCACTATTTCATGCCGCCGGGCGCGCGGCGTGAGGAATACGGCCTCGACGAATCGATTTGGCAGCACGGCTCGAACGCCGAGGTCGAGAAGGTCTGGGCAGAAATCACGGCTGTCGCGCCACCGCCGGCGCTCAACGCGGGTCTGGGCTCGGGCCGAACCTACCGCCGGTCGCCCGTGCGGCTCTGGACGCCGCGCTTGCGCGTCGCGTACGGAGCCGGCGCGGTGGCGATCGTCATCGCCGCCGTCGTCGCCACGCTGGCCGGCTGGCCGATCCTCATCCTTCCGCTCCTTGCCGGCGGATTCGCGCTGGCGGCGGTCAATCGGCCCGACGCGCGCGCGATCGTGTCGCGCGCTTGGCGCCGGCAATCCGAGTTGCGCAAGGCGTTTGCCTCGGCCCAGCGGGAATGGGAGCGCGAAGCGCGCGCGACCTGCTTCCATCAAGAGCGGGCCCGGCTCGCGCAGGTGCGCAACGATCTGCTCAATCAGCGGCGGCGCTACGAAGCCGACATCGCGGCGGTCGAACGCGACCGGCTGCGTCGTGAGTGGGCGGCCTTCCTCGAAAGCCGCATCATCGCCGACTGGCACTTGCGCCAAATCGATCCGCGCACGCGGGCGCGTTTGCGGGCATTCGGCATCGTCAATGCCGCCGACGTCACGCGCGAAAACCTGCGCCGGATTCCGGGCCTCTCACGGCACGCGCAGTTGTGTCTCACGGTGTGGCGGCAGAATATCGAGCATGAGTTCCAGCGCCGTCCGCCGCCCGGGCGCGAGGTGCGCGCGATCCATGCCGTCAAGCTGCGCCACTTGCGCGAACGCGCGGGGAACTGGTCGCGGCTGACGGGTCAAGCCGCCGAATTGCGGCGGCTGGCGCTGGAGATCGAGTCGCGCCGGCCCATGCTTCGCGCGCGCGCGGCCGAACTTTCCGAAGCGCTGGCGCAGGCCGCCGCCGACGCCGATATCTCGCCGATTTTCTACAAGACGTGGACGTGAACGCCGCCCGGCTCCTGTGGTCGCTGATCCCCGCCGGCCGCTGCCGCCTTTTGCTCGCCGTGTCGGCGCTGCTCGGCACGTTGAGTGCGGTGGTGGCGCTGGTGCCCGCTTTCGTCGTCTACGTCCTAGCCGAGATCATCTTCAACCGCATCGATATCGGCCTGGACGTGATGCAGGTCGTCTTCGTCGGTATTGCGGCGGTGATCGCACGCCTGGGACTGCTGCTCGTGGCCCGCAACGCGGCAGGGACGGCGACGGAGTTTCTCAGCCAGAGCATGCGCTCGCGCGCCGCCGTCACCATCGGCGCGTTGCCGCTGGGCGTGATCGCGGAAACCGCGAGCGGGTCGTTCGAGACGATTTTGCTCGACGATGTCGAGACCGTCGGCCAGTACGTCTCGGGGCCGCTGGTGGATCTCATCGGCGCGTGGGCGATGCTGCTCGCCGCAGCGGTCGTGCTGCTGGCGTGCAATTGGCGTGACGCGACAGCGGCGCTTGCGCTGACGCTGGCGGTCACGGCCTTTCTCCGTTTTCGCGCCCTGCGTGCCGCCGCTGAAGTCGAGCGCGAGCGCCTCGCGCGGGAAAAACTCGCCGCGACCGTGTTCGCAGCCGTGCGTGTGCTCGCACTGCAGCTTTCGTTGCCGCCCGCTCCCGGCAGCGTGCACCCCGTGCGCCGGCTCGCCGAGGACGACCGCCAGGTGACGGACCTGCGGCTCGCGCGATCGGCTGCGCTGCGGGCGCGGCGCGTTGGCTTTGCCACGGCGCTTCCGGCTGCCGTCGTGTTGGCGGCAGTGGTCTTGAGCGGAACCCGCCTCGATCTGCCGACTCTCGTGCTGTTCGCGGCGTTCGGCCTGCGCCTTACCGGAGCGCTGGGGTGCGTGCTGCGCGCGGATACGACCGGCGCGCCCGCGCGCGAAGCTGCGCAGCGGATCCGCGCTCTGCTCGACCGGCCGCCGATCGCCGAGGGGACGGCGGAACTTCCCGACGACGCGACGCTGCGCTTCGCGCACGTCGACTTCGCGTATCCGGCGGCGACCGGCGGCCGCGCCGTGCTGCACGACATCGACTTCGTCGCCAAGCCCGGCCAGGTGACGGCGATCGTCGGTCCGTCGGGCTCGGGCAAGACCACGGTGACCCGGCTTGCCGCCCGTTTGTGGGACGTCGACCGCGGCAGCGTGACGCTGGGCGGTGTCGATGTGCGGTCGTTTCCGGTCGACGCGCTCATGCGCCGCATCGCGTGCGTCTTTCAAGATGTCGCCTTGCTCGACGACACGGTGGCGGCGAATCTCAAACTCGGCCGGCCGGATGCCGGCGATGAAGAGATGATGCTGGCAGCGTCCGCCGCCGGAGCGCATGCCTTCATCAGCGCGCTGCCCGAAGGGTACCAAACACTCGTCGGCGACCGTGGCCTGTTCTTGTCGCGCGGTGAACGGCAGCGGCTGCAGATCGCGCGCGCGCTGATCAAAAACGCGCCGGTGGTCATCCTCGACGAGCCGACGGCATCGATGGATCCCGCGACGGAGTTCGAGGTTCAGGCCGCATTGGCTCCGCTGTTTGCGGGCAAGACCGTGCTGGTGGTCGCGCACCGCTTGACGACGATCGTGGGCGCGCAGCGGATCGTGGTCCTGGGCCGCGATGGGGGGATCGAAGCCCA
This sequence comes from Candidatus Velthaea sp., assembly GCA_050012475.1. GTDB lineage: Bacteria > Vulcanimicrobiota > Vulcanimicrobiia > Vulcanimicrobiales > Vulcanimicrobiaceae > Velthaea. The sequence goes on from JBEKHC010000103.1 coordinate 14,523, forward strand.
GGGCACGCATGCCGTGCTCCTGGCGACCAGCCCTACCTATTTGCGACTGTGGAGCGACTACTGCGCCTCGTTCGACTGGTCACCCGGCGCCCAGAGCGCTGCGCGATGATCGCACCGTCGCCGGCAACGGGTCTACGTCTGGGCGGTGCTGCGCTGCGGCCCGCGATTGCGCTCGCCGCCGGCGGCGCCGTGCTGGCGAGCATTCCGACGGCGATCGTCGCATTCGTGCTCTACCGGGCGCTCGGCCAGGCAACGCGTCCGCGCGAACTAGCGCTTGCGGCGCTGATCTTGGCGCTCGCGCTCGGCTTGCGCATCGCGCTGGCATCGGCTGCCGGGCGCCGCATTCGCCGCGTCCTCAACGAACTCGCCGAGCGCGCCCGGGTCGAGGTGCTCGAAGGCTTGCAGCGCCTCCCCGGACGGCGTGTGCGGGAGATCGATGCCGGGCGGGTGGTGGCGCTGCTGACGACCGGGCTCGATGAAGCGATCGGCGTGTACGGCGACGCGTTCGAGGCGATCTTCAGCGGCATCTCCACCGCGCTGCTGCTGTTCGTTTTGTTGGCGTTCATCGATTGGCGCATCTCGCTCGTCGCGCTGGGCTTCGCACCGCTGACGGCGATCTATCTGCGGCAGTCGCGCAAGATCAGTTCGCGCGCCGCGCCGCGGCTGGTGCGCGCGCGCGCCGAGGGCACTTCGCGCTTTTTCGAGTACGTCGAATCGGTCGCGCTGCTGCGCACGTTCGGACGCACGGCGGAACGCGCGCAACGCTTGGCCTGGGCGCTGCAAGAACTCAAGATCAAAGCGTTCGAGACGAGCATCGCCCCGATTCCGTTCGGCGTGCTGGCGTTGTTTTTCGTCGAGTTCGGCTTTGCGATCACGGTGATGGTTGCAACGGAAGTCAATGCCGGCGGCGTTTTTGCGGTGACGCGTTATCTGCTGGCGCTGATCGTGGCGCTGAGTTATTTTCAAACGTTGTTTGACGCGACCGACGCGTACTTGCGCTTGCGCGATGCGCGCTCGACGTGGACCGAGGTCGAACGGCTGCTCGCCGCGTCGGCGCCGGCCGCGGCGCAGACGGTCAAAGCGCCGCGCGCCTTCGACATCGCGCTCGACGGCGTCACGTTTGCCTACGATCGCGGGCCGGTTTTGAGCGACGTCTCGTGCCGGTTTCCCGAACGCGGCGTCACGGCGCTCGTCGGCCGTTCGGGAGCCGGAAAATCTGCGTTGGCCGGCGTGATCGCGGGCCTCAACGACGCGAGCGCCGGCACCGTGCGCATCGGCGGCGTCGAACTCAAAGATCTTTCGGCGGCCGATCGCGCGCGCATGGTCACGCTCGTGTTTCAGGACACGGAGTTGTTTGCCGGGACGGTCGGCGCCAACATTGCCGCCGGACGGCCGGGCGCCGGCCATGCCGAGATTCGCGCCGCCGCGCGCATCGCGCAGTGCGACGATTTCGTTACGGCGCTGCCGCACGGTTACGACACGCTGCTGCGCGCCGGCGCGCCCAACCTGTCCTTAGGCGAGCGTCAGCGCATTGCGATCGCGCGCGCCCTGGTGGGAAACGCGCCGGTCGTCATCTTCGATGAGTGCACGGCCAGTCTCGATCCGGAGGCCGAGCGCGCCGTGCACGCCGCGATCGAGACGCTGTCGCAGGACTCGACGGTCGTCTTGATCACGCACCGGTTGGGAACGGTCCGCAACGCCAAGCGAACCATTGTGCTCGCCGGCGGCCGAATCGCTGAAATCGGCACGCATGAAACGCTCATGCGCAGCGCCGGTGAATACGCGCGCTTGTGGTCGGCCTTCGAAGCGGCCCACGCCTGGCAGGATTCGCGGCGCTGAACGCGCCGCGAATCCATGGCGTTCGGCGCTGCGCGCCGAGCCGCGGGCTTAGGACGCGGCTGCGCCGAATCCGTGCGGTTGCCGCGCGACCACGCACTGATCCGCCTTCTGTATGCCTACTGTATAACGGTGGACTGCGGGTGTCGGAGCTAGTGCTAGTCACCCTCCGCTGGCGCAACCTCGTGGACGGCAGCGTGAATGTCACCGGCAAGGGCGGCAAGACCCGAGTGGTGCGACTCTCGCGCGGCACGTAGCGGTCTCTGCCTTCAATGATGGCAACCGACAGTCTCGTGCGGCGCGTCAAATACGAGCCACCGCTAGTGGATTTTTCCGCAGACGGGTCGAATGTCTAGACATGCAACCCCTAGACGAATTTCAGTCACTGGTGCAGGCCGACGCACGGGAAGTCGCTCAGCGCAGCCTGCGGTACCGCTTTGGTCGCCTAAGCAACATGCGCATCCTAAGCGTCTTACGCCCAGCGGCCAACAAAGTCGACGGACTGCGCCGGCTTTCCGATTCCGAGCTCCTCGATCGGTGGTTCGTCGAATTCGGCCGGCTCCGCAGCGAAATGCAGCGCCCTGCCCGGGAGCCTGCTAGACGGCAGGGGTGATTCGCCCAAGAC
>JBEKHC010000104.1:0-16670 GCA_050012475.1 Candidatus Velthaea sp.
GATGCAGCGGATGGGCCCAGCCGAATGGGCGTCACTTTCGACCCTCTCCATTCTGTGGGGAGGCTCGTTCTTTGTTTTCAAGCTTTTGGTCGATGCGGATCTGCCCCCGTTTACAATCGTCCTCGGTCGCGTTGGTATGGCCGCCATTGCCCTCTTAGCGTTTGTGTACCTAAGCGGACGGCGGATGCCCACCTCACCAACAATCTGGCTCGCCTTCCTAGTGATGGGGCTGCTGAACAACGCCATTCCGTTCTCGCTCATCGTTTTCGGTGAAACCCAGATCGCGAGTGGGCTCGCATCGATCTTCAACGCCATGACGCCGATCTGCACAGTGCTGTTAGCGCACTTCCTGACCGACGAACGATTGACGCCAGGTAAAGCGACGGGCGTGTTTCTTGGTATCGTGGGCGTCGCCGTTCTTATAGGCCCGAGTGCAGTCGCGAGCTTCAACCTCACGAATACTGCGCAACTCGCATGCCTCGGGGCGGCCTTTATCTACGGCTGTGCTGGCATCTACGGCCGGCGCTTTCGTCAAATGGGCGTGGACCCGATCGTTACGGCAACCGGGCAAGTCTGCGGCTCCACGATCGTCCTTCTACCTCTAGCTGCCGCCGTCGACCACCCGTGGGCGCTGGCTCCGATTACCGTAAGCACCGTCGTGGCTTGGGTCGCTCTAGCCGTCTTGAGCACGGCACTCGCTTACGTTATCTATTTTCGCATCCTCGCGTTGGCTGGTGCTACGAACCTGCTGCTGGTAACTTTCCTCATTCCGGTCAGTGCGCTGCTGCTGGGCCGGTTCGTTCTTGGCGAACATCTCGTCCGGTCCAGTTTTGTTGGCATGGCGTTCATTTTCGCCGGGCTCGTTGCCATCGACGGACGACCAACGGGCGTTTTAAAAAAATGGCTGACCAAGGATCCGATGGAGGGCGTACCGAGCGGTAAGGAGACAGCGGCATATCTGGCCGCCGGTGAAGGACCGCGCCGACAGTGAAATACGCAATGCGGCGATCTAATCGGACGACGGTCGTTACACTTGCGAACGGCTTAGGCTAATGACTGGGACAGCCGGACTTGAAATGTGGCAACCCAAGCTGCAGCGAAAGGTGTTGACCAACGTGCTCGCGGTGGTACGCGACAGCGCCCAGCGATGGCCATAGCACAAGCCGGTCGGGGCGGAGAATGGAAGCCGGCCGTGGACCTTTAGGTGTGTACGGAAGCGCCGGATGTCAGTACGTGCCGAAAAGGCGGGTGTCGCCGTCGATCGCGGCGAGCGCGGCGCGCAAGCGGTCCTCGTCGACGCGGTCGATTTCGCAATAGAAGCGGTAGCTGAACGCGCTCGTGCGGCTGGGACGCGATACGAGCGAACGCAGGTTGATGTCACGGTCGGCGAAGGCGGAGAGTCCGCCGCGCAGGCTGCCGGGCACGTTGGGAAGTTCGAGAGCGACGCAGGCCCGGCCGAGCGCCCGGCGAGCGGTGCCTTCGCGCTGCAGCAAATAGAAGCGAGTGAAGTTGTCGTCGTCGTCCTGCACCGCGGCGCGCAGAATTTGCGCGCCGTAGCGCTGCGCAGCGAAGGCCGAGGCGATCGCCGCGATTGTGCGGTCGCCGCCCGAGACCACTTGGGCGACGGCGGCGGCCGTATCGTCGACGACGATGCGGCGCCAGCGGGGATGTTCGGCGAAGAGCCGGCGCACTTGTTCGAGCGCGACCGGATGCGAGCGCACCTCGACGATGTCGTCGATCCGCGCGTCGAGCGTGCCGATCAGATTTTGCACGACCGGGAAAACGATCTCGTCGACGATGCGCAGCGCCGGGTAGTCCCAGAGCAAATCGTACGAACGTGAGATCGCGCCGTAGATCGAGTTCTCGACGGGCAGCAGCGCGTAGTCGATGTCGCCCCGGTCCACGCCGGCGACGAGCTCGTCGAAGGTTGGATAGCCGCGCGTCTGCGCTTGCGCAACCAGCAGATGCGCCGCTTCATCGCTGAACGCGCCGGGTTCGCCTTGGAAGCCGACGGACACCAGCGTCATACGGGTGCGTCCGCGAGCTTCACCGCGCGAGCTCTTTGATTGCCGTCTGGGCGTCGGCGGCGTGCGGATCTGTGGGTGCGGCTTTGAGAAACGCGCGGTACGCGACGATCGCATCGCTGCGGCGCCCCATCGAGCCCAAGATGATCCCGCGATTGAAGAGCGCTTGCGGGAAGTTCGGACGCTCGCCGAGCACGCGATCGACTTCGCTCAACGCTTCGAGGTCGTGGCCGCTCGCGTGCAGCGCCGCGGCTTCATCGTTGCGCACTTCGGGATTGGTGGGGTCCAGGCTCAGCGCGCTCTTGTAATAGCCGGCGGCTTGATCGTACTTCGATGCATCGAAATAGAGGTTGCCGAGTTCCACCAGCGCGGCGATGTCGCGCGGGTTTTTCGCCACGCGCGCCTTGAGTTGGCTCAAGATCTGCATGACCGGTGCGGGCGGCCCACCGCCGCCGGTCGCGTTTCCGGGCGGCAAGGCATCCGGCCCGTTCGCCGGCCCGGGTGCGGATCCGCCCGCAGCGCCCGAGCTCACGGGCGGGTTGCCGGCGATGGGCCCGGTTCCGCTCTGCGGGATATCGACCGTTCCGGGCGGATCGGTTGGGGCCGATTCCGGAACGGGCGTGGCCGCGATCCGCGCGTCGCCCTGTTCGTGGGCGCGCGCTTGCGGTCCGAACGCCGCGCCGGTCGTCCCGAAACCGATGCGCAAGAAGTAGCCCATGATCCCTAAAAACACGACGGCGAAGACGAGCACGATCGGGACGACGATTTTCGGCGGTAAACCCACGTTTACCATCTACGCCTTCCAGGCGAGTGTTCTTGCACGCCGGACACGAGGATCGCGGTTCGCCGGATTCGGGGCACCTCGGCGTCGAATGAACCTTTCCGATGCTGCCAGACGTCGCGGAACTCCAACTGCTGTTCGCGCAGTTGAACTACATGCACTTCGACGGTGAGATTCCGACCTATCGCATTGCCTACAACGCGCGCTTCGCCAATCTCGCCGGGCGCATCACCTACAAGCCGCCGACCATCGAGCTTTCGCCCAAGCATCTCAAGGGAAAACCGGACGAGCTGCGCGAGACGCTGCTGCACGAAATGATCCACGCTTGGCTGCACGCGAAAGGCCAGAACCCCGGCCACACGGCGGCCTTCAAGAAGAAGATGCGCGAGCTGGGTCTGCGCTCGATCTATCACGATCTCGGCACCGCGAAGCCGTTCAACGAGAGCGCCAAGCGCTACATCTTGCGCTGCGAAAAGTGCGCGATGGAAGTCTTGCGCAAACGCAAGCCGCCGGCCCACATCATGTGCGCGCGCTGCCGCAAATCGCTCTTGGTCTTCGAGGTGGTCGAGTTGCGCGAGATCACCCCGGCGAAAGCGGCGTTACGCGTGCCGCAGGGCTAACCCCAAGGCGGCGGCGACGAGTCCGTAGGCAAGCAAGGTGATGAGCCGCGGCGAGGACACGCGCTGCGCGACGGCCGGAGCGAGCGCGCCGCCGGTGAGGCCGCCGATGACCAGCGGCACGGCGGCAGCCCAGTCGATGTCGCCGGCCACCGCGTGCGCGATCACGCCGACGGGCGCGGTCAAAGCGACGATCACCGACGTCGTCGCGGCGACGACGTGCGGCGGCATCCGGGCGGCGATCAAAAAGACCGGGATCATCACGATCCCGCCGCCGATCCCGAACATGCTCGAGAGCACGCCGAGCACCACGCCGCAGGGAATCGCGACCGCGGGCCGATGAGCGAAAGTGCGCTCGCCCTCGGCGCGCGATTCGACCGAGCGCCGCCGAATCACCAGCACGGCGAGCGCGACGAGCATCAGCGCATAGACGACGTCGAACCAGGTCGCGTTGACGTATTTGACGGCCAGGACGCCGGCGATGCTGCCGGGAACGGCGCCCAGCGCCAGCGGGGTCGCAAGCGTGAGATCGACGCGTTTGCGCTGCAAGTACCCGACGGCGGAGCTGGCGACGTTGGCGAGCACGAAAACGAGCGACGTGCCGGCCACGGTCATCGGAGCGATCCCCAGCGCAATGCGCAGCACGGGCACGATCACAAAGCCGCCGCCCAAACCTACCAGCGATCCGAAGATGCTCGCTGCGGCACCAATGACAAAGAGTTCGGCGAAGAGCGCCGTTGGGCTAACTTTGCACGCGGCCGATGTAGCGGCGGTCGCGTGTATCGATCTTGATGACATCGCCCGGATTCACGAACAGCGGGACTTGCACCGTCGCACCGGTTTCGAGCTTCGCGGGTTTCGTCGTGCCGGTCGCGGTATCGCCCTTGAACCCCGGGTCCGTGTCTTCGACGCGCAATTCGACATGGGCGGGGAGGTCCGCTCCGATCGGAATCCCATCGTGAAACTGGACCGCGATGCGCATTCCGTCCTTGAGAAAATCGGCCGGGTCGCCGATGATCTCGCGTTGCAGGGTGAAGTTCTCGTACGACTCGCTATCCATGAAATGATAGCCCTCGTCGTCGTTGTAGAGCATCGCCATGTCGCGGTTGTCGACTGTTGCGCGTTCGAGCTTTTCGCCGGCGCGGAACGTGCGCTCGACGGTGGCTCCGGTCTTGACGTTCTTCAAACGGGTTCGGACGAACGCCGAGCCCTTACCCGGTTTGACGTGCAGGAACTCAATGACGGTCCAGAGTTGTCCGTCAATGACGATCGTAACGCCATTGCGGAAATCATTCGACGAAATCATGCTTCGCGCGCTTTACGGCGCTTGGAATCAGAGTTCTTTTAAAAGCCCGGCAGGAGACGGCCGGTATCAGCGTCCGGCAGCGACGGGCGCGACGCGGACCGCTGCAGGCCGGGCGGCCGCCGGCCGGGGTTCGTCGTCGACCACGAATTGCCGGACCAAGCATTGCAAGCCTTCGGCTTGATCGCGCAAAGCCGCGGCCGTGGCGTCGATCTCTTGGACCGCCGAGGCGAGGTCGGCCGTGGAGCGTGCCGCTTGCTGCGCAGCCGTCGATTGCTCCTTCGCCGTCATCGCCACCGGCACGATCGCTGCGGTGACGAAGTTGGTGGTCGAGCGCATCTCGCTGGCGGCGGTCGCGTTCTCCTCGACTGCGGCTGATTCGCTGGCCAAGTTCTCGGTGACGTAGGTCGAGGCTTCGCGCATCTCCCGCGCATGTTCGGCGAGCTCTTCGGCGACCGTCGTGGTCGTTTGGATGGCCGAGCCGACGCGATCGAGCGAGCACGCCGCGCGTTCCGCCACGGCCAGTCCGGAGTCCATCGATGCGCTCGAGCTGCGCATCGCCTCGGCTGCATTGAGCGTTTCGCGCCGAATCGAGGAGAGAATCTCGGAAATCTCTCGCGTTGCCGAGGAGCTGCGCTCGGCGAGTTTGCGGACCTCGTCGGAGACCACGGCGAAGCCGCGGCCGTGTTCGCCCGCGCGCGCCGCTTCGATGGCGGCGTTGAGCGCGAGCAGATTCGTTTGGTCGGCGATCTCTTCGATGACGGCGACGATGTTTTCGACCTGCGCCGAACGCTGTTCGAGCGTGTCCATCGCGCGCCCGGCACGCTCGGATACCTCGCGCAAGGTACGCATCGCCGCCTGCGTCTCTCCGACCGCCGTGCGCCCGCACAGCGCCTCGTCCGAGGCCTCACGCGCCGATCCGGCCAAGGCGGCGCCGTGTGCCGAAAGGGTCGCGATGCCGCTGTCGAGCCGCTCGAGCGCCTCGGTTGTCGCGGCGATGGCTTGGGCCTGGCTCACGGCCACGTCGGCGATCTGATCGGCAGTCCGCGAGAGTTCCTCGATCGCCACGCTGGTGTCGCCAAGCTTTTGGGCCTGGTCGTTGGCGCCGGTGGCGACCAAATCGACGGCGCCGGTAATCGCATCGACGGCGATCGTTGATTGCTTGGCCGAAGCGGACGTACGGTCGCTCGAATCGGCCAGCAGGTTCGAGGCGGTGATGACATCGCCGATGAGTTCGCGGAGCTTGCTCAGGCCCGCCGTGAGTTCCACTCCCGTTTTGGTCAGACCCGAAACGAGCGCATCATAGGAGCGGGCGACATCCGCGATCTCATCGCGGCCGGCGTCGCCGAGCGGCGTCCGCCGCGAGGTGAACGACGCACGCAGGTCGCCCGCCGCGAGCCGCACGAGCGCAGCCGAAAGTTGGCTGAAGTCTTCGTCGACCATCTGCGCCAGCGCACCCGCCACCCGGCCCAGCCGTTTGGACATGCGCCGCGAGACGAAGCCCGTGAGCAGCCCGGTGCCGACGATCGTTAGAAAACATGCTCCCAGCATGAGCGCGTTGAGTCGAGCCAAGGTCGCGTCAAAGGCCGTGTCCGCGCTCGCCGCGGCGTCGGTCGCCGCGGCGGTGACGGCGGCGATCGCCGGATCGAGCGCCGCCTGCGCCGCGTAAAGCTTGCGAAATTCGTCGGCCACCGGTGCATAGCGGCCGGTTTTGTAGCCTTTGAGGTAATAGCCCATGACCGCGTCGCGATCCGCACGCGTCGCCGCGGTGATCCCCGCGCAGCTGGAGCTTGCTTCGTCGACGAGCGCGGCCAGCTGCTCGATCCCGCTGGCGGCCGCGGGCAGCAGCGCCGCCTGGGAAACCAGAGCGGCAACGTCGATCTGCGCTGAAGCGAGGGCCGCGAGCCGCTCGGATTCGTACTTCGGTTTGAGCGTCAAGACGTAGCCGCGCGTCGCGAAGCGGATTTCCATGACCTTGGCTGCGATGTCGTGCGCATCGGCCCGCAAGCCGGCTTTGGCGGCCAGCTCGGCTTTCGCGGCGTGGAGCTGGGCGAAACCGATCGAAACCGCGCCCGCTACCAGCAGCAGCGCCGCGATCGGGACCGCAAAAGCCGCTGCCAATTGAGCCGCCAAAGGTTTCCTCATGATTTCTATTTGCTCGGCAGGAAGGGGTCGCGCCGTTAGCATGTTTCTTTGCCGCGGGTGATCGACGGCTAACGCGTTTCCCCTCGATTTTGGGAGGTTTTCCGGCCGAACGAAAGCGGATTTTCGGTGCCGGCGCGCAGCCGAGCCAGGTTCCCGCGATGTTTGTAAAGGATGAGCGCCGCAGAAGCGAGGCCGTAGATGAGGCCGGCGCGGCCGAGCATGAACCAAAGTGCGAACGGCATCACGGCGCTGGCGAGCATCGAGGCAACGGAGGCGTATCCCAGGGCGATGATCGTGGCGATCCAAACCAGCGTGAAGGCGAGGCCGGCCGGCCAGCTCAGCGCCCAGATCGCGCCGTAACTCGTTGCGACCCCTTTCCCGCCCCGGCCGCCCAAAAGCGGGGAATAGCAGTGGCCGAGGACCGCCGCGATTCCGCCCAACGCGGCGATCGCCGTCGGCGCGCCGCTGTGCGTCAGTACCGCGACGGGGATGGCGCCCTTGAGCGCATCGAGCACCAGGACGCCGGCCGCGCCTTTTTTCCCCAACGTTCGCAAGGCGTTGGCGGCACCGATGTTGCCGCTGCCCTCGGCCCGGATGTCGCGGCGGTAGAACGCCCGGCTGACCATTACGCCGAACGGGATCGACCCGATCGCGAACCCGCCGGCGACGGCCAGCGCGCCGAGAGCGGCGAGATTCACTTAAGCGAGCTCAACCCGCGAGCGTTCACGGAACTCCATCGACAACGGCACGCCCTCGAAGTCGAAATTCGAGCGCAGCACGTTTTCGAGAAAGCGTTTGTACGACGAGCCGAAGCCGTCGGGCTCGTTGCAGTGAAAAACGAACAGCGGCGGATGGGCCGCGACCTGGGCGCAGTAGAAGATTTTGAGCGCGCGCCCGGCGGCCATCGGCGGCGGATGCGCCAAGACGGCGTCGCGCACGACGGCGTTGAGCTTGGCGGTCGGGATTCGGCGGTCGAGATTGGCGGCGACCTTTAGGACGAGCGGCATCAGCGCGCCGAGTTTGCGTTTGGTCAGCGCGCTCAGAAACGTGACCGGTGCGAACGACGCGAACGGCACGAGCGCGTGTATTTCTTTGACGAGTTCGCCTTGCGAGTATTCGCCTTGTTCGCGCACGAGATCCCACTTGTTGCCGACGATGATGAGACCCTTGCGCTCTTCGAGTGCGATCCCCGCCAAACGCCGATCGGCATTGAGCGGACCCTGCATCGAGTCGATCAGCAAGAGCGCGATGTCGCAGCGCGCGATCGCTTTGAGCGACCGCAGCGAGCTGTAGTACTCCAGCGCGCCGTGTTTGGTCGCTTTGCGGCGCACGCCCGCGGTATCGATGAGCCGGATGCGGTGTTCGTGAAACTGGAAAATCGTGTCGATCGCATCACGCGTCGTGCCCGGCACGTCGGACACGATTGCGCGTTCTTCGTTGAGCAGGGCGTTGAGCAGCGAACTTTTGCCGACATTGGGCTGACCGATGAGGGCGATCGAGAGCTCGCCCTCGGTTTCACCGCTCGTGCCGGGATCGGGCAGCCGCGCGACGATCTCGTCCAGCAGATCGCCCGTCCCCTCCCCGTGAATCGCCGAGACGGCGACGGGTTCACCGAAGCCCAGCCGCGCGAACTCGCCGTAGATGGACATCTGCGCTTTAGGCGACTCGGCTTTGTTGGCGACGAGGATGACCGGACGCTTGTTGCGGCGCAAAATGCCGGCGACGTCGTCGTCGAGGGGTGAAAGCCCGGCGATGCTGTCGACCACGAACACGATCACGTCGGCGTCGCGGGCGGCGATCTCGGCTTGGGCCCGCGTCCCCGCGGCGATCGCGTCCGCCGGGTCGCTGTCGGTATCGATGCCGCCGGTGTCGACGAAGGTAAACGTCCGTCCTTGCCACTCGCCCAGCGCGTACAAGCGGTCGCGGGTGACACCGGGGGTGTCCTCGACGATGGCCAGCCGTTGTCCGATGAGCCGGTTGAAGAGCGCGCTTTTCCCAACGTTGGGACGGCCGACGATCGCGACGGTCGCCGGTCGGATGCGCAGCGAAGCGCCACCCTCGAAGCCATCGGCGCGGGCGAGGTCGAGATCGTCGCCGAGCGCGATGTCGTCGAATGTCGAATCGGACATGGTGAGCCGGTACGTTCGGCGAACCGCTGCGGTCGACATGTTCCTTCGTCTGGCGTCACTCGCCGCTTGCGCGTGCTTCTTTCTGCTGGGTGCCGTCCCGACAGGTGCGCTGTACGTCACGACCTTGCCGACCAACGCCGACGTCTGGCTCGACGGGACGTACGTAGGACAGAGTCCGGTGGTCCTCGACGCGCTTTCGGCGGGCCGCCACACCGTGAGTTTGACGCGGACGGGCTGGATGTCGCAGGACATCGACGTGAGCGTGGTGGCGGGAACGACGGCGCTGTCGTCGGTGGTGCTCGCGCACGCGGGCTCGCGCGCCGTGCGCGGCAGCGACGGCTCGTTTTCGATCAAAGGGATGCCGGCGCGTTCGCTGCTGCTCGACGGCGTCGCGCTCACCCCGGATGCGACCGGCACGTACGTCGTCGCCAGCGGTACGCACCAAGTCGTCGCGCAAACCGCGGCCGGCCGGATGACCCGCACGATCACGATCTATCCCGACATGCGCACCGATGTCATGCTGCGCGACGAAAGTGCCGCTCCGCATTCGGCGGTCGTCGCACCGACGTCGGTCTATCTGCCGGCAACGGCGGTCAAGATCGACGGCGTGCGCGTGACCATCCGCTACGAGCGGCATGCGGTCGACGCCGTGATCGGTTCGCCCAGTTACCGCTTTGACGGCCGGACCATGAGCTTCGACGTCGCGCCGACGCTGATCGGTGCCGAACTCTATTTGCCGCTCGAGTTGCTCAAAGCGCTCACCGCGAACGACGCCAAGGCGAATTGAGATGGCCGCGATCTACATCGAAACGCACGGCTGTCAGATGAACGAAGCCGATTCACAGTATATCGCCGGCCGGGCGGCGAGCGCCGGCTACACGGTCGCCGAGAAACCCGAAGACGCTTGCGTGCTGCTGCTCAACACCTGCACGGTGCGCGACAACGCGGAAACGCGCGCCTACGGCCGGATCGGGCAGTGGAAGGCGATGAAACTGGCTGATCCGCGGGTCAAAATCGTGGTGGCCGGTTGTTTGGCCGAGCAGGATCGCGAGCGCATGCGAACGCTCGCGCCGCACGTCGACGCGATTTTCGGCACCAAAGAGTTACGCCGCTTGGGCGATGCGCTGGCGGCCTGGCGCGATGATTTCGGCGACGACGATACGACGCTGGCGCGCGAACTGCGTGCGCCGCTGGGCGGTGTCGGCGAAGGCGTCGCCGGGCCGTATGCGTTCTTGCGAGCGTTCGTCAACGTGCAGCGCGGCTGCTCGTACTACTGCACGTTCTGCATCGTGCCCCACGTTCGCGGCCGTTTCGACCATCGTCCGGCAGCCGAGATCGTCGCTGAGGTACGGCGCAACGTTGCTGCCGGCGCGCGCGAGATCACGCTCGTCGGCCAGACCGTCAACGCCTACCAGGAACCGGCAACCGGCGCGGATTTCGCCGGCTTGTGCGCGCAGGTGGCAGCGATCCCGGGAGTCGAGCGGCTTGCGTTCGTCACCTCGCATCCCAAAGACCTCAACGAACGGCTGGCGCGCGCGCTGGCGGCGATTCCGCAGATGAATCCGCGCTTTCATCTCGCGGTGCAGTCGGCCTCGAACGCGATGCTGCGCCGGATGAACCGCAAGTACACGATCGAGGAGTATCGCGAGCGCGTCGGGATGTTCTTGGCGCACAATCCGGGCTGGGCGATGACGACCGACATGATCGTCGGCTTCCCCGGAGAAACCGAAGCGGATTTCGAGCAGACGTTAGCACTGGCGGAAACCGGGATGTTCGCGCAGGCATACATGTTCGTGTATTCGCCGCGGCGCGGAACGCCGGCATCCCACTGGCCGCAGGTCGACGCCGCGGTCGCCGGAGCGCGGCTCAAGCGGCTGGCAGCCGCGCAGAACGCGGCGTGCCGCGCCTACCACGACCGCAAGATCGGTACGACCGTGCGCGCGCTCATCACGGGACCGTCCCGAAAAGACGCGACCATGCTCAGCGCCAAGACCACCGACAACGTGACCGTCGTGTTTCCCACCGTCGAGGTTGCGCCGACGCCCGCGCAGCCGTGGGTCGACGTTCGGATCGAATCCGCGTTCGTTTGGGGCGTGAAAGGTACGGCGATCGGGCGCTGTGCTCGCTGGGACGAGCAGGCTCGGCCCGTCACGACGCTTGCGCGCGAGCGGTTCGTCGATTTACTCGAACACTGCTGAAACGGGCGGGTGCATCGGGCGCTGAGGGACCTTTGACCGTGGCGCCGGGCCGTGCTCCTCGTTACAACCGTCGTCCGCGCGGGTACCCCAGCGGGTGTGGCTGAATATCACGCCCGGTTTCCGAGCGCGTATGCGTCCGTAGGGAAAGCCCGACGGGCGGTGATTGCGTTCGCCCGCGAGTGGTTCAGCGGCGACGATTTGAGCGATATCGAGAGCGCGGTCGGCGAAGCCCTCGCCAATTGCGCCGAACACGGCCACGTCAGCGGCACCCACATCGAGGTTCGCTGCCGGTGCGACGGTCGCGACCTCACCGTCGAGATCGCCGACGCTGGCAAGGGGTTCGAGCGCTGGAACACCTGCGAATTCTGCAAGCCGCACGCGGCGGCGCCGCGCGGCTACGGCACCTTCATCATGCGCCGGCTCATGGACGAGATCGAGTACACCGAACGTGGAACGCGGGTCCGGCTGCTCAAACGGCGTTCGGCCGCAGAGCGCGAACGGAGTGGTGAGCGCGCGGGCTGAGCGCGCCCAAAGCTGCCGTTAGGCTCCCTCGGCTCGGGGGCGAAAGTTCACCTGGATGACGTTGTTTGCCGGTACGTGTGCGTCGCCGGTTGGCGCGTGCGCGTGTCCGGCGGTTTTCTCATGGCCGCACTCGTGGCAGACCTCGATGGCATCCTGAGTTTTCGCCTCGACCTCGAGCTGAGCCGCCAAGAGCGCATCGCGCGCGCCCGGTGACGCGTCGTGTTCGAGGACCGCTTCGGCTCGCGCCTTGGCCTCGACGGCGTCGCGCAGCTGATAGATCGCTTCGATTTTGCTCGGAGACGGTTCGCTCGCCATGCGCTGCTCTGTTTGACGCGCGGTTCGGCATGCCTCGCTCGGCACCGGCGAGAATGACTCGGGCGATGTCGGGCGACCGCGCGTGAGCGAGACGAAATACTCTCCGATGCTCGAGCAGTACTTCGGGATGAAAGCGAAGCACCCCGAAGCGATTCTGCTCTCACGCGTCGGCGACTTTTACGAGGCGTACGGGGACGACGCGGAAGCCATCGCGCGCTGCCTGTCGATTGCGCTGACTTCAAAGGAAGCCGGGGGCGGCCAACGGGTGGCGATGGCGGGCGTCCCATATCATGCGCTCGACGGTTATCTAGCGAAGCTCGTCGCGCAACGCCGTGTCGTCGCGCTCGCCGAGCAGCTCGAAGCGCCGGTCCCCAACAAATTGGTGCGGCGCGACGTCGTGCGCGTGGTCACCCCGGGCACGTTGATCGAGGAACATCTGCTCGAACGCGGGGCCAATAATTTTCTGGCCGCCGTCACGGCCTACGACGACGTCGTCGCGCTTGCGCATGCCGACATCTCGACCGGATATGTTTTGGCGACGGCCTTCAGCGCCGAAAACTCGCTCGACGAAGCGATCGCCGAGATTCTCCGGCTGGATCCCGCCGAACTGGTGGCCGACGTGCACGGCGACTTGCGCACGGCATTGGCGGCGGCGCTCGAACATGCGCGGACCCGGATCGCCACGCCGCTGTTGGCGATGGTCGACGGCCGCGTTCGCGACATCGTGCCGGGTTTTTCGCGCGATGAGTCGCTGGCGATGTATCGCGCGCTCGATGCGCTGGGCGCGTTCGTGCGGCGCGCCGGTTTCGCTCAGAGCGGCGGTGAGGCGCTGCGCGCGCCGCGGTTTTACGTGCAGTCCACTTTTTTGGCCCTCGACCCCAACGCACGCAAACATCTGGAACTGACCAAGGCGCTGGGCGCGAATCCGCGCGCGACATTGCTCGCGACGATCGACCGGGCGCGCACGGCGATGGGTTCGCGCCTGCTCGGACGCTGGCTGTTGGCGCCGCTCGTCGAGCGCGGGGCGATCGAGTCGCGCGGCGATTGCGTCGAAGCGTTCGTGCGCGACGCCGTCCGGCGCAACGCGCTGCAAGACGTGCTGCACCGCTGCTTCGATCTCGAGCGCATCACCCAGAAGGTTCGCTTCCGGCGAGCGCTGCCGCGCGACGTGGAATCGCTGCGCCGCACGCTGGGCTACCTCGATCCGATCGCCGACGCGTTGCATGCGGAGCATCTGCCGGCGCCCTTGCGCGCGCTGACCGAACGGCTGGGCGATTTTGGCGCATTGCGCGACGACGTGGCGGCGACGCTGGTCGCGGATCCGCCGGCGACGCTCGCCGACGGCGGCGTGATCCGGCCCGAGGCGTCGGCGGAACTTGCCGACTGCGTGAGCCTGCGCGGCGATGCGCGCTCGCGACTGGCCGCGCTCGAGGAACGCGAGCGCGAGCGCACCGGCATCAAGTCGCTGAAAATCAAATATGCGTCGGCCTTCGGCTACGCGATCGAAATCGGCAAAGCCAACGCCGCCAACGTTCCGGCCGATTACACGCGGCGTCAAACCTTGGCGAACGGCGAACGCTTCGTCACCCCCGAGCTGCGCGAACTCGACGTCGCGATCGCCAGCGCGCAAGCGCGTCAGCTGCGGCTGGAAACTGCGCTCTTCGACGGTCTGGTCGAACGGATCGCCGAACGGGTCGAAGCGCTGCTGCACTGCGCCGAGGCGCTGGCGGAACTCGACGCGTACTGTTCGCTGGCGCAAGTCGCCGCCGAACGCGGCTACGTTCGCCCGGCGTTCGTCGACACCAGCGCGCTCGACATTGCCGACGGCCGCCATCCCGTCGTCGAAGCGCTGCTCGGCTCGACGTTCGTGCCCAACGACCTTCACCTGGGCAGCGCGAGCGCGCGCTTCATGCTCTTGACGGGGCCGAACATGGGCGGCAAATCGACGTATCTGCGGCAATCCGCGCTGCTGGTCATCCTGGCTCAAATCGGCTCGTTCATCCCGGCGGCCACGGCCACGCTGGGCGTGGTCGACCGCATCTTCACCCGTATCGGTGCGGGCGACGATCTGGCCTCGGGCCAGTCGACGTTCTATATCGAAATGGCCGAAGCGGCAACGATCTTGCGCCGCTCGACCGAACGCAGTTTGCTGCTCATCGATGAGATCGGTCGCGGGACCGGCACCGTCGACGGGTTGGCGATCGCGCAGGCGATCTGCGAATATTTGCTCGAACGCGAAGCGCACGGGCCGTTCGTGCTGTTCGCCACGCACTTCCACGAACTCGTCGCGCTCGCCGACCGCTGGCCGCTGGTCGCGAATTTCCACATCACCGCCGTCGAGAACACCGCGCGCAACGGCGTGCCGGTCTTCTCGCACCGCGTCTTGCCGGGCAGCAGTTCGCGCTCGTTCGGGATCGAAGTCGCGCGCATGGCCGGTTTACCGCCGGCGGTCGTTTCGCGCGCAAAGGAGATCGCGGACGCGCTCGAAGGCCGGCCGACGCTCGAAGCGCAAGCGCCGCTGCGCGGCAAACTCGCCAAGACCGCCGTCTTCGAGCAACCGCTGCTGTTCGAGATGACGCCCTGAAACCGGATCGCGGATGAACGAACTGCGCACGATCCGGATGCTCGATCCCGAAACCATCGGCCAGATCGCGGCCGGCGAAGTCATCGAACGTCCGCTTTCGGTGGTCAAGGAGTTGGTCGAGAACGCGCTCGACGCCGGTGCGACGCGCATCGCGGTCCGCGTTCGCGGCGGCGGGATGACCGAGATCGAAGTGGCCGACAACGGTTGCGGGATCGCCGGCGCGGAAGTGGCGCTGGCGGTCGCGCGCCACGGGACGAGTAAGTTGAGCGGCGCCGCTGGGCTCACGCAGATCGGCACGCTGGGTTTTCGCGGCGAGGGGTTGGCTTCGATCGCGGCAATCGCGCGGCTGACGATCGTTTCGCGCACGCCTGTAGCCCAGATCGCGACCGCCGTCGACGCGCACGCCGAAGCAGTGGGCGAGCCGCGTCCGCTGGCGGGTCCGCCGGGCACGCGCGTCGTCGTTCGCGAACTGTTTGCCAACGTGCCCGCTCGGCGCGAATACATGCGCTCGCCGGGCGCCGAATTCGCGCGCATCTCGACGTGGCTCGCCACGCTGACGCTGGCGTACCCGCAGGTCGGCTTCACGCTCGAACACGACGGCCGCGCGGTGTTTGCGTTCGCACCCGGCGACGATCTGGGCTTGCGTTTGACGCATGTTTTCGGGCACGGTGCGCAAGCGATGGTCGAGGTGCGTGCCGCAGGCGACAGCGACGGTTCGCAGCAGGCCGGTGTCGCGGGCTTCATCAGTTCGCCCGGCGACGACCGGCCCGACCGCCGCGCGCAAGTGCTGTTCGTCAACGGCCGCTTGTTGCGCAGCACGCTGGTGTCGGGCGCGTGGACCGCCGCGTACCGCACCTTTGCGATGGTCGGGCGGCACCCGTACGGCGTGTTATTCTTGCGCGTGCCGCCGCACGAAGTCGATCCCAACGTGCATCCGACCAAGAGCGACGTCCGGCTGCGGCATGGCGATCGCGTGCTGGCCATGGTGCGCGATGCGCTCGGGACGGCGTTGCGGCGGGGTGCCGTCGAGCGGCTCGAACGCTCGATCTCACTGAGTCCGCCGCCGCGAACGAGCGCTGGGGACAGCGGCGCGGTCTTCACCTGGAGCGATACGTTTGTCGCGCTGCCCGAAACGTCCGCGCTGCGCGTGTTGGCCCAAATCGATCGCACGTATATCCTCGCCACCGACGGGACCGCGATCGTGCTCATCGATCAGCATGCCGTCCACGAACGCATCGTGTTCGAACAATTACGCGCCAACGCGACGCGCGGCGCGGCCGCCGAACCACTGCTCGTGCCGCACACCTTCGAGGTCTCGCCCGAACAAGCCGAGCGGCTCGATGCGTCGCTGGACGCGTTGTGCGCCGGCGGTTTGACCGTCGAAGCCTTCGGCGAACGCGCGTATCGCATCGTCGCGACGCCGGCGCGGCTGGTGCACGCGGGGAAAACGCGAACCTTCGACGTCGCCGATTTCATCGCTGGTCTCGATGACGAGTGTCGCGGTCTGGACGCAGCGCAGCGCATCTGGGCCTCGCTGGCCTGTCATTCCGTGGTGCGCGCCGGCGAACGGCTGGAGCTGCCGGAGATGACGGCGCTTGTCGATCGCTTGCAGGGCTGCGAAAACCCGATGCACTGTCCGCACGGCCGGCCGACGATCGTGCGGCTCGAACCCGACGCGGTCGCGCGGCTCTTCAAGCGCCTCTAGTGTGCTGTGGGCAGTAACGCTTGCTGGCTCTGCGACACGGATCCAGTATGGGAGGCGATATAACTACGTCCAGCGCGTGAGAAGCGACCTTACTGATCCTCGCTTTGACCTTGCTTCTACCAGGGTGGCGAGCGATGCGCATCATCTTTGGTATGCACCCTCGAAAGAAGATGTGGAAGCACTGGACGTGTCGCTGGTCGGGAAGCCTCGGCACTTAAGGAGTGAATGTGCCCGGCGACAGGAAAGACGATTCCGGGCCACCTGTCCGGGAACAATCGAATCGAAACGCGCCGATGGTTTACGCCGTACGAAGTGAAGAAGTTACCACCGTTGAAGGTCATGATGTT
>JBEKHC010000105.1:0-17324 GCA_050012475.1 Candidatus Velthaea sp.
CATACGTTACTTGCTGCTGAAGCAGTTCACAAGCAAACACAGTCGCCTGAGCGGCGACACAAACAACAAAGATCGATGGCCCCATCGCAAAAGATGTGGCGGAGCCGGTGCCGGCACGCAATCGATTTCCCATCGACTGGGCGTCGTTCATCGCCCCAGAATAAGTAACTGCCAAGGTAGAACTCCCAACGTAGGCGACGTGCGGGAGGGTGATCCTCCGACTGATATTGTCATCCCCGATCGTGCTCTGGCATAATACCGCTTGGCCGCCGGCAAGAGAAGCGTCGACCGCCGTTTGCCTCCGGCTCAAGTCGGAGGTCAGCCCCAATGCCAAAAAGGGCTTCGCGAGCCGTGCCGAATGATGGTCCTCCGCTCGAACCGTTCCGCCCGCTGGACGCCGCCGACACCGCTTTGATCGAGCCCGCAGCATACGCGGGTGACGCGACCGGGATCGGCACGTGAATTCCGGCAGACAGAAACGAGCAGCTCAAAGTGAACTGCTGGCGGCGCCGGCTGAGCCGGCCATTCCAATCGCAACGTGCGATTGTTCGTTCCGAGATGTTCAACCGCTCGCTTAAACGCAACGACGGTGGCTGCGAACTCTGCATGTCCGTCCGGGAAGGCGGCGACGAACCGGTAACACTTCAGGCTGGCCACCAAACCCTGGCAGTCGGCCTCGCCGGCCGTGTTGGAAATAGAGTCCGCCAGTCCGAACCGACACCAAAGTACGATGGACGCCCGTCGAGGCATACCATATCTTTTTCGTACGGAGAGCGTCGCAAATGGCAGGCACAAGCACGCGCAACAGGTTCGGCCCGAACTGCGGTTGCGACGGGCGATCCCAGGGTTCGCGCATACGTGTTTCACGCGGTTCGCGTTTCAGTCGAACGTGGCAGCGTGAGTCGTCAACGTCGCTGACGGTGGCTTTGCGCAAGCTCGCGGCAGTTGTATGGCTCGACATCCCCAGCGGCATGTATTGTTGCGACGGTGAGCGCCGGTACCGGCACCCAGCCGAACGGGAGCGTGAATCCTTGGCGTCGCTAAAAGGGGTTTCGCGCAAACTCGCGGCGTTCTATGGCTTGACATCCCCAGCGGCATTTGCTGTTACGACGCTGAGCGTCGGTACGGGCACTCAGCCGAGCCTTGCCGGGCGGCACTTCACAACGCGGGAGAAGATAATTTATGTCTCACCATTACTCGGGTCCCGACTTTGCGTTTCCTCATGCGGATGCGCGTCTGAACTTCACCGATCTGTTCGTGTTTCCCAAGCCCGGTGATGGTAGCAAATCGATCCTGATCATGGACGTTCACCCGTCCGTCGGCTTGAACCCGCAAGGGCCGACCACTGCGGCGCCGTTCGCGACCAGCGCCTTGTATGAGGTGATGATCGACACGGATGGTGACGCGGCTGCAAATATCGCATATAGCGTCCGCTTCTCGGCCTCAGCTGGAGGAGAGCAGATTGCAACCGTGCGTCGCATTGACGGCATGCGGTCCGGCCGCACGGGCGAAGACGGTGTGGTTATTCTCGATGGTGCGCCGGTTTCGACAAGCCGCGAGCCAAGGGTGACGAGCGCCGGCGAGTACCGCTTCTTCGCAGGGTGGCGCAGCGACCCGTTCTTTTTCGACACGCTGGGCGCTATCAACGACCTGAAGTTCACCGGTCAAGATTTCTTCACCGACAAAAACGTCTGTTCCATCGCACTTGAAGTACCCAACGCTAAACTGGGATCGCAGCAGCTTCGGCTCTGGGGCCGAACGCTGGATGGTACGTCCGGAAGTTGGGTTCAGGCGGACCGAGGCGCCCTGGCCTCGCAGGAGCCTTTCCTTGCCGGGGATGAGAAAAGCGCGTACATCGCAGGAGAGCCGGCAAACGACGCCCGGTTCATCGCCGTCTTCGCCCATTCTCTGCAGCACGCGGGTGGGTACACGCCGGAGGATGCAACGCGGGCCGCGGCCACCCTGCTTCCGGACGTGTTGCCGTATCAGCCTGGGCGCCAAGCATCGTACCCGAGCAACGGCCGGGCGCTCACCGACGACGCCTCCGGTTATTTCCTTTCCGTGCTCACGAATGGGAAAGTTACGGGAGATGGGCTGCGGCCCCATACCGATCTGCTCGCCGATTTCCCGTACGTTGGACCGCCGCACGACGGATGACGCGAAAACGCGAGCACGGCCGTCAGTCAGATCCTACAACGTTAATGGCGGCAAGAGCGCCGGCCAATAAACACGTTGCGCAGCCACTGCGCATAAAGGAGGCAAACGTATGGCAACGATTACCGTCGGTCAAGAAAACGGCACCGACATCGACATCTATTACGAAGACCATGGGAGTGGCCAGCCGGTCGTTCTCATTCACGGCTATCCGCTCAGCGGCCACTCGTGGGAGAAACAAGCACGCGTTCTCCTCGAGGCTGGTTACCGGGTCATTACCTACGATCGACGGGGCTTTGGAGCGTCGAGCCAGCCGACTATCGGTTACGATTACGATACGTTCGCAGCGGACCTCAAAAAGCTGCTCGAGCATCTCGACTTGGCCGATGTTGTGCTCGCTGGGTTCTCGATGGGCACCGGAGAGGTAACCCGGTACATCGGCAGTTACGGATCGGGCCGGCTCGCCAAAGCAGTCCTGATGGGTGCTATTCCCCCGTTCCTGCTGAAGACCAACGAGAACCCCAAAGGTCTTGACAGATCGGTGTTCGATCAGAGCAAGGCGGCCGTTATCGCCGATCGTCCGGCCTCTCTCAAGACTTTCCTGGACAACCTCTACAACACCGATACCTATGCCGGGACCCGTATCAGCGATCAGGCTTGGCAGAGCAGTTTCATCTCCGCGGTGGGTGCGTCCGCCTACGCGACTTGGGCCTGCATCGACACCTGGCTGACCGACTTCCGCGCCGACTTGCCGAAGTTCGATATCCCCACGCTGCTCATCCACGGCAACGCGGACCGCATCTTACCCTATGAGGCTACCGCGGCGCGTCTGCCGGGCTTGATCAAGGATCTCCAGTTCGTTACCATCGAGGGCGGCCCGCACAATATCACGTGGACCCACGCCGACGAAGTCAATAAAGCGCTGCTCGCATTCCTGGAGGCTCCCGTTCTCTCTTTGCGCCGCTGAATCTGATGCGGGCCGTAGCGCAAAACGCCGCCGCCACACCGGATCGAAGACAAGGTGCGTACGGGCCTCGACGTCTGAAGCGCGATTGCGAGATGGAGCAGTAAGGGCGCCGCGGCCCAAATCGTCGTCAGCAGCACGGCATCCAGCCGCCCATCTGACGACAGAATCAAAGGAGCGACTATGTCAAACCACTTTCGTGCAGCCACCGCCGTTCAAAACGAGATCGACCCGTCGCGTGCACCGTCGGGAACGGGATGCCTGGAGTGTCTTCGGTCCGACGGGTGGTGGTTTCATCTCCGTCGCTGTGCAAAGTGCGGCCACGTCGGTTGCTGTGACAGTTCTCCGAGCCAGCATGCGCGCAAGCACTTTGCAGCGAGCGGCCATCGTGTGATCGCGAGCTTCGAGCCCGGCGAAGACTGGTTTTACGACTATACCGATGACAGCTTCATCGACGGCCCACAACTTGCGAAACCACGATGGCACCCCGCGGATCAGCCGGCGCCGGCGCCGCCAGGACGAGTTCCGCCCGATTGGCAATCACGACTGAATCCCTAACGCTCGGAGCCGACGAGAACATCGCGGACAGAGCCGGCTTAAAGAAGGAGCCCATCTTGCAACGTGAAGACGCGTTGAGCTTTGTT
Organism: Candidatus Velthaea sp.; assembly: GCA_050012475.1. Lineage (GTDB taxonomy): Bacteria > Vulcanimicrobiota > Vulcanimicrobiia > Vulcanimicrobiales > Vulcanimicrobiaceae > Velthaea. Next base: position 3,763 of record JBEKHC010000105.1, read on the forward strand.
AACGACATACGTCCGATGTTCACCGATATGGATGTCGATCACATGAAAAAGGCGATGAATCTCGCCGAGCGCGATAGCGTGTTCCAACATGCTGAGGCGATCTACGCTGCTGTGTCTTCGGGATCGATGCCGCCGCCCTCGAGCGGCGAAGCACGTTGGACGAGCGACATGTGCGCGCGCTTTAAAGCTTGGTGGGATCATGGCGGCCCGGGATAGCAGGGCTTACCAGATGCCGGGAAGCAGACGGTAGCGCACGCGCTTGGCGTATGCGGCGTATCCGTCCAACTCGCGCGTGAGCATCCGTTCCTCCCCGATTGCTCGGATCGCGATGATGAGCGTCAGCAGCACGGCGAACGCGACACCCGCCCACGATCCCAGCAGCAGCGCGGTGGAGAAAAAGAAGACCAAGCCCCCGGCGTACATGGGGTGACGCACCAGCGCGTACGGACCGGTCGAGATCACGCGCTGGCTGCGCTCGGTTTGCAGCCTGACGACCCCGACCGAGAACGCGTTTTCATGCATGGCGCGCCCGACGACGGCCATGCCGGCGACGAACCCAATCGCCCCGACCACGTTGAGCCACGCCGGCACGTGCGACCAATGGAAGCGCACGGCATCGAACGCCATCAACGGGTACCAAGCGATGAACAGCGCCAGCAAACACAATAAGAGCACGCGATCCCACAGCGGTTGCCCGGCTTGAATAGGCGAACGCATGCGCTCGTTGAGCAGCTCCGGACTTGTGCGCGCCAGATCGCGGCACACCACGACGCTCGACGCCAGAAAAAGCGCGAGCATCGTCCACCCCTGCGCCCAATCGACGGTTCCGGCAGGCCAGAAAAGCAACGCTGCGAAGACCGCCGTTTCGGCGACCAGCGCGATCCAGATTCGCGTCACCGGCTTTTCCAGCGCGGCACGGCTACGGCGTCGGCCCGCGGCGTATCGGCGCGGGAGGGGTTAGACCCGCGCGTCGTGTCGCAGCCGGAAGGACGCGCACGCTCTTGCTGCCCGGAGCGGGGCACGCGGCAAGGCCTGCTCTCACCGCGAGGCATCCCCGCGATCGATGACGGCCTGCACCGCGGTATCTGGGCAATCACGATGGTCGTGGGGCAGACGCGGGATTTCTGGAAGCTGTTTATTGGCATGGCTGGTTTCCGGATATCGGGATCTCCAAGCGGACGCAGGTGAATCGACCGGAACCTTGCGGAGATCGTCCTTTCGCGCTTCGCCGATTCGCCTCCAATACGATCCATGAGCTTCGGTCGCCATGAGATTTCTTACACGGTGCGCACATCGGCAGACCAACGCACCAGGCGCCAGGTCAGCAACAGCCGAATCGGCTGCGCCGCTACCGGACATTTGGCGAGGCACGCACGGATCTATGATGAACGGCTTTGGAGCAAGATGATAACGCTTTGTGCTTTCTTGATCCCTTTCAACCACGTTTGAAAAGCCGCGAACCGGTAAACACGTAGCGAGAGAAGCTGACTTATCGGCATTCTGTGAATTGAAGCTCACGTCGCTGATGTGCTTCACGGCCGACCAGTGCGTTTTTCCCATTGTGCGGTATTTTCTATTAACCACTGTTTCGGTTAGCGCTCTGCTGCTGTCAGCACTATTATCCGTCACTTGAGCGAGGATGACCATGGCGAAAACCCCAACCAAACGGAAAGCATCGAAAGCCCATTCGGCCAAAGCACCCGCTGCGAATTTGGCCGAACCGGTTTCTGTCAAGGCCGTAGCGCTCGCTCCCTTTCGTGCGTTGCCCGACGACAAGACACTGACCACCAACCAGGGCGTGCCAATCGCCGATGATGAGAATTCGCTTCGCGCCGGCGAGCGCGGACCAACGCTTCTTGAAGACTTCATTCTGCGCGAAAAGATTACGCATTTCGACCATGAGCGCATCCCCGAGCGAGTCGTTCATGCGCGCGGCGCCGCGGCGCACGGTTACTTTCAAGTGTATGAATCGATGGCCGACATCACGCGGGCGTCGTTTTTGACGGATCCGAGCCTACAGACCCCCGTGTTCGTACGCTTCTCGACCGTCGGCGGATCGCGCGGTTCGGCCGATACGCCGCGCGACGTGCGCGGATTCGCCGTCAAGTTTTACACGCAGGACGGCAACTACGATCTGGTTGGCAACAACATGCCGGTCTTCTTCATTCAGGACGCGATCAAGTTTCCGGATTTTGTCCATGCCGTCAAGCCCGAACCGCATAACGAAATTCCACAGGCATCGTCCGCTCACGACACGCTGTGGGACTTCGTGTCCCTCACGCTCGAGTCGAGCCACATGATGATGTGGCTGATGTCCGACCGCGCGCTGCCGCGCTCCTATGCAACGATGGAAGGTTTCGGCGTCCATACCTTTCGGCTCATCAATGCCGCCAACGAAGCGCGGTATGTCAAATTCCACTGGAAGCCGGTTCTCGGCGCTCACTCGCTGGATTGGGACGAAGCGCAGAAGCTGGCCGGCAAAGATCCGGATTTCAATCGGCGCGATTTGTACGAACGAATCGAGAACGGGCAGTTCCCCGAATGGGAGCTCGGCCTTCAGATTTTCGGCGACGCCGAAGCCGACTCGTTCGATTTCGATATCTTGGATGCGACCAAGCTCATTCCCGAAGAGCTAATCCCGGTCGTACGCATCGGCAAGATGGTGCTCAACCGAAATCCGGACAGCTATTTCGCCGAGACCGAACAGGTCGCGTTCTGTACCAGCCACCTCGTACCCGGTATCGGATTCACGAACGATCCGCTGTTGCAGGGTCGCAACTTCTCCTACCTCGACACGCAGCTATCGCGCCTAGGTGGACCGAACTTTCACGAAATCCCGATCAATCGACCGGTGTGCCCCTTCAGCAATGGTCAGCGGGACGGTATGCACCGCATGACCATCGACGCCGGCGAGACGTCGTACTCGCCCAATTCGCTCGATGGCAACTTCCCGCTCGCCAAGACCGTCGAATCCGGCGGCTTCGCGACGTATCCGGCTCGCGTCGACGGCGTGATGCGTCGCGTGCGTTCGGCTTCGTTTGACGACCATTTCTCGCAGGCGACGATGTTCTGGAACAGCATGTCGGCGCCGGAAAAAGAGCACATTGCCGGTGCGTTCTCGTTCGAGTTGGCGAAAGTAAACCGCGTGGAGATCCGCCGGCGCGTTGTCGAAAAGATGCTCGCGAACATCGACCTCGATCTGGCGGCGGCCGTTGCCGAAAATGTCGGGTTACCGGCACCCGTTGCGCCGAGCGCGAACGGAAAAGCATCGGTTCGGCCGGACGGCGCCACGAAGGCAAAGGCCACTGGCAGTGCTGCGTCCTCCCCGCTGCTCAGCCAGCTCCACCCCAAAACGGGCGTGATTGGCAACATCACGGGACGTAAGGTCGCCATTCTCGTTGCGCCGGGCGCTTCCGGTGCTGACGTCCAAACCATCAAGACTACGCTTGCCGAGGCAGGCGCAAAAGGGCTCGTAGTCGGATCGTCGCTGGCCGCCGTCGATGGCGCACAGGGGCCGATTACGATCGATCACACGATCCTAACGATGCCGTCGGTTACGTTCGACGCGGTCTATATCCCGTCAGGCATGGCTGCCGCCGCGGCGCAGCCCGGTGCCGGCGAAATGCGCAACTTCGTGGGCGAGGCATACAAGCACGCCAAGGCGTTGGCGGCCAGTGGAGATTCGGCCGGCATCTTTGCCAAGCTCGGCATTGAAACGGGCGAAGACCCCGCCAACGGCGTTCTGAGCGGCGATGCCGCCGAAATCAGCGACGCATTCATCGCTGCAATCGGCAACCATCGGGCCTGGGAACGCGCGGGACGGCTCTCCGTCCCGGCCTAGCCTGGGCAAAGCTGGTGCGAACAATCAAGCCGGCAACAGCACGACTTTGATGCACTCGTCCGGCTTGTCGCGACAACGCTTGTGCCGCTGGGGGCGTCATCCAGCTTCAATCGGTGAGTGATCACGTGGCTTGCGGTCGATGTCACCCGTACGGATGCGTTCGAGCAAAAGGGCACAACTGCTCGAAGTCACGTTCGGTTGCGCTCAGCCGAAGTCGTCGCGCGCGCGTTCATGCTACGTGTTCAAGTAGGCAGGACAACCCCGTTGGAGGCGTGCAGTCCCGGGTCGCGCTCGCAGCCGACCGGCCCCTGCCATTCCAGGCTGACAGGACGCAGGAATGGCGCGCAGGGACGTCAGCAAACACTCGCTTCGCGCATGGTCACGAGCTGTTGCAAGCGCGCACCCTGCGCGAGTTTCGCCTGATAACGCACGGTATAAACCGTGATGACGAGAGAGCCGACAACCGTGGGCCACAGCCAACGCAGCCACACCGGATGAATGAAGTGAAAATTCACCGCTGAAAAGGCCGAAACGGTCGCGATGTATGCGGCGAGCATGCTGCCGAAATGCGTGAAGAGCCATGCCGCGCGCGACTTCGGTGGCCGGAAAAACTGGTAGATCGAGCGCGAACCGGCGGCGATGCAAATCGTGCCCAGGACACATAATACGGCCGAAAACGAGCCCAGGTGCCCGCGTTGCCCGATGCCGATCACGACCATGCCGACGCCCGCGCCCAGGGCAATGATCGCTGCCGCCCAGTCGGGCAATTGCGCGGGTTGCCGCGCGGGATCCTTGCGCGCGAGCACGCGCCAACCCGAGAACGTCAAATAAGAACTGAAGACCGCGATCAACAGTAAGAAGTAGTCCTCGAAAAAGGGGCCGACGACCACTGCCGTCGCACCGACGACGAACATGGCGTAGACATACACAAGTCCCAGCCGCCGGTGGATTCGACCGCCCTTGTGAACCGACATGACGATGGGGACGACGACCAGCGCCAGCGTCCCGGCGGCGATGTGCAACCCCAGCAAGACGCGGATGAACGCGGGCGCCTCAGGATGCAGCATCGCAGGATGTTTTCGGGCGGATGGTCATATATAACCTCGAAGTACTTAGATATGACACTTTGGAGTATACTGCACGATAATGGCAGCGACGCGAAAAGTCAAGCCGTCCGCCGCACCGGCATTACTCAATGCCACGGCGGCGTCGCTGCTGGGCTTCCTGGCGATGGGCTCACAGTCAGGCTACGAACTGGCAGCGGTAATCGAAACGTCGGTCGGCAACTTCTGGAACATCACACGCAGCCAAGTGTATCGCGAGCTCGCGCAACTCGAGGCGAGTGGTTACGTGCGAGTTGGGAAATCCGGCGTTCGCGAACGTAAGCCGTACACGTTGACTGCGCTTGGACGCGACGCGTTCGACGCGTGGATCGCCCGCGAACCCGGCGAAGACATCACGCGGTCGCCGCTGCTGCTCGCGCTGTTTTTCGGCGATCGGATCGAAAAAGCGACGCTCGCACGGTTCTTGCGCGATCATCGCGTGCGGCACGAGCGAAAGCTCGCGGAATACCGCCGCCGTTTGCCCGAGCTCGAACGGGACTACCGTTTCCCGGCCTACGCGATGCGCTTGGGTCTCATGCACGAAGAGACCATCTTGGCGTGGTTTGACTCGTTGGCTGCAGAAGGACTGCTTTAGTTCACGGGCGACGACGTTTCGCGGTTTCCCTCGCACCACGGCAGTATCGTCTTTCGATCGATATGTCGTCTCTAACTCGATAGCGTGGCCAGCGTTTCAGCGGCGCACGAAAGATGAATAGCCGATGACCCGGTTGCGGCCCGCAGCTTTGGCAGCATAGAGCGCTTGATCAGCGGCCGTGATGAGTTCGCCATCGGTCGTCCCGTCGCGCGGAAACTCGGCGACACCGAATGATGCCGTCATGGAGATCTTCGTCTGGCCGAACGTCACCGTCGTGTCTTCAATCGCGATGCGCAAACGCTCCGCGCATTCAACCGCCATCGTTTCAGTCGTGCTTTGAAATATGAGCAGAAACTCTTCGCCGCCATAGCGGCAGACGAAGTCGCTCTCCCGGCAATGCCCCTTGAGCAACGCACCAAAAACGCGCAAGACTTCGTCGCCGGCCAGATGGCCGTGGCGATCGTTGATGGTCTTGAAATGATCCAGGTCGCCGAGAACCACGCTGACGCACCCGCCGCCACAGTCCGCGGCGTACAAGGTCTCGCGCATGCTCTCTTCGAGGAACCGGCGGTTGTAAAGTCCCGTCAGCGCATCATGGGTGGATTGTTCGCGTAACTGCTCTTGGAGGGCTTTCAGATCCTGTTCGGTGCGCTGGCGCTCGGTGATGTCCATCGCAGTGGTCAGTAAAACGCGCTTGCCGGGGATATCCAGAACGCCGCCTTCCAACTCGACTACGATCTGGCGCTCATCTTTGCGGCGGCAGGCGGCTCGGTAGTTGACGTGGCTCGTCTTACCGACCATGCAACGCCGCAACACCTCCTTGACGAGCGCGTGATCGGATTCGGCAACCAGGTCCAGCGGCGAAAGCAAACGCATCTCATCGTTCGTGTAGCCGAAGATTTCCTCGAACTTGGCGTTCGTGTACGTGAAGTTTCCGTGTTCGATGATGGCAATGCCAAGCAACGATTGGTTCACGATCGTCCGAAAACGCGCTTCTGATTTGCGCAGGTTGGCGAGCGTCTGTTGGTGCTCGTTCAAGACGGCTTCCAGCGTCCGGGTTCGGCTGCGCACCTGCTCCTCAAGGATCACGGTGCTTTGAAACAGACTGAAATCAGAGACCTGAACGTTGGTGCTGCGCTCGGCCCGATCCATCAGCACGTCGATGACTTTCTTGAGCCGGGAGATCTCGCGGCGGTAGCCCTCGACGTCCGGCGGCGCTTCAGCCATCGTCGTCTGCGGCGCGAGCGCTGCCGATCGCCACTCCCGTGAACGTTTGATTGACATGTACGCCGCGGAATTGCTCGCCGTAGGTATTGAAGCCGACGACGTTGTTGCTCCGGAACAGCTCGTTCACTTGCGGAATTAAGCCCAGACGGGCGCAGTCTAGCCGCCTCAAGAGGCAATCGAAGCCGATGAAAAGTCGGGGCTGGCCGATCTCCACACGGATCTCGGCAAATGCGTTTTCGAGGTTCTCGAAGAGGTCGACGCCGCGTACCATGCGCATAACCACGCCCTCTTCGATCGCGCAGTAGAGCGTGAGACTTCCATCGCGATTGGCCTTTTGAATCGAACGCACGTAGTTCGTGCCATTAATAACGACGACGAGCGGTGACTTGGCAAAAATGCTGGGATCGAGCGCGCCGACGTCGAGTCCGAGAAGTCGCGCGTAACCCTCAGCCGCGGGCCAGGCATCGATTTCCCGCACGACGCGATGTTCGTCGGACGCAGTGACCACGGCGCGCGTATCCGTTGCGACGAAGTGCTGCGTCTTCATGACCGTAAAAGGCAAAGCCGTGCTGATCAACGCCAGGGCAGCACGATCGCTGTGAAAGGTCCCATCGGCGAACACGTACGTCGCTTGAAATGCCTGGCCGTCACCCGCTGAGCCGCCGACGAGCGGGATTCGCTCGAGGCCATTTTGCAGCGATCCCGCGACAGACTCTTCGCGAGTGGATAAGCCGTCAATCAAGAGCAGGCCGAACGTATCCTCGTGCGTCGCTGCGCTTCCGGCTTGCTGCAAGCGGCGCCGTAAGTCGGCTGCGACCTCGCGCCCGTGGCTCGTTTCGAATCCAGCCAGACCGTCGATACGTGCGACAGCTACGGAAAAATGCTCACCGGCGAGGCTGACCGCCGAAAGGCTGTGATCGCGGTAACCGGCGGCGCCGAATTCCCCAGCCGTCGTGCAGCCCACCACGGGGATACCGGAAAACGCGCGGTTCATCTCTTCGCTCAGCGCTTCGCGATCGTATTCGCGCGAGCAAAAGAAGATGACGAGTTTGAGGTCGGGCGCGGCGAACGCCGCGTGGATCTCCTGCACGGCTTGACGGGCGTCATACGCTACGGAATGCGCGGTTTGCACGCCGTCCGCAAACGTCTGCGTCGCCTTCGGATTAACCGCGATCACGTCACACCATCCTCGAGAGCCTAATTCAACTCATCGGCTGAATAAGCAACCGCCTTTAGAAGCGCTATCAAACGCCGCGGCTCCAGTTGTGTAAAGTTATCGAAGCGGAATCTATACCTCGGTGGGCACACTACTATTCTGCTGGGAATGTCGACATGCCATGTCCATGGGCTTACGGCCATCAATGGAGTATCAATGTTGTCGACCTGAAACACCCGCGGAAAGCTGGTCGTCCGGTAAGTAAACGCGATTGCGTCCTGAGTGTTTGGCGATGTAGAGTGCTTCATCCGCGCGCCGAAGCAGCTCCGCGGGTGCCGTTTGCTGAGCGCCCGAACAGGTTGCAACGCCGATACTGACGGTTACGACGCCGTATTCTGACGCCCCGTGTTCGAGACCGAGCGCTTCGATGGCCTCACGTAGGCTTTCCGCAACGGCAGCAGCTCCCTGAAGCGTTGTCTGCGGCAGGATGGCAACGAATTCCTCACCGCCATAGCGTGCCAACACATCGCGCGGCCGACGACAACCGAGCGCGAGCGTCTGTGCGACATGACGTAAGCATTGGTCGCCGGCTTGATGGCCGTAGCGATCGTTGTAACCTTTAAACGAGTCAATATCGATCATCAATAGCGCTAAGTCAGCGATTGTTGACAGGTCGGAAGCGGAGGTCCGGCGGCGGGAGAATACTTCCATTTCGAATGACTCATCGAAACTGCGACGATTAGGTACGCCCGTCAGTCCATCCGTGCCGGCTATTGCACCGAGTTGCTTGTTGAGGGCAGCGAGGTTCTCGTTTGCGGCCGCGAGCTCGTCGCGCATGCGCACGCGCTCGGTGATGTCCGCAACACACACGATCGCGCCGGACACGGTCCCGTCTTTTGCCGTTAGCGGGCGCAGGACGATGCTGCAGTGGCGTGCGCCGCCTTGACGCTCGAGCGTCAATTCCAATTCGGCGCTTTCCGCGCGCCCGAGTACCGTGGTCAACGCGGCGTCCAGTGAACCGCGATCAGGTGCTGCGACGTCCAAGAAGTGCTCGTCGAGCGTGCCCGCATCGGCGCGACCCAGGACTTTCGCTAACCGGTCGTTGCGATAGACGACGCGGCGATGTTCATCCACTTGCACGATGCCCAGCGGCAGGGCTTCCGTCAATCGGCGCAGCAACTGCTCGTTCGCGCGCAGCGCCTCGACTGCTTCCATGCGATCCGTGATGTCCACCATCTCGCTGTGGACGAAGCCGTGCGCCGGATCGTTGAGCAGATTGCGGTGGGTGATCTCGAGCCAGATGTAGTGACCGTCGCGATGCCGGTAGCGCGTGAGGACGCGTTGACCGATCGCTGGACGCCGCAGCATCTCCATCCAATTCGCAATCGCCGGCGCGCGGTCGTCCGGATGAATGATGTCCATGGTCCGGTTACCGACCAACTCGTCTTCGGTCCAGCCGAGAACTTCGGTGACCGTCGGGCCGATCGCCCGGACGATCGAAACCTTGTCGCGCTCGAGGCTGCAGACACGGCTGCGGAACAGTGTCGAGCGCACACCTCCGTCGCTGAACTCGCCGCAGAAACCAACGAACGCGGCGAGGAACACGCCGTACCGATGACGCGCGTCGACGAAGTGCAGGGCCACATCGGTGGTCGGTTCAGTGAGCAAATGGACCGTAACGCTTGCCACGCCACCAGCCCGGGCGCGCTCCCAGGCCTCCACGATGTGCTGCAGGTCGTCCGGAACGCACATTTCGAGGGCGGTCGCCCGTCCGGTGATCCGGTCGGCCGGCGCGACCGGCACCTGCGACGGAAGAGGCGTGCCTAATCCGGTCTCGTCGAAAGCCATGACGCGCGGCGGCGGGTCCGCGCCCAATAGGGAATCGATCACCCCATCGATGGTCTCGATTCCAAGAGGCTTGGGCAGCGTCACGCGGCTGGGACCACTCAACCCCTTCCCGGGCGTCATGTATCATAGTATCGCCAAAAGCCTCGCTTTAGATGAGGCTTGCCTCGGGGCTCGGCCGCAGCACCGGTAGAGCTCGCCTCGCCCGAGGCGCCCGCCGACGCAGCTTGCCTGCCTCGCGAAGAGACCGAATGACCGTGTATCCTTCGTGCTGGATGCTCTGATTTCGCCCTGGACGTCCTGCCGAGGAGCATAGCAGCGAAGTTTGCTTCAGCAAATGAGCCGCGTAACGAGGACGTCCAGGGCTAAATCAGAGGATCCAATCAGAGGATCTAGGGTTAGGCGATATCGAGCTGGGTCAGGAGCCGTCCCGTAATGTGCGGGGACGCCGCGGTCGTCATCGACGTGCGGCACGCCGGATTCGGCCGATCCGCCGGAACAGCGCCCGCTGATCGGCGATTTGACTGCGACCGGTATCGTGCCCACCTCACGTGCCGGCGGAGCGAATGGCAACGCTCAACAAGGCGATGTCGGCCGTGGTCCTACGACTTGACTTCTAGGTTGTCAACTACGCTCTTCACGCCCGGGGCGTGTTTGGCGGCATCGGCGATCGTCGATTTGAGGGCCTCCGTCTTCACGCTTCCGTCGAGCGTCACGGCCCCATTGTGCGCGTGGACCTTCACGCTCAGCGCGTTGACGCCGGCTTGCCCGATGAGCGCCCCCGTCACCCCGGTTACGATCGCGGCATCTTTCGCTTGCTCCGTCACCGGAGTCAGCTTCGAATCGACGACGACCCGGGAGGCGACGCTTTTCACTCCTGAGACGCTCTTCGCCGCAGCGGAAAACCTCTCGGCGATCGCCGCGGACTTCGCGCGACCGCTCAACGTTACTGCGCCGTCATTGGAAGCGACGGCGACGTGCAATGCTGAATCTCCATCGATAGCGATCAGCCGGGTCGTGATTTGCGCGGTGATGGCGGCATCCCCCAGGGCACCGCTCGCGGACTTCGTCGTATTTTCGACTTGCGACGACGAGCAGCCACCGATAAGTAGAGAGCTGGCGAGCAGCAGCATGCCGAATTTCATTGAGGATCTCCCCCGGTCTATCTACCGCAGTCCCGACAACGAGAAACAGCGCAAGGGAGACTTCGCGGACCGTGCGCCTGGCAAATCAGCAAGCCCCGCGCAGCAAACACCCGATCGCCGTTTTGTTCCATTGCTGATGACAGCCGGCGCGGTCACGACCTGCAATGCGAGTTCGGCTTGGGCGACGATGCCGACGTACTCCCCAAGTCACCGCGAACGGCATCCTCGACCCGAGCGAGTTCGCCGCAGCTGGAGCCTGAGGGGTCACTCAGCTCTTAAGGCTGACGTCTGAAAAGTCGATCGTCCGCACCAGCGTCGTGCCTTCGTACGCCTGGATACGCACTGGAAGTTGGGTCGCCGTTGAGATATCGATTGTCTCGCGCGAAAATCCGGCGTCCGCGGCTGGATCTTCAGGGACGAGCGACAACGATTCGGTGGCGTTACCATCGATCGGCTCTCCTCTGCTCTCCGATAGTCTGCCCGCCGTCTGTTCCGCGTGCGCGAGAATCGCACCATAGCTCAATTCGTCGATCGACGAACCGCGAATGGTCGTTACCAACGGATCATGAAGGGGGAGGGTCCGCTTGAACAAAGCAGAGAAAAATCTGCCGCCGCGCGTCGCTTGCACCGTGGTCCCGCCGTCCCACGTCAATGTTACCCCGGCGTTCGGGCCCTTAACGACCCGCACGGTGAAGCTTGACGGCTTTTGAAACGCATAATCGAAGACGACATTCTGGACAGCCGTACCTTGCTGCTCGAAGAGCGTCACCGTCGCACTGTACGAACTCACGACATCCCATGCGCGTGCAAACGATGCCAGCGCGGGCGGCGCGAGGCTCGGCGTTTGTACCGGTGTCGCCCGCGGATTGCTCGCGGGCTGTGCAGCGACTGGGGTGAGCACTGTTCCCAGGCGAAGGAGAACGACGAGCGCCATCACGCCTCTACGGCCGCCAAGAACCATCTATCTTGCCCCGATCTCTTTAGGTTTGAAGTAAGCTTAGCTCACTTCATCAACTTGACCCGCAACGAATCGGCAGCACTGTACGAATTTGCTAAATAACTTTCTTAGTTGTCTGCCTCTCGCAAGCTCGACCTAACGCCGAACCTTTGCTGTTACGTTCGCGGCACGATGGACTGCGAGATTCGCGTCCTGGCACGCGAGCGCACCACCGATCCACATCACCCGGGAAATCCGCAAAAGTAGGCGTTCTTCCATACAGGCGCTCCGAGGCTGCGAGTTGCACTTCACCGCGGCGATCTTCCACACGGATTGGCAGTATCTTATATGCCGGTGTTCATACCGGCCGAGAGCTGAATGGATGTGCGAAGCATCGCCGGGCGAACGACCCCCGGTGCGTCCGGTGGACATGTAAAGTGCCGAACCGTCTCAATGGCGAGGCCGCTCGCAAATGACGGTGCGCGAAACCAGCGCGCAATCCGTGTTCGCGGACACCGAGAAAGCTCGGTTCCTCGACGCATACAGATGCATACGACACGTCCTTCTCCTGTCGAATGACCGGCGGTACGCTGATTTGAAAGAATGAATGACGTACAATCGTGCTAGGTTCGTATCGCGTGTTGTTGAACGAGGCTGCTATCGCATCTCGCGAGAATCGTTCGATGACACATTCGATGACAAGGCGAATTGGCTGGCTCTTCGGTGCGGGCGTTCTGTTCGCCGCGATACCGGCCTCGGCTGTGTTCGTGCCGAATGCTCTTGGTGAAAGAGTTGCCGCCGGGCTCGTCGCGCACAATGTTTGCTCGGCGACCTTCGTCGGCGGTCTTGATCCGCAAGCGACATTCGAGGAACAAATCCGGACCATTTTGCCTGGTCTTGCATGGAAGCCGCTTGCGTATCGAGTCGATCGTGTGAATCGCACCGTTGCGGCATCTTTTGCAAGGCTTGACCGCGCCCGCGCAAGGTTCACGCCAGGCTACGGCTGCCGCCTCGACTATCCGGAAAATGTCCGAGCTCCGGCGCCGCGGTCGTTGACACCCGTTGTGGCTGATGCGTTCGCCCCGGCTGGACCGGTAGAAACGGCCGATTCCAAAATTGCAGCAGCTTTGAGCCGCGTTTTCACCGAGCGCCCATCGCAGCCGACCAAGGATGTCAAGGCGGCCGTGGTCGTCCGGAATGGCCGGGTGGTGGCCGAGCGATATGCGCCGGGTTTCGGCACCAACACCCCGCTGCTGAGTTATTCCGTCGCCAAGTCCTTCACCAACGCGTTGCTGGGCGTGCTCGTGCGTCAAGGGCGTCTTCGCGTGGATCAGCCCGTCGGCGCGCCAGAGTGGGCAGCCACCGGCGATGTGCGGAGAAGGATCACGATCGAGGACCTCGCGCGCATGCGCAGCGGCCTCGACGTCGCGGAGGAAGAATCGGTCTCGAGCCCCGTGGCAGTAATGGAATATGCGCGAGCCGACATGGCGGGCTTCGCCGCGCGGCATTCGCTCAAGCACCCGCCGGGAACGGCCTGGGAATACACGTCGGCAAACACGCTGATCCTCGATCGCTTGTTGGGACGCACGGTCGGCGGGGGCGCCGCAGGGATGCGCGACTTTGCCGAGCGAGAGCTCTTTGCCCCGCTGCACATTGCCAACGTGACGATGGAGTTCGATGGAGCCGGTGTCTTCGTGGGATCGTCATACGTCT
>JBEKHC010000106.1:0-16463 GCA_050012475.1 Candidatus Velthaea sp.
TCGTCGTCGAAGGCGTGCACGTCGAGCGCGAGGCGGTGCTGGGCGCGGGTGTCGTCCTGACCGCGTCGACGCCGATCGTCGACGTGCGCGGGAGCGAACCGGTGACGAGCAAAGGCCGGATCGAAGCGCGCAGCGTTGTGATTCCGGGCACAATCCCGAAACGCTTCAATGCCGGCGAATTCGGCGTTCCCTGCGCGCTGGTGATCGGCACCCGCAGCGCCTCGACCGATATCAAAACGTCGCTCAACGCGGTGCTGCGCGAATACGACGTCGCCGTGTGAGCGGAGCGGTCGCGAGCGGCATGCCGGCATGAATCCCAAGCTTGCGGCGATCGAACCATCGTTGATTCGCGCCATCGCGGCGAAGAAAACGCCGGATGCGATCGACCTCGGCTTGGGCGAACCGACGCTGTTGCCCCAGATGCGGTTCATCGAGTCGGCGACGCGCTGGGCCAGCGAGTTCGGACTCAAGTACACCGTCAACGCCGGCGACGCGGCCACGCGCGCGCGGGTCGCGGCGCACTACGGTTATCCTGGGATGGCGGCCGCCGAGAACGTTTGCTTGACCACCGGCTCGCAAGAAGCCGTGTATGCGGCGTTCAAAGCGCTGCTCGACCCGGCGGCCGATGAAGTGCTGGTGGTCGAACCGGCATATCCTGCCTATTTGAAGATAGCACAGCTCGAAGGGATCGCGGCGCGCAGCGTCTCGATGCACGAGCGCGACGGGTTTCGCTACGACGTCGACGTCATTCTGGCGGCGGTCGGGCCGCGGACGCGTCTGATCGTGATCGGTTCACCTGCGAATCCGACCGGCCGGGTCATGACCCAGGCGCAGGTGCAGCAGTTGGCGCGGGGCCTGGGCGCCCGCGGCGGGCCGCCGGTCTGGGTGCTGCACGACGAGATTTATCGCGAGCTGACGTTCGTGGCCGACGCGGGGTACGTCGCCGCGGAATATCCGTATACGATCGTTACGAACTCGCTCTCGAAATCCAACGCCCTGACCGGGCTGCGCATGGGTTGGGCGCTGGCGCCCTCACCGGCGATCGAAGCGATCGTGAAAACGCACGCCTGGCTGACCTCGACCGCCGGTACGTTCGGCCAGCGCGTGGCCTTCGAGATCTTCGGCGAACCGGGCGCGCTGCGCGAGCATGCGGTCTGGTACGCGCGTCAGCGGCAGGAGATCATCCGGGCACTGCGCGCCAGCGGGTTGGAATTCGTCGAACCCGACGGCGCGTTTTACGTTTGCGTCCGCTTGCCGCGGGGGACGGATTCGCTGGCAGCGGCGTACACGCTGGTCGAGAAGCGCGGGGTGGTCGCCATCCCGGGGCGCATTTTCGGGGCGGCGCTCGAAGGCTGGCTGCGCCTGAGTTTCGTCGCGCACCTCGATGCGTTCATCGAAGGACTGCGTCGCATCGCTGCATTGTGAGCCCGCACTTAGGGAGCGAACGCCCGCACGAGCAGCGTGCCGCCGTAGGCGGCAGTGACGCCCGCGATCACGCTGCCCAACGCGTACGCCGCACCTTGCGTGGCCGACACGGAGCCGCTCAGATTGTAGACCTCGAAGGCGTACGTGGAAAAGGTCGTGTAGCCGCCCAAGATGCCGGTGGCAAAGAACAGCCGCAAGTAGGGGTTGAGGCCGGCGCGCGACAGTGCGAGTTGCAGCACGATGCCGATCAGTAATGAACCGCTGACGTTGATCGTGAACGTGCCCCACGGGAAGCCTGTCCCCACGCGGGCCACGAACCAGCTCGAAATCAGATAGCGCAGGACGGATCCCAACGCGCCGCCGATGGCAACGGCGGCAACCGCAACGGACTGCTGCATGACCGGCCAGCGTTCTTCGGCGGCGTGCGGGCTACTGCTGAGCGGCGGCGTACGCGCGCGCGGTGCGTTCGACCGCGGCGAGCGGTGCGAGTCCGATGAGCTCGCTGCGTCCGGTTGCGACCCCTTCGCGCGCAGCGAGCCGGCGGACGAGTTCGCGCACGCGATAGAGCGGCGTCGCCTCGAAGTCGGTGATGTTGAAACTCACCTGCACGCGCCGCGCGTCGAGCCGAATCCCCAGCGCGCGCAGCGTGCGCAGTCCCCCGTCGCGTTCGCGCAAACGGGCGGCGATGCGCCGCGCAACACCGAGGTCCGGTGTTTCCAGTTCGACGTTGAATGCGATGAGGATCGGCCGCGCGCCGATCGCGATCGCGCCGGCCCGGGCGTGCGGCACGTCGCCGTAGTCGAACGCCCAGCGCGGATCCTCGAGCTTGCGTTCCAGACCCTCGAATTCGCCGCGCCGCACGTCGGCCAGCAGCGCGCGATGCGCGGCCGACGCGGCCGCGCCGTATAAGAACGACGGGATGCGCAGCTCGTCCCAGATCTGCGCAGCGGCCCGATGCGCGAGCCCCACCGCGTCCGCGAGCGTCGCGCTGCCGAGCGGAACGAACGGCAGGACGTCGAGTGCGCCCAGCCGTGGATGCGCGCCGCGATGTTCGCGCAAATCGATCAGATCGTGAACCGCCTGCGCGAGGGCGATCGCGGCGGCAACCACTTCGTCTGCCGAGCCGAGCGCGGTGATGACGCTGCGATGGTGGACGGCATCGCTGGTCCGGTCGACGACGCGCGCACCGGCGCCGGCGATGGCCGCTGCGCACGCGTCGACGATCGCCGAATCGCGGCCTTCGCTGATGTTGGGAACGATCTCGAACGCTGGGCCGGCCATCAGGGCGCGCAGTGCAGCCGGATGATGCCGTCCGGATCCGTTTGAAACACGCAGGTAGCGAGCAGCGCGGCAACCGTTCCCGGATCGGGCGGAGGCACCGCCGAACCAGGGATATTCCCCACCAGCCGATAGAGTGCGAGCAGCCGCATGTTGTTGCCGTCATGCGCGCCGATGTTCGCCTGGAGGGTCGAGTAATTGTTGATGACCGCCAGCGTCGCGGCGATGCTCGAATTATTGGAATGTGCGTTGGCGAGCGCGATCACGCCCGCGGTCCCGGTCAGCGAGAGAAAATACGGCGCGAAGCGGCCCTCGCCGTAGGGCGACGACTCGTCGAGCGGATAATGCAGAATCTCGCGCCCCGAGCAGTCGAAGATCCGGAAGGCGAGATCGGCTTCTTCGACCTGATGACCGATGAAGATGAAATTTTGCTGGCGCCCGACGAACCGTGCCAGCCGAAGCTCGAGAATGCCGGCGTCCGTCCCGTCATGGCATTCTTTGTCGCCGTTGAGCGGCACCCACACGATCGACCGCGGCTCGCCGAAGTCGTTGGTGGGTGCCGTCTGAGCCGCGATCCGGTCGAGGATGAGCTGCAGCGTACCGGCGATGTCGATGACGTCGCTGTTGATCGCTGCGGCCGATTCGGCGAAGTCGACGTCCATGACCAGCGAATTGCGCCGGCGCAGATCGCTGGCCGGCTTGGGCGCTTCGCCCGAGACGTGCGGCCGGGCGGTCGGCGAGGCCTGCGGCTCGGGGTGGGGGCGAGCTGCCGTGAGCGCGGCGATGAGCGCGAGCCCGGCGATGCCGGCCGCGAGCGCGCGCCGCTGCAGCGTCAATCGAGCGCCGCGCGCACGGCCTGGTCGATGTCGCGGACGCCGTCAGGCGCGAGGACGCGCGTGAAACCGAGCTTGGCCGCTTCGGCAGCGCGGCGCGTTGCCTGACCGACGCGGCGGACTTCGCCCGACAGCCCCAACTCGCCGAACGCCGCGACGTTGCCCGGGATCGCCGCGTTGCGAAATGCCGAGGCGATCGCGAGCGCGATTCCGAGGTCGGCGGCCGGCTCGCTGATGCGCAAGCCGCCCGCGACCGATGCGTAGATGTCGTGCCCGCCGAGGTTGAGCCCCGCCCGCCGTTCGAGCACCGCGATGATCATTGCAAGGCGGGCCGGGTCGAGATTGGCCGCCAGCCGCCGCGGGGTGCCGTAGGCGGTTTCGCCGACGAGCGCCTGGATCTCGACGAGCACCGGCCGGGTGCCGACTAGCGACGGCACCACGCACGAACCGCTGGGCCGGTCGCCCCGCCCGTGCAAAAACAGCGCCGACGGATCCGCGATCTCGGTCAGCCCGCGATCGTGCATCGAGAAGACGCAAATCTCGTCGACCGAGCCGAACCGGTTTTTGTAGGCGCGGACGATCCGGTATTCGCCGCTCGCGTCGCCCTCGAAGTACAGCACGGTGTCGACCAAGTGCTCGAGCAGCCGCGGGCCGGCGATCGAGCCGTCCTTGGTGATGTGCCCCACGAGAAACGTCGCGCAGCCGGTGCGCTTGGCAAACTCCATGAGCTGCTGGGTGCAGTCGCGGATTTGAGAAACGCTGCCGGCGTAGGACTCGCCGTCGGGCAGCCACATCGTCTGGATCGAGTCGACGATGAGGATGTCGGGTTTGCGCGCTTCGAGGTCGTCGAGAATCGCGCGCAGATTGGTCTCGGCGAAGACCAGCAGCGACTCGCCGATACCGATCCGCTGCGCGCGCAGCTTGGTCTGGGCCGCCGATTCCTCGCCGCAGACGTAAACGACCGTCGCGCCGCTGGCGCCCAGGCGTTCGGCGATCTGCAGCAGCAGGGTGGATTTGCCCGCCCCCGGCGGACCGCCCAAGAGCACCAAGCTGCCGGGAACGAGTCCGCCGCCCAGGCAGGCGTCAAACTCCGCCATCCCCGTGCGGGCGCGGACGATCCGCCGGTCATCGATCTCGGCCAGCCGAATCGGTCCCGACGTGACCGACGTCGAGCGGATCGCCGAGCCGCGAGCAGCCGGCCGAAGCACGGGCGCCTCGGCGAAGGTGTTCCAGGCGTCGCAGCCCGGGCAGCGTCCCAGCCAGCGTGCCGACTCGAATCCGCACGCGCCGCAGAAGAACGTGCTCTTGGTCTTCGCCATCAATCGGTTTTTTCCGGCGGCATCGTCACCATCGTGAACCTTCACGCGATCACGTCGTTGCGTGGTGCGGCAAGCCGTTCCCGCACCGCAGTCGAGGGTTTGAGCGCCGGCACATCACGCATGTTACAGGCCGAGCGCACCTTGGGCCGCGAATGCGTTGGCCCGGTATGTCGAACCGTCACGTGGCCATCGACGGCCCATCCGCATCCGGGAAAACGGTCGTCTCGCACGCGCTTGCGATCCGGCTGGGAATTCTGTACCTCGATACCGGTGCCATGTATCGGGCGGTCGCTTATCTGGCGCTCCGCAACGGGGTCGAACTCGACAACGACGCGGCGCTGGTCGAAATGTTCGCGCGCCACAGCTTGGGCATCGTCGCCGACGAGGCGGCGCACAACGGCTATCGCGTCCTCGTCGACGAGGCTGACGTTTCGGCGCGCTTGACCCAGCCCGAGGTGACCGCGGCGGTTTCCACGGTCGCCGCCGCGCCCCATATCCGGGCGGCGCTCGTCGCACGGCAGCGCGCCATCGCCGCCGCCGAGCCGGTCGTGATGGCGGGCCGCGACATCGGGACGGTCGTGCTGCCCGACGCGCGCTATAAGTTCTTTCTCACCGCATCGCTGGCCGAGCGGGCGAAGCGGCGGACGCTGGAGCTCGCCGCGAGCGGCATCGACATCAGCGGCTCGGACGTGGCCGCGCAGCTTGCCGAGCGCGACCGGCTCGATATGGCCCGGGTAACGTCGCCGCTGCGGGCGGCCGCGGACGCGGTTCGCGTCGACTCGACCGACCTTGACATCCCCGGCGTGCTCGAGGTCATGCTCGCCGACATGAGCCGCAAATGACGCCGTTCTACCGCTTCGCGCATGCGTTCTGCAAGCTCGTCTTCATACTGCTGTGGCGCTTCAAGGCCAACGGCGCCGAGAACGTTCCGGCGACGGGGCCGGTCATCGTGGCCTGCAATCACCTGTCCTATCTCGACCCGGTTGCGGTCGGGATCGGGCTGCCGCGGATGGTCACGTATCTGGCCAAAAAAGAGCTGTTCGACATGCCGGTGCTGGGATTTTTCGTGCGCGGCTGCGGTGCGTACCCGCTTGACCGTGAAGCCGGCGGCGTCGCCGCGGTGCGCGCAGCGTTACGGGTGCTCAAAGACGGCCGCTGCATCGGCATTTTCCCCGAAGGCACCCGCAATTTGACCGGCACGGCCGGCGAGAAAGGCGGCGCGGCGTTCCTGGCCGCCCTGTCCGGCGCTCCGGTCGTGCCGGCTGCGGTCTCCGGCACCAAGGATGCGAAGCGCTTGGCCCGCATTCGCGTGGTTTACGGAAAACCGATGCTCGTCACACGGAACCGGAAAGCGGACAGCGACGATCTAGAGAAGTGGACGGCGGAGATCATGCGCAACATCCGTGTCCTCGAGGAGTCGATCGGTGGAAATTAGGCGGGCCAAACCTCAAGGGGATTGCTTGCGCGCGCCGGATTCCAACCGCAAGCGGACGGCCGGATCGACGCCGAATGTGCCCGCCCCGAACGCCACGGATCGGATGGATGCGCTCAGTCGTCGCGCAGTCTAGTTTCGAGCGCGCTCTCGAAGCGGCGATCACCCGCTACGATAGTACCGCTCCCATAACGGCGATGATCCGTTATCATTTCGGCTATGCGTGCGCGGGCCCCGATCGTCAGGGAAAGCGCCTGCGGCCGATGCTGCTCTTGACGGTCGCGCAAGAAGAGGGCGGTTCGCTCGAAGCCGCGCTCGATGCGGCGTGTGCGATCGAGATCTTGCACAATTACTCGCTGGTCCACGACGATATCGAAGACGGAGACCGCCTGCGGCACGGGCGCGACACCGTGTGGGCGAAATGGGGGACCGCGCACGGCATCAACGCCGGCGACTCGTTGTGCGCGATCAGTTACCTGGCGTTGCTGGAGAGCGACGTTCCGCGGCCCGCCGAGCGGACGGTCGCGATGACGCGCGCGCTGCATGAGGCCAACCTCGCAATGTGCGCCGGACAGGGACGCGATATCGCGTTCGAGGCCGAAACGCGAGTGACGATGGACGACTACGTCGCGATGATCGCCGGGAAGACGGCGGCGCTCTTCGGCGCGGCTTGCGAGATCGGCGCGTTGGCGGCCGGCGCCGATCCGGCGCGCGCACGCGCTTACGCCCAGCTGGGCTTGGCGTACGGACTGGGTTTTCAGATCGAAGACGACGTACTGGGCACCTGGGGTGAACCGGGCACGACCGGCAAGCCCGTCGGCTCGGATCTGGCGCGGCGCAAATGGACCTTTCCGGTCGTTTGGGCGCTCAACGGTCCGCCTTCGCCGGCGCGCGATGTCGTCGCCGGACGGTACGCCCGCCGCGGTGCCCTGCTGCCCGACGACGTGACCGCGACGATGGCGGCGCTCGAAGCGTTGGGCGTTCGCGACGCCGCGACGGTGCACGCTCAGACCTATTTCGATCGCGCCGATACGATCGCGCGGGAGAACGCGATCGACGCGAGCGGACGCGTTCGGGCCTTTCTGGCTGCGAACGTTCGCCGCGTCGTCTGATGAGTTCGTCCGCCAGCGCGCCGGCCGCTTTGGTCAAACCGGCGGATTCGTTCGCGAGCAGCGGTTTGCTGTTCGCGATCTTGGGCGCCGGTCTGGTCGTTCGTCTGATCTTCTTGCCCGCGAGCGGATTCCACAACGATCTGCAAGCCTTCGAGGCGTGGGCCCTGACGCTCACCGAACATCCGCTGCGCGACTTCTACGCCTCGACCTCATTTGCCGATTATCCGCCGGGCTATTTTTTTGTTCTGCTCGTGATCGGCTGGATCTTCAAGGGTCTGGTCGCCGCGCACGTGGTCGCGCCCGACGCCTATAACGTTTTGGGAATGTTGGCCAAGCTGCCGGCAATCGCGATGGACACGGTCAACGCGTGGCTGCTCTTCACGATCGTCGGCCGTTTTGCCGCGCGTCCGGTGGCCCTGGGCGCGGCGATGCTGTATGCGTTCAACCCTGCGGCGATCTATGTCTCAGCGTTTTGGGGTCAGGTCGACAGCGTGTCGTGGGGACTCGTGCTGGCCGGCATCAACAGCCTGTTGAGCGCGCGCGACGATGCGCGCTGGGGGGTCGCGAAAGTCGCGGCAGGCTGGGTGGCGCTGGCGGTTTCGATCCTCATGAAGCCGCAAGGGCTGTTCGTGGGGCTGGTGTTTCTAGCGTTTGCCTTCGTCCCCGTTGCCGCCGACGAACGCCGGCGGCGGCTCACCGGAACGGCGCTGGGCTTGGGCGCCGGGTGTCTGATCGCTTGGGTGACGTCGGCGCTTTTTCACGGCACGCTCAATCCGGTGGCTGATTGCGCCTGGCTGTTCATGCGCTACGCGTTCGGCAGTGCGGTCTACCCGTACAACTCGATCAACGCTTTCAATCTATATGCGATCAAACAGCCGTTCTGGCAACCCGATTCGCAGGTCTTGACGCTGCCGCTCACCGGGATCGGTCTGGGACCGATGCTCGTTTGGGGCTGGGTGCTCGTCGCCGGCGCGTCGCTGCTGTTCGTCGGCCGGTATCTGCAGCGCAGAGACGACCGTGCGTTTCTCGAAGCGGCGATGCTCGTCTCGTTCGGGTTTTTCATCCTGGCGACGCGGATGCACGAACGCTACGTCTTCGGCGCGTTTTTGCTGATGATGCCGCTGATCGCATTCGGACGCCGGTACCTGTGGGCGTCGGTCGCCGTCTCGATCACCCTGCTGGCGAATTTGGCGTATTCACTCGCGTATCAAACCGCAATGGAAGCCAAGACGCCGGGCATCGACGCGACCAGCCTGTGGCCGCTGGTGAGCGGCCCGCTGTCGGCGCTCAACACCGTGCTGTTCTTTTATCTGGGTTATCTCTTTTTGGGCGGAACCGCCGGCGCGAGCGTGCTCGACGGCAGCTCGCTGCGCAACCGCCTGGGCACGGGGGTCGCACAAGCCTATCTGCGTGCGCGCGCCTGGTTCGATCCGCGCGAGGGCGTGACGACCATGCGCGCCGCGGATTGGTGGCTGGCGCTGGCGTTCACGCTGGGCTCGTTCCTGCTGTGCATCCTCTGGTATCAATTGCCGGCCGAACGGTATTTCGACGAAGTCTACTATCCGCGATCGGCCGAGGAGTATCTGCGGCACGCGGGGACGGCCGGCGACTTGGGCGTGTTCGAATGGACGCATCCGCCGCTGACCAAGCTGATCATCGCGCTTTCGATGATGCTCTTCGGCGGCGTGCACGGGTTGGGGAACACGGGCTTCGGCTGGCGTTTTCTCAACATCGTCGTCGGCTCGCTCACCGTCGGCGTACTGTACGTGTTCGCCAAATACTTGACCCGTTCGCGGCTGTTCGCGTCGGTCGCCGCCGGCATGCTGCTCTTCGACGGCTTCCACTACGTTCAATCGCGCATCGCCACCCCGGAAATCACCGTTTCGTTCTTCTCGCTGACAACGCTGTACGCGTTCTATCGGCTGTGGATCGCCGCGCAGGCGCGGCGCCGGCCGGTTGCCGCCCCGCCCTATCGCACCGCCTTCATTGTGACGATGGTGGCCGGAACCGTGCTGGCCGCGGTGCTGGCGTACGTGGCCACGAACATCGGGCCGTCGACGGCGGGTCACGAGTTCTATAATTGGACGCTGTTCGTCTCGTTTGCGTATTTCGAGACGGCGGTGTACTTGTTTGCCCGCGTCGCTTTGCGCCGCATGTTTGCGCCCATCGCTGCGGACGTCACGTACGCCGACGGCACGCAGTTGCGCGTGACCGAGGCGCAGCTGCGCGGAACGACGCCCGAGGGAACGCTGCTCGAAGCGTCGGGCAGCCGGTCGAAGAAGAGCGACGTCCTCGCGACGCTGACGGACGAGGGTTCGACGCGGACGTATTGGCGCGACGGCAACATGACGTACGCGACGCCGCCCGACAGCGCCGACTACACGGTCGACGGCGGCTTCCGCGTTGCCGGGGTCCGCATCGATCCCAGCGACGCGCGCTTGTGGCTCGTTGGGCTGGCGGTGTCCGGCGGTTTGCTGGCGGCCTCGAAATGGAACGGCTTGTTCGATTTCTTCGTGGTCTGGATCCTCACCGCGCTCGTTGCCGGACAACGCTGGCTGCGCCGGCCGGCCCTCTTCGGCAACCCGTTCGGCATCGCGCTCGACGTGGCGATCGCGTCGATGGTCATCATCGGCGGCGCGATCTACATCGCCAGCTACATTCCGCACTTCTTAATGGGCCACAATCTGGTCGACGTCGTGTCGCTCCAGCACGAAATGTATTGGTACCATTCGACGCTTTCGGCCACGCATCCGTATGCGTCCAAGTGGTGGCAGTGGCCGATCCTGCAGAAACCCATCTCCTATTACTACAGCGACGTTCGCCCGCCGAATCTGCGCAACGATCCGGCGGCCTGCTGCGTCGCGGAGATTCTCGCGCTGCCGAACCCGCTGGTTTGGTGGGCCGGCCTCATCACCGTCCCGGCCGTCGCGCTGCTGGGGTGGTTCGAGCGCAACAAGGGCTACCTGTTGCTCGTTCTCGCGTACTTCCTGCAGTGGCTGCCGTGGATCGGCTCGCCGCGAATCGCCTTCGAATATCACTTCTATCCGAATCTTTCGATCATCGTGCTTGCCAACGCGATCATCCTGCAGCGGCTGTGGAAATGGCGCTCCGCCGAGGGTCCGTTCACCCTGCCGCGCATCGGGGTCGGCATCTATCTCGCGATCGTCGTCGGTTTGTTTTTTTACTTCTATCCCGTGCTCGCGGGCGTTCACGTGAGCTGGGACGCCTGGCACAACCGCATGTGGTTCACCAGCTGGATCATTTGAAGCTGGAGATGTTTTGCTCGGGAACGAAGCCTGTTACGGCGATGGAGCAGACAAGATGAGCGGACACTCGAAGTGGCACAACATCAAGCTCAAGAAGGGCAAGGTCGACGCGCAGCGCGGCGCGCTGTTTACCAAGCTCAGTAAGGAGATCATCCTCGCTGCCAAGGGCGGCTCGCCCGATCCCGAAGCGAACTACCGGCTGAAGATGGCGGTCGAGAAGGCGCGCGAGAACAACGTGCCGATGGACAACATCAAACGCGCGATCGCCCGCGCGAGCGGCGGAAGCGACGAAAAACAGATCGAAGAGCTGCGCTACGAAGGATACGGCCCGGCGGGGGTCGCGGTGATCGTCGATGCCGCCACCGACAATCGCAATCGCACCGCGAGCGAACTGCGCTTTCTCTTTAGCCGGAACGACGGAACGCTGGGCGAGAGCGGGAGCGTCGGCTGGATGTTCGAGTCGCGCGGGATCGTCGAAGTGCAACCCGGCGCGCTCGACGAGGATGCGCTAACGGAGCGCGCGCTCGTCGACGGGGTGATCGACGTGCGCTTCGACCCGCAAGGTAGTGAGATCATCACCGGGCCGACCGCGCTCATGGCGGTCAAAGACGAACTCGAAGCATCCGGTTTGCGCGTCACGAGCGCGCGCCTAACGATGGAAGCGAAACAAACGACGCAGCCCAACGGCGCCGACACCGCCAAAGTCGTCGCCTTTCTCGAGGCGCTCGAAGAGCACGAAGACGTGCAAACCGTCTATAGCAACGCCGAGTTCGACGACGCCGCACTCGAAGCGCTCGCCTAGACGATTCGGCTCGGCTTCGCTCGACGAATCGGCCCGGCCCCAGCCAGGGTCTGAGAGCGTGCCGCCCCGAACGCTGGGTTTTGGATGCAGCTTGACAGCCCGAATGCCGCACCTCGCCGGCGCAAGGAGCGGCCCGCGACGACCGTCGCTCGCGATTGGATTTTCGCCCTAGCGTTGGCCTTCGCCGTCGGCGTCGTCGTCTGGTTCGGCCGATCGGTCAAGGATTTCTTCGAGCCGACCGTCGCCGACGTCTTCGTCCCCTCGTTCCTGGGTCAGACAATCCCCGACGCGACCGCCGAAGCCCAGCGCATCAAATTGCGGGCCACGGTCATCGCGAACCAGCCCAGTGACCGGTGGCCCAAAGACGTCATCATGAGCCAACAGCCCGCTGCCGGAAGCCAAGTCCGCCCGGGGCGGGAGATCTCGCTCGTGGTGAGTACCGGGGTCACGATCTTTCCGATGCCCGATCTGCGCTACGAATCGATGCGCGAGGCAAACTTAACGCTCGACCGCAGTAAACTGCAGCTCGTGCGGGCGACGGTGGTGGCGAACGACGACGTGCCGGCAAACCACGTGCTCAGTCAGGATCCGCTGCCGCTCACCAGCGTCCGCGAGGGCACCAAGGTCACGCTGACGATCAGCAAGG
This sequence comes from Candidatus Velthaea sp., assembly GCA_050012475.1. Taxonomy (GTDB): domain Bacteria; phylum Vulcanimicrobiota; class Vulcanimicrobiia; order Vulcanimicrobiales; family Vulcanimicrobiaceae; genus Velthaea. Next base: position 12,114 of record JBEKHC010000106.1, read on the forward strand.
GACCGCCTTCGGCGGTGCGCGTGCCGAACTTCGTCGGTGAGTTCATCGACGACGCACGCGCCGACGCCGCACGCGCGAAAGTCCACTTCGGTCAAATCGTCTGGACGCCGTTCGGACCTGACGGGCCGCCGCGCGGACTCGTCGCCAAGCAGAATCCGGCGCCGGGCGCGCAGATCGACCCGTTCGCGCCGGTTTCGCTGCAAGTGAGCGCCGGGCCCACGGAATTTGGTTATCTGATCCGCCAGGTTCATGCGACGGCGACCGTTCCGGCGCGCGATTCGGCCGCGAACGTGCGCATGGAAATCCACGACGAAACCGGTACCTGGAACGTGTACGACGGGTTCGCGCAAGGTGGTCAGAAACTCGACTTCAATCTGACCGTGGTCGGCAAGAGCGAACTCGACACCTACATCAACAACGAACTCCTCAGCCAAGTGACGCTGGGCGGGGACGCGCCGCATCCATCACCCAGTCCAACCAGAAAGCCGCGAAAATCGTGAACGCCGTCAAGCACACCGTCAAAATAGCTCCGTCTCTGTTGGCTGCAGATTTCGCTTCGATCGCCGATCAAATCCACATGGTCGAAGCCGCCGGCGCCGACCTGCTGCACCTCGACTCGATGGATGGCCGGTTCGTGCCCAACCTCACCTGGGGGCCGAAGATCGTCGCGGATCTGCGCAAGCTCACGAACCTTCCGTTCGATTGTCATCTCATGATCGTCGAGCCCGAGAAATACGTCGAGGAGTTCCGCAAAGCGGGTGCCGACTACATAACCTTTCACTACGAGGCCACGGCGCATCCGCATCGGCTGCTGCAATACATTCGCTCGCTCGGCGCGAAGGCGGGCGTCGGCATCAATCCCGGCACGCCTGTCGCGACGCTCATCGACCTCATCGAGGACATCGACCTGCTCTTGGTCATGAGCGTAAATCCGGGCTTTGGCGGCCAACCGTTCATCGAACGTGCGCTCACCAAGCTGGGTGCAGCGCGTGACCTGCGCGACGCGGGCAATCCGAATTGCGAGATCGAGGTCGACGGCGGGATCGGCGTCAAGAACATCGAGCGGGCCGTGGCCGCGGGCGCGGACGTTCTCGTCGGCGGCTCGAGCATTTTCGGAGCCGCTGATCCGGCCGCGACGCTGCGTGACATGAAAGCGCGCGCGAAGGCGACGCGCGGATAGACGCGGAGACTCCGGCAGCGTCCGGTTGCGCCGCAAACGAAGACGATCTCGTCGCGACGCTGTGCGAGATCTGCGCGACCGCCGCGCCGCACAACCTGGTTCTGGGCATCGGCGATGACGCGGCGGCGTGGCGGCCGTCGCGCTCCAACCTTTCAGTGATCACCACCGACGCGCTCGTGGAAGACGTCCACTTCACCCTGGCCGCGATGTCCCCGGAAGATATCGGCCGGCGAGCGCTGGCGGCAAATCTCTCCGATATCGCGGCGATGGGTGCGCGCCCGGTTCTCGCCACGATCGCGCTAGGCGTCAACGAACGCAGCGATGCGGCTTGGATTCGCGCGCTGTACGAGGGGATGGCGGATTTGGCGCGGCGTTCGGCCTGCGCGCTCGCGGGCGGCGATATTACGCGCTGCGCGGCGATCAGCATTGCGATCACGGTCGTGGGCGAAGTCCGGCCGTCCAATCTCAAACGCCGCAGCGGCGCGCGCCCCGGGGATGTGCTGGCGATAACCCGGCCGCTGGGCGCGAGCCGGGCCGGGCTGCGCGTGCTGACCGGCCGGCCGGATCTGGCCGGCGAAGCGAAGTATGCGGACGTTGTTCGCGCGTTTCGAACGCCTGAGCCGGAGTTGGCCGCGGGCCGCTGGCTCGGCGCGTCGCGCAACGTCCACGCCTTGATGGATTCATCCGACGGCCTATCAACTGACGTCAGCCGAATATGCGCCGCCTCCGGCGTCGGCGCGGTGCTCGAATCGATCGCAGTCGACGACAACGCCCGGCTGGTTGCCGAGTTGTTCGAAGAAGACGCCGACGGCTACGCGCTCGACGGAGGCGAAGATTTTGCCCTCATCGCCGCCGTGTCGGCCCGCGCGTTCGACTATCTGGCGGCACGCTTCGCCCAGCGCTTTGGCCGGCCGTTACTTCGGGTCGGCACGTTCACCGCGGGTACCGAGTTCCGCCGCTCCGACGGCTCGCTCATTATTCCCGGCGGCTGGGATCACTTGAGCTCGGCTCAGCGGGAGCTGAGCCGGTAACCCCGAGTGCGCACCTATTGAGTCCGCTAAGAATTGCAAACCTAAGCGGCCGTGAGGGTCAGGACGGGGCCGGCGGGCGTGCCTGGCCGTCGTATTCATACGACAGGAAACGATGCTATGGGCGGATATGCCATACTGATCGTACGGCTAAGATTGCCAAGGCCGTTCCCGATGACTTGCTCGCCAAGATCGATGCAGAAGCGATCGAAGTCGCTAAACGAACGCGCCGCGAACGGATCGATCGCGAGATCGCAGCGTACACGGTCGATCACGAGGAAGCTGACGCGCAGGTATATTCCGACTGGGAATGCACGCTAGCCGACGGGCTTGATGAGATTGAATAGTCGACCGGTCGTTACTCGCGGTGACGTTTGGCTTGTCGCATTGGATCCGGTTGACGGATCGGAGCAAGCGAAACTCGACCTGTGTCGTTGTGCAACGCGAAAGCGCAAATGCCGGACGTACAACTATTGTCGTTCCGGCCACTGGTGCTACGAAGCAAACACCTGGGATTGTGCGGCCACTGCTGCGGAAAGGCGACGGCGGCCTCGCAAAAAGACAGCGTCGCACTATGTCGTCAAGTACGGGTCGTTGACCGTCTGCGGATGCGAAAGAAACTGGGCGTCCTCTCGTCCGAAGCGCTCACCACCGCTCAACGTGCCGCTTTAACAAAGGTGCTCGGCGTCACGCGAAGCACCTCGATCTCGCTTTTGGTTGGTTTCGATTTTAGAGAAGCTCGGCGGTCAAACCACTACCGCCTTCCAGCGTCAGCTGCTGTGCAGTGCCCGGAGTCAGCCAGGTAAACCACGTGTCGTCACTGACGATCCCGTCAGCCGTTGAGCCTGCCCAGCTCTGCAGACCCCGGACCGCCGTCTGCGTTTCCGTGCCGAAGATTCCGTCGATTGAGCCTGCGTACGGGGTGAATGAAACGGCGATCACCTTTCCTGCCAGGACTCGCTGCAGAAAAGCAACGACCGGGCCGGTATGCCCGAGCTGCAACGTCGGCGAGGCTTCCCGATATGCGGGCAGGGCCGCCCACGTCGCGGGCCCGACGATTCCGTCGACGGTTAAACCCTGCGCGCTCTGACAGTTCTTGACCGAGATTTCGAGTTGCTCGTCGAAGACTCCGGTGATAGGTCCGAAGGGATTCCACAACAGATGGCGCGCAAACACGCGTTGTAGGCGCTTGACGTCGTCACCGGTCGAACCGAGGCTGATCGTAGCTGGCATGGTCGATACCTCGCGAGTTCGGAGGACTCCAACCGTTCGACGTTTTGCAATTCTTCCACCTAGCCGCATCGAACGTCGAGGAGAAGCATGGCATCGCAGAACGTTGACGCCGTCATCATCCGCCTCGGTCGCATTCGTTTACTGGCTGCAAACCCAGCTGCTGTACGAAGCGACGTCGTTGCGCAAGGAGCACGCCGGCTTTGCCGCACTTCCGAGGGATATGCAAGGCGATTTGCCAACATGCGCGGATCTCCTGAACCGCAAGACGCCGGGCGGCAACTGGGAGCGCAAATAACGTGGCCCCTTTCCGTTGATGGACAGCAGCCGGATCACGGAACCCCTCGGCAGTCTGGCAGCACAGCGGCCGGCGGCTCGCTTTAGCATCGTCGTGCGCTCGGTCGTCGTGCCCGGCCGCGATCCGTCATCCGCTTACGACGCAGTGCCGAGCGTGCTTGGCCAAGTCAAGTCGGCAATCGATGCCCTGCCGCCGGGGGAGGGCGAAGGGACGACCTGGACGGGCGCCGATACGGGCTCGCCCTTCCTGTACGCGACGTTGACCGGCGCGCATGTTCTCGCACTCGATCGAAAACTCGATCCGAAGCTGCCGGTTGAATTTCTCCGCGACTGCACGGGCACCGATCGGTCGTCGACGTTCAATCCGGAGGATCTCGTTGGCCGCGTTATCGCCGAACCTCTCGCATCGGAAATCAAGGCGTCTCCCGACGACGTCTACCGTTGCATCGTTGTGATCGACGCGACGAACCCAAAGGGAATGCAAGCCGCACGCGCAGCCGTCATCGACTGCTTCACGCTTTTGAGCCGGCGGTCCGGGAGCCCGATCGTCTTCCGCTCGAACGACGTCGCCTCGCACCCGTACGTTTTCGCGACGATGACGGGCGCGCAGGTTCG
>JBEKHC010000107.1:0-16320 GCA_050012475.1 Candidatus Velthaea sp.
ATTTCCAGGCCCGCGGCTCGGCTCGAAGGGCCGAACGCCGCGGATTCGGCGCAGCCGAGAGACCCGATAGAAAACACCAAAGCCCGCGGATCGGCCCCAAAGGGCCGAACGCCACGGATTCGGCGCAGCCGAATCCTGCTGGAGGGGGACGCACCGTGCCCACCCATCGCGTAAAGTTCGAACCCGTCGATATCGAGATCGACGTCGATCAAGACGAAAACGTTCTGCATGCCGCGTTTCGGCAAGGCTTGATGCTCGCCCACGGCTGCAAAGCCGGGCAGTGTTCGGCCTGCAAGGCCTACCTCATCGAAGGCGACACCGATCTGGCAAAATACTCCACGTTTGCGCTTTCGGACATGGAACGTGAAGAGGGCTATACGCTGCTGTGCAAAACGCACGTGTACAGCGATACGGTCATCGAGTTGCTGCACTTCGACGAAGAGATGCTGCGCAACGCGAACCCGATCCGCACGGTGCCGGCGCGCGTGGCCGAGATCGAAGCGCTCACGCACGACATCCGGCGCTTGCGGCTGACGCTCGCAACTCCCGGCGAGCTGACGTTTGCGCCCGGACAATACGTTGACGTTCACGTTCCGGGTTCGGACCAGACGCGTTCGTTCTCGATGGCCAACACGCCGGCTCAGCGCGACTACCTCGAGTTCATCATCAAGCTCTATCCCGGCGGTTTGTTTTCGGGGCTGCTCGAGGGTTCGCTCAAAGCGGGCGATCCGCTCGACGTCACGGGACCGTACGGAACCTGCGTGCTGCGCGAGCGTTCCGAGCGCGACCTCATCTTCATGGGCGGCGGCGCCGGCATGGCGCCGCTGTGGTCGCTCATCAGCGCGCTGGCGGAGAGCAACTCGCAGCGCAACGTCACCTTCTACTACGGCGCGCGCGCGCCGCGCGATATCTTCTTCGCGAACGAGATCGCGGCGCTCGGCGCTCGGCTGCCGAATTTCCGCAGCACGCTGGCGCTCTCCGAAGTCGGCCCGGAGCAGTCGTGGAACGGCGAAGTCGGGATGATCACCGATGTCGCCGACCGCCTCGAGCCCGATTTGACCGAGCACGAAGCCTATATTTGCGGGCCGCCGCCGATGGTCGATGCGGCAATCGCCCTGCTCGAACGGCGCGGTGTTCCGGCGGAACGTATCTATTTCGATAAATTCACCACTACGGCGAGCCCCGATCTGGCTCTCGCCCAGCGGCGCTGACGCGCAAAGAGAGGACGACATCCGTGTCTGTTACAACTGACGCGAACCAAACCGCCGGCACGACCAAAGAACTCCATTCGCGCGACGTTCCCAGGATCGAGTTCACGGATGCCGAGGCGGGGGCGCTCACGTTCCCCAGCTCCGAAAGCCGCACGTACAATTATTTCACGCCGCAGAAGCAGCGCGCGTCGGTGTACGAAGAAGTCACCTGCGACGTGCAGCCGGATCCCGAACGCTACCTCACGCAGGGCTGGCTGTACGCCTTTGCCAACGGCGAGGCGGGCTATCCCAAGGATTGGACGCAGCTCAAATCGTCGGATTGGCACGCCTTCCGCGACCCGAACCAGGAATGGGAACAGACGATCTATCGCAACAACGCCAACGTCGTGCGGCAGATTCAGCTCAACATCGACAACGCAAAGCTGCAGAAAGCGTTCGCTGCCTGGAACAAGCAGTGGGCGCAGGTCGTCGCCCGCCACGTCGGCGCCTGGATGCATGCCGAACATGGTCTGGGTATGCACGTTTTCGTACCGGCGCAGCGCGACGCGCCCACGAACATGATCAACAACGCGATTTCCGTCAACTCGATGCACAAGCTGCGCTTCGCCCAAGACCTCGCGCTCTACAATCTGGAACTGAGCGAGCAGATCCCTGGTTTCGAGGGCCAAGTGCACAAGTCGGCCTGGATGCAGGACCCGATCTGGCAAGGCGTGCGCGAGAACGTCGAGCGCCTGACCGCGATCAAAGATTGGGCTGAAGCGGTCTTCGCCGCCAACGTCGTCTTCGAACCGCTGGTGGGCGAGCTCTTCCGCAGCAACTTCGTGCTGCAAGTCGCGGCGCCGAACGGCGACTACGTGACGCCCAGCATCGCCGGCGCGGGCGAGAACGATTACGAACGCGATTTGCGCTACACCAATGAATTGTTCTCGCTCCTCGTCAACGACAAGCAACACGGCGAATCGAATCGCGGCATCCTCCAGGGCTGGACCGACCGCTATGCGCCGATGAACCTCAAGGCCGCGCGCGATCTGCAGCCGATCTGGTCGCAGCCGCTGGTCAAGCCGGTCAAATTCGAGGATTCGCTCGACAACAGCAAAGCTCGCTTTGCCGCCACCCTCACTGCCCTCAACCTGCAAATGCCCAAGGAGGTCTCCGCATGACTTCGACCCTCGAGACCGGCTTAGGCCGGTTCCACGCTGATAACACCGCGTCGAATCAGTGCGGCGTCACGCTGATGAATACGTCGGACGGTGAGGTCGTCGCCAGAATCAGCTCGACGAAGCCGGACGTCACGATCCGTCGGCTGCCCTCGATGATCCGGGTCGACGGCGTTCGCAAGATCGTCTTCGACATGGCCGAGATCTCCGAGGTCTTGGGCCGCGAATTCACGCCGGCTGATTTCGAGGAAATCATGTCGACGCACTACGGCCGGATGGTCGTGCTCGACGATAAAGTCGTGATGTTCGCCAACCCCGAGGATGCGGCGGAATACATCGATTTCGACCTCAAGCCCGTCAAGTAAAGCCGGGGCAACGCATGGGGAAGGTTCTCAAGTACAACGAGGAGGCACGGCGCCTCCTCGAAAGCGGCGTGAACAAGATCGCCGACGCGGTCAAGGTCACGCTGGGGCCCAAGGGACGCAACGTGGTGCTCGAAAAGCTGACCGGCTCGCCGACGATCACCAACGACGGCGTCACGATCGCGCGCGAGATCGTACTCAGCAACCCGTTCGAGAACATGGGGGCGCAACTGCTGCGTGAAGTTGCGTCCAAGACCAATGACGTCGCCGGCGACGGGACGACCACCGCGACGGTGTTGGCCCAGGCGATGGTGCGCGACGGGATGCGCAGCATCGCCGACGGGGCCAACCCGGTGCTCATCAAGAGCGGCATCGAACGGGCGACCGAACTCGTGCTGGCCGAACTGGGCCGCGTGGCGAAACCAATTCGCGACCAGCGCGAACTCGAACACGTCGCGTCGATTTCCGCCAACAACGATCCGCGCATCGGCTTCGTCATCGCCGCGGCGATGGACCGGGTGGGGCTCGAAGGCGTGGTGACGGTTGAAGAATCGCAGTCGCTGGGACTCGATCTCGAATTTGTCGAGGGACTCGAGTTCGGCAACGGCTACATCTCGCCGTACATGGTAACGGACCAAGTCCGCATGGAAGCGGTGCTCGACAATCCGTACATCGTGCTGACCAACAAGAAGATCAGCGTGGTGCAGGATCTCATGCCGATCCTCGAGCGCGTGCTCAAGTCGCAGCGGCCGCTGGTCATCTTGGCCGAAACCGTCGACGGTTCGGCGCTCGGCATGCTCGTCACGAATAAGGTTCACGGCAACCTGCTGTCGGTCGCGGTTCGCGCACCGGGATTCGGCACGCGCCGGCTGGCCGAACTCCACGACATCGCTGCCTTTACCGGCGGTCGCGTGATTACCGAAGACGCCGGGCTCAAACTCGCCGGCGCAACGCTCGAGGACCTCGGACAAGCGCGCAAGATCGTCGTTACCGAAGGCAAGACGACGATCATCGAGGGCGCCGGATCGACCGCCGACGTCGAAGCTCGGATCGGTCAAATCAAGGCTGAACTCGAGCGCGTCACCCACGATCACGATCGGGACGTCTTGCAAGCCCGTCTCGCGCGGTTGGCCAGCCGCGTGGCGGTCATCCGGGTTGGGGCGGCAACGCCGGTCGAACTCAAGGAGCGTCAGCACCGCGTCGAGGATTCGCTTTCCGCGACGCGTGCGGCGGTGGAAGAGGGCGTGTTGCCCGGCGGGGGCACGGCCTTGGTGCAAGCCGAGCATGTCTTGGACGCGCTCGACGATCTGCGCGACGATCCGGCGGTTGGCGCCAAGATCGTGCGCAACGCACTGGCCGAGCCGCTGCGCTGGATCGCCCGCAACGCGGGCTACGATGGCGACGGGATCGCGGCGCGCGTCCGGTCGCTGCCTGCAGGCGACGGCTTCAATGCTCTCACCGGTGGGTACGGTGACATGTTTGGCATGGGAATCATCGATCCGGCGAAAGTCACCCGTTCGGCCCTGCAGAGCGCAGCTTCGGTCGCCGCCCTGCTGCTCACCACCGAGGCGCTGGTCGCCGAGGAAGTGTTCGGACCGGCCGGAGCGATCCACGCCCCGGGCTTCGGCGATCTCGCGGAAGGCTTGCCTCGCCCGTCGTCGCTGGTGTGATGACGGCGCATTGAGCCCGCTCGCGCTGCTCGTCGATCGCGTTCGCTCCCGTTCGTCGGCTTCGCCCAACGCGATCCCGGCGGACGGTGCGCGCGCGGTGCTGCAACCCGATGAAGACGTTCGCGCGCGCGACCGGCTGGCGGTGGCCAGCGCGCGCACGCAGCGCCGCTACATTTCGCTGTTTTTGTACCTGGTCGGTCCCGGCATCATCGTCATGCTCGCCGAGAACGACGGTCCGAGCATGCTGGCCTACGCCACGACCGGCGCAACGTACGGCATCGGATTCTTCATCCCGTTCATCGTCGCCACGTTTGCGATGGCATTCGTCGTTCAGGAAGTGACCGCGCGCCTCGCGATCGCGACCAACTGCGGTCACGCACGGTTGATCTTCGAGCGGTACGGAGCGTTTTGGGGCCGCTTTGCGCTCGGCGACCTCGTCATCGGCAACGCACTGACGCTCGTGGCGGAATTCATCGCGATCTGCGCGGGGGCGCGCTATTTCGGGATTCCGCCGCTCGTAGCGGTCGGCGCGACGTTCGTCATCGTCCTGGCGGCCTCTGCGCTAGGCCGGTACCGGCTGTGGGAACGCGTCGTGATCGGGCTTGCGCTGGGCAACTGCATCTTTATCCCCGCCGCGTTTTTCGCTCACACCGATCCGCATGCCGTGATCGGCTCGTTCGCAACGCTCGGCCTGCCGCCGCTGGGCGGCGGAGGCATGATGTTCGTAACGCTCTGCATGGCGAACATCGGCGCGACGGTCACGCCGTGGATGATTTTCTTTCAGCAAAGCGCGGTCGTCGATAAGGGCCTGATGCGTGCGGATCTGCCGCAGGCGCGCATCGACACCGCGCTCGGTGCCGCGATCGCTGCCATCGCGGCCATCGCGACGGTCGTCGCAGCGTCGCCGCTCTTCGTGCATCACATCGATCCGGCGAACCTGAGCAGCGGAGCGGATTTCGCCAGCGCGCTGCGGCCGTATCTGGGCAGCATCGGCTCGACGCTGTTCGCGCTGGGGATGATCGAAGCCGGGCTCGTCGCGATCATGGCGATCTCAACGAGTTCCGCTTACGCGATCGGCGACGTATCGCATCGCGGCGCGAGCCTCAATCTCGACTTTGCTCACGCGCGTTTATTTTACGTGACCGGTTTGCTCTCGGTGGCGATCGCCGCGGCGATCGTGCTCATTCCGGGTGCGCCGTTGCTGGCGATCACCTTGACGGTCAACGTGATCGCCACGCTGCTGATGCCGCCGGCGCTCGTCTTTCTGCTGCTGCTCGTCAACGATCGCGAGCTGGTCGGCAATCTGGCCAACAGCCGGCTGCAAAACATCGCGGTGACGACGGTCATCGTCCTCGTCGCCGGTGCCGGGGCGGCCTTCGGACTGATGACGGCGTTCCCTGAGCTGGCTCCGCGATGACCGTCTCGCGCTTGCGGCATGGGCCGCACGGCCTCGAAAAGTACCGCCGAGCCAGCCTGAACCGGCCGACGTTGCTGTTGCTCGCGGGTCTGCGGGCATATGCCATCGTGGCTGTCCTCATCGCCATCTACGCATTCTTTCACGCAGCGCGCTAAGCGGAGCTGGTCGGCTCAGCTGCCGCTCAGCGCGACTTCACCGCGCGCGACGGCTCGTAACCCTAGGGCCGCTTCACCGCGGCTTGGATGTGTGCATACAAGGTTCCAAAGAGCGCTTGCAGCTTGCTCTGCGATTCCTGGGGCCGGCTGTTGGCAAACAAACACACGACGATACCCGAATCCGGAAAATACAGATGCGTCGCGCGAAAGCCCAGCGTTTCACCCTGATAGAACCAGAACGTGCCGAGTTTGCGGTCGAACCGCTCCGACACGCCCAAGCCGAAACCGGCCGGGTCGTTCGCCGTGGGCACGGCGAGCGGTCGCGACGTTTTCATCGAGATGAGACGCATCAGCTCGCGTTTTTGTTGGGGCGGCAGGAGCTGCGTGCCCGCGTACATCTCGCGCGCCCACCGGGCCAAGTCCGCCGGCGTGGAGACGATCGAGCCGGCCGCTTGCGCCCACGATAGGCTGTAGCGGCTCACGTCCTTGCCGAGAAATCGCTGCAGGACGGGTTCGCTATTTTCGAAATACCCGGCGACGACGCGGCGCGCGATCGGCGGCGCGTACTCATGCGAGGTGTAGTACGTATTGGTGAGATGAGCGCCGGCGATGATGCGGGCCAGCTCCTTCGCGAAGCTGCCGCTGCTGCTGCGCGCGTCGACTACCTTTTGCGCGAGCAGATAGCCGGTATTCGAATAAAAGTACTTCGTGCCTGGCGGAAACTTGATGTTCGGATAGACGAACCGAATGAGCGCGTCCGCGGAAACGTCGGCTGTCGGGTACTCGGCATAGGAGTGTTCCCAGCTCAACGTATTGTCGTATGATTCCAGGCCGCCGGTCATGTTCAATAGTTTGCGGAGCGTGAGTTTGCGGTAGGCGGGATACTGCGGAAGATACGTGCCGAGCGGAGCGTCGATCGAGAGCCGGTGCTGCGCTTCGAGTTGCAGAAGGGCAACTGCCGTGAATGCTTTCGTATTGCTGCCGATTTGGAACAGGCTTGCCGGCGTTACCGCCGATCCGCCGTGGTCGCGAGTCGTTCCGGACGCGATATTGATCGCGGGCCGGCGCGAGTCGAAGCTGACGCTTAAGGATAACGCCGAGAGATGCTCGGCCGCCGAGCGCTGGTGAAGATAGGCGTCGAGATCGCTTTGCAGCGTCGCCGCCAAAGTGGATGCTCGTGACGCCGCTGAGGTTTCGCGCGCGTTGACGTCAGCTCGCAAGCCGAGCACTACGACGATGATCGAGGCGAGGGCTGCAGCCGTTCCGCCGAGCCGTTGCCATCGGCGCATCTTTCGCTCTCCGTGAGAAACGCGCACCCGCAGCGCGTACGCGGTCGCGCTTCTGCGTCCAGACACTGTTTCCTCGCCCGCTCATAGAAGAGGAACCGGTGCGGCCTGAGCGCAGCGCAAACGCCACCGCGGCTTGCGCCGCAGCCGCAAACGCCACGCATTGGGCGAAGCCCAATCCAGTTAAGCCGCTAGACGAGTAGCGCTCCAATCGAAATGTCGCAAGCGCACGGCGGTCGCGCCGCACCAAAACAGCCAGGCGACGAGCCAGGCGAGCGGAACGGCGAAGAGCCCAGCGTGCAGCACGTTGAGCGCAAACCATACGCCGGGGAGTGCGATCGCGCCGGCGATGATGCCGACGAGCATCGAGAAACCGGTGTCGCCGGCTGCCCGAATGCGCGCAATGCCGACCATCGCGTAGCCTTTGAGCGGCAGCGAGAGCATGTGCAGCGCCAGCGGTCCGGCGGCGAGTGCCGCCAGCCGCGCATCGAGCGTGCAGGCCAGCGCGATCGGCCAGGCGAGCAATGCGACAGCGATTCCGCCGGCAGTCGAGAGCGCGACAGCATAGCGAAATGCACCGCGCTCGAAGAAACGCGCACCCGCGATATCGGCGGCGCCGAAGCGCTGTCCGATGACGGTCTGCGCTGCGCTGCCCAAACTGCCGGGGATCGCCCAGGTGAGATCCGAGACGATCGCGATGACGCGAAATGCCGCCACGATTTGGGCCCCCAGCGGCGAGAGGATCGCGACGATCGCAATGTCGGGTGCGACGACCAGAAAGAGATACACCGCTTCGGGTGCGCCCAGCCGGGCCATGCGCAGCGCCAGCCGCAGATCGATGTCTCGCGCGGCAAAGATGCGGTACTGCGGCCGGCGTCGTGCGGCGAACACCGCATATGCGGCCCCGATCGTCTCGGCGCACAGCGATGAAATGCCGGCCCCGACCAGACCCAATGGATGGTGCGTGCCCCAGCCCAGTGCGAGGCACAGCAGCAGCGGAATGTGGATGACGTTGATCCACACGAGCAGCTTGAGCCCCAGCCGCGTATCGCCCGCCGCGGCAAAAACGGTGTAAGCAGTGCCGGAAACGACGATCGGAACGATCGAACAGCAGCGCAAAATGAAGTAACGGCTGCCGGCGTCCAAGGTCGGCAACGGTCCGATGAGGGCACGCATCGCGGGTGCGCCCCACCACACGGCGGCGGCGACGATCGCGCAAGCCAGTCCGAGCGGAACCAGCAGCGACGCGCGCGTGATGCGGCCGAAGCGATCGAAGTCGCCGGCGCCGGCGGCTTGCGCGGCGAGAATGCCGGCCCCTTCACTCAAGCCGTTCAGCGTGAGAACGATGGTGACGAAGACCGTCGTGGCGCCGGTGATCGCCGCGAGCGCAGCACTGCCGAACGTGCCGATGACGATGGTGTCCGCGATGCCCAACACTTGGTCGCCGATCGTCGCGGCGAAGGTGGGGACGGCGAGGCGCGCCAGCGTCCCGCCCACGTCACGGTGGTCGAGCGTCACCTGCTGCGCGGGCGGTCAGCGCCGTTCCGCTGGGACTTTGTTTTCCGGCGAGAGCATCGTGCCGACCGGCCCGGGGACGCCGATGAGGACGTCGCACTTCGCGTTTGCCGCGATCGATTCGATCGCTCGTCCGAGCGGAGCGCCGGTGTATTTGCCTTCACGATACGAACCCATGACGATCAAATGTGCTCCCTCACGTTTGGCGAGATCCAAGACGGCCGCGCTGATTTGCCGGGCATGCAGGATCTCGCTGCGCATGTGCACGCCGTTGTTGCGCGCGATGGCTTCGGCGGTCGCCAGAACCCCGAGTGCCGAACGATCTTCCTCCGGCGTCGACGCGCCTTCGGGGAGAATCATCGGCACTTCGATGACGTAGGTGGCGAGAAGTTCGGCGCTTTCACGCCGCGCCAGCCGCGCCGCGAGCACCATCATGTGTTCGGAGTGAATTTCCTCGGCGAACACGACGATGATGCTGCCGACCATCTGTTGCAGCGCCGCTTCGGCCTGCTCAGCCGCCACCTCGGCGATCGAGCTGGGCGGGTGAAGCATCCAGTAGATGGTTGCTCCGATCGCTCCCGCGACGAACAGCGCGATGAGCGCACCTACGGGGTGGACGGTGATGACATTGTTCATTGCCGCCCCGTTCCCAGCGTCGAGCGTGCCTGAAGGTACTGCACGATGCGTACGATTCCCAGCGTGATGGCGACCAGCGCGAAACCAAAGCCGGCGATTTTGCTCTGCAGGGCTCCCGGGCGAAGCACGAGTTCGACCGCAATGACGATACCCAACAGGCTGAAGATCGCGCCACTGATCATGCGGTACCGGAACCAGGCGAGCGTCCCGCGCTTCACGGGATGCTGATCCCTTCAGGCGGCGTCGACTCCGGGACTTCGCCCCGGCGCGTCCGGATGTTGATGAGCAACTCGTCCATGAGTTCGAGTTCGCCGGCGTCGCGCAAGATCGAGATCTGTTGGGTGGGCCAGTCGTAGTTGCGCGAGGTCCACACGGGCAAGTGTTTGTAGCGGCGATAAAACAGATATCCGACAATGCCGAACAGCAGCCACGCCGGACCGGCAATCCGCCCGATTTCATGTGTGATCATGGTGAACACCAGAATTGAAAAGATGCCGATGAAACCGATCACGGCGACGACTGGAAACTTCACGCGCTCACCGCGGAACGTCATCGGGATATTGAGCGGAATCGTAAACTTGCGCGGGCTCAGCGGATCTCTGAGCCGCAGCGCGATCAGCGCGATGAACACGAACGAGTAACTCGTCGCCGCACCGAAGGCGTAGAGATCGGCCAGCACGTCGATCCCGGCTTCGCCGTGAAAAAACCGGCCGTAAATCGACCGCGCCGACGGATCCAAGCTGGGCAGCGCGGCAAAGATCAGCACCACGCACGCCAAGCCGCAGAAGGTGAAGATCGACACGGCGGGGGTGCGGTACTTGTTGTGCACGCGCTCGAAGGCCGAGGGCAGCAAATTCGATTTGCTCATCGCGTACGCAATCCGCGATGCGCCGAAGACGCCCGAGTTGCTCGAGATGAGCAGCAGGATCGCGCCCAAAATCGGCACGTACAATCCGGCCAGCCAGCCGAAGTACGGTACGTTCGCGGCCAGAACGGCGACCGCGCTGCCGCTGTTTTCGCTCGAGCCCAAGAACTGGAAGAACGTCTGCGTATGACCGTTCGGATCGAGCGGCACGGGATGGGCGGGCGTCATCCCCAGCGCCAAGTTCGAGTATGCCAACGCATAGACCAGAATCGTGAGAATCAAACTAATCGAGGTGCGCGGAATGACCGAGGCCGGACGCTGGGTCTCTTGCGCGGCTTGCGAAATTGATTCCAGCCCGACGAATGAGATGATCGCCAGCGACGTACCGAGCAGCAAATGATCCGTGCCCGGCCAGTACGCGGTCATCGAGTGAATGAGGAGATCGGGGCTGAAGGCAAACAAGAAGCCGAAGAAGAGGATCGACGTTTCGCTCACGACGTCGATCGCGCTGACCACGCCGTTGAGCGTCGTCGATTCACGCACGCCGGCGACGTTGAGCAAGCACAGCGAGGCGATCAGCCCGAAGGTGAGCAGAAAGTGCACCCACGGGTGGTTCGTCACCGTGAGCAGCGGAATGAGCTGACCGAGATAATCGACGCACGACCAGGCGAAGAGCGTGATGTCGATGGTGAAATCGAGCAGCACGGCCCAGCCGGCGATGAAGCCGAAGATGTCGCCCAAGCCGCGCATGACGAAGTATTGGCCGCCGCCGGCGACCGGATAGGTGGCCGCCAGTTCGGTGTAGGCGAGGCCGATGCAAACGTAGACCACCCCGGCGAACAAGAACGCGATGTTCGAGCCGCCGCCCGCCGCGCCGAGGACCAGGCCCAAACCGACGAAGATGTCGGCGCCCACATCGGAATAGCCCCAGGAAAACGAACCCCACGGGGTGACGGCACGGCGCAGCGTCGGCTGAGATGACGTGGACATATCAGCGCAGGCGCAGCACGATGCGCCGCAGCGCGGCGGAGACGCGCTCGGCTTCTTCGAGTTCTTTGAGCATGCCGCGTGCGCGCAAGTCCAAGATCGCGATGCCGAGCTGCCGGATCGACTCTTCGATCTCCTTGCGGTCGGGACGCTGCATCTCGCTGCTCTTTTGCAAGATCATCGCCGCGTACTTGAGCGTCGTCTTGGCGTATTCGAGTTCGTTGCCAATCTCCTTGAAAGCGCGCAGCGCGAGTCTATAGGTCCGAGTCGCTTCGGGATAATCCCGCTTGCGCGACGCGAGCATCCCCGAAAGTGTGCTCGCGTAACCGGCATTGAGCGTCGTCGTGCTGCCGAACGTTCGGTCGAGCGCATTGCGGACGGACTCCTCGATGGTCATGCCGGACGTTCGCCGCGGTGGCCCCTCGATTCCGGCCAAGTTCCGGGGTCCGGGCGAGGGCGCCGGGCCGCCGATGAGCGCTTTCAACTCGGCGATGAGTTCGCGCGCGGTCTGATAGCGCAGCTCGGGATTTTTCTCCAGCAGCCGCAGGACGATGCGATCGATTTGCGGGGGAATGGCCCGGTTGATGGTGCGCAGCGACGCCGGGACGTCGTTCACGTGGGCGAAGATGACGGCCACCAAATCGTCGGTCGGACTCTTGAACGGGACGCGGCCGGTGAACACTTCGTACATCACCACGCCGACCGAGTAGAGGTCGCTGCGGGCGTCGGCGACTTTGCCCAAGAAGCGTTCCGGGGCCAGATAGGCGATGGTGCCGACAATTTCGCCGGCATTGGTTTCGCTCGACATCTCGCTGGTGCGGCGCGACAGTCCGAAGTCCATCACTTTGATCGTGCCGTCGTCGGTCACCATCACGTTGGTGGGCTTGATATCGCGATGGATGATGTTCTGATCGTGCGCGTAGGCGAGCGCTTCGAGCAACTCGATGAAGTAGCGGATGGCGGCGTGGATCGTGAGATGGTCGGCCGGAATTTGCGCCAGCGTCCGGCCCGACACGAGTTCCATGATGATGTAGGACAGACCGTCGGCCTGCCCGGCATCGTACACGGCGACGATGTTGCGATGGTTGAGCTTGGCCATCGACTGCGCTTCGCGCAGAAAACGGCGCAGCACCGGGTCGGAGCGATCGGTGAGGATCTTGACGGCCACGGGGCGTTCGAGCGTCGTATCGACGCCGCGGTACACGTCGGCCATCCCGCCGCTGCCGATCAGCGCTTCGACCCGGTAGCGACCGGCGAGGGTCCGGCCGGCAAGGTCGGTCATGCAAATGCACCACGATGAAGTTCGGCGCGCCCGGCGTCGACCGTCACCACGTCGAAGCGCGCCCGGGCGCGGGGGGCGGCGATTTGCAGCCAGTCGGCGGCCAGCGCGCGCAGCGTCCGCCGTTTGCGCGCATCGACCGCCGTCAGGGCCGAACCGAAGCGCTTGTTCGCGCGGGTTTTGACTTCGACGAACACGATCACGTCGCGATCCTTGGCGATCACGTCGATCTCGCCGCCGGGCAGCCGGGCGTTGCGGGCCAGGATGGTGTAGCCGCGCTCTTCCAGGAGCCGGACGGCGGCATCTTCACCGCTGCGGCCCAGGCTGCCGTGCCGATTCACGATGCGGGCTCGAACCCCGGAAAACGCAACAGCGCGTCCTTGACCCGCCAGAAGCCGCGCCGGTGGTGGACGCACGGGCCGTGCTCGGCCAGCGCGGCGATGTGCTGCTGGGTCGCATACCCTTTGTGATCGGCAAAGCCGTACTGCGGAAAATGGCGGCCGAGTTCGACGAGCAGGGCGTCGCGGTGCACCTTGGCGACGATCGATGCCGCGGCTACCGTGGCGCATTTCGCATCACCCTTGATCACCGGCAATTGCGGGCCGAGGTAGGCCTTGATCCGCACGGCATCGGTGAGCAAATACTGGGGCTGGCAGGCAAGCGCGGCCAGCGCGCGCTCCATAGCCAAGACGGACGCCCAGTAGATGTTGAGCCGGTCGATTTCAGCGACCGAGGCTTCGCCGACCGCCCAGGCCGTCGCGCGGGCGCAGATCTCGAGCGCGAGTTCGGCCCGGCGTTCGGGAAGCACTTGCTTGGAGTCGTTGAGTCCGCGCAGCATCAGCGGCCCGTCGGTCACGACACAGGCGGCAACCACAGGGCCGGCGAGCGGTCCACGGCCGACTTCATCGATGCCGCCCACGAGCAGATAGCCTTGTCCGCGGGCTTCCTCCTCGAAGCGGTGGAGTCGCTGGAGCCGGCGCCGCTCGGCTTGGGCAGCGTTGCGGCGTTTGCGCGCGGCGTCGTTCATTGGAGTGCCTCGCCCGGCGGTGGGGGCGGCGTCTCGAAGGTGATCCGGCCAAACTTTGCCAGGTTGAAATCCTTGACGAACGCCGCGGCTGCGGTATGGAGATCGAGCTCGTTGGCGCGCTGCAGAAAACCGCGCCGCCGGGCAAACGTTTCGAGGTCGGGTACCGCGCGACCGTGCTCCGCGGCCCAAAGCGTGAACCTCGCCACGATCTCTTGCGCATCGTAACGGTCGCGCGGAAGCGCGTTGCACAGCGCGAGCTGCCACTGAGCGTCGAGCGTTTCGATCTTCGGCGGCATGATGCCGGGCGTATCCATGACCTCTAACGTGGGTGAGATCCGAAACCAGCTCAGCGAACGGGTCACGCCGGCCTTGTCTTCGGCTTTGGCCGCCGTCCGTTTGGCAAGTGCGTTGATCACCGTCGACTTTCCGGTGTTGGGAATGCCGACCACCATGGCGCGCGTCGTTCGCCGCTCGCCGCCCAGCTCGTGCAGCAGCGGGAGCGCGTTGCGCACGCTGCCGACGAGTTTCCCATTGATCGCCAGCGCTCGGCGGCCCAAGGCCCGTTCGTATGCAACCCATTTCCCCGTCAGGTGCGGGTCGGCAAGGTCCTCGCGTCCCAGCAGCACGAGCCGCGGCGTGGCACCGATGAGTTCGTCGAGCAGCGGGTTCGCTGAGATCGTCGGCAGCCGCGCGTCGACGACTTCGACGATCACGTCGACGAGCGTCAAGCGCTCGCGCATGAGCCGAATCGATTGTGCCATGTGCCCGGGAAACCAGCCGAGCTGTCCGACGGAACTCACGGCGTATCGACCTCCCGCAGCGGCCAGAGCGTTACGATTGCTTTACCGATGACGTCGCGTACCGGCAAGATGCCCCAATTGCGCGAATCGTCGCTGTTCGCACGGTTGTCACCAAGCACGTACACGCCGTCGGCGGGAACGCTGACGGGCCGCCGGCTTTGGGTGTCGCGAAAGCGCACGTAGCCCTCGTCGAGCAGTTTGCCGTCGAGCCATACGCTGCCGCGATCGATCCAAACCCGATCGCCGGGTAGCGCGATCACGCGCTTGAGATACGTCTGCGGCGTCGGCGATTCATGCCGAAACGCTACGATGTCGCCGCGCCGAATGGCGCCGAACCGATATGCCAGCGTATTGATCAGAACGAATTCGCCCGAGTGGATGCGCGGCTCCATCGACAATCCTGATACGTGCGGCGCTCGAAGGAAGAAGGCCGCGCCGATGAGCCCGAGGACGAGCACTTGCGCGCAAACATTGGCGATCGTGCGGAGACGCATCGTCACTGCCCGCCGCTTCGGCGCGCCGGCGACGCGCCCATGCCGTGCCGCCGGCGGCGAACCTATTTGAGGATGCGAATTCGATTGAACGGCCAAAACAAAAGGAATGCATGCCCGGTGAAGCCGGCTCGTTGGCCTACATTGGGACCGGCGATGAATTTGCCGCCGGGCTGCGCGAAGCCCCAGATGTGCGAGTCCTCGGAGTTGTTCCGATTGTCGCCCATCATGAAGTAACAGCCGTTGGGAATCCGGTCGGGGGCTTGCCAGAAGCTCTTGGGCGGAACATTCGCATTCTGCGGATCGAGCGGCTGTCCGTCGACGTAGATGCCGTAATTTTTGATCTCGAGTTCGTAGTTCGGGTTCTGTGCGATGTACGGTTCGACCAGCGCGGTGCCGTTGCGATAGACGACGCCTTGATGGATGCGCAGCTGATCGCCCGGCGCGCCGATGACGCGCTTGATGAAATCATTACTCGATTGGATCGGCGGCGGGAAAACGACGATGTCGCCGCGGTGGGGGCGCGAAAACCGGTATTCGAACTCGTTGACGAGCAGGACGTCGTGAATTTGCAGCGTCGGTTCCATCGAGCCGCTGGGAATGTAAAAGGTCCGCACCACGAAGGTGATGAGGAACAGCGCGACGAGGCCCGCGACGATGAAGGCGTCGAGGTATTCGCGGATGACCGTGCGCGTCGACGGCGACGCCGCCACGTCGCCGGCCGTCATCCCTGAAGCCGGAACTGTCTGGGGGCGAAGGCTGATCGCGACGCGCACGATTGCGAAGAAGCAGATGAGCGCGAGAAGTTCGAGCGGGGTCACGGTGCAGCAGCGGAACCCGCGTTAGCGGACGGCTTTCTTCTCCTTGATGCGAGCTGCTTTTCCGACTTTATCCGACAAATAGTACAAGCGGCTGCGCCGCACGATGCCGCGTTTGGAAACCTCGACCCGGTCGACGCGCGGGCTGTGCAAGAGGAACGACTTTTCGACCCCGACGCCGTGCGAGATGCGGCGGACCGTGATCGTTTCGGCCGAACCGCCGCCGCGGCGGACGGTCACGACGCCCTCGAACATTTGGATCCGTTCCTTGCCGCCCTCGACGACCTTCGAATACACTTTGACCGTGTCGCCGGGCCGAAAGACGGGGACGGAGGGCTTTTCCTGTTCCTTTTGGATCAGGTCGATGACGTTCATGTTTCTCTCGTTACGGCAAAGTTGCGTGAGCGGTCGCCCGGCTTGGTACCATGCGCGGGGATCCCGCCGGCAAGGGCGGACAACCAACAAAGTCTATCACGGGACGCCTACTCGTGCAATGACGGCGGGTTTCGTCGAGGCTATTCGGGTCGACCGGCAAAAGGTTTGAGCAACCGATCGGACGATGACGGCTTGGGCGCCGTGAAAGCGTTCGGCGGGTTCGGAGTGCGCTCCGGCAAGGCCCCCTCGCGGTGAAAAATCGTTCACCG
>JBEKHC010000108.1:0-16094 GCA_050012475.1 Candidatus Velthaea sp.
CGATCGCGCCAACCTGGACGGATCGTTCCGCGAGTGCCGCCATCGCGGCAGTTGCCGTTTGCGAGACGGTTTTTAGTTCGGCGATCGTCGCAGCCGTTTCGGCCACGGCCGAGGTGCCCGTTTTGGCTTCCCCGGCGGCTTCACGCGCGGAAGTCGCCAGCGCGGCTCCCTCGGCGTCGAGCCCGCCGATGCCCTCGTCCAAAGCACGCACAGCTTGCATGGTCGCCGCGATCGAATTCGCCTGATCCGAGGCGACCATTGCAATTTGGTCGGCGGTGCGGCTCAACTCTTCGACGGCCGTGGCGGTCGTCGCTATCTGTTCCGATTGATCGACCGCCCCGGCGGCAACTTGGTCAATTGCCGAGGCGATCTCGCTCACTGCCGCTGCAGACTGTTTCGCTGCCGCAGTTGCTTCATCAGAAGCCGCCGCAAGAGATTTCGCGGTCGTGGAGACGATGCCGATAATGTCGCGCAGATTTCCAAGCATCAAGTCAAGACTCGTTCCAAGACGATCGTCTTGGCTAGTCGCGACTCGGGTCGACGTGAGGTCGCCCGAAGAAATCGCCTCGGCGACGCCGACCATGCGTCCCTGGTAGGTCACCATTGAGCGAAATGAATCTGCGAGCGTGCCAAGTTCATCCCGCGAAGGCTTGGGCAAGAACTCCTGGACGGCAACGTCACCGACTGCGAGGCGGGCGGCAGCCAGCGTCAGCTTTTTGAGCGGCACGGCGATGATGCGAGCGAAGCCAAACATCAGCACCCCGATGATAAGCAGTCCGCCGATCACCAATCCGATGATCAACGTCGCGCCAGATGAAGCTGTAGCGGTAACGGCAGCGTTCGCCGCCGCAGCGTCAGCGCTTTCGTCTTTGGTAAGTTGAACGAATTCGTTCGTCAGGGCATCCGAGACGTCGCTGTTATCTACCGTAACTGCGCGAGTCGCACCGACGAATTCTCCTGCCAGTGCCAGCGTGCGCATCGATCGGGTAAACGTGTCGTACTTCGCTAGATCGGCCCGAATTTTTGCGAGCGTCGCGCGATCCCCGGCGGAATCAAGTAAGGGTTCGATCTGCGCGAGCAGCGGGTCAACGGCGGCACGAGCTACGCCAACCTGCTTGAAGGTCGTCTCTGCGAGCGCGTGCTGCTTGGGATCGCGTAGATCGACGAGCGCAACGTACATATTTGACTGGTCGTCTGCGAATGTCCAGTGTTCATAAGCACTGGCTGCCGAAGCCGCTACGATATTTGCGTTGTGTTCCGCCAGCGCGTGTTCGGCAAGCGGCGCATAGTTCCGGGCGACGAGCGTCAAGCTCACGGTGAGAATGAGCGCGATCACCAGGCTGATAACAGCAAGTTTCGCGCCAATCTTAAGGTTCTTGAGAACGTCCATGTAAAGGCTCCTAACAGGACCGTTATCGGCAAACATTTACCTAGTACTTGGTTTGCCGCTGGCTTCGCCCACGGGGCGTGCGTATCGATTGCTTTACCAACCGAGATTGCACGCGCGTAGAGATTGCTTGACCAGCCGCCCGGACTTAACAAACGACCCTCCGCCAACCGATGCCTAGTCTAGAGCAGCGACTCTGGCGGCCGAAGGCCACGCACCCCTACACACCGGAGCGCTGAGAACTCGAGATGAGCGATCGACCTTTTTAAATCGCTCGTTGTTTTTTGGCATGGAGCGGCCCATGAAGTTTCGGAATCTCGCGCAAAGCGCTGCAATGGCTGCAATGACGATCGGCATTGCCCTCGGGCTGTCAGCGCTTCCGGGACAAGCGCGCCAAAGCGCTCCAGCGTCAGCGATGCCCGAGGTGCCGGTTCCAAGTTCGGCGCCAACGCCAGCGCCAACGGCAACACCAACGCCAACGCCAACGCCAACGCCGCGTCCGCTTGGGCTTCATATCAGCAGCAGTGCGGGGTTGACGTTTGTCGGACAGAACGCCGGCGGCCCCGGAACACTCGCGCCTGAAGCGCCCAACTGGATATCGGGCACTTCGCCGTTAGCGCCGAACACGCCATACGATCTCTTTTCCAGCACACCCGAGGTCAGCGGTAATGCCGGCATCCTCAGTATCACGTCGAGCGCTGACTACGGCTCCGGAGCCTTCGACTTTGGCGTGAGCGCGGGATTCGAGAACGTGCGAGGGAGCGTCACCAATGCTGCGTATCTCGGTGAGAATCTCATGCCAACCCTCAATCCGCACCTGGGCTCGCAAGCACTACCCTATGCGGTGCGTTTTCCGACACATCCGGGTCAAGACGATGGCACGGCAACACGCCTTTCCATCCTCTCGGGAAGAATCACGACGGCGGACGGCAACCTGGGCTTGCGAGCCGGTTGGATCGATCTCGGACAGACGGATCGCTTTGTTTTTGCGCAGCCGAACCTCACCAATCTCAACCCCGCGATCGCGTACGCGCCGCCCGAAACGCTAAGCAGCGGCCTCGCCGGACTCGACAGCTGGCAGCCCGTCTCGAACGCGTTGCCGTTGCAAGGCCTCGACCTTATTGCCAAGCACGGCCTCGCAACGATGGAGGCAACGGATGCCGCGTTGCCGGCGCAACCGGGGTACTCCGCCCGCCTGATGATGGGATCGTTCGTCCTCGATCACGGTGAGGGAACGCGCTTCTCCGCCCAAATACTGCACGCGACTGCCGCCGGAATGCCGTTTCTGACGACGGTGCCGTTCGGTGAAGATCCCGCTTTCACGCTGTATTCGCAGGGCGTTATCGGCACGAGCACCTTGAGCGGCCAGCGCGAAACGATTGCCGGCGCGCGCGGCGCATTTCACGTTTTGCCGGCACTAGGTCTCGATGGAGTCGCCGAAATCGGCCGCTCGTGGTACGACTCCACGCTCGCGGCGCAGCCCGGGACGTCCTCACCCGGTGGATTCTATCACGCAGGTGTGCTCGAAACGGGCGGGCACCTTTCCGAATCGGTCGACTTCTATCGAATGGAACCCCGCTATGCGACCATGATCTTGCCCTACGGTGTGCCCGAAAACACCTGGGGCGCTACGTTCGCCTGGCCTGGGCTCTGGCCGGTCGGGAACTATCAGCTCGTCGACAATACCGCGGTCGCGGCGAACCGCGAAGGCTACCGGCTGCGCGTCGCCCTCGATAAGACGCCGGTCGAGGTGCACGTCCAATACACGAACGTCCGGCAGATCGAGGCCGAGACGGTCGTCTCATCGCTGCAGACGGGATTTCTGGACCCCTACTATCTTCCGCAACAAGCCGGCGCGGCGACATTCGGTCGGCAAAAACACATCGGTCTTTGGGCCGCGTGGCATCCCGCATTCGGCGACATCACGCTGGACCTCATCGACGACATGCTTTACCGGCCCTTTGTCGCGGCGCATCCCGAAGATGGCGTGTCCTACGAAGTACCGCAAGCCGTGTTGGCCTACGCCCGGCACCTGTCCCCGAATGTGGTTGTCTCGACCGGCCTTGGGCGCTTCGCGGTCAAGGGAACCTTCAGCGAACCGATCGACTTCAGCGAACGGCTTCTTTTCGCCGGAGTCGAGGTCGCTCAAACACCGCGCTCATCATTCCTGGTGAGCGCACGGCGCACAGTTTCCGGGGGCAAAACGAGTTACCCAAGTCTCCCCCTCTCGCCAGACTATACGGGGACGGCACTCGTCGTGGAGCAGCGTCTGCAGTTCTGAGCGGGGCGCTGGGTTCGCGCGGCGTTCCTCTACGGCCGTGCCCAGTGCGCATTGCACCGGAGGAAGGCGTCCAAAGTCACTGCGAGCAATCGCGTTCGGTGTGGTACGCTTTCCTGGCTACCGCCCGGAGGAACGCGCTCATCAAAACCATCGTCTTTGCACTCGCCGCAGCGTGCCTGGTCGCGTCTCCCGTTCAAGCTTCGTCGCCGCCGCCCGCGCCGCACGCGACGTACTATGTGACCAACGGCCGGAAGACGGTGGCTGGCCCATTCCGCAGCTATTACGATTGCAGCAAGCGACTCGCCACGCTTACAAAACCACTCAACGATTCGTTGTTTTGCGCCTCGACTTGGATTCGTTGAGCCGCATCGAAACGTCCGATCAGATTAAATAACGTCCGAGCGCGGGCCGGCGCCGCGGCATTGGGCGGCTCGGTCGAGCAGCAGCGCGCGGTCGCGCGAATTTTGCGCGAGCGAAGCGGCGCGTTCGAACTCCGCCCTGGCTTCATCGTAGCGCCCGAGCTTATCAAGCAGATCGGCGCGCACGCTAGGCAGCAGGTGATACGCCCTGAGCGCCGGCTCGCCGACGAGTTCGTCGACGAGTTGAAGGCCCGCGGCGGCCCCGTACGCCATACCGACCGCAACGGCGCGGTTGAGGAACACGACCGGCGAGGGCGTCGTTTGAGCGAGCGCGTCGTAGAGCGCCGCGATCCGCGTCCAATCGGTGGCCGCGGCCATAGGCGCACAGGCGTGGCATGCGGCGATGGCCGCTTGCAGCGCGTAGAATCGGCCGCCGCCGCCCAGCCGTTGGGCGCGCTCGAGCGCGGCCAGCCCGCGCCGAATCTGCAGATAGTCCCACTTCCCGCGGTCTTGCTGGAGCAGCAGGATCGGCTCGCCCGATATCCCGACGCGCGCCCGCGAGCGCGACGCTTGGAGCTCCATGAGCGCGACGAGCGCGTGCGCCTCGGGCTCATCACCCGCAAGCTCTGAGAGCACGCGTCCGAGCCGCAGTGCATCCTCGCACAGCGCCGGCCGCATGACGTCATCTCCGGCCGTCGCCGCATACCCTTCGTTGAAAACCAGATACAGCACTTCGAGGACCGACGCCAAGCGCGCCGCGCGCTCGGCCTTCGGCGGCACCTCGAACGGAATGCGGGCCTCGGACAGCGTGCGCTTCGCGCGCACGATGCGTTGCGCGATGACCGGTTCGCCGACGAGAAACGCCCGCGCGATCTCTACCGTGGTCAACCCGCCCAGTAGACGCAGCGTCAGAGCGACACGCGATTGGACCGACAGCACCGGATGGCAAGCAATGAAGATCAGCCGCAGCATATCGTCGCGGATGTCGTCGACCGTGTCGGCGACATCCGGATGGGCCTGACCATTCAGCTGCACCTCGTACACGATTTCATCGTGCTTGCGCTCGAGCACGCCGTCACGCCGGAAGCGATCGATGGCCCGGCGTTTTGCGATGGCCATGAGCCAGGCACCCGGGTTGCGGGGGATACCTTCTTGCGGCCACTGCGAGAGCGCCGCAACGAAGGCATCCTGCGCGAGTTCCTCGGCTAACCCGACGTCGCGGATCATGCGCGCGAGGGCCGCGATGAGCTTGGGCGACTCGATGCGCCACAGAGCATCGACGGCGCGGTGCGTATCGAGCACGACGCAGCTATTCGCTGGGGCCGATCTTCGCGCGAAGTTGCTGCTCTTGCTCGCTCAGCTCGGGCGTGAGCACGGGGCCGAAATCCTCCATTTCGTAGATTTGGCGGATCTCGATCTGCTCGGCGTTATCGAACGGGCAGCGCTCGAACCACGCAATCGCCTCTTCTTTCGACTTGGCCTGGATGATCCAAAAGCCCGCAATGAGCTCCTTTGTTTCGGCAAACGGTCCGTCGACGACCGTCGGCCGGTCGCTCCCGAATGTGAGTCGAGCGCCCTTCGATGTCGGCTGCAAGCCTTCACCGGCCAGCAGCACGCCGGCGTTCGCCAACTCGGCGTTGAAGTTACCCATCGACTCGAGTAACTTTGACTCCGGCAAGACACCGGCTTCGCTTTGTGTGGTGGCCTTGACCAGTACCATGAATCGCATCGTTCCGTCCCTTCAAAAAGCCGCTAACAAACAGTCGTCGGACGAGGGTCGCGAAAATCGACAGCGGCGCAAAGATTTTTTCGCCAGCAATTTCGCCGCTCGCCGGTATGCCGGGAGGACGTTCGCTCTCTCGGCCTGATCGACCGCCGCCTTCATGCCCCGACAGCCGGAACGCATGGTATGATACGGGGCAAGCATGGCTCCCCCAACGATCGCGCGCCGAAACTTCACGACCCAAAGCGACAGCGGCGCGGCCGCCCCGCGGCGATCGTCGTAGTCCTGCCTCGAACGAGCGGCGTCCGGGCTCTGATCGCGCTCTTGCTGAGCGCTGCGACGTTCTGTATGACGGCGTGCTCGGGTGCGGCGGCGGCCCGCCGGCCGGATACGCTCGTCGTGGTCTATCCCGCCGACGCCAACACGCTCAACCCGCTCTACGCCAATAACGAACCCGCCTTTCTCTACTACTACCTCGTTTTCGAGGGTCTCACCGGCGTCGGGCGCAGCTTCGCTGTCACGCCGGCGCTTGCGACCAGCTGGAAAAGCACCGCCGATCACCTTCACTGGGACGTCGATCTCCGGCGCGGCGTCACCTGGTCGGATGGCGCCCCGTTCGATTCGCGCGATGTGGTGTTCACGTGGAAGACGATGCTGGATCCGGCGGCAGCCTTTCTGTACGCCGGACAATTTGCTTACGTGAAACGGGTCGTCGCGCGCGGACCCTACCGCGTTCATTTCGACTTGAGCCAGCCGAACGTGCTGTTTCTCTCGCAGGGCCTGTATTCGGCGATCTTGCCGGTCCATATTCTGGGCAAGATTCCGCCGGCGCAGCAGCGCATCTCGTCGTTCGGCCAGCACCCGATCGGGACCGGCCCGTACATCCTCCAAAGCTGGCATCACGACGACGCGCTTCGATTCGTCCGCAATCCGCACTGGTGGCACGGCCCGGCAAACATTCCCACCATCGAGTTTCGCATCGTGCTCAGCAACAACGCGCGGGTCGACGCGATGATCGACGGTTCGGCCGATCTCTATCCCTCGATGGCTCCCGCCGACTACCGTTCGCTACGCACGGCCGCTGGGCAATTGACGTTTTACGACGTGCCGGACCTGTACGACCGCTTCATGCTCGTCAACAACGTGCTCCCGGGTCTCAAGGATGTGACCGTGCGCCGAGCCATGATGTACGGCTGGGATCGCGATGCCGTCGCCGAGGGTTTGTATCACGGTGACGTCATCGTCAACGACTCCATCACCCCCTGGGCACTAACGACCTATCACGCTACCGACGTGGTGCACTACGGGTTCGACCCTCAGCGCGCAGCCGCCATGCTGGATGCGGCCGGATGGCGGCGCGGCCCCGACGGCGTGCGGCGGCGCGGGAACATCCGGCTGGCCTTCACGCTCAAGCTGCCGACGGGGAGTTCGCAGCTCACCAATGTCTGCGCCGCGTTCCAAGCCGACATGCGCGCGATCGGAATCGGAATCGACCTCCAGCAACTCGACTACGCGACATTCATCGATCAAACGAACAACGTGCAGTACGAGATCGCGTTTACGGGCTGGGGCGGGGTGCCGGATCCCGACGAGTTCACCTTCCTCGATTCCTCGCAGATGATTCCGATCGGCAACAACGAGTCGGGCTATCGCAACGCGCGCGTCGATCGCGACCTGCGCGCCGGACTGCAGACGTTCGATACGTCCGCCCGTCGTTTGCTGTACGACGACTTCCAGCGAGTCATGAGCGAGACCGTTCCCGAACTGTGGGGCTACGACGAAAAGTTTAGTGCGGCATACTCGTCGCGCGTCCGCATCGACCCGCGCAACGCCCTGCCGGACTACTACTTTTTCTGGGACGTCTACGACTGGAGCCTCGCGCCGTGACCGCTTACATCGTGCGCCGGCTCTTGGGTTCGATCCCGCTGCTGCTGCTCGTTTCGCTCATTTCGTATGCGCTCATGGGATTGTCGCCCGGCGGCCCGGGCGCAATCCTGGGCCAGCAAGCGCACGGCCTAACGCCGGCGATGCGGGCGCAATTCATCGCCCAACTCGGGCTGGACAAACCATGGTACGTGCAGTATTTCTTCTGGCTCGTCGCGCTCGTGCACGGCTCGCTGGGCTACTCGTTCGTCGACGGGCGGCCGGTGCTCGAAAAGATCGCCGAACGACTGCCCATCACGCTCGAAGTGCTGACCCTGTCGCTGATCTTGACGCTCGCGATCGCCATTCCGATCGGCGTGCAGGCGGCCACCAAACGCGGCTCCTGGTTCGATCATCTTTCGTCTGCGCTCGCGTTCACCGCCTATGCGACGCCGGTGTTTTGGTTGGGCATCGTGCTCGTCGACGTGTTTGCGCTGCATTTGCGCTGGCTGCCGACCGCGGGGATCTCGTCGATCGGTCACGAGAACGACCTGCTCGACCGGCTGCGCCATCTCGTCCTTCCGGTCGCCGCGCTGACCATCGTGAGCTTCGCTTCGTGGATGCGCTACCAGCGCGGTGCGATGATCGAAGCGCTCGCGGCGCCCTTCGTGCGCACGGCGCGCGCCAAAGGGCTCGCCGAACGCGTGGTCGTCTATCGGCATGCGCTCCGTAACGCGCTCATCCCGACCGTAACCCTGCTCGGCCTAACGCTTCCGGGACTGGTCGGCGGCGCCTATTTCGTCGAATACGTGTTCTCGCTGCCGGGGATGGGATTGCTCGGAATCGACTCCGTCTTCAGCCGCGATTATCCCACGGTCATGGGCATCACGATGCTCTCGGCAATTTTGGTCGTGCTGGGCAACCTGCTGGCCGATGTGCTGTACGCCTTCGTCGACCCGCGCATCCGGTACGAATGATGCGATCGGCAATCCGACGCTTCGGGCGCGAACGTTCCGCGGTTGCGGGCCTCATCATCGTCTGCGCGGTCGTGCTTTGCGCCGCGTTCGGCCCCGTCGTGTATCCCGCTTCGCCGATCGCAATCAACCATGCGCTGATGGGCTCGCCGACCGGCCCGTCGCCGGCCCACGTGCTGGGCACTGACCTGCTCGGCCGCGATGAACTTGCGCGCGCGTTTTCCGGCGCGCGCGTGTCGCTGACGGTGGGCGTGATCGCCATGCTCATCGCGATCGTCGTGGGCACGGTGTACGGTGCGATCTCGGGCGCAGCGGGCGGACGCGTCGACGCCTTGATGATGCGGTTGGTCGACGCACTGCTCGCGTTTCCGTCGTTCTTTCTGATCATCACCGTCGAAGCGCTGACCGAGAAGTTCGCGCTCGCGCTCATCATCGTCATCATCGGACTGCTCTCCTGGATGGGCGTCGCGCGGCTGGTGCGCGGCGAAGTCCTCTCGCTGCGCGAACGGGACTTTGTCGAAGCCGCTCGGGCGCTCGGCGCAAGTCCGCGGCGCGTTCTGTTCCGGCATCTCATTCCCAACGCGTTGACGCCGGTCGTCGTTGCCGCTACGCTCGCTGTCGGCGACAACATCCTCGTCGAAGCGGGCCTGTCGTTTTTGGGACTCGGCGTGCAGCCGCCGACTGCGTCGTGGGGAAACATGCTGCAGGACGCGCTGACGCCCGATGCCCAGAACGCCTCGTGGCTGGTGCTGACGCCGGGATTGGCGATCGTCTTGACGCTGCTCGGCTTCAGCTTGCTGGGCGACGGTCTGCAAGTCGTGCTCGACCGTTCGATCGGCCAGGAACAAGGCACGCCCGCGAACGAACCGCCGGTCGCGCTTGCCGCACCGTTCGCTGCGGAAAGCGGCTTCGCCGCCGGACCCTGATGGACGCAAGCCAGAAGTCATGAACTAGGAGCAGCCTTCGACGTAGGCTACCTGCGGAAGCGCGCCGGCATAGATCGTTTGGACGACGTCGTTACGCAAGACGAAGATCACGCGATACTTTTGGCCGGCGTCGTCTTTGGGATCGACCGTGAGCGTCCGCAGCGCCGGATCGTACTTTCCCGCAGCAAGGTGCGCGCGGGAGCCGTAAAACGTTTGGACCCATCCTCGACCAAAAAGACGACGCCTGCCGGTTCGGCCGGCTGCAGGTGATAGCACGTACTGCCGCGCGCGGGCATGCCGGCACGAAAGGTCGTGCCGGTGGCCGCAGCTTGAGCCGGGCTCGTGCCAATCACAATTGGTCCGACACCGCTCGGACCAATGCGAGAGGCCGTGGAAAGCGCGGCCGCTGCGCCCCACGGCAGCGCCGCCAAAACCAGCGTGGCGCAAGCGACTCGCGCGAGCAACGTTTTAGTGCCTTCCGTTGCGGAGCTGACTCATGGAGAACACCGCCCCTTGTGCGTCGGCCACGACCGCTTGACGGAAGGCCGGCGTGTCGAACGGCGCAACGATGACCGCACCGCCGAGTTTCGCGACGCGTTCGACGGCAGCGTCGGTGTCGTCGATCCAGAAGTCGACGCTCCAGTGCGGGTCGATCGGCACCGGCGACGTTTTGTCGATCAGCATCATGACCGCGACGACGTCGCGCGGAACGGGCTGCTGCGGTTCGCCGCCGACGTAGCCGGGGAGGCGGCACAGCGTTACTTTCATCGTGCCGGCATCGAACGGTTCGCTTTGCCAACCGAAGACCGAGCCGTAAAAAGCCGCTGCTTTCGCCAGATCGTCGGTATACAGCGCGCTCATCGCCCACGCACGCGGTTCGTTGACGCGCTGTGCTCCTTGCCTGGCGCGCGCTTCCCAAAGGCAAAAGACGGCGCCGCTCGGATCGGAGATTACGGCACCTCGGCCGGCCGGAAGCGCGTCGAACGGCTCGACGAGAACGCGTCCGCCGGCGTCCGCCGCTTTGCGTGCCGATTCTTCCACGCTGTCAACGCGAATTTGCGTTGACCACACCGCCGAAGGCCCAGCACCGGCCGGAAGCGTCCCAATTCCGGCAACGTCGCGGTCCGCAACGCGGGCGACGAAATACTCGCCGTGGCGGTTGGGCATCGGGCCCGGCCCGTCGACGTCCCACGCAAAGAGGCTCGCGTAAAAATCCAGCGCCTCCCGCGGACGAGGCTGCAGCGTCTCGACCCAACACGGAACACCGGCGGGATAGGTTTCTCGCGTGCTCATCTTGGGGTACCGCCTTTCCGGACGCTGACCACTGCGCAAATGCCGAACGTATCATTCAACGACAGACTGCGGGTCAAGTTCATATTCATTACCCTTTCACGGAACGTTCGATGTTTGTTGAGGGAAATAGACTTTCCAAATACCGTCGGAGGTGACGCATGCAGTCGACAGCGACATCCGGGCTCTCACCGGCTTTGGCTAAAATAAACGCGCCTTGAACGACCGCTTGCGTGAAAAGACCCAGACTTTCGGCCGTCCACGGTGCATCGGGTACACACTGCTGCTTGGCTTCCGCTATATCGCGCGCGACGTCCGCCGCATGATCGCGGATGTGGGTGTTGCAGGCTTCGCGGATCGCGGGATGCGTCGCATACGTCTCTTGCACCATGGTACCGAGGAGGCAGGTAAAATCCGGAATTTCTCCGCGCAGCAGCGCGGCTCGAAAGTCCACATATCCCAAGAGACGTTCGCGTGCATCTGCAGCGTCCCGAAACGAAGCCGCCGCGAACAGCGCGTCCGCTCGGGCCGCAAAGTGGGCCGCCGCTGCAAGCGCAAGCTCTTCCTTGCTCTTGAAGTGATGGAAGAAGCCGCCTTTGGTTACCCCGGCGGCCGCGCAAATGTCGTCAACCGTGGCGGCGGTGTAGCCTTTCGTGCGGATGATCCGCAAGGCTGCGTCGAGG
This sequence comes from Candidatus Velthaea sp., assembly GCA_050012475.1. Taxonomy (GTDB): domain Bacteria; phylum Vulcanimicrobiota; class Vulcanimicrobiia; order Vulcanimicrobiales; family Vulcanimicrobiaceae; genus Velthaea. The sequence continues at coordinate 11,487 of JBEKHC010000108.1, forward strand.
ATCTTCCCTTTCGTGTCAGACCGTGCCGCAGTTTCCATCTTCACCTCATACCGACTGGTCGGTATGATACAAAATTGATGGATACGCGTCAAGAGCCGGCCTACAGCCTACAAGCGATGGCCAGCCCGATTCGAGCGTCCGGCGACCTCTCGGGCGCGCTCTGCAGCCGCGGCGAGTTATCGCCGCATCCCGTGCAGCGAGTCTACTTTACGAGACGCGTGGATTTGATGTAATCGAGCTTCGGAAAGGCTTGCGTAAGGTAGCTGTTGCCGGCATCGGCGATGCGCCCTTGATCGGGGCTTTCGCCGTAACCCGAATAGAGTTTGTCGACCACGTCCATGCCGCTGACCACCTTGCCCAACGGTGCGAAGCCCATACCGTCCAGCCGCGCATTGTCGCCGTAATTGATGAACAGCTGCGTAGTGCGGCTATTTGGTTCGCTCGTCGCCGCGAAGGTGACGGTGCCGCGCACGTTGCTCCCGCCGACGGGATCGTCGGGAATCGCGTCTTTCCATTTCTTGGTCATGGCAGGGTCAGCAGCGTAGCCCCACTGAACGACGAAGCCCGGCACGACGCGATAAAAGCGCGCGCCGTCGAAGAAGTGTTGTTTGACGAGATCGTACAGCCGGTCGGCCCCGTGCGGCGCCTGCGCGCGAACCACCAGCATGACGAAATCGCCCTGTGACGTATCGAATTTAACCCGATAACGCGCCGGAGCATCGGCGCTCATCGCACCACTGGGCGCCAGCAGCGCAGCCGCCGCGAGAAGTGCGGTCATCAGCAGAGATCGGCCACGCGTCATCATCACTCGGCTGCGTTCCGCCGCAACGCGCGCCACGTCCTTGCGATCGAAGCGACGGACGCTTCGGTGCCGCGGGCGATCGTGCCGAATCCCGCGATCTCGGCAGCGATCCATTCCGCCGGCATCCCACGCTCGGCGCCGATGATGCGCGCCACGTCGGGAGCGGCCGCCAGACTTGCTGCTTCATCGAGAAAAAGCGCGCGGGTGCGGCGAGCAAGGACGTCATCGACCGTCCGCGCCATTTCGGCGCGCACTGCGTATACCGCATGCGCCCGCGTGTACGGCAGCCGATCGTCGAGCTTGACGGCCAGCGCCGGATCGGCGGCGGCGAGCGCGTCGATTTCAGGCGCGTCGGTCCCATACACGCGCAACGCATCGGCTGCGGGCTGCAATCGAATGACTTCCGCGTTTGTTCCGGCTCCGTGCAGCAACGTCTGCGCGGTCACGCACGGGCGCGGCGGCAACGTTCCGCGCGCGCCGGCAGCGTCGACGACGTCCTGCGCCATGCGCCGATACGTCGTCCATTTCCCGCCCGTCACGGTGATCAGCCCGGTCGTCGACGTCTCGATCGTGTGTTCGCGCGAAAGCTTCGCGGTCGTCGCAACGGCGCTGTGATTGACGAGCGGACGCAGCCCGGCAAACGCGGCGCGAATATCGGACCGCCCGACCGGCGCGTGCACGTAGCGGTTGAGATGTTCGAGCAGATAATCGATCTCCGCCGCTGCGGGCGTCGGATCGAGCTCGGCACGTTCCGCGGGAATATCCGTCGTGCCGACGACGACGCGGTCGTGCCAGGGAATCGCGAACAGGACGCGGCCGTCGTCCGTTTTAGGAATCATGAGGGCCCAGTCCGCGCCCAGTACCGCCCGATCGAAGACGAGATGCGTACCGCGGCTGAGCGCCAGCAGCGGCGGCGCATCCGGCACGTCAAGCGCGCGCAGGGTGTCGACGAAGATCCCCGTCGCGTTCACGACGACGGTCGCGCGGATCGTTAGTTCGATTCCGGTTTCGAGGTCGGCCGCGACCACGCCGGCGATGCGTCCGCAATCGTACACGAAACGTTCGGCGCGCACGTAATTGGCGACGACGGCGCCGTTTTCGGCGGCTGTTCGCGCGAGCGCGATCGCCAACCGCGCGTCGTCGAACTGTCCGTCGTGATATTCGACGCCGCCGAACAGACGTTGTCCGTCGACATTCGGCACGCGTGCGAGCACACCCGATTTGCCCAGTATTCGACTGCGCCCGAAGTCCGAGCGGCCGGCGAGCAGATCGTATGCCGTCAGCCCGGCGGCATAATACGCGGTTGCGAACGCATCGAACGTCGGCAGCACGAAGCCGAGGTCGTGAACGAGATGCGGTGCATTCGAACGTAACAGCGTGCGTTCGTGGAGCGCTTCGCGAACCAACCCGATCTCGCCGCTCTGCAGATAGCGCACACCGCCGTGCACGAGTTTGGTCGAACGGCTCGAGGTGGCTTTCGCGAAGTCGGCAGCTTCGATGAGCGCCGTGCGGTAACCGCGCAGGGCGGCATCGACGGCCGTGCCCAGGCCGGTCGCGCCCCCGCCGACGACGAGCAGGTCGAACGGCTCGCTCTCCAGTCGAGTGACGCTTGCCGCCCGGTCCAGCGGCCGCGCTGCCGGTGCGCGCGTCATGCGCCGTCGGGCACGGATTCGTCGCGCGCCCAGCCGCGGCTGCGCTCCACTGCGCGCGTCCAATCCGTGCGCAATCGGGTGCGGCGTGCCGCGTCGAGTGCCGGCCGAAAACGGCGCTCCTCGCGCCAGTGGCGTGCGACCGTCTCGAGGTCGGCCCAGAACCCGCACTGCAGTCCGGCCAGATAGGCCGCGCCCAGCGCGGTCGTTTCGGTAACCTGGGGCCGCACGACGTCGAGCCCCAAGATATCGGCCTGAAACTGCATCGCCAGATCGTTGCGCGCGGCGCCGCCATCGACCCTCAATTCAACCAGCGTCAGGCCGGCGTCGCGCTGCATTGCCGCGATCACATCGGCAGATTGATATCCCATCGCCTCGAGCGTTGCCCGCGCGATGTGCGCGCGCGTCGTGCCGCGCGTCATCCCGACGAGCGTGCCGCGCGCGTACGGATCCCAATAGGGCGCGCCCAGTCCGGCGAACGCCGGGACAAAATACACGCCCCCGGAGTCGATGGCCTCGCGGGCCAACGTTTCGATGTCCGACGAGCGTTCGATCAATCCAAGGCCGTCACGCAGCCACTGCACGGCCGCACCCGTGACGAAGATCGAGCCTTCGAGCGCGTACGTGACCCGTTTGGACTCGAAGCCGAACGCGATGGTCGACACGAGGCCGGCGTTGCTGCGCACGATGCGGTCGCCGGTATTCACCACCACGAACGAGCCGGTACCGTAGGTATTCTTGCCCGAGCCGCGCGTGAACCCGGCTTGGCCGGCAAGCGCGGCTTGTTGATCTCCCGCAACGCCGGCGATCCGGATTGGCGCGCCAAAGAGTTCGGGCCGAATGGTTCCAAAATCCGCGGTGCTCGGCAGCACGTGCGGCAGCAGCGCGCGCGGCACGCCGAAGATCTCCAGTAGCCGATCGCTCCACTCCAAGCGCTCGATGTCGAAGAGCAGCGTGCGCGATGCGTTGCTCACGTCCGTCACGTGGCGGCGGCCGCCGGTGAGGTTCCAGATCAGCCAGCTGTCGACGGTGCCGAAAGCCAGCTCGCCCTTTTCCGCGCGTTCGCGTAGGCCGGCGACCGCATCGAGCATCCAACTGATTTTGGTCGCGGAAAAATAGGGGTCGATCAACAGTCCGGTCAGCCGGCGGACCTCGGCGTCGAATCCGCGCGCACACAGTCCGGCGCAGGCCGCGGCGGTGCGGCGATCTTGCCAAACGATCGCGTTGTGCACCGGACGGCCGGTGGAACGATCCCACAGGAGCGCGGTTTCACGCTGATTCGTGATGCCGACGGCCGCGATCTCGCCGGCGCCCACGTTTGCGTTACGCAACGCGCCCCGAGCGGTTTCGAGCTGCGAACGCCAGATATCGTCGGGGTCGTGCTCGACCCAACCGGGCTGCGGAAAGCGCTGCGGATACTCGGCTTGGTCGAGACCGCGAACGTGACCATCACGATCGAACAAGACCGCGCGCGAACTCGTCGTGCCCTGGTCGAGGGCTAAAACATACGCCGTTTGAGTCACCGCGGCAGGGGTTCAGCTTGGAATTGGTTCGATGACGTAGCCGGCGCTCAGGAGTGCGGCGCTCAATGCCTGTTTGCCGATGCGGGCGTATTCCAGCGGCGGCGCCTTGGCCGGATCCTGTTCGGCTTCGACGATGAACCAGCCATCGTAACCGGCGCCGGCGAGCTTCGCGGTGATCGCGCCGAAATCGATCGCTCCGTCACCCGGAACCGTGAATGCGCCTTTGAGCACGGCGCCCAAAAACGACTCCTGCTCGCGATCGATCGAGGCGAGAACGTCAGGCCGGACGTCTTTGGTGTGAACGTGCACGACTCGGCTGCCGTGATGCTCGAGCACGCGCAGCGGATCGGCGCCGGCGAAAACCAAGTGTCCGGTGTCGCACAGCAGACCGACGGCGGGTCCGGTTTGCGCCATGAGACGATCGATGTCGTGCTCATCCTCGATCGCCGTGCCCATGTGGTGATGAAACGCCAACGGTACGCCGGATGCGGAGCAAAATTGGGCAAAGCTGGTGAGCTTTTTCGCGTACGCCGCTACTTCGTCGTCCGAAAGCCGGCGGCGACGCGCCAACGGGACATCTTGCCGGTTTTGAATCGTCCCGGCGGTTTCACCGTACACGAGCATCGACGCTCCG
>JBEKHC010000109.1:0-16058 GCA_050012475.1 Candidatus Velthaea sp.
TGGGGCGACGTCGTTCCGATCGTTTCCTGTACCAGACGTCCCGCCGGCGAGTTCGGATCGGTGGCGATGATGCGCGTCGTTCCGACCGGCTGCGGTGCGTCGCCAATCCGCGTGATGACAAAGCCCTTGCTCGCGAATTGCTGGGCGTAGCGGCCGGCGAGGCCGGGAACGCTCGTCCCGTTGAGGATGACCAAGTGGACGGCTGCGGGCGGCACTTTTTGAAGCGCGAGTTCCTGTGGCGAAAGGAGCAGCGATGCGAGCTCGGCCTTCTTTTCTTCGTCGGGGACGATCGAATCACCGTAGTCGGGTAAGGCGATGGCTGCCACATAGGGGACCTGCGCGGTCTGGATATCCGCCGCTTTGATGTTGCGGAACGCAAGCACGAGCGCGAGTTCTTCGCGCGGCGTGAGATTCGTTTCGACGTCCTTGCGGACGACGTCGAGCAGTGCCTTGGCATGGACGATCGTGTTCAGCCGGTCGTGCTGAATCTTGTCCACGATGGCGCGAACGACTTGCTGTTGACGCAAGATGCGGCACGGATCGCTGCACCAGTCGTGACGAAACCGCGCGTAACCGACAGCTTGCTCGCCGTCGAGATGCTGCAGGCCGGGTTTGAGATGGACGTGCAGGTGTCCCCAACTGTCGTCGTAGTCCAGCGGGCCGTTGCTGCCGGTTTGACGCAGAGCATCGGAATTCTTGACCTCGACATCGATGCCGCCTAGGGCGTTGATGAGATCGCTTGTCGCATCGATACGGAGCACGACGTGACGATCGAACGGCGGGATGCCGAGCCAGTCTGCGACCACCGCCTCCGACTCTTTGATCCCGCCGTCAGACTGGGCCTGATTGATCTTCGCTTTCTTGCCGTCCGGGAGCGTCGCAACCATGTCGCGCGGAACCGACAGCTCGACGACCCGGCGGCTTCGCAAGTCCAGACCGATGGCCATGATGATATCCGAACGCGACGATTTCGACGTTTGCTGATCTTTCGCGTCGTAGTCGTAATCCAGCCCGACGACCAGTATGCGCAGATGACTCGACCCGAAGACCCGTTCCGGATCGGGAAGGAGCATTTGTTCCATCATCGCAACCGGGTGCGCGAGCGCGCTGGGTTGACCGATCGCCGCTGCGGGCGCCGACAGTGCCGGCTGAGGCGCGGGCTGCGACTTCGTCGCGTTCTCGGAACGGGAAGTGATGAAGAAACCGGCGATCGTCGCGCCGGCGATGATGGTTAGCCAAATGAGAATGCGGTTGCGGAACGGTCGCATCAATGCAAATACTCCCTCGCGCGACGGTCGGGACCGGCGCGCGCTCTGCTGCTGGGTCGGTACGTTAAGCAGCGGCGAGTGGAGGAGCGCGCTCGCCCGTACGTCCGCGGGCAGATGATTGGCTTTTTTGTTTGAACGGATCGGCCCAGCGCGCGATCGTCAAACGGGGACTGCGCGCCGCCGTTGCGATCAACAGCAAGACGAAGCCGAGAAATCCAACCGCGACGCGGGCAAAGAAATTGAGCACGTGCACGGCAAAGAACGTCACGCAGATGCACGCTGCGGCGTGCAAGCCGAGGCTGATCGGCGCCGGGCCGCCGAGCCAAATCGTCCCGCCGAGGGCATGGCCGTCGACAATGAGTTGCTCGGCAGTCTCCATGCTGAAGAGGATGGCGATTTGCGTGACAAAGATTGCCGGAAGCAGACGCACGAGCGTGCGCGGCCGCACTGCGTCGCTGGGAGCGGCGAGCAGCGCCTTCGGCCTTGCGCGGTACCGGTCGGCGAAGACCGGCCGAAGCCGCACGCACAGATAGTAAACGCCGATCAGCAGTCCGCCGATGAGCGTGGGCAGAACGTCGAGACTGCTGTGATCGGTGAGGTCATTGCGACCGAAGATGCCGGCGTCCGAAAGTGATTCCATTGCGGGGTTCGCGACGGCGGCGGCGACGGCGGCCGTGGCCAGGCAAAACCAAATCCGGAGCGACGTAGAGAGGGTCACCGCGGGCCGACTACGCTCGAACGGGGCGGACGCTTGTCGGTTCGCGCAGGATGCGCGCGAAACGCAGCAGCCACGGGTGGCGATCGGTGCGGGCCAGGGCCATGATGGAATCGCCGCGTTGGAAACCGAACATGCTGTGCCGGTTGACGAGCGAGCATTCGACGGTGCCGCTCGGCGCCGTCTCCAGCGGCCCGTGGTCCAGCACCAGCGTCCCGCGCCGAGCATCGATCGTGAGAACCGTTCCGCTCACCGTCATCCACGCGCTCCCCCGAGCGTCCAGCGCGTTGTGCCGAATCGAGACCGTCGTCGGCCGCGGGTGAGGCGAGCGGTCCGACGACGGTTTGTCCGGCGCCATCACGAGCGCCACCAGCGTTAGTACGAGCATGGTACCCATCCTCAGCGGCCCGGGAACCGATCTTTCGCGGTACGTTCGCGAAACCGTTTCGGCAGCCGACCGCGAACGACCGCGGAGAAAAGAAGGCCGCCCGCTGAGTTCTCAACCGGGGTAACCGAGCGCGTGAGAGTCCTCGAGGAAGGCCCGGCGAAAGAAGCGCGGTCGGCGCAAGCTCCGAGGAGGCGCATCCGTCCGGCCTGGCACTGTGTTTGGTAGAGTGCTAACCACGAAAGGATTGCCGCGCTTGCGTCAAGACGAATTCGCCGCCGAGTTCGATCGGCTCTTTGCCGACCTGGCTCGGCACGCTCATCACTGCCGCTTCGAACCCAATGCGGACGTCTACGTCGATCGCGAAGGCGATCGGATCGTCGTCGTGGTTGAGTTGGCCGGGGCTGATGCCGACAGTTTGCGGGTCGGCATCGACGAGCGGCACTTGTTCATTCTCGGCGCGCGCGTCGACCGCTGCAGCTCGGCCGGATCGATCCATCAAAAGGAGATCCAATACGGGCAGTTCGTCAAAAAACTGCACCTGCCGGCGCCGGTCGATGACGATCACGGCTCGGCCGTCTATCGGGACGGCATTCTCACGATCAGCCTGCCCCTCGCGCCCCACGCTTCGTTTCCGACACGCCGGACTGAAATCCGGATGGTCGTCAAAAGGACCCTCGCCTAATGGCTACGCGTAACCCAAAGAGTCCCGATATTCTGGGGATCTTGCCGCTGCAGGAAGCGGTGTTGTTTCCGAACACCGTGATCCCGCTCGCGGTCGTCAAGAAGCCCGGCATCGCGCTGGTCGAAGAGGCTTTGCGTGAGGGCAAACCGATCGGTCTGGTCGTTTTGCGCGACAAGGACATCGAAGATCCCGGTCCGGGCGACGTGCGCCGGGTCGGCACGATCGGCACCGTGCAGAAGATGCTCAAGGTTCCCGACGGGACGCTGCGCTGCATCGTCGCCGGCGGCCCGGTGTTCCGCATCGACGAGTTCGTCGGCACCGAGCCGTACCTCGCCGCGACGTATACCGAACTGCCCGACATCACCCGCGAAACGGACGACCTCGTGGCCATGCAGCGCAATCTGGCGACGCTGTTTTCCAAGCTGCTGGGCTATTTGCCGCAAGCGCCGCGCGAAATGGAGATGGAAGTCAACAACATCTCCGATCCCAACTTGCTGACGTATTTCGTCGCCTCCACGATGCGGCTGGATACCAACGATCGTCAAGAGATTCTCGAGGAACGCAACACCGAGAAACGCTTGCGCCGCTTGACGATGCTCATCACCAAAGAGCTCGAAGTCGTCGAGCTCGGGCACAAGATTCAAAGCGACATCCAGCGCGAGATGGAAAAGAACCAGCGCGAATTCTATCTTCGCCAGCAGCTGCGCGCGATTCAAGAAGAACTCGGCGAGACCGATCCGCAGCAAGCCGAGGCCAACGAACTGCGCAAAAAAGTCGACGAAGCCAAGATGCCCGAGGACGTCAAGAAAGCCGCCGACCGCGAATTGGACCGGCTTTCCAAAGTGCCGACCGCGTCGCCGGAGTATTCGGTCATCCGCACGTATCTCGATTGGCTCACGCAGTTGCCGTGGTCCAAATCGACGTCGGATCAAATCGACATCCCGCAGGCCCGCCGCGTGCTCGACGAAGACCACTACGACCTCGAGAAGATCAAGGACCGCATCGTCGAGTACTTGGCGGTCGGCAAGCTCAAGAACAAGCTGACCGGACCGATCCTGTGCTTCGTGGGACCGCCGGGCGTCGGCAAGACGTCGCTCGGGCAATCGATCGCCAAGGCCATGGGCCGCAAATTCATTCGGCTGTCGGTCGGCGGCGTGCGCGACGAGGCCGAAATTCGCGGCCATCGCCGCACCTACATCGGTGCGATGCCGGGCTCGATCATTCGCGCCCTGCGTGACGCGGGCACGAACAACCCGGTGATGATGATCGACGAGATCGACAAGGTCGGTGGCGATTTCCGCGGCGATCCGCAATCAGCGCTGCTCGAGGTGCTCGATCCCGAGCAGAACAACTCGTTCCGCGATCATTACCTCGATCTGCCGTTCGATCTGAGCCAAGTGCTCTTCGTGTGCACGGCCAACCAGCTCGACACGATCAGTTCGGCGTTGCGCGACCGCATGGAGATCATCCAGCTCTCGGGCTACACCGAGTTCGAGAAGATGCAGATCGCCAAGCGCTATCTGATTCCTAAGCAGCGCAAGGCCAACGGACTGCGCGACACCCAGGTGCAGCTCAACGACGCGGCGCTCAAGAACATCGTGGTCGATTACACGCGCGAGGCGGGCGTCCGCAATCTCGAGCGCGAGATCGGGACCGTGTTCCGCAAAGTCGCGCGCAAGATCGCCGAAGAACCGCGGTTCAAGGCCCGGATCAAACCCGAGAGCCTCGTCGAATACCTTTCCAAGCCGCGGTTCTACAACGAAGTCAAGAAGCGCGTGGCGTCGATCGGCGTTGCGACGGGATTGGCCTGGACGCCCGTCGGCGGTGACATCTTGTTCATCGAAACGACGTCGATGCCGGGAACCGGCAAGGTCACGCTCACCGGACAACTCGGCGACGTGATGAAAGAATCCGCAACGGCCGCGGTGAGTTTCCTGCGCTCGCGCCAGATCGAACTCGGCCTACCGGACGATTACTTCGCCAAACACGACCTGCACATCCACGTGCCGGCTGGCGCGGTTCCCAAGGACGGACCGTCGGCAGGCATCTCGATGGCGACCTCCATTACGTCAATGCTTACGGGGCTCAAAGTCGACAGCGACTTGGCGATGACCGGCGAGATAACGCTGACTGGTCAGGTCCTGCCGATCGGCGGCGTCAAAGAGAAGGTACTGGGTGCGAAGCGGGCCGGGATCAAGAAAATCTTGCTCCCCAAACGCAACGAGATCGATCTCGAGGACGTGCCAAAGGAAGTCCGCGACACGATGGAGTTCGTGCTCGTCGAGGAACTCAGCGAAGTGTTCCTCCATGCGCTGGGCAAACGCGTCATCACGCCGGTGCTGCTGGGGAACGAAGTCCAGCCGCGGCGCGGAAGCAACGTGGTCGCGCTGCGCCAACCCGCGGTCAAGCGCGTGCGCGTCGAGCGCAAACGCGCGCCGCGCAGCGGCGTCGCCACGCGTAAGCGTTAAGAGCCGCCTCGCCGGCCCCGGCTCGCGCCGGGGTCGGCAGGACAGCACGGCCGGCAGACCGTCAGGTCCAGGAACGGTTGCTACGTGCCGGTGCTACGGTCGCCAGGGCCCGGCCCCCGTTCCCGACCACGCTTCGATGTGCCGTTGGAGCTGTTTGGTGATATCGAGGTAGTACTGCAAGAGCGCTTCGATTGCGCCGCGCTGCTCCGGCGTGAGCTTCGCGTCGCTGGCGAGTTCCTGGCGCAGTCGTTCGATGATTTCATAAATTTGGCTGAGATCGTAGTTGCACGGCGGTTGGTCTTGGGACATAGGGGTGCCCTCTCTCAGATTTGCCAGTGAGCTCGATCGAACGCCTCATCGATCGCGGCGTTATAGCGCAAGCGCCGAAACGTGACGCGCGACTCGGCGTCGGCAATCGTTGCTTCGAGTGTATCGAGTATAGTGCGTGCGCGTCCCAAAAGCGTCCGGGCGCCGTCCTCATCGTCCGTAGCCCGGCGGACCGCGGCGACCGTCCAGAGCAGATATTGCCGATGCGGGAAACGCAGCGTCGCGTTTTCGGCGAGCGCCAGGACCTCGGCGGACAATTCCACCGCGCGCTCGATGCGATTGTTCCGCAGCAGGGCGATGATGAGCTCGCACAGATCCTCGCCCAATGCAATCGTTTCATTCAACTCGCGTTCGAGCGTCGTACCCCGTTCGAGGTGCGCAATCGCCGCATCGACATTGTCGAGTTCGCGTTCGGCCACGCCCAAGTTGACCAGTGCGTGGGCCCGCACGGTCGGTGCTTCGAGCGCGTCGACGAGCTCCAGAGCTTGTTTCGCGGACGCTCGGGCGAGCGCAAAGTCGCCCTTGAGGTACGCAGCGTAGCTGATGTTGTTGACGCAGGCCACGTGCCCGAAACCATACGAGATCGCTACGGCGAGCGCATCGGCGGCAGCGAAGAGCTCGAGCGCCTCGTCGAATTTACCGAGGTAGGTTTTCATGTTCGCGATATCGGCGAGCACGAGCAGCTGTTTGAAGCGTTGCCCCATCGACGCGAACATCTCCAAGGCACGCGCGAAGAAATCGCCGGCGCGCTCGATCTCGAAGAGCTGCCAGGCCGCTCGGGCCGCATACCGGTAGGCCGTCGCTTCGGCCTCGCGGTAGCCGATGGCGCGCGAACAGCGCAAAAGCTGCTCGGCGCAGGCAGCCAGGGCGACATTGTCTTGAATCGTGTTTGCTGCGCCGCACGCGGTTTCGAGCAGCCGGACCACGCGCGCGGCATCGTATTGACGCTCGAAGCTTGGAACTTCGTCCAGGAACGCGCGCACATCGGCGACCCGGCCCTCGAAGCAGGCCAAATCGGCGAGCGCGCAGCGGCAATCGACGTAGATGCCCGGATAGTCGTGCGGGGAGACGTTCTCGAGGATGTCGGAGAGCACGGCGCGTGCTTCGCGGTATGCATCGACCGACGTGAGGTACGATCCTCGCAACTGCGCGAACGTCGCTGCCCAGCGCGCGCTCGCACCCGGCAAGGCGGCAGCGAGCGCGTCGATCGCGTCCCGTTCCTGGTCGCGTTCGGCGCAATCGTGCGCGAGCCGGATTTGGCGCAGCAGCGTTTCGCGCAGGAGTTCGGCATCGCCAATGCTGCCGGCGAGCGAAAGAAGCTGCGCGATGCTGCTGCGCTGCGATTCGCGGTTGCCTAACCGGCGCGCCGCTTCCTCGATGATTTCGACCGTGCGAAAGCGCGTCAGATCGTTGCCGGCGAGTTCGTAACCGCGCGCCGCCAACGTTCGTGCCTCTTCGCTGCCGTAGAGCGTGAGTGCATGACGGGCGGCTAGGCGATAATAGTCCGCCGCGTGCTCGGGTTCGCCGCCGCGATCGAAGTGCGATGCGATCTCTGCTGCGAAGGCCTCGAGCTGTTCGCCGTAGAGTTCCTCCATGACGGTTCCCACCCGCCGGTGGCGATGCTGCCGCGTTTCCGGGCTCAACCCGGCGTACACATTCTGCACGATGAGCTGATGCGAAAACGCAAAGTTCGAACCGTTCGCGCCGACTTCGCGGACGAGCCGCCGATCGACGAGTTCGCCCAACGCATCGAGGGTCGAGCGTTCGTCAGCGCCGCTCACTTCGCGCACGAGTTCGGCAGAGAACGCGCGGCCGACGACTCCAGCAATTTCGGCGATCGTCCGGGCCCGAACGGAAAGCCGCTCGAGGCGCGCATTCAACGTCGAGGTCAGCGAGGCAAGCGGGTCGGGCGGGACGTCGCGTTGCTGCCAGTGGCGCAGAGCGACGTCCAAGAAGCCTGATTCACGTTCGTTGGCGACGACCTCGCCGAGGAAGAACGGATTCCCCTCACTGCGCTCGTGCAGATAACTCGCAATCGCCGTGCGATGCAGCGGCGCATCGTCGACGAAGTTACTGACGATTTGCTCGATCGCCGGCAGTTCGAGCGGTCCGAGGGCGATGGCGCGCAGCAGGCGCTCGCGCTCGAGCCGCCGCCGCAGCGCTCGCAGCAAGTGCGTGCGCGGCAATTCTTCTTCGCGATACGAGGCCACGATGAGCAGCCGGTGCTTCGCTGCGTGGCGCGCCAGATGCTCGAACAACGCGATCGTTGCCGAACCGGCCCAATGCAGGTCCTCGAGCACGAGCAGCGTCGGACGCGCCGCGGATAGCGCGTCGATGGCGACTTCGACCGCCTCGAATAAACGGGTTCGTTCCGGCTCGGCGTCCAGCGCCGTCAGGCGCCGCAGGTTGGGGAACGCCACCTGCAATTGCGGCACCAGCGAGGCGAGAACCGACAGCCAGAGCGGCTCGATCGCGGTCTCGCGCAGGATCGGCAGCGCGCCGCGCAACGCTTCGGAGAACGCCTGATACGGCGCCAGCTCGAACGGTGTCGTTCCGCCGCGCAGCACGCGTCCGCCGTTCGAGTCCGCGAACGTTGCGAATTCTTCGATGAGCCGGCTCTTGCCGATGCCGGCTTCGCCGACCACGAGCAGCGAACTCCCGGTCCCGCCCGACGCCTCGTTCCAAGCCGCGCGCAGCACCTCCATCTCGCGTTCACGGCTGACGAACGGCAAGCCGGACGTCTCGCGTTCGCTGCCCGGCGCCGAGCCGCCCGCGACGGTCGTGTCGGCCAACGCCAACACCCGTTCGTAGGCACAGACCGTTTCGGGCATCGGTTCGACGCCCATCTCGGCATCGAGGCTGGTGCGGAAACGCTCGTATTCGGTGAGTGCTCCGGCCCGGTCGCCCGCCGCATACCGCAGCGCGATCAGCGTTCGAACCGCGTCTTCGCGCCAGGGGTCGAGCGCCCGCAGCCGTTGAGCGAAGCGAATCGCGGCGGGATAGTCGCGGCGTTGCTGATGCCGCGCGACGAGGTTCAGGAGATTGTTCATCGCGATCGTGCGCAGGCGATCGCGATCGCGCACGATCCAGTCGTCGTCCAGATCGACGAGCAGATCGCCGCCGTAGAGCGCGTCGGCCGCAGTCGCTTCATCGGACGCGCTCAAGCGCTCGAACTCCGCGACGTCGAGCCGGTACGGTGCGGCGCTGTTCCAGCCGATGCTGGCGGCCGTCGTCACGATCCACGGCTCGTGCCGTTCAGGCAGCGCGCGCTGCACCAAGTGCAGCTTCCGGCGCAGGTTCGCCCGCGCGTCGGCTTCGTCGTCGTCGGGAAACAGCGTGAAGGCAACGTGTTCGCGCGACTGCGTGCGGTCGCGATTCAGCAACAGAAAAGCCAAGAGCCGAACGGCGTGCTGCGGCAGACGCAGCGGCAGCAGTCGACCGCCCTGGCGCGCGGCAATCGTGCCGAACAGCGTCAGTTCGAGTGGTTCCTCGGGCGCAGGCGCGCCCGCCGGTCGCCGGGCGGAGAGCGGCGCAACGACTGAGTTTCGCATGGTCTAGCGCACATCCACCATTGATACCGCGTGTGCCATGCAGGATACGGGCGGACCTTCGGACTTGTCAAGGCCGGGGGACTCGCGGTCCGGGCCATGTAACTCCGCTTCAACCTTTTCTGGAGACCCGCTTCGTGTCGAAAAACCTGCTCTTCATCCCTGGACCCGTTACCGTCGCTCAATCGGTTCTCGATGCGACCGGCCGACAGATGATCGATCATCGCGGTCCGCGCTTTCACGAACTGCTCGACACCCTCGCGGCGCGCCTCAAACCGATTTTCGGAACGGCCGTCGCGGACGTCCTAATTTTGGGCGGTTCGGGCACGGGCGGTTTGGAAGCAGCGGTCGGCAACATGTTCGGAGCGGGCGATACGCTGTTGGCGTGTCCGGTCGGAGTGTTCGGCCAGCGCCTGATCGCGATCGCGAAAGCGTTCGGCTGCACGGTCGAAGTGCTCGATACGCCGTGGGGCAGCGGGGTCGACCCGCACGCACTGCGCGCGCGCCTGGAGGCCGACACCGAGAAACGAATCACCGGCATCCTCCTCACGCACAACGAGACCTCGACCGGGGTTCAAAACGTAATGGGTCCCTTGGCCGAGATCACGCGCAAACACGGCGCGTATGTCGTCGTCGATTCGGTCAGCGGCCTGGGAGGCAGCGAATTCACGATGGATGCGTGGGGTTTCGACGTCGTGGTGACGGCTTCGCAAAAGGTGCTGGCGGCGCCGCCGGGATTAACGATGGTTGCCGTCGCTCCCCGAGCGTGGGCGAAGATCGAATCCAACCCGTCGCCCCGCTTTTATTTCGATCTCGGCAAAGCGCGCGATTTTGCCAAGCTGGGGCAAACGCCGTGGACGCCGCCGGTCTCGATCGCCTATGCGCTCGATGCGGCGCTCGATCTCTTCGAAGCCGATGGGCCGCCCGTGGTGTGGGCTCGGCACGCCCGGTACGCCCGTGCGGTGCGCGCGGCATGCGAGGCGCTGCAGCTGGAGATCTTCTCGCAGGAAGGCGCGCACTCGGTGACCGTGGTTGCGGCGAAGGTGCCGGCGGGTTTGGACGGCGACGCCATTCGCAAGGTTCTGCGTGAGGAACGCGGCATCACGCTGGGCGGCGGTCAAAAGGAGCTCAAAGGCAAGATCATCCGCATCGGCACGATGGGCGACTTGTCGCAAACCGACATCCTCGGCATGCTCGGCGCACTCGAGATTGCGCTGCTCAACGCGGGACAGCCCGTCCAAATCGGCACCGGAGCGAAAGCTGCCCTCGAAGTCTTCCTAATGGACGCCGCCGTCCCAGCCTAACCTGGGATGCACTGGTTTCGCCCTGGACGTCGTCGCTACGCGGCTCATTTGCTCGCGCAAACTTCGCCGCTATGCTCCTCGCCAGGACAAAACCAGAGCATCCCAGGCTTGAACCACAGCCCAAACCGTGCGCGCCTGCCGCCCCCAACACCGCAGGCTCGCCCAAGTCGGTGGGCGTGCGGCTTCGGCCCCAAAGGGGCCGAAACGCCACGGGTTCGGCCCAACGGGCCGAACCCTGAGTGGCACCCATCGGCCGTTCAGGCCGATGGGTCAACGCATGTGACCAGCGCGAGCGGCGGCGCTGTGAGCGCAAGCGTTTTCGACGTAGTCCGCGATCGAACGCAAGAGGTCGCGCGCCGAGGCGCGTGCGATCCGGCGCCCGAGCGCGGCGTCGATCCACTCGCTGACCGCACCGAAACGCAGCTCGTAATGGCCGCTTACCAGGAGCCCGAAACAATCGTCGAAGGGGCTTTTTTCGACGGCAAGCGCGCCCGCGAACTCGGGAAACGGGGCGCCCGCGCGCGGTGACCAGGTCACCGAGTACGTGGGATGCGGATCGCTGACCGAACGCAGCGGGTAGAGGGTCGCAACGATGCGGCGCTCGATGATCGATCGCCGTTCCGCGAACAGGTTCAGCGGGAGTCGAAGCGAGACGCTTACCGTGCCGTCTCCGACTTGATGGTCGGCGATGAACGAGCTCAGGTGACGGGATGCTTCCCGATCGGGGCAGTGAACGACAAGCCGCTCGCTGATGTCCGTCATCTCGATCTCCCTTCGGACCCTCATTTTAGCGCGAAATCCGGCGCGCGCAATCATGCCGGCGTGCCTTTGCCGGCGAGCTTTGGCTCAAACCCGATGGTTGACGAAGATGGGGTCCGCAAACGGTTTGACCGCTGACGGAAGCGCGCCCCGCATCACGGCGTCGACGCGTGCATTGGGCTGGGTGACGATCGACGCGAGGGTGGAGTGGCGCAGATCGCTGCGCACGTCGTGGGTGAGCGGAAAGAAGAGTGCGACGTAGAGGACGGCCCAAGCGCCGACGAGCGCCTTGGCCAGCCCAACCGCCGCACCCGCGGCGCTGTTCCCCAGCGAGATCACGGGAAGCCGCGCGAACCGTCCGAAGATCCACGCCAGCGCCATCACCGCGGCGTAGACCGCCAGCGCGAACACCACCATGCCGACAATATGCGCCGCGCCCGCACTCGCGTGCACGTAACGCTGCGCTAGATCGTCGAGCGACCCCGGATAGCGTAAGGCAGCGACGATCGCCGCGCCGACGGCTACGGCGCCCGAGAGCTCCGCGACAAAACCGCGCTTCCAACCTTTGAGCGCGAAGATCAGCGCCAGACCGGCGATGACGAGGTCGGGCCAAGTCGGCGTCATCCGCGCAGCGTCGCCCCGTGCGCGGCACCCAATTCGCTCAGCGCGAGTTGCAAGATGGCGTCCGCCTCGCCGTCGGTCAGCGTGGTGTCGTCGCGTTGCAGAACGACGCGGACGGCCAAGCTCTTCTTGCTCGCGCCGATCTGCGGACCGCGATACTCGTCGAAGACTTCCACGCTGCGCGCGAGCGGCGTCGAGGCGCGAATCGTCGCCTGGATGTCGGCAGCGCTGACACGCGGATCGACGACGATGGCGAGGTCGCGTTCGATCGCCGGATATCTCGAGAGCGGCCGGTACGGGTGCACGCGGTGCGGCGGCAGGTCGTCGATGAAGACCACGGCGCACACCGCATCGTCGCCGATGTCGACGGCGCGCAGCAAACGCGGATCGACGCTTCCGACGTAACCGACCGCCGTGCCGGCGGCGAGGATCCGCGCGGTTTTTCCCGGGTGCAGACCGGACATCGTTCCGCGTTCAAGCCGGGCGTCGCTGCCGGTGATGGTGCGCACGAGCGCGCGCACGTCCGCTGACGCGGCCAAGAATGCCGCGTCGCGCCAAGCCGGCTGCCCGGCGACGGGTCTCGTGGTCGCAAGCGTGGTCAGGACGTTGATTTCGCGCGGAGCGGCCGGTTCGTCGGCAAAAACGTGACCGATCTCGAACGTTCGCAGCGGGCGCAGCGCGCGTTCGCGCGCGGCGTGTTCGAGCAATGCCGGCAAAATCGAAAAGCGCATCCAGCGTTGATCTTCCGATAAGGGATTGCGAATCTCGACGCAGGCGGGAACGTCGAGGCCGAACGAGCGCCAGCGCTCGGCGACGCTTTGCGGCTGCAGCGCCAACGTCAGACATTCGGCATAACCCAGACCGGCGAGGGTGCGCGCGATCGCCATCTCGCGGTCGTAGGCGGCGCTGTCGAGCGGTTGAGCCGCGATCGGCGGCAGCTCCGCTCGCACGTGATCGTAGCCGATGATGCGCGCGATCTCTTCGACCAGATCGGGCGCGATCGTCACGTCGGAGCGCCAGCCCGGCACCCCGACGCTGAATCGAGCTCCATCGTCCGAAGGGACCGGCGCGACGGTGAAGCCCAACGCTTCGAGCGCACGGCGCAGTTCGTCGGCCGTGACGTCGAAGCCGAGCAAGCGCCCGACGTCGCGTTGGGCGAGTTGGATGATGGCCGGCGGCTCGAGCGGTTTTCCGTAAGCGCGTGGCGGCGCGGCCGTTCCGCCCTCGCGTTCGAGCAGAAACGCCGCGCGCGCCGCGCCGAGGTCGGCCAAGGCCGGCGGCAGATTTTTTTCATTGCGCGTCGAGGCTTCGCTGCGCAGTCCGAGTTTGACGCTCATGCGCCGGACGCGGGGGCCCGAAAAGTTCGCGCTCTCGATGACGATCTCGCGCGTGCTGTCCGAGACTTCACTGATCAGACCGCCCATGAGTCCGGCGAGCCCCGTTGCTTGCTCGTCGTCGGCGATGACCAGCGCGGTCGGATCGAGTTCGCGATCGGTTCCGTCCAGCGTCGTCAGCCGCTCGCGCGGCCGAGCGTCGCGCACGATGATGTGTTTCCCGGCAATTTTTTCGAAGTCGAAAAAGTGCAGCGGCTGACCGAGCTCGAGCATCACGAAATTCGAGATGTCGACGAGATTGGAAATCGGCCGCTGTCCGGCGAGCGCCAAGCGAATCCGGATCGCCGCCGTGCCGCGCCGAACTTCGAGATGGGAAACGCGCTGAGCGATGTACCGTCGCGCGTCCAGACTTTCGAGCGTTACGCGCACGTCGCCGGCCGTCGATGGCGCGCCGTTGGTGCGCTCGGCCGACGCGCCCTCCGGGGGCGGGAAACGCAACGGCGTGCCAAAGGCGGCCGACAATTCGCGCGCGATTCCGACCATCGAGAACGCGTCGCCGCGATTGGCCCCGATCTCGATGTCGAGCACGGGAAGATGCAGCCCGAAGAAGGCGACGACGTCGGTCCCGTTGGGCGTTGACGCATCGAGCTGCAGGATGCCGTCTTCGAACCACTCCGGGACGAGCCCGAGCTCGTCGGCCGAACACAACATTCCCTGCGAATCGATGCCGCGCATCTTGCGCGGTTCGATCTTCAATTGCGGAAGCTGCGCGCCGATGGTTGCGACCGGCACGACCTGATGGAGCGCGACGTTCGTCGCGGCGGTCGCGATGGTCAAGGGTGCCGCGGCACCGACATCCAGCCGGCATACCTGCAGCCGGTCGGCGTTGGGATGTTTCGCGAGTTCGACGATCGAGCCGGCGAGCACCCCGCTGATGACGGGCCGTTGTTCGACGGTCTCGACCGGAAAGCCGAGCGTCGCCAAGCGCGCGACGATTGCATCGACGTCGGCCGGCAGGTCGACGTAGTCGCGCAGCCAGCCCAGTGGAACGCGCATTAGGCGAGCTGCTCCAAGAACGCCGGTTTGTTTTCGATGAATTCGCGAATATCGTTCACATCGTATTTCTTCATCGCGATTCGTTCCAGACCGCAGCCGAACGCCCAGCCGGTAACGGCATCCGGATCGTAGCCGACACTGCGCAGGACATTGGGATGCACCATCCCCGAACCGCCGATCTCGATCCAGCCCGAACCGCTGCACGTGCGGCAGCCGCTCCCGCCGCAGCCGGGGCACGAAACGTCGACTTCGGCGCTGGGCTCGGTGAACGGAAAGAACGACGGCCGGAAGCGGATCTCTTGCGCGGGTCCGAACAGCTCGCGCATCACCCCGGTGAGCACCCCTTTGAGATGGCCGAAGTGAATGCCGTGCCCGACCATCAAGCCCTCGACTTGATGGAATTGATACAAATGGCGCGCGTCGACGGCGTCGCGCCGATAGGCTTTGCCCGGCACGATGATGGCGATCGGCGGTCCGCTCGTGCGCATCGCGCGCACCTGCATCGGCGAGGTGTGCGTGCGCAGCAGTAAATCGGGGCGCAGATAAAATGAATCGAAGCCTTCGCGCGCCGGATGGTCCGGCGGGATGTTGAGGGCGTCGAAATTGTTCGCGTCGGTCTCGATCTCGGGGCCGAGCACGATCGCGAAGCCGTGGCGCGAAAAATAACGCGCGACGTCGTCCATGACCGCGCGAACGGGATGCAGGCTGCCGATGCGCGCGCGCGGAGCGGGAAACGTTACGTCGATCGTGTCGCTCAGCGACGCCTCGACCGCCGCGCGTTCCAAGGCCGCTTGTGCGGCCACCAGCTGCGCCTCCATCTCGCCGGCCGCGACGTTGATGACCTTTCCGGCGTTGGGCCGTTCGGCGGGCGGTATCGTACCGATGCCGCGGCGCAGCACGGTGAGTTCGCCGGTCCGACCAAGATAGGTCACGCGGACGTGATCGAGCGCGCGCTCGTCGCTTGCCGCGGCCACGTCGCGCGCGAAGCGCTCCTTTAACGTACGTAAGCCGGAATCGAGATCGGTCATGGTCGGTATGAGGTGCTCCGAACGCCAGTCGGAGCACACCGTGCTCCGCAAAGAGGAACGCCCGGTTACTACCGGGCGTTCCTCGCAATTCACTTTGTTACCGGGCAACTCCCCGGCGGGCCAGTGCTACGATGTCGTCGGGGCCGGATGCAAATGGCGGTACATGATGTACGCGTTGATCGATCCGGTGCTGGCGAACAGTTTCCAGAAAATCTCCGAAGTGCGCATCTGTCGGCGATACCCCTTTTGTCCAACGTTTCGAGCGTAAAATATTCGGCCGCGAGCGAGGTGGGTTTTGACGTTGTTGCAGCGAGTATATCATCGCGGTAGTGAGCCGCCAAGACTTGACAAGCAACGTTTTTGTGCGGCTTGACAAAGCTATTGACAAGCTATTGACAAGTCTTGGTTCCGGCGGGAAAGCACGTAAAGTAGGATGGTTCCGGCCATCGCCGCGTTCAAGCTTTGGGCCGGTCCCTGGTGGGGAATCCGCACGCAAACGTCCCAGCCCGGCAGCCAGTCCCGGACACCTCGCCGCTCGTTGCCCACGGCGAGGATCAGGT
>JBEKHC010000110.1:0-15603 GCA_050012475.1 Candidatus Velthaea sp.
ATCGAGAATGCGTGCGTTCGCCGGCGCTGCGGCAACGAGCTCATCGACTATTGCGGCGTTGTAGTTTTCCAGCGCGGCTTCCGCTAATCGAAGCCATTCGGTCCCGCTGTAGTCGCTCCCCGGCGAAGTCGGCTGCTGCGATTGAAAACGTCGGTTTTTCACCGTTTGAGCGCAACGCGGGTGCGACTGAGCATGCGCACTTCAATTGGCACGCACTTCGGTAAGCCCTCCTCTTGGCGTCGAGGGAAACGGTTGGGTTTTCGTGTTCCAAACGCCGTAGAAAGGAAATGGAACCTTCTTTCCGGAGAGAACATTTACTCGATGCGTTATTTCGTGACCGGATGCGCCGGATTCGTTGGGAGCACGTTTGCGGACCGGCTGTTGGGCGCCGGTCATTCCGTTGTCGGGTTCGACAACTTCTCGACCGGTCGCGAAGCGTTCATCGCCGCTGCGCTGCGACATCCGAACTTCATGCTGCACCGGGGCGATTTGCTCGACGCCGCGGCCGTGCGCGCCGCGGCTGCCGGCTGCGATACGATCGTGCATCTCGCGGCCAACGCAGACGTGCGGTTCGGAGCCGACCATCCGCTGCGCGATTTCGAACAGAACGTCGGCGCGACGATGAACGTGCTCGAAGCCGCGCGGCTCAACGGGATCGCAACGATCGCGTTCTCATCCACGGGTTCGATCTACGGCGAGGCCACGATCGTGCCGACGCCCGAAGACGCACCGATTCCCATTCAGACGTCGTTGTACGGCGCTTCGAAAATTGCCGCCGAAGGCTTCATCGAAGCGTACGCCGAGGCGTTCGATCTGCGCGCGTTTATTTTCCGGTTCGTCTCGCTGCTGGGTGAGCGCTATACCCACGGCCACGTGCTGGATTTCTGCCGCCAGCTGCGCGAACATCCGCGCGAACTCCACGTGCTGGGCGACGGCACCCAACGCAAGTCGTACCTATACGTCGGCGATTGCATCGACGCGATGCTGCTGGCCCTGGACCGTCCGGCGGGACGCGTGAACGTTTACAATCTGGGGTCGGACGGATATTGCCAAATCCACGACTCCGTGGCGTGGATCTCCGAACGGCTTGGCGTGCAGCCGCGCATCACGTACGGCGGCGGTGATCGTGGGTGGATCGGCGACAATCCGTTCATTTTTCTCGACACGGCGCGGATTCGGGAGCTGGGCTGGAACCCGACGTTGAGCATCCGCGCCGCCGTCGAGCGCACCGTCGATTTCATCGTGAAAGAGCAGTTGTGAACGTCGGCGTCGTCGGGCTTTGGCATTTGGGAACCGTTACCGCGGCGTGCCTGGCCGCCGCCGGACATACGGTGGTCGCGGTCGATACGGAGGCGGTGGTCGCGCCCCTCGCCGCCGGCGAAGTGCCGGTCGCCGAACCCGGTTTGGCCGAACTCGTCGCCGCCCAACGCACGGCCGGGCGGCTGGAGTTCGGTTCGGATCTGACGGCGCTGCGGGTTTGTGAGTTGGTTTGGATCACGTACGATACACCGATCGACGCGTTTGATTGCGCCGACGTCGAGTTCGTCGTCGAACGCATCCGCGCGGTCATCGATTGCCTCGACGAGAGCGCGACAATCGCGGTGTCGTCGCAGTTGCCGGTGGGTTCGGTGGCGCGGCTGGAGCGAATCGCTGCCGCCGCCGGCAAGAGCGGCTCGCTTACGTTCGCGTCGATTCCGGAGAATCTGCGGCTCGGATCGGCGATCGCCTATTTTCGAACACCCGACCGCATGATCGTCGGCGTCCGCGATACGCTCGCGCGCGAACGCATCGCGCGCATGCTGGCCCCGTTCGTGGCCGACGTCAAGTGGATGCGCACGGAGTCGGCCGAAATGACGAAGCACGCGCTCAACGGTTTCTTGGCCACGTCGGTCGCGTTCATGAATGAGATCGGTGCGGTGTGCGAGCGCGTCGGCGCCGACGCGCGGGAAGTCGAGATCGGGCTCAAGAGCGACGTGCGGATCGGTCCCAAAGCGTATCTGCGCGCCGGGCAAGCGTTTGCCGGCGGAACGCTGGCGCGCGATCTGGCCTTCCTCGCCGCGATCGGCGAGCGGACCGGGGTGGGCGTTGAACAGCTTACGGCAACCCAGGCAAGCAACCAACGACACAAGGATTGGCTCGCGGCGACGGTCGGTGCGGCGCTCGCCGGCAGTGGTGAGCCGGCCGTCGCGCTTTTGGGGCTGGTCTACAAGCCAGGCACGGATACCCTGCGCGCGTCGACGGCCCTCGAGCTGGCGCGCCGTCTGCGTGAGGCCGGGGTCCGGGTGAGCGGATTCGATCCGGCCATCGCTGTAGGCCGGGGCGAGCTCGCCGGCATCGTCGATGTGGCCGTGAGCGCCGCGGCGGCGCTGCTCGACGCGGACGTGGCGGTCGTCGCCACGCCCTGGCCGGCCTTCCGCGACCTGCGCGCGGCGGACTTTGCCGGGATGCGCGGACGCACGCTCGTCGACCCCGACCGCTTCCTCGATCCGGCGCATGCGGCGTTGAGCGGACTGACCTACGTGGCCTTCGGTGTGGGCGCACCCGACGCGGCAGTTGCGCACTCGTGATACTCAAGGGGAAGCGCGCACTGGTAACGGGCGCTAATCAGGGCCTGGGTTTTGCAATCGCCGAGGCCTACACAGCAGCCGGGGCGGCGGTCGCGATATGCGCCCGGGATCGCGCCTTGCTCGAGGCGGCCGCGGAGTCGCTGCGCCGCGCGCACCCGGACGCCGATGTCTTCGCCCAGCCGTGCGACGTCGGCGATCGGGCCGATGTCGATCGGCTCTTCGCGGCGTTGGATGCGCGGCAGGCCGGTCTGGACGTCGTGGTCTGTAACGCCGGGGTTTACGGGCCCAAGGGCGCCATCGAAACCGTCGACTGGGATGCGTGGGTCGACGCGCTGCGCATCAACTTGATCGGCACCGCGTACTGCGCGCGGCGCGCGCTGGCGTCGCTCGCGGGTTCGGCGCGAGGAAAAATCGTGATCATCTCCGGCGGCGGGGCGACCAAACCGCTGCCGAACCTGAGCTCCTATGCGGCCTCGAAGGCCGGGATCGTCCGCTTCGGCGAGACGCTGGCGGAGGAAACGCGCGGGCGCGGCATCGACGTCAACATGATCGCGCCGGGGGCACTCAACACGCGCCTGCTCGACGAGATCCTCGCCGCCGGTCCGCAGACCGTCGGCGAAGCCTTTTTCGCCGCGTCGCTCAAACAACAGCAGACGGGCGGGACGCCGCTGGACGTCGCCGCTCGGCTGGCGGTTTTCCTAGCCTCGGGAGCCGCCGACGGGATCAGCGGCAAACTCATCAGCGCCCCGTGGGATCCATGGGAGCGCTTCCGCGCCGACGATGAACGCTTGAACGGCGACGTCTATACCCTGCGGCGGATCGTTCCCGAAGAGCGGGGCTGGTCGTGGTAGCGAGCGGCGTTGCCATCGTCGGCTGCGGCTTGATCGGGCACAAACGCGCGAACGTGCTGCCCGCCGGAATGCTGCGCGTGGTGTGCGACATCGACCGGGCGCGAATGCGCGGGCTGGCGGAGCGCTACCCCGGCGTCGAAACCGAGCCGGACTGGCAGGCGGCGATCGAGCGCCCCGACGTGACGATCGCGATCGTGGCCACCACCCACGATCAGCTGGCACCGATCACCGCGTTTGCCGCCGCGGCCGGAAAACACGTGCTGGTCGAGAAGCCCGCTGCCCGCCGGGCCGCCGAGCTCGACGCGGTCGATGCAGCGACCGCCAAAACCGGGGCGCTCGTGCGCGTCGGCTTCAACCACCGCTATCACCGCGCGCTGCGCAAGGCGCGCGAGATCGCCGATTCGGGCGTGCTCGGCCCGCTCACGCACGTCCGCGCGCGCTACGGGCACGGCGGCCGGCCCGGTTACGATCGTGAATGGCGTGCGCAACCGGTAATTTCGGGCGGCGGTGAAGCGATCGATCAAGGGATGCACGTGATCGACTTGGCGCGCTGGTTCCTGGGTGACTTCACCGACGTGCACGGATTCATGCCGCGCTATTTTTGGGACATGCCGGTGGAAGACAACGCGTTTTTTCTGTTGCGCACGGCCGCGGGGCAAGTCGCGCAGCTGCACACCTCGTGGACGGAATGGAAGAACTTGTTTTCGTTCGAGCTCTTTGGCCGGATGGGAAAACTGGACGTCCGCGGTCTGGGCGGCAGCTACGGGGTTGAAACGTTGGCCTACTATGCGATGTCGCCCGAGATGGGTCCGCCCGAGACCACTATTTACGAGTACCCGATGGGCGATGATTCGTGGAACGCCGAATTCACGGCGTTTCTCGACGACGTCGCCGCGCACCGCCGGCCCGATCCGACGGTCGCCGATGCGCGCGCGGCGCTGGCGGTGATCGAGCGCATCTACGCGGCCGAGGCGGCGCGATGATCATCACGCGCAGCCCGCTGCGGATCTCGCTGGGCGGCGGCGGCACCGATTTGCCGTCGTACTATCGCGAGCACGGCGGTTTTCTGGTCGCGGCGGCGATCGACCGCTACGTCTATATCACGCTGCACGAGACGTTCGTCGAAGAATGCATCATCAAGTACTCGCAGCTCGAACGCGTGTCGTCGGTCGATGCGATTGCGCATCCGCTCATTCGTGAAGCGCTGCGGATGACCGGCACGCCGACGGCGTACTTGGAGATCGCGAGCATGTCGGACATCCCGGCCGGAACGGGGTTGGGCTCGTCGGGCAGTTTCACGACGGCGCTGTTGCACGCACTGCACGTGATGAATCGCGAGATCGTCACGAAGGATCGGCTCGCCGAAGAAGCCTGCCGCATCGAGATCGACGTGCTGCGCGAAAGCGTGGGCAAGCAAGACCAGTATATCGCGGCGTATGGCGGGATCACGTCTTTTGCGTTCGAACGCGACGATAGCGTGCGCGTGGCGCCGGTCCGGCTCGATCCCGAGACGCGCTCGAACTTGCAAGACAATCTCGTGTTGTTCTTCACCGGGTACACGCGCTCGGCCTCAAAGATTCTCAGCGATCAGGATCAGCGCACCAAGAGCGGCGACCGCTCGACGATCGACGGCCTGCACTACGTCAAGGAGCTCGGCCGCGCCAGCCACGCCGCGCTCGAGTCCGGCGACCTGCGCCGTTTCGCCGAGCTGATGCACGAACATTGGGAGTACAAACGCAAGCGGCCTAATGGCATGTCAAATCCGCAGATCGACGCGTGGTATGAAACCGGGCGCCGGCACGGCGCACTCGGCGGGAAAATCATCGGCGCGGGCGGCGGCGGATTTCTGATGTTTTACACCGAGGAAAAATCGCGCTTGCGGCGCGGTATGGTCGAAGCCGGACTTAAAGAGGTGCGTTTGAATTTCGACGTTCAGGGCACGACCGTCGTCACATTGTAGGAGTTTGATGCTCCCGTTCGCGATTTTATGCGGCGGGCTGGGCACGCGGATGCGCCCGGCAACGTTGACGCTGCCCAAGCCCATGCTCGAGGTTGCGGGCGAGCCGTTCCTCGGGCATTTGCTGCGCTATGTCGCCGCGCAGGGAGGTAGCCGAGCGGTGCTCTGTATCGGCTACCGAGGCGAACTCATCCGCGCGTTCGCGGGCGACGGTTCGCGCTTCGGACTCGAGCTTGCTTATGTCGAGGACGGCGCGACGCCGCTGGGGACGGCCGGCGCGGTGCGGGCTGCGCTCGCGCAACTGGGCGACGCCTTTTTCGTCCTTTTCGGCGACGCTTTTTTGCCGATCGACTATCGCGCGGTCGAGCAGTGCTTCCTTGCCGCGGGGACGGAGGGTCTCATGACGGTCTATGCCGATCCGAACTCGTACCATCCGGCGAACGTCGAGGTCGCAGGGGGACGGGTGGTGGCGTACGACAAACTGCACCCGACACAACGCATGACGTTTATTGACTACGGGTTGAGCGCGTTTCGCGCATCCGCGTTTACCGGCATCGAACCCGGGACGGCAGCGGACTTGAGTGCGGTGAACCAGCGCCTCATCGCAGCGGGCCAACTGAGCGCATTCCAGGCGCAGCAGCGCTTTTACGAGATCGGTTCGCCCGAAGGCATGGCGCTCACGACCGCATACCTGCGCGAGGAAAAATAACGAGTGAACACCGTCGCACCGCAAACATTCTCGGCGTCTTTTCTGGCCGAAGCGCAAGAGGTGATCGGGAAGATCAACGTCGACGACGTCGAGCGCATGGTGCAGATCCTCGCGCAGACCAAAGCCCGCGGCGGTCGCCTGTTCGTGCTGGGCGTCGGCGGCAGCGCCGGAAACGCCTCGCACGCGGTGAACGATTTCCGCAAAATCGTCGGGCTCGAAGCATACGCGCCGACCGATAACGTATCGGAATTGACGGCGCGGACCAACGATGACGGTTGGGCCAGCGTCTTCGTCGAGTGGCTCAAAACCAGCCGGCTCCGGAGCAGCGACACGATCTGCGTCTTTTCCGTCGGCGGCGGAAACCTCGAGAAGATGGTCAGCCCGAATTTGGTGCACGCGCTGCGCTATGCCAAGGAGGTCGGCGCGTCGATCGTCGGCGTGGTCGGGCGCGACGGCGGCTTCACCGCGACCGTGGCCGATGCGTGCGTGATCATCCCGACGGTGAACGCCGATCACATCACGCCGCATTCCGAAGCATTCCAAGCAGTCGTCTGGCACCTGATCGTCTCGCATCCGGCGCTCAAGGCGGTCCAAACCAAATGGGAGTCGGTCGCGAAGTGAAGGCTGGCGGCGCGCGCGCCGTGTTCTTCGATCGCGACGGCGTCATCAACGCGGCGGTCCTGCGCGACCGCAAACCGCATCCGCCCGCGTCGGCCGACGAATTGGAGATCGATGCCGACGCCGCCGCGGTCGTCGCCGGTCTGCGCCGGCGCGATTTCGACGTCATCGTGTTCACCAATCAACCCGATGTCGCGCGCGGGACGACGCCGCGCACGGCGGTCGAGTCGATCCACACGACGATCGCGGAACGGACCGCGATCGATGCGTTTTACGTGTGCTACCACGACGATGCCGACCGCTGCGCGTGCCGCAAGCCGTTGCCAGGGATGTTGCTGTCGGCAAGCGCGGAGCGCGGCATCGATCTGCAGCGCTCGTACGTCGTCGGCGACCGCTGGCGGGATATCGAAGCCGGAAAACGTGCGGGCTGCCGGACCGTCTGGATCGACCGCGGTTACGACGAACCCCCGGCCGATGCACCGGCGCGCCGGGTCACCAATCTGCTCGAAGCCTACGAATGGATCATCCATGATTGCTAACGCGCTTCAGCCGGCGGCTGCAGCTTCTGCCCTCAAGCGGCTACGGGTCAAGCTCTTCGCCGACGGCGCGGATGTCGACGGGATGCGCGAGATGGCCGCCAACCCGGCCATTGCCGGATTCACGACCAACCCGACGTTGATGCGCAAAGCCGGCATCGGCGACTACGCGAGGTTTGCGCGCGACGTGCTCGCCCTGGTTCCGGATCGCCCGATTTCGTTTGAGGTGTTTTCGGACGATTTCAAAGAGATGGAGCGCCAAGCGCGGACCATCAACGCGTGGGGAACGAACGTTTACGTGAAGATCCCCGTCACGAACACGAAAGGCGAGAGCGCGGCCAAGCTCGTGCATGCTCTCAGCGCCGACGGGATCAAGCTCAACGTCACCGCGCTGACGACGCTCGAGCAGGTGGGGGTCGTCACCGATGCGTTAGCGGCGGAAACGCGGGGCTATGTGTCAATCTTTGCCGGGCGCATCGCCGATACGGGCCGCGACCCGATGCCGATCATGAAGGCGGCGGTCGCGCGGCTTGCCCGCAAACCGCTGCTCGAATTGATCTGGGCGAGCCCGCGCGAGGTGCTCAACGTTTTCCAGGCCGACGAAGTCGGCTGCCAGATCATCACCGCGACCAACGATATCCTCAAGAAACTCGCCATTGTGGGCAAAGATCTTACGCAGTACTCGCTCGAGACGGTAAAGATGTTCCACGACGACGCACGGGCAGCAGGCTACCGGATATAGGGAGCATCCCTATGCCGGGACGCGGGCGAAGGCCATGAGTTCGCCGATGTTGATCGAGATCGGTGCGTTGGTGATGTTGCTGGGGATCATGCGCGCCGCGGTGCGGTAGGCGCGTACGGGAAGCGGAAGGTACATTTCCACCTGTCCGGCGAGATAGTCGGCCGTGAGCGTTTTGCGCGCAACGGTGATGCGGACATCGGTGAGGCCGGCTCGGGTAAGTGCGAGCAGCAGCGAGCGGCGTGAGAAAAGCACGGTGTGCTGCATCGGCTGCAGCATCGGCCACTTCGAGCGCAACAGGTAACGCAAGAAATGACCGGTGTCCGGCGTCGTCACGACGACGGTCGCTTCGGGTGCCGCGACCGAACGCAGACTCTGCAAGAATCCGATTGGGTCGAACGTGTGTTCGATGATATCGAATGCGGTGACCACCGCATAGGGCGCTTCGCCGCGGGCGGTGAGTGCGTTGACGTCACCCAACGTGAGCCGCTCGCGCAGGTGCGCCGGGGCACTGGCGATCGCTTCGGCCGACAACTCGAGCCCGTAGGCATCGAACCCGGCTTTGATCGCTTCGTCGATGAAGTAACCGCACGAGGCGCCGACGTCGAGCAGGCGTCCCATGCCGCTCGACGCCCGGATCTTCGCCGCCCGGCGTGAGAACGTCAGCGATTTGAGCGCTGCGGCGTTGACATAGTCAGCGTACACCCCGGACGCGTATTGGGCGTTGACGTAGTCGCGCATCTGCTCGAGCGTCGGCATCGGTGCCTGGAAAAGCGTCGCGCAGACCGGGCAATCATAATAGGTGGCCGGAGGCAGCGTGCAAGAGCGCCGGCCGGGGCCGCCGCAAATCGGACAGGCGGCCTGCGGAGCCGGGTCGTTAGGCCGTGACGTCAAGGCGCTGAGAGTCTGCATACAGTCGTTCGATTCTTTTCTCGAGAATGCGGTCGAAGAGCGGGTTCATCACGAAGGGTGCCGCCTCATAGAGCCACGCGGCGAGCCCCAGCGTCCGCGGGATGTAGCACACCGGTCGACCGCGTTCGAGAGCGCGGATCGTCTCGGCAGCCACTCGCGTAATTGGAACGCTATTACGCGTTTCCGGGCCGCGCGTCCGCTCGACGAATGTCGGATGCGCGAAGAACGGCGTCTCAACGCGCCCCGGACAGATCGCCGTCACGCTGATACCGAATCGGCGCAATTCGTGCCGGAGCGCCGCCGCGAGGCCCATCATCCCGTGCTTTGCGGCACAGTAGGTTGCGTTTGGCGTGATCGGGATCCGCCCGGCAATCGACGCCATGAAACCGATCGCGCCGCCGCGCCGCGCGATCATCGGCGGCAGCAATAATTTTGTCAGCCCGACGTGCCCGGTAAAATTAACGGCGAGCAGCCGGTCGATTTCATCGGGGTCGCTTGCCTCGAAGGCACGATAGACGCCGAAGCCCGCGTTGTTGATGAGCACGTCCGGAGCGCCCTCGCGCAGCACATCGGCGGCCAGCCGTTTCACGGCCTCACGGTCTCCGATGTCGGCAACGAAGCCGGAAACCGCTGCCGCATGCCGTTTGAGATCGGCCAACGCGGATTCGACGTTCTGCTCGTCGTGGCCGACGATGGCGACCTCATTTTCACGGTGCAAAAGCGCCGCAGCAATTGCTTTCCCGATTCCGCTCGAACCGCCGGTAATCACAATTCGTTTGCCGCGCAGGATCACGCCGTTCCATCCACGCGGCCGTAGATTCTCAACCGCACAACCATGTCCCCTCACCCTTGACGCAAACGAGGACAATCACTTTGGATGCGAAAAGTGCGCAAGCTGCGATGCATCAGTCAGTAATCGAATCGTCGCCGAGAACGCTCATCCGCTGTCCGCTTTGCACTGCCGATCGTCTCGAATACGAGTTTAACCTCGCGACCGTTCCCGTTTCGCGGTGCGCCGACTGCTTGCTGCTGTTTCTCAATCCGCAGCCCGCGGCGCTGGAGGGCGCGCCGCCGGCGTGCGTCGATCTCACGGCGCTCGTCCGGCGCGACGTCGAACGTTTGCGCCAAGTTGCTCACCTCGGCAGCGCGGACGCCATCCTCGTGGTCGTCCCGTGGCTTCCCAGCGACGCCGCGGACGTCGGGGCGCGCGTCGTCACCGAGCAGCAAATGCTCGACGGCGCGGTGGCGCACGAGACGTTCGACGCCTGCGCGTTCGTTCACGCACTGGAACGCTCGCGCGATCCGCAATCGGCGCTGGCCGTCGGGCTCGAACGGTTGCGCCCGGGCGGCTCGGTTTCGGCCACGTGCACGTCGATCGACAGCCCGGCGGCGCGCTACTTCGGTGCCCGCTGGTGGGGCTTCGAGCCGTCGACGCGCTTCTATTTCGGCGTCAACACGCTGCAGAATTGTATGGCCCGCGCCGGCTTGGGCGAGTTCATGGTCTTTCACGAGAACGATCCCGAACGGCTGCATCCCAGCGCGCCGCTCATCGTCCGCGGGCTCAAGATACTGGGCCTGCGGCGCGCCGCAGCGCACCACCGGTATGGGAAACGGCTTTTGGCGAGCGAACTGACGATCGTCGGCAAGCGCGTCGACCGGAACGCCTCTCCCAAGTTGTCCGTCATCGTTCCGGTGTATAACGAGCGCCGAACGTTCAACGAACTCATCGAACGCGTTCTCGAGAAAACGATCGACGGTATCGATATCGAGATCATCATCGTCGAAAGCAATTCGACCGATGGCACGCGTGACGACGTCATCGCCCTTGCCGATCATCCGCGCGTTCGGATCCTTCTGCAAGATCGCGCCCAAGGCAAGGGCAACGCGGTACGAGCGGGCCTCATGCACGCCAGCGGTGATATCGTGCTGTTTCAGGACGCCGATCTGGAATACGATGTCGGCGACTACGACCAGCTGGTGCGGCCGATTGCCGAATTCAAGCAAAATTTCGTCATTGGCTCGCGGCACAACAGCTTGGGCTCGAGCTGGAAAGTCCGCGACTTCAATAAAGCACCGATCCTTTCGCAGGTCTTCAATCTCGGCCATTTGATCTTTCTGGGTCTGCTCAACTCCATGTATGGTCAGAAACTGGCCGATCCGTTCAGTATGTTCAAGGTTTTCCGGCGCGATTGCCTGGCGGGCCTGACCTTCGAGTGCAACCGCTTCGACTTCGATTTCGAGATCGTCATCAAATTGTTGCGCAAGGGCTACCGGCCGATTGAGATCCCGGTGAACTATCACTCGCGTTCGATCAGCGAAGGCAAGAAAGTCACCATGATCCGCGATCCTCTTACGTGGATTCGTGCGCTGATCAAATACCGCAATACCGAGTTATATGCGTCGACGAATCTAACCCCGCGACCATGACGCTCCCCGTTCGGCTCGTGCGTTCCGCGAGCGGGGACGTTTTCGCTGCTGCTCTCGTGCTCGCTTTGCTGCTCAACGTCACGTTTTTCCCCTACCTTTGGTTGGGGAAGACATTGCTCAGCAGTGCCGCCGATGCGCCGAGCATCTACGATCGCGGAGCCGAACCGAGCCCAATGGTCGGCGATCGTGCGCCCAAACTCATCGATTATGGTGCGCCCGCATGGCAGACAGAACCCGATTTCGCGCAGATTCATCGTCAGATTTTTGACGAAAAGCACCTGCCGCTTTGGAACCCCTCGATCGGTTACGGCCAGCCGTTAGCTGCCGACCTGCAGGCTCAGCCGTTTTTCCCGCTTTCGATCATCGCGTTCTGGCACCCATCGCCGGCAGCCTACAACTGGTGGTGCGTCGCGCGGCTCTTTGTCGCAGGGCTCGGCGCCTTCTGCTTTTTGCGGCTCTTTACGAGCTTTTGGCCTGGGCTCGCCGCCGGCATATCGATGATGTTCGCCGGTTACTATCTGCTCTATTACGATATTCCGCATCTAAGCGTAGAAACGCTCATCCCTTGGCTGTTCTACGTCAACGAACGCATCGTCCGCGCGCCCCGGTTCTCGAATATCTGTTGGGCGGCCGGCGCAAACGTCTTGGTGTATTTGGGCGGAATGCCCGAGTCGGCGCTCCTTGCGCTCGGCTTCGCCTACCTCTACGCGGTGTATCGCGTGGTGACGTATCGAGCGCTTCGACCGCGCGCCCTGCGGGTAGGGGCAGGATTGGTGATCGAGGCCGTTGCGGGGGTCGGAGCATCGGCTTTCTTGCTGCTGCCGTTTATGGAATACGTGCGCGTCGCGCTGGATCAGCACCGGCCGGAAAATATCGGCGGGGTCATTACCGGTGCGTTGCCCGACTACGGGAGTCTCTATCAGCTTCTCACGTACATCGTTCCGCTGATCTTCGGACCGCCATGGGGCAATGTTACAACGAACCTCAGCGGTTTTTCCGGGGCCCGCGGATTTTTCGGCATTGCGGGGTTGTTTCTCGCACTCGTCGCCATTTTCGGCGCCGCCGGCGATCGATCTCGCCGCCAATATGCGTGGACCGGGCTGGTGCCGTTTTTTGCCGTCGCCGCTTGTTTTTTCGTCCTCAAGCGATTCGGTAGTCCGCTGGTCAACTGGGTCGGCTATCTGCCCGGCTTCTCACTCGTCCTATTCGTCAAGTATGAAGAACCGTTGCTGGCTTTTGCCGTAGCCGCAATGGTTGGATTCGGCTGCGCGCGCATTGCCGACGCCCGCCCGTCCGGAATCATTCGGTGGTGGTCGGCAGTCGTCGCTCTGGGGTGCTTGACTGCGACGTACGCGGTTGTCAGAGTGCTGGTGACGCCGGCGATGGTTGGTCGCGGGTACACGATTTACAGTCTAATTTTTGCGATCGGCATCCTGGGTTTGATGGTGCTCGCGGCTGCAGCGCTGGGAACGGCGCGCTCCCGACTGCGGCGAGCAGGCGCGTCGGTCGCCATCGTCGCGGTCGTCGCAATCGAAGCCATTGGCGACTTTCTCGTTCCGATGCATTATATGGTCGAACAACCGCCGTCGAGCGCTCGCAATCCGTATCGCGGCGCGCCGTTCGTAACCTACCTCGAGTCGGCAACGCGGCACGGTTACGAGCGCGTGCTCGGTCAAGACGATCTGCTCTATCCCAATTGGGCCGGGGCGTTCGCTCTTTACGACGTGCGGGATCTCGATGCAATGTACGAACAGCACTACCTGCCCTTCGTACGTGCTTTTCTGGCCGCAAATCCCGAGGATCCGCTCTTCAAGGACCGCTTCACGCAAGCGCCGCAATTGGAAACACCGCCGCAGCGTCGGTTTTTGGCGTTGTCATCGGTACGCTATATCATCACGACGCAAGGCCTCGATCTGAGCGACTCCTTCTTCGGTCCGGCTCATTCCCAGAACGTCGCCAGCCTGCCGGCGGAAAAGAAGCCTTCGTTGGCGTTGAAGCGTTACGCGATCGCAGGCGTCGAGCGCGAAGGACTACTCGAGCACCCGCCCTTCGAGCGCCTACCGATGCACATCGTCATCCCGCGCGATGCAAAAGGTTTGAATTTCGGAATCGGCATGGATCCCGCCGTCTACGCGCCCGGTGTGAACATCTGCGGCGCAGGAGCCGAATTCCGCCTGGAGATCCGCGATGCCGGCGGCCGCATCACGCCGCTCTTTCGGCGTTACATCGATCCCAAGCACATCGTCGGCGAACGGCACTGGATCGACCAGACCGTTCCGGTCGCTCCCTGGGCCGGGCAACCCGTCGACATCCTGTTGTCCACAGCTCCGGGCCCGCAAGGCAACACCTGTGCCGATTGGGCTGTATGGGGCGGCGGCCGCTTCGTTCCGCAGCAGCCAGCAACGCGAGCGCACTCCGACTTCGAGCTGGTTTTTCGCGACGGCAAGGTGCTCGTCTATCGCTTTGACGGCGCGCTTCCCCGCATCGGTATTTACGACAACGTCAAGACGACCGCGACGGCAGAGGCTGCTTTGGCGGCTCTAACCGCACCGGGCTTCAACGTGTCGAGCACGGTCGTCATCACGCCCGACGGGCCGCAAGCCTCGCGTGAGGTCGCCGCCGTGGACGGTGCTCCCGCTGCCGTTCGCGCGGGAACATTGCTGGCGTACGACGCGCAAGATGTGAAAGCACGGGTCGTTCTTTCGCGCACGGGCGTCGTCGTTCTCAACGACACGTACTATCCGGGTTGGCGGGCTTACGTGGACGGCAAGCAGACAACGCTTTTGCGCGCCGATGCGCTCTTTCGAGGCGTCGTCGTCGGCCCGGGCGAGCATCTCGTCGAATTCAGATATGAACCCCAGTCGTTTGTGGCGGGGGTCGCGATCACGTCGGCGACGATCGCTTCCGGAATCGCGGCAGCGTTCTTTTTGCGGATGCGCCGTCGCCGGGTGCCGCTTCAAAAAGCGGCGTGATTCCCGACGATAAGGTCGCATCCGGTGTCGGCGCGTCCGGTGAAGCGTTGGGAAGCGTCCCGAGCGCAGGCGAAGAGGCGGTACCTTCCCGGCGGCAGATCGCCGGCGCAGAGGTTCGCTCCGAACGTGATCTCTTTGGAGTCGGCGCTTGGGAAACACCAGGCCGGGATCGGGATCTCCTCGCCGGCTTCGGAGCGCGCGACGAGCGAGACCGATCGGCTCACCGGACTCGAACGGCAGATCGTTCCGGTTATCGAAGTGACCGGCGCGCCTTCGCGCAAAACGAGCCGTTCGATCCGGGTTCCGTAGCGGTCGTAAATGACGGACGTTCCGCCGTCGACGAGTTTCCCGAGCCATTCCGGCGGCGAGGACACATGTTCGGCGCTCATGATGACGAGTCGTTGCGGCTCGCCGAGTGCGACCCAACGATCGTCACCCGTTAGACCGGCGATGCGCAAAGCGTGCAGGCCGGGTTCGGCAGCATACAGCCGGGTCCGGAGGTGAAAACCTGCGTCCCGCCTTCGATCAGTGGCTCCGAAGTCAGTTCGTTGGGCACCGGTCCAGCCCAAATTCCATGCTGAATCGTCAACTTGCGCTGCAACGCGAAGGAGCGGAGCCGACCGATCGTCGAGTGCCCATCCGCTTACTTCTAAGACGCCGTTCACCGGCACGTACGGAACCGCGTCCAGCGCACACGAATGCGCCGGACTCATGACCGCAAAGTGCGGAAGCGATGACGCCGGCAACGTGTCGTGAACGAAAAAGCGGACGATCCCGGGCACGCGCGCGTGCGCGGCTCCGCGTCGCCCAACGACTGCCCAAATCCTCAACTCGTGGCGCCCAACCGCGAGTGAACCCGTGTCGATCGTCGCGCAGAAGCCGCTGGACAAAGCGCGTGCGCCGTAGCTTTTCTCCACATCGGGCCGGTCTAAGCGCAACTTGATTCGAGCCCCCACGCGTTGACCATCGACGTCGACGAAAAGATCCCAAGGCAGCCGCTCGCAGTTGCGCTCAATTGCCCATCCGCTCACGGCGTAACGGCCGCCGCGCCGGACGTCGTGAGTCGAACCGTTCTGCGCATTGGATGCACGATCGCCGACAGCTCGTTGGCTGTCGATGCTTCCCAGCGTTTGCGCTGGCGACCTTCGTCGATGCGCAACGAAACGAATGATTGTCTGCCGGCAATTCAACAGCCCAAGCTTCGGTTTCGCGAGAAACATGCTCTAACGGTCGACACCGATTTTGCGCATTCCTACGAAACTGGTTCGAATCGCGGCGTCGTCATGAGCGTCCTGACGAGTCGGGGGAGAGGACT
>JBEKHC010000111.1:0-15585 GCA_050012475.1 Candidatus Velthaea sp.
CGGACATCTACTCCGACGGTTTGGCCGAGGAAATCTTGGGCAAGGCGATCGCCGGACGCCGCGACCGCGTCCTCATCTCGACCAAGGGCGCGTTCCGCACCGGAGCGGGTTCCAACGATATCGGCACCTCGCGCTGGGCGCTGATCCGCGCCGTGGACGCGAGCCTGCGCCGCTTGGGCACCGACTACATCGACATCTATCAACTCCACGGTTTCGATCCGCAGCCGGCATTCGAGGAGACCCTCGATACGCTCGATACGCTCGTGCGCGCCGGCAAGATTCGCATCATCGGTTGTTCGAATTACTCGGGCTGGCACCTGATGAAATCGCTGGCGGTGTCGGCGCGTTACGGCTGGGCGCGCTTCAACGTGCACCAAGCGTACTATTCGCTCGTCGGGCGCGATTTCGAGTGGGAGCTGATGCCGTTGGGCATCGAGGAGGGCGTCGGGACGTTGGTCTGGAGCCCGCTGGGTTGGGGACGCCTGACGGGCAAAATCCGGCGCGGCCAGCCGCCGCCGGCGACGAGCCGTTTACCGGCGACTGCGGATATGGGCCCGCCCGTCGACGACGAGTACGCGTACTGCGTCGTCGACGCGCTCGACGACGTCGCGCGTGAAACGGGCAAATCGGTGCCGCAGATCGCGCTCAATTGGCTCGCGCAGCGCCCGACGGTCGCGTCGATCATCATCGGCGCGCGCACCGAAGAGCAACTGCGGGCCAACCTCGGCGCGGTCGGCTGGACGTTGGCGCCCGAGCTGGTTGCGAAGCTCGATGCCGCAAGCGCGAAGACCCCGGCGTATCCGTACTGGCACCAGCGCGGTTACGAGCGCAATCCGCCGCCGGTGTAGACCGGCCAATGACCGGAATCGTCGTGGCAGTCAGTGTTTCCGCGGTGCGCACCGTCGAGCACCGCGGAGCGTTGATCGCTACCGGCATCTTCAAAACGCCGGTGACGGGGAGCGTGCCGCTGCGCGGCGTGAATCTCGACGGCGACGACCAAGCCGACCGCGACAATCACGGCGGTCCGATCCGCGCGGCCTATGCCTACGCGGAAGAAGACTACGCGTGGTGGGAACGCACGCTGGATCGCACGCTGCAGCCCGGCAAATTCGGCGAGAATTTCACCCTGCGCGGCATCGACGTGAGCGGCGCGCTCATCGGCGAACGCTGGCGGCTCGGAACGGCGGTCGTCCAAGTCACGTCGCCGCGCGTGCCGTGTTACAAGCTCGCGCTCACGATGGACGATCCGAAGTTCGTGCGAACGTTTGCGCGGGCGCTGCGCCCCGGTGCGTACCTCTCGATCGTCGAAGAAGGCCGTGTCGGCAGCGGTGACGCGGCCGAGGTATTGTCGCGTCCCGAGCACCGCTTAACGGTCGCGGAGATGGCCAACATCTATTTTTTCGATCGAAGCCGGCTGAACGAAATGCTCGTTCCACAGTTGCCGCCGAACTGGCATGACTGGGTGCTCACCGAGCTGGCCGGTAACGTGGCCGACGCTCCGTGATGCGCCGAGGACGAGATGCCGCGTTGAATCGCACCGCGGCACCGGTGCCGGCGTCACGGGCCGGCTAAGCC
The DNA here is from genome assembly GCA_050012475.1 of Candidatus Velthaea sp. Classification (GTDB taxonomy): domain Bacteria; phylum Vulcanimicrobiota; class Vulcanimicrobiia; order Vulcanimicrobiales; family Vulcanimicrobiaceae; genus Velthaea. The sequence continues at coordinate 1,576 of JBEKHC010000111.1, forward strand.
GCTGCGCATGAACCCGGGCACTGAGGAGGACGCGGCGTTGGCTTGGTCGCGGCTCGACGGGGCCGCCCGCCGGAGTTTGGAATTGGCGTTTTCCGCGCTGGTGTCGAACGGCTTGGCGGTGGGCAGCGTGCTGGTGGATGGCGGCGGAACGATCGTCGCGCAAGGGCGCAACCGCGCGTACGATGCCGGAGGCGGCGACGACCTGCTGCAGGGAACGCCGCTGGCGCATGCCGAGCTCAACGTGTTAGCAGCCGTCGCAACTGGACTCGATCTTAGCCGGCACACGCTTTGGAGCACGCTCAAGCCATGCAGCATGTGCGATGCGGCGCTCGCCTTTACGGGCGTCGGCCGGATTCGCTGGCTTGCTCCCGATCCGTCGGCAACCACTGCCGAGCCGGATGCGGAGCGCGAACTGCCGGGGCCGATTCGCATCGGGCCCGACGACGACCGATGGCTGATCGTCGCGTCGCTGCTGTTTCTGGCGAGCGTCGTGAGGCGGCGCGGCTTGAAGAACCCAATGGTGCTCCGCAACGCCCGGCTCGAACCCGAAACGAATGTTTTGCTGAACGAAATTATCGTCGCTCGACAATCGGCCGTGCAGACCTGGAGCCTGTCCGAGCTCCTCTTTTGCAACTGGGCCGCCGTGCTCGACGCCGCGAGAGCGCGGCGCGCTCGGCGAACGCTCGGCTAACGGCGACACCTCGAGGGCGGCTTAGGGCAGTGCGACGCGGGCTCCGAGGGCGACGAAGAGCGTGCCGGTGACATAGCGTTCGATCCGCTGTGCCAGCGGATTGCGGCGCCGCCAGCCGTCGAACGTCCCGCCGGCAAACGCGACGGCGAACAGCACGATGGCGGCGGTCGCGTACCAGAGGCAGCCGAGCTCGGCGATCTGCCAGCCGACGTTGCCGCGCGCCGGTTCGACGAACTGTGGCAGAAACGCTAACACGAACAGCGCGACCTTTGGATTGAGCACGTTGGTGATGAACCCTTGAACGAACGGCGACGCCGTCGCCGTGCGCTGCTGCGGCGCCGGCCCGATTTGCTCGCGGGAGAGCAAGGTTCGCAACCCGAGATAGACGAGGTAGGCCGCGCCGGCATACTTGACGAGCGAAAACAAAAACGCCGAACGCACGAGCAGTGCCGATAGCCCGATCGAAGCCGCGCCGATGTGGACGAAGCCGCCCGAAATGATGCCGGTGACGGCGATGAACCCGTGGCGCACCCCGCCCCGCGCACTCTGCGCCAGCACGAACAGCATGTCCGGTCCAGGCATGAACGAGATCGCAAGCATCGCGGGAACGAACAGCAGCAGGGCGTGCGCATCGAGCATCGCCGTGACCGTTACGACGGCCGATCGCAGCGCACCCGCGCCTCAAGCGTCCGAGAGAAGCGCGAGGCCCAGTGCGGCAGCGCCGATGGCGCGCATGCCTTCATCGTGTTCGCGAACGCCGTACTCGGCTTCGAGGATTGCATGATAAAGCGCACGGTAGCGCGCCGCCTGCCAGGTTCGCTCGTCGACACCGCCGTAGGCGGCGCGGAAAATCGAATGCGCGCGCTGCGGCAACATCAAGTGCGCGATGGCGATATCGAGCGCGCGATCGCCGAAGTGGAGGTCGCCCCAATCGATGATACCCGCGGGCTGCATGGAAGCGTCGAGCAACACGTGGCGCGCGTAGAGGTCTCCGTGAACGATCGTGCGATGACGTTCGTCAAGGGCTTGCGGCGGATTTGCGGCCAGCCACTCGACCGCGCCGCGCGCTCCGGCGATGCCCGCTGCCTCGAGCGTCGGCAGGCGCTCGCGTGCCAGCTGCAAGCGCTTATCGGCGTCGAGCCGCCCGATCTCATCCGGCGGCAAACCCGCGGCGACGAACTCAGCGGCGTCCAGCTGGTGCAGCGCACGCAAAAAGCGTGCCAGCGGCGCCGCGAGCAGTGCCCGAACATCGTCACCGAGCGGCACAGCGCACGCTGTCGTTCCCGCGATGCATCGGTAACCTGCGAATGCCCACGGGTAGTCCGCACCGGCGGCGCCGACGTGCTTCGGTACCGGGATCGGCAGGGGCAGATGCGGCGCCAGTGACGGTAAAATCGCGATCTCACGCTCGATGAGTCGCGCGGCAACGCGACGGCGCGGAAAGCGAAAGACGAGATCCCCGTCGACCAAGAACGCCGCGTTGTCCCAGCCTGCCCCCAGCGGCTCGATGGTCGCGCGACGCAGGTCGGGAAACTGACGAGCGATGAGTCGCCCCGCCAACGCCGCGTCGATGTCGACGTCGGCACTCCAGATTGGCCGGTTCATCCGGCAGGGTTCGCGCTGATGCGGCTGTGCCGCCCGATTCGCCGGGCTCGATTCGCGTTGCGCCGGCCGCGGACGCCAAGCGCACGCGTCATGCTTGCGGTAACGGAGTCGCGCGCGCACGCCGCGCGTACAACGGCGCGAGCGCAGCGTAGGTGTCGACGTAAAATTGATAGCCTTCGTCATAGACGCCGCGCAGTGCCGCATTCGGTTCGATGCGGTCGGCGCGATGCACCATCGATGCCGCCGCGCCGCGCAGATCGGTGAACGCGCCGGCGGCGACCGCCGCGCAGATCGCGCTGCCCAGCGCGACGGCGTCGTCGACTGTCGTCAGTTCGATCGGAATGCCGGCCACGTCGGCGAGAATTTGCAGCCATAAGCGGCTGCGCACGCCGCCGCCGCAGGCGACGATGCGTTGGGTGGGCACGCCTTTGCGCGCCAGCGCGTCGAGGATGCGTCGATTGCCGTAGGCCGTGCCTTCGTAAACGGCGCGCAGGAGGTGACCGGGGCCGTGACCGGTGGTGAGGCCCCAGATCGTTCCGCGCGCCGCCGGGTCGCGCACCGGGGTCCGGCTGCCTTGCCAGAAATCCAGCAGCGTCAGGCCTTCCGCGCCTGCCCCGGCTTCCGCTGCGGCTTCATCGGCGCGCGCGTAGCGTTGTTCGGCCGGCCAGCGGCCGCCGACGAGATCGAGCAGCCAGCGCACCGTGCCGCCAGTGCTGGCCTGACCGGCTTCAATCGTCCATTCGCCGCCGATGACGGCGTTTTCAAACGGCCCCCAGAGCCCCTCGTCGAACACCGCATCGCGCGACTGCGCCAGCTGACACGTCGAGGTGCCGGTAATGAGCGCCAGCGAACCGGGGGCAAGGACGTCGATGCCGGCCATCCCGACGTGCGCGTCGATGCCGGTCATCGCGACGGCGATCCCTGCGCGCAGGCCCAACGTTTGCGCGGCCTGCGCGTTCAAATCGCCGCCGCGGGCACTCAGCGGGACGACCGTGTGCGGCAGTTTTTCGATCGCGTCGTCCAACCCGACTGCGTGCATGAGCTCGGTCGGCCAGCCGCCACGGTAGTGCCACTTTGCCGCGGCGCTGTTGAGCGGCGAAACCCATTCGCCGGTCAAGCGCCACGTCAGCCATGTCATCTGCTCGACGAGCCGTTCGGCGCGCGACCACAGCGCCGGCTCGCGTTCTTTAAGCCACAGCGTTTTCGGCAGCGGCCATTCTGCCGGCACGACGCCGCCGCAGTAACGCAGCACTGCTGCGCCCGTCGCGGTCAAACGCCGCGCTTGATCGGCACCCCGCAGATCCATCCACATGAGTGCATTCGTCAGCGGCGTGCCGGCGTGGTCGGCGAGGAGAATGTCGCAGGGTGAATCGACGGCAAGGCCGATAACGCGCTGCGCGTCGATGCCGCTTTGGTGCATCACGGCCTGCACCGCGCCGACGAGCGCATCCCACCAATCTTCGGGTTTCTGCTCGGCCCAGCCCGGCTGCGGATAGGCGGTCGTATAGTCGCGGTCGGCGATGCCCAGCACGGCGCCGCGCAGGTCGAACAGACCGGCGCGCACGCCGCCGGTGCCCGCGTCGATCCCGAGCACGACCTCATCCGTCACGATCATCGTATCCCTTCACACACTGCGACGCCCACAATTCACTGCCGCTTTGCAATCCACCGCCGACCAGCGGCGTTGGCAGCGCACCCGCAAACGACACCGCGGTTCGGCTCGAAGGCCCGAACACCACAGCGGCGTGGGCGAAGCCCAACGGCCAAGGATTGCGCGCAGCGCAATCCTTGTTACGCCGCGGTGTAGCCGCCGTCGAGCACCAGCACGTGACCGTTGCACAAGCCGGCCGCGTCCGACGCGAGATACACGACCGCCGCCGCGATCTCGCGCGGTTTGCCGAAGCGGCCGATCGGGATTTTCGCCTTCATCGGGCCGCCTTTCTCGGGCGGACCCCAAACGCGTTCGCCCATCGCCGTGAGCACGACGGTAGGCGCGATCGCGTTGACGGTAATTCCGTGCGGCCCCCATTCCATCGCAAGGTCGAGCGTCAGCGCGTTGAGCGCGCCCTTCGTCGCGACGTAGGCGGCGTGGTCGAGCATGCCCACGATTCCCGAGATCGACGAGATGTTGATGATCCGGCCGTAGCCGCGTTCGATCATCCCGCGCGCGAACGTCTGCGCGATGAAGAACGGACCGGTGAGGTTGACCCGCATTTGCAGATCCCAGCTTTCGCGCGTCACGTCGATCGCCGGCTCGACGACCGACGTCCCGGCGTTGTTGACCAGGATGTCGATGCCGCCGAAGGCGGCATCCGCGCGCTTCGCCAGATCGGCGATCGCGTCGCGATCCTCGACGCTGCCCGTCACGCCGAGAAACTGCCGCCCGCGCCCTTTGATCTCGGCTTCGAGTGCGGCCAGTTCGCTTGCGGTGCGCGCGAAGCCGACGACGTCGGCGCCGTAATCGGCGAGCGCGATCGCAATGTCGTACCCGAGCCCGCGGCTGGCGCCGGTGACTACGGCGCGTTTCCCCGTCAGGCTGAAATCGACCGGTCCGGTCTTGGCCTGCGTTTGGGTCATGCGACTTCGACCATCGCTTTGATCACGCCGTCGGCACGCGAATCCGAGAGCAGCAGCGCGTCTTCGGCTTTCTCGAGCGGAAAGCGATGCGTGATGAGCGATTTCGTGTCGACGCGGCCTTCGGCGACCAACGCAATCGCCGACGGGTAGACGTTGGCATACCGGAACACCGTGTAGATGTCGATCTCGCGCGCCATCGCGTACACGAGCGGATAGGGGAAGTTGTCTTCGGGCGGCAAGCCGATCATCACGACCTTGCCGCCGCGCTTGGCGGTGCGCACCGCATCGCCGGCGGTGCGCGGCGAGCCGGCGCAGTCGAAGACGATGTCGGCGCCGCGTCCGCCGGTACTCTCCATGAGCGCGTCGACCGCGTTGCTCGTTTTGGCGTTGAGGGTCGCGGTCGCGCCTAATTTTTTGGCCGTTGCCAGGCGGCCGTCTTCTAAATCGATGACCGTGATTGCGCCCGCGCCCGCTGCGCGCGCGACTTGCAGTGTCACTAGGCCGATCGGGCCGGCGCCGAAGACCGCGACGGTTTCGCCGGCTTTGATGCCGCTGCGATGGATCGCGTACACGCCGACCGACAGCGGCTCCATGAGCGCGCCTTCGTCGAGCGAAACGTTGGCTGGCAACGTGTACGCGAAATCGTCGGCGGTGACGATGTAGTCGGCCAGCGCGCCGTCGAACGGCGGCGTCGCCATGAACTGCACGTTCGGACACAAATTGTAGCGGCCGCGGCGGCACCATTCGCAAGTCCGGTCCGGCACGCCGGGTTCGACGGCGACGCGCTCGCCGATGCGCTTGCGGTCCACGCCCGCGCCGACCGCTTCGATCACGCCGGCCATTTCATGCCCGAGCACGATTGGATTCTCGACGATGAATCCGCCGATGCGTCCGTGCGTGTAATAGTGCACGTCCGAACCGCACACGCCGACGCGGTGCACGCGGACGAGGACTTCGTTCGGGCCGGGTTCCGGGCGCGCGCGCTCTTGCATCGACATGACATTTTGCCGTTCGAGGACGGCAACGCGCATTGCGGTTTGGGCCATGATGATCTCCTTGGAAGTGTTCGTGATCGTGAAATTACGACAGAACGGCGACCGCTTCGCGCATGCTGCGCAACGCCGGATACGCGCGCGTGAAGCGCTCGTATCCCGACCGGTAGACCGAAACGAGCGCCGGATCGGGAAGGTCGGCCTGTGCCGCGAGGGCGACGACGCGCGCGGCTTCATCGACGGAGGCGAAGTTGCCGACGCCGACGCCGGCGAGCAGCGCCGCGCCGAACGCCGGACCCTCATCGACGAGCAAGCGGCGCAGCGGCCGGTCGAGCACTGCGGCGATGATCGCACGCCAGGTGGGGTTCGACATGCCGTTGCCGGTCGCGATGAGTTCGTCGGGCTCGACGCCCAAGGCGCGCATGCGTGCCAACCCCTCGTTGAGCCCGTATGCCACGCCTTCGAGCACGGCGCGCACCAAGTGCGCGCGGCCGTGCGCGAGGCTCAACCCCAAGAATGCGCCGCGCGCATCGGGATCCATGTGGGGCGTGCGTTCGCCCGACAAATACGGCAGGAATTGCAGACCCTGCGCGCCGGGTTCGATGCTGCTCGCGGCGCTGACCAACGCGTCGTACGTATCGTCGGGACGGGCGAAAGCGTCGCGCAGCCAGCGCAGGCTGCCGCCGGCGGCGAGCATCACGCCCATGAGATGGTAGCCGCCGGGGACCGCCGCGCAGAACGCATGCAGCGCCCCGGTCGGGTCGATCGCGGCGCGATCGTTGTGCACCAGCACCACGCCCGAGGTGCCGAGCGACACCAAGCCGGCGCCGCTGCGGACGACGCCGCTGCCGATCGCGGCCGCCGCGTTGTCGCCCGCGCCGGCCACAACTGGTAAGCCTTCGGGGAGGCCCGTCGCGCGCGCGCCGGCGGCCGAGACCTTTGCGGTAACGGACGGGCTCTCAGCAACGGGCGGAAACCACTGCGCGGGCAAATCGAGATCGCGCAGGATCTCGGCCGACCAATTGCGCGTGGAGAGATCGAGCAACAGCGTGCCCGAGGCGTCGGAGGCATCCGTTGCATGCGTGCCGGTAAGACGAAGGCGCAGGAAGTCTTTGGGCAGCAAGACGGCGCGGACACGCGCATACCGCTCGGGTTCGGTCTCGCGCAGCCACACGATCTTGGGCGCTTGAAACCCCGTCAAGGCGCGGTTCCCCGTGATGCGGGCAAGGCGGCTGCGGCCGACGACCGTATCGATCGCATCGGCGGCGCGTCCCGTGCGCTGATCGTTCCACAAAATCGCCGGGCGGATCGATTCGTCGCGCTCGTCCAGGAACACCGCGCCGTGCATCTGACCGGTCACGCCGGCGCCCGCGATCGGCGCGTCGCCGGCCGCGACGACGGCCCGAATCGCCGTGCGCGCCGCCGCCCACCAATCTTCGGGCTCTTGCTCGGTCCAGCCGGGCTGCGGCGTCAACAGCGGATACGCGGCGGTTTCGCTCGCGACCAGCGTTCCGCGTTCGTCGATGCGAACCGCGCGCGCCCCGGTCGTCCCGAGATCGATACCGATCGTATGTCCTTGCATCAGGTGCTCCTTGGCCGGGTTCGTCCGTGACGCCGGCAGCGTTTTCCTATCGGCACACGCGGGCGCATCAACCCGTGTACGGCGCGATCGATGCGCGGTCGATCAAGTGCGGCTGCAAGACGATCGACCGTGCCGGACCGTGGTAGCGGTCTTCGACGCGATCGATGAGCAGCGTCGCCGCGGCGCTGCCGAGCTGGTCCGTCGGCTGGCTGATCGTCGTCAGCGGCGGGTCCAAAAACGTTGCCCAGGACGTGTCGTCGAACGCGACCAGGCTCAGATCATGCGGGACGTTGAGCGCGCATTCGCGGGCTGCTTGCAGCGCGCCCAGCGTCATCGGGTGATTGGCCACGAACAGTCCCGTCGGACGGTCTTCGAGCGCGAACAGGGAGCGTGCTGCGGTGTGTCCGCCGCTCTGTTTGTATTCGCCGTCGCGCACGAGTTCGTCCGCGAGCGGAATGCCGCGCTCGGCGAGCCGCTGCGCGAAGCCCAAGAGCCGATCGCTGCCCGGCGTCGTGCGCGTCGCGACGATCGCGGCGATCCGCCGATGTCCGCGGTCGAGCAGCGCATCGGCGGCCAATGCGCCGCCCGCGCGATTGTCGATCAACACGGTGTCGAGCGCGATGTCTTCGACCCGCCGGTCGAGGCAGACGATCGGGATGTCGTTGCGCAGCGCCAGCGCCAGCGACGCGCTCGTGAACGTCACCGGGACGATGATGATACCGCCGATGCGCTGGGCGATCATCGCGCGAACGTAGAAGCGCTCGCGTTCGGGATCTTCGTCGGAGTTGCAAAGAAACAAGTCGTGACCGCTGTGATACGCGACGGACTCGATCGCCCGGATGACCTCGGGAAAATACGGGTTGGCGACGTCGCTGACGATGAGCCCGAGCGTCCCGGACTTGCGGCGCCGCAAGGCGCGCGCCCGCTGGTCGATGCTGTAGTCGAGGGCCTCGGCGGCGGCCAGCACGCGCCGCCGGGTGGCTTCGGCCACCGGTTTGCTTTGGTTGAGCACCCGCGAAACGCTCGCGACCGAGACGCCGGCGCGGGCCGCAACATCTTTGATACTAGCCAAGCTGGTGCACCGATCTCGAGTTCGTGCGAAAGGCGCTCGGGTCGACCCTTCATCGAGCGAGGTTGACAGGCGCCAAGGTAAAGCATTACCCTTAGTTGCACTTAGACACGCCGATAAGAAATCTCTCTGCCCTACGAAATTTTTGGAAGAATTCTCAATCACCGGCGTGGTACAGCGCACATAGTCGCCGGCGCTTCCCGGCGCCCGAAGGACGCCGCGTGCGCCCCTTCTCAGCGGAGGATCCTGCCACGAGCACTTTACATCGCCCCGACAGCCTCACGCCTTCCGGTCTGCGCGCCATCGCGCGCGCCGGCATTACCCGCGGAGCCGCGCTGGCGGGCGCGGGAGCCGCGGCCGCCCTGGCGGCTACGGGCCCCTTGCCGGCCCGCGCGGCGAAAGCCGACTACAAATTCGTCTTCGTCAATCACGTGACGACCAATCCGTTCTTCACCGCGACCCAATACGGCGCGACCGACGCGTGCTCGCTCTTGGGATGTTCGTACCGTTGGACGGGTTCGGAGACCAGCAACGTCAGCGAGATGGTGCGCGCGTTCCAAACGGCGATCAATAACAAGGCCGACGGCATTGCCGTCTGCCTGGTCGACGCCACGGCCTTCAACGGGGTCGTCGGGCAGGCGCTGGGCGCGGGAATTCCCGTCGTCGCCTACAACGCCGACTCGCCGGCCTCGAGCCACAACAAACGCCAAGCCTATATCGGCCAAGACCTCTTCCGTTCCGGCCAACTGATGGGCGAGCGGATCGCTTCGCTGGTTCCCGCCGGCGGCCACGTCGCGCTGTTCATCGCCACGCCGGGCTCGCTGAACATTCAGCCGCGCATCGACGGTGCGGTGGATTCGCTCAAGAAATCCGGCAAGAACATCAGCTACGAACAGGTCGCCAGCGGTGCGCTCGTCACCCAAGAACGTTCGACCGTCGAGTCCTACTACAACGGGCATAAGAACGTGAGCGGGATGTTCGCCGTCGACGGCGGCAGCACCGAAGCGATCGGCATCGTTTCCAAAAAATATGGTTTGAGCGAAAAGAAGGTCGCGACCGGCGGATACGATTTGCTGCCCGGTTCGCTCGCGGCGATCAACGCCGGCAACCTCGACTTCACGATCGATCAGCAGCCGTATCTGCAAGGCTATTATCCGGTCTTCCAACTGTTTTTGGCGAAGACGTCGGGGACGCTCATGTCGCCCTGCGACACGGATACCGGGTTGAAGTTCGTCACCAAGGACACCGTCAAGCCGTACCTCGCCGGAAGCAGCCGCTTCGAGGGACAGTCCTAGTGCCCCGACTCAGAAATCAACGCGGCGGCGTTGCTCCCTCTTCGCGCCTCGCCGCGAACGAAGATCTGGCCCGCTTTGTGTCACCCTATTTCTGAGTCGGGACACTCGAAGAATGCACGGCCTGCGTCATGAGTAACGTCACGACGGCTGCGCCGGCGCCGGCCGGCCAGCCGCCGTCGACGGCGCGGACGCCGGGCGACCGGCTCAAAGCGCTCGTGCGCTATCCCGAAACGGGGATCACCGTCGTGGCGATCGTGATTGCGATCGTCTTCGAGATCCTCAACGGCGCGTTCCTCACCTCCGAAGTGCCCGTGCTCTTGGCAAGCACCGCGCAATACGGCTTGATCGCCGTAGGCGAGGCGATGCTCATGATCACGGGCGAAATCGATCTCTCGGCCGCCAAGATCTATTCCACGACACCGTTTTTCGCGTTCTATCTGAGCGCGGCGGGCGTCCCGTGGCCCGCCGCGATCCCGTTGGCGCTCGTCGGTGCCGCCGGCATCGGCTGGGTCAACGGATTCATCACCGTGCGTTTGGGCGTGCCGTCGCTGATCTCGACGCTGGGCATGCTGTTTCTCCTCAACGGCGCGATCTTGACCGTCAGCCACAGCCAGCCCGCGCGCACGCCCGACAGCTTCATCAACATCTTTCTGGGCAGCGATCAACAAAATGCCGGCACGGGAATCTCGCAAATCGCCGCCTTCTTGTGGCTGGTGGCCGTTGCGCTGGCGTTCACCGTCGTGCTGCGCCGGACGCGGTTCGGGCTGCACACGATCGCCGTCGGCAGCAATTTGCTCGCGGCCCGCGAGTTGGGCATTCGCACCGAGCGGACCAAGATCTTGAATTTCGTGATCATGGCGGTGCTGGCGGGACTGGCCGGGATCATCGAGTCGTGCGCGAGCGGTTCGATCGATCCGTCGGCCGGCGACAATACCCTCACGCTGTATGCCATCGCGGCCGCCGTCATCGGCGGCACCTCGCTCTTCGGCGGTTCGGGGACGGTCATCGGCGCGCTCATCGGTTCGTTCGTCGTGGCGTCGCTCAACGACGGCTTGCCGCTGGTCGGCGCGCAGGCCGGCTTCGCCGACGTTCCGTTAGGCATCGCCATCGTCGCCGCGATGATTCTCAACATCAAACTCACCGCGCTGCGGGCGCGCCAAGTATGAGCGCCAGCGTGGACGTACCGCGGCTCGTCGATCCGCCCGAATTGCTGCGCGCCGAAGGCGTAACGAAAAACTACGGCCCCAGCATCGTGCTCAAGGGCCTCGATCTGCGTGTCGGCCGCGGCGAAGTGGTGGCGCTCGTCGGCGACAACGGCGCCGGGAAGTCGACCTTCATCAAAATTCTTTCCGGCTTTCACCAGCCGACCGCGGGAACGTTGTACTGGGAAGGCCGGGAATTCACGCTCGCATCGCCGACGCAGGCCCGGGCGCGCGGGATCGAAACCGTGTACCAGGATCTCGCGCTCGTCAACGATCTCTCGGTGGCCCAGAACATGTTCTTGGGCCGCGAGCCGATCAAACGCGTGTTGGGCCTTCCGCTCACCGACGCGCGAGCGATGCGGATCAAGACGCGCGAGTTTCTCGATCAGGTCGGCATCCGGCTGGCCTCGGTCGATAGTTTGGTGCGCGATCTCTCGGGCGGGCAACGTCAGTCGATCGCCGTCGCGCGGGCGATGCAGTCGCAGCCCAAGCTGCTCATCATGGACGAACCGCTTGCGGCACTGGGCGTGCGCGAGGGCGCGCACGTCCTGCAACTGGTGCAAGAGATCCGCCGCCGGCGCGACGTTTCGATCATCTTGATCGTGCACAACTACTCGCAGATCTTCGAGGTCTGCGACCGCATCAATTTCCTCTTCTTGGGCGAGATCGTCCTCGACGTCGCGACGTCGGAGATTACCGAAGAGGAGTTGATTCGCATGGTCAAAGCAGGTCTGGGCGCCAAGCCGGCCGGACCGTCGCCGCGATAGGAGCAGGACGATGTCGAACCAGCCGCAGACGAATTCGGCCGCCGCCGTCCAACCGGGCGCGGCGCGCGAGTTGTACGGCACCTTGGCCGACGGCAGCGCGGTCTACCGCTACACCTTCACGACGCCGCGCATCGCGATCGGCATCCTCACGTTCGGCGGCATCATCGACCGGATCGACGTTCCGGATGCGGCGGGCGAGCGCGCCAACGTGGTTTTGGGCTACGCCGATTTGGCCGGCTACGCGCGCGGAAATAAGCCGTATCTGGGCGCGCTGATCGGCCGCTATGCCAACCGGATCGCGGGCGGCCGCTTTTCGCTCGAGGGCAAAGACTACGTCGTCCCGGTGAACGATCATCCCAATACCCTGCACGGCGGCGCACGCGGTTTCGACAAAGTCGTCTGGGACGTCGAATCGGCAAGCGCCACGGCAGTGCGCCTGCGTCACATCAGTCCGGACGGCGAACAGGGCTATCCCGGCACGCTCGACACGCGCGTCACCTATGCGCTCGACGGTGAGGACGGGCTGCGCGTCGAGTACACCGCGACCACTGATGCGCCGACGGTCGTCAACCTGACGAACCACAGCTACTTTAATCTTGCGGGCGAAGGTTCGGGTGACATTTTAGGTCACGTTCTGCAGTTGGAGGCGGCGCGCTACACGCCCGTCGACGCAACATTCATTCCGACTGGCGAGGTAGCGCCCGTCGACGGAACGCCGTTCGATTTTCGCTCGCCGCGAGCGATCGGCGAGCGCATCCGCGATGGTTATCCGCAAGTCGTCATCGGCCGCGGTTACGATCACAACTGGGTGCTCGACCGGGCCCCCGGCGACCCGCTTAGCCGCATTGCAACGGCAATCGATCCGGTTTCCGGCCGGCGGCTGGACATCTTGACGGACCAACCCGGCGTCCAGTTTTACAGCGGCAATTACCTGGACGCAACGGAGGTCGGAAGTAGTGGAAAAATCTACCGCCAGTCAGCAGGCTTCGCGCTCGAAACGCAGCACTTCCCGGATGCGCCCAATCAGGCGTCGTTTCCGACGACGGTCCTCCGCCCTGGGCAGACGTTTCATTCCGTGACCGTGTTCCGTTTCAGCTCGCGTGCCGCGCACATTTGATGGAGCATCTATGGAGTACATCGAAATAGGAGATACCGGCGTGCGCGCGTCGCGTGTCGGTTTGGGTGCATGGGCGATCGGCGGTTGGATGTGGGGCGGAACCGAAGAACGGGAAGCCATCGCCACCATTCATTCCGCGCTCGACCGCGGCATCACGCTGGTCGACACCGCGGCGGTCTACGGCTACGGAAACTCCGAAGAGATCGTCGGCAAGGCGCTTGCGGGCGAACGCCGCGCGAAAGCCGTTCTCGCAACGAAGGTCGGCCTCGATTGGACCGACGACGGCAAAGTCTTTCGCAACAGCGGGAAGGCGCGCATCGCAAAAGAGATCGACGATTCGCTGCGCCGGCTGCAAACCGACTACATCGATATCTATCAAGTGCATTGGCCCGATCCGCTGACGCCGATCGAGGAGACCGCCGCCGCGATGAAAGCGTTGCTCGACGCAGGCAAGATTCGCGCCATCGGCGTGAGCAACTATTCCGCCGCGCAGATGGAAGCGTTTCGCGTCGTCGCGCCGCTGCACACCTCGCAGCCGCCGCTCAACCTTTTCGAGCGCGCCGCGCAGACCGAAGTCTTGCCCTACTGCGCCGAGCACGGAATCGTCGGGATGACGTACGGCGCGCTGTGCCGCGGACTGCTGAGCGGGCGCGTCACGCGCGAGCGGGCCTTCACCGGCGACGATCTGCGCGGCCGCGATCCCAAATACCAGGAGCCGCGCTTTTCGCAGTATCTGGCGGCCGTCGAAGCGCTCGACGCGCTCGCGCGCGAGCGCTACGGCAAACGGGTGATCGATCTGGCCGTGCGCTGGCTGCTCGAACAGCCGGGAGTCGGCATTGCGCTGTGGGGTGCGCGCAAACCGGCACAGCTCGACGACGTCGAAGGCGCGATGGGGTTCACGCTCGATCGCGCGACGCTCGCTGACATCGATGGAATTCTCACTGCGACCATTCACGATCCGGTTGGTCCGGAGTTCATGGCGCCCCCGGCGCGGAGCGCCGCATAAAGGCGCGTTCGGCCTAAGGGCCGGCCGCGCGTTCACGTCCCGGGCGATGCCCGGGACGATCCTAGTCCAAGGAGTTATCGATTGAATACTAGCACCCGAATCCTCGC
>JBEKHC010000112.1:0-27854 GCA_050012475.1 Candidatus Velthaea sp.
CCCCTGCTCACGATCGCGCTGATCGACATTGATGAGTTCAAGGCGCTCAACGACCGCAAAGGACACGTCACCGGTGACCGGGTGCTCACGTCGCTGGCGCAGCTCTTGCGCTCGACGGGCATCGCCTCGACGCCCTATCGCCTGGGCGGCGACGAATTCGCGCTCGCCTTTCTCGGCTTGCAGCCCAATGTCGCTCGACAGTGCGTCGAACGCCTGCGCGCCGCGATCGAAGCCGAGCTGGGCGGCACGACGGTGAGCATCGGCCTCGCGACGTCGGACCGGGAAAATTCCGACCTCATGCTGCTGCGCGACGAGGCGGACACGGCGTTGTACGAAGCAAAACGCCGCGGCCGCAACACCGTCGTCATGTTCGATGAAATCCGCGAAGAAGCCGCGATGTTCTTGCCGTCCCGCGTCGCCGAGGTCCGCGATCTCATCGGCGGATCCGGCATGGGCGTCGCATTCCAGCCGATCTGGGATCTGGGCGCGCGGCGCGTCATCGGCTATGAAGCGCTGGCACGGCCGGCGGGCGACAATCCGGTCAATACGCAAGACGCTTTCGACATCGCCGAACGGTTGGGCAAAGCTCACGACCTCGACCGCATCTGCCGCAACGCGGTCCTCGAACAAGCGCGCCTGCTCCCGCCCGACGCGCTGCTCTTCGTCAACGTTTCACCGCAATCGCTCGATCACGAAGAATTTCGCGGAACGGCGCTCATCGACGCCGTGAAAGCCGTCGGCTTCACTCCCGATCGCGTCGTTTTGGAGATCACGGAGCGTTCGCTGGCGCGGCTGCCGGTCGTCATTCGCGAGGCCAAACGGTTGCGCTCGCTGGGCTTTGCGCTGGCCCTTGACGACGCCGGGTCGGGGAATTCGGGTCTCGAGATGCTCAGCCAACTCGCGGTCGACTTCGTCAAGATCGATCGCGAAGTCATCGTGCGGGCGCAGTCCGACTTGGGCGGGCGCGCGGTTCTGGCGGGGATCATCGCGATCGCGCAAGAGATGCACGCCCAGATCATCGCCGAGGGAATCGAGGACGCGTCGATGCTGGATCTGGTGCGCAATGCGACCCGCTGGTCGACGATCTCGAGCGCCGTGCAGGGCTATTATCTTGGGCGGCCCAGCGAACATTTCGTCGATGCCGTCGCCCTAGCGTGCGTCGAAGAACGGCTGGGGCCGGACACACCAGAGCAAACGACGACGGCGGCCGTTGCGCGAACGTAGTGGATTGCGCTTACGCGCGATCCTTCAGAGCGGCAGTTCGGCTTCGTGCTGCGCGTAGCTGCGGGCGTCGAAATACCACGCGGGCAACGTTGCCGGGAATGTGATGTCGGTGTAGGTGTAGTCCACGACCTTACCGTCGCCGTCGTAACCGTCACCGACGATGCCGTGGATCGCGGTGACGATCGGGACGCCCTGCAGCATCGCAATTTTGATGTCGAAGAGCGCGCTGTAAATCTTGTTCGCGCCTTCGTCGAATAACCGGTCGTGGGTGATGAGCCGCACGAGCTCGAGCGAATCCTTGTCGACGTAGACTTCGCGCAGCCGATTCCGCTCGGGATCGCGAATCGGCCGCAGGGTTAGGTGGTCGAGATTGCCTTCGACGGCGACCTTGTCCACGTAGTAGTCGTATTCGCCCGTGACGGTGACGCTGCCGATCTGTTTGTACTGCGTCGCCAGCGGTTCGGGGGTCGGGACTTCGGTAACGGGCCGCGGCTTGGGCGGCGCGGGCTCGAACAAATCCGCGGTCGGCGGTCCGGGATCGCGATCTTCGTTGAACGCCGGACGCATGAATTCGGGAAATCCCATCGCCGGAGCGATCAGCACTTTGCGCCCCAGCGCAGCACGGTCGAGATTCCGCACCCAGATATGATACGTATAGCTCTCGGCATAGTCCGGAAAGCCGCGATCGGTATTCTGTTTGCGCGTCATCGTGTAAATGATGTAGGGCGGCGGCGGACGATGCGAGCGAAATTTCGCGCGGATGAGACCGAGCAGCCGCTGCGGCGACGGGGTGTACGTCGGGGCCGGTGTCGCCAGCGGTGCCGGGGTAACGAGCGCCAAGAATGCGGCGAGAGCGACGCTGAAGGCGGAGGCGATCATGGCTGAGCCGTTAACGCGGGCAGCGCGAGTTTCGTCCCGCGCACGATGCCGTGGCGCGCGGCGTCGCCGGCCCCAAGCTCGATGACGAATTGTCCGTAGCCGCTTCGCCGAGCGACCGCGTAATCGGGCGTTCCGTTGGGCGTCGGCGGCACGCGGGGGGCAACCGCCGTGACGGTGCCCGCCGCATCGACGAACACCATGTCGAGCGCGACGAGTGTATTTTTCATCCAAAACGACTGCGGGCGATCGGGCGGCGCAAAGACGAAGATCATCCCTTTCCCGGGCGGAATTCGGACGACGCACATCAAGCCGCGCTCGCGCGCCGCTTCGTCATCGACGGGAACGAGCGAAAGTTTGCCGCGCGGCGCGTGCACCGCGAACGCCGCGGAGCCCAGGAAGTGCGCGGTGGCGTTCGCCGCCGCCGGACAGTCGTCGCTCGTGGTCGCCGGCGGCGTCGGGGCCGGCGTTTGCGCGCTGACGGCGAGCGCGACGGTCAAAGCGACGTAGACGTTCGTAGGCCGCATCACGGCGTCTTTTTCGTGACCGTCGGGAGTCGTCCGCCTTCGCGCCGCCCTCTGATCGACCGGCGCGACGACCGCGTCGGCCGATAACGGCGGCCTGGCTGCCAGCGCCGCCGGCCCATTCCGGCGGACAGCCGGCGGCGTTATTCCGGCGCGGCCGGCGCCGCCGGCAGCAGCAGCTTCGCATCGAGCGCGCGAGCGACATCGTTTTGCAGCGCGTCGAGGTGCGCGCGCGTCTGCTCGTCGAGATTCGAGCGGCGCTGCAACCCATGGACGCCGGCGGCCAACCGGCGCAGTTCGTAGCGCGCCAGCGCCTGCGCATCGTACGGCGTGCCCGGATACGGAGCAACCGTCAAACGGGCCAGTAACCGGGTGTAGTTGCGCTGCAGGTTGCGGCGGAGTTGCGTCTGCGGAAGCGCCCCCGGCCGCAGATCGCCGTACACGCTCGCACGCGTCCAATCGAAGAGGTCGGCGAGGGTCATCGTTTTGACGGTTCCGGCTTTGAACGGCAAATCGGCCAGCCGCTGCAAGACCAGCGGCGAAAACATGTAAGCTAAGGCCCGGTTTTGAAACGACCCGCCGGCGGGCGACTCGCTCTTCGCGGCACCGGCTTGCCGAAACCGAGGCTACTGACTCACGAGGGTTAAGGTCGCCGAATCGAGATCGTACTCGCCCGGTCCGACGAGGCTGTTCGGCGCGGCGCAGATCACGCTGTTGTCGGGACCGAAGATAACGACGAGATCGGGCGGTCCGCACGGCGTCTGCGTCAACTGGTAGTTCTCGAGCAGCGCTGCTCCGGGGCTTCCCGGCGCCACCTGATACGACGGGTAAAGCGCGCCGTTGGTAGGATCGGTGAACGCGCCGAATGCAGCGGCGCCGAGTGCGGCGACCGCCGCGCCGAACGCGAACGGTCCCCAGAAACCGCCGCCCCAGTACGCGGGAGCCGGCGCCCAAGTGACGCCGCGATTCCATTCCCAAGCCCGTTGCCCGCGCCGAGCGGGGTTGGTGACGACCGTTTGCCGGCGGCCGCCGTTCGCCGGTGGGCCGGCGACCGGGGGCCGAGCGATCGCGGGCGGACGCGCATTGCTGGGCGGCCGGGCGATGGTGACCGGCGCGCGGCCATTCCCGGGACCGCCGGGTGCGGCAGGCCGAGCCGCCGGCGCTTGAAGGTCGTGCTGGAAGTTGAACCCGCCCGACTGCCGCCCCGGCCCGGGCGCCGCGCCAGCATGCGGACTGCTCGCCGCCGGCCGTCCGCCGCCGTGGGCGTTTCCGCCGCCGCGGCCCTGCGCATCCGCGCGAAGCGGCGTGATGAGCGCGAAGGTAAGCGCAAGTCCGAGGGCGCGCATGCTCATTCTCATGCGCCGAACCGATCCACGGTGCCGCTGATCGTGATGTACGTCCCGTGCGCGGTCAACACCAGCAACAGCAAACCGTGCGGGGGAACCTGCCGCGACGAGAAGGGCAGCCGCTGCAGGCTCCCGGTGCGGTTGAGATATTCCGTCCCGCGCGAGAACGCGATCGCGCGCTTCTTTCCATCCTGGTCGAGGACGATGTTGTAGGGCAGGCAGCGCTCGAGTTCACCGACGTACGAACAAGCCGCCTTGCCGACGACGAGCGTTCCGCGCCGGTCGTCGGACGTGATGCGCACGGCGTGATGGTCGACGACCACGAGCGATACGCGATAGATGCGGACCACGCCGTCGTTTTGCTCGACCCGCGCGATCCCTTTGGCCTCCGACGCTCCTGCGCCGGCAAACGTCAAGACCATCGTCAACGCCGCAGCGCTTCGAAAGATCGGATTCAACGGGGACTCTTTTCTGCGCGAGCTCCAGCAGCCGAATCGGTTACTACGCGCGAGAAGTAAAGCGAAGTTTCCTGTGACCGTACTGTGAAACGCCGCGCTTACGTGATGCGCACGTTCTCAGCGAAAGCGGACGCGGACGCGGACGGGGCCATAGCCGCCGCGATAGCCATAGTACGGGCGGAACCATCGGCCGTACCCGTAGCGGTAGTACGGTCCGAACCCGAAATACAGCGACGCCGAGTAGTAGGGTGCCGGATAGTACACCGGGGCCGGATAGTAGGCGGGAACCGGCACGGGATACGCGGTCTGCGGAGCCGATGCGTCGCCGGCGTAGGACTGACCGTGCGTCGCAATGCGCGTAGCGAGGAACGTCGAACCCGCGGCCGCGCCTTGGATCGTGACCCGCTCGCCGGGCACCAGCCGTACGCCGGACCCGGAAACGGCTGCGCCGCGGCGCAACGTGACATCGTCGGTGTAACCGCGGTCGTCCGCGACCAGGAGGTGGTCGACGCTTTCAACCGACGAGATGGTACCGCGAATCGTCTCACTGCGGGAAGCGTAGCTCGGCGTCTGCGCGCCTGCAGCGAGCGGCAGCGTGCAAGCTGCGGCGAATATCAGGCCGGCCGGGATTGGCGAGAACGCACGGATCATGTCAGTTTCCTCGGAGAGACTCACCTTAAATAACGTTCGCTCAAGCTGGGAAGATGCGGGGAACGCGGGGCCGATGGGCCCGGGAATATTCGCCGCAATGCCGGCGCGAAAAGCGGAAAGGAACGCTGACATGTTGCCCACGTCCGGCCCCGTTCGGCTCAGCGATCCGCGGCCGGAATGGAGAACAGCGGGCATGAAGCGCCGCTACGCCGACGCTTCCTCGAGATCGAACGACTCGATTTCGTAGAGGTTGCGACCCGCTTTGAGCGTGACTTCGATCGGGACGGACAGTTCCAACGCATGCTCCATCTCGTACTTCACCATCCGGCTGAACGCATCGAGCTGCGCGCGCGGAATCTCGAACACCAGCTCGTCGTGAATCTGCAGCGTCATCACCGCGTCGAACGCGTCGCTCGCGGTGCGGCGATCGAGCCGGACCATCGCGAGTTTCATGAGATCGGCGGCGCTGCCTTGCAGCGGCGCGTTGGTGGCCTCGCGTTCGGCGGCGGCGCGCAACCCGTAATTCTTCGCGCGCAGATCGGGCATGTAGCGGCGTCGCCCGAGCAGCGTCGAGACGTAGCCGCGTTCGCGGCCTTCTTCCAAGCAGCGTTCGATGTAGGCGCGGACGGCCGGGAAGCGGTCGAAGTACGCCGTCGTGATCGCACGCGCTTCGCCGCGGTCGATCTCCAAGCGCTGCGCGAGTCCGAAATCCGACATGCCGTACAGCAAGCCGAAATTGACCGACTTGGCCATCCGGCGCTGATTGCCGGTGACGTCGGCGAATGGCCCGATCTCGAAGATCTTGCGCGCGGTGAAGTCGTGGATATCCTGATGCTCGTGAAAGGCCGTGCGCATCGCTTCGTCGCCCGAGAGGTGCGCCATCAGGCGCAGTTCGATTTGCGAGTAATCGGCTGCGAGCAACACCCGGTCGTCCGAGGGCGCCACGAACGAGCGCCGGATTTGGCGGCCGATGTCGCTGCGCACCGGGATGTTCTGCAGGTTCGGATTGACCGAAGAAAGCCGGCCGGTCGCCGTCGTCGTCTGATTGAAGATCGTGTGCAGCCGGTCGTCGCGCGGATCGATCAGCGTCGGCAGCACGTCGATGTAGGTGTTTTTGAGTTTGGACACTTCGCGGTATTCGAGCACCTTCGCCGCGACCGGGAAGCTGCGCGCAAGCCCCTGCAGCACTTCGACGCCGGTTGCATAGCCGGTCTTGTTTTGCCGTCCGGCCGGCAGCCCGAGCTTGTCGAAGAGGATGCGGCCCAGCTGCTGCGGCGAACCGATGTTGAACGTCTCGCCGGCCAGCGCGTAAATTTCATCTTGCAAGCGGCTCACGCCGGCATCGACGCTCACCGCCAGCCGGCGCAATTCGTCGACGTCGAGCTTGACGCCGGCGCGCTCCATCTTCGCCAGCACGACGGTCAAGGGAACCTCGACGTCCGTATACAGCGCGAGCTGTTCGCGCGCTTCGAGTTCGGCTCGCGTCACCTTCGCCAAGCGTCCGGCGGCGTCGGCGGCCGCGGCGGCATCGTCGGCCGGCACCTCGCGCCGCAGCCATTCGCGGGCGGCATCGCCGATGTCGGTATACGCGCGCGACGGGTTGAGGACGTGCGCGCCGACCATCGGATCGTCCGCGATGACGCGCGGCGGAACGTCGAGCGCGGCGATCGCCGCTTTCGCGTCGTACACGACGAGTTGCGGAACCGTCGACCAGAGCTGGGCGAACGCGGCGCCGATCGCCGGCTGCGCGAGCGCGCTGCGCAAGAATCCGACGCCGATTTCGTCGCCGGTCGAAAACCCGATCGCGTCGCCGCGCAAAGCCAGCGCGACGCGCGGGGCTTGCGCGGCGGCGGCAAGGCGTTCGGCCAAGCGGGCGAAATCCGGCGGATCGGTCGCCGCGACGAACGAGCTGTGGTTGCCGGCCAGCTCTTCTTCGATCGGCACGCTGACGGGCGTCGAGGGCGGCTCGAGCCGGTTGAGCAGCGTCTTGAATTCCAATTCGCGATAGAGCCGATAGAGCGCATCGCTCGAAGGCGGCTTGTAGGCGGCCTGCTCCCAATCGAGCGTGAGCGGCAAATCGCGGTCGATCAGCGATACGTCGCGGCAGACCCGCGCCTGCTCGCCGTAGTCGACCACGAGTTTCTCGAGCTTGGCTGAGCCCGCCAGCGCCGGATCGGCTAGGAGCGCGTCGAGCGAACCGGCGTTTTTGATGAGTTTGATCGCGGTTTTCTCGCCAACGCCGGGGATGCCCGGCAGATTGTCGGAGGGGTCGCCCTTGAGACCGCGATAGTCGGGGAGCTGCCGCGGGTCCAGCTCGAAACGTGCCCGGACCGCGGCGACGTCGTACCGGCCGAGGTCGGTGATGCCGCGTCGCGTGGTGAGCACCGTCGTGTGCTCGTCGACGATCTGCAGCAAATCCAGATCGCCGGTCACCACCGCCACGTCCTGCTGCGCGCCTTCGGCTTGGCGCGCGAGCGTTGCGATCACATCGTCAGCTTCTTCACCATCGATTTCGACGATCGGAATGTCGTAGCAGGCCAGGATCTTGCGCACCAGCGCGAACTGCGAGCGCAGATCGTCGGGCGTTTCCTGCCGCTGCGCCTTATATTCGGCGTAGCGCGCAATCCGCGCGCGCGGCAACCCCTTGTCGAAAGCCGCGATTACGTGCGTGGGCTTCTCATCGCCGATGATTTTGGTGAGCATCATGGTGAAGCCGTAAGCGGCGTTGATCGGGACGCCTTGCGTCGTGGTCAGCATCGGCAGCGCGAAGAACGCCCGATATACCAGGCCGTACGTGTCGATGAGCATGAGCTTCGCGCTGCCCGGCGCGAGCATCGAAAGTTGGCTGTTCATTGCACGGTCAGCGAGATCGTCGCCGCGCCGACGTCGCCGTCGACGGTCATCTTCAAAACGGAGAGCACGTACTTTCCCTTCTCTTTGGGCAGCGTGACGTCGAGCGATTCACCGGCGTTCGCGGCAACGCGCCAAACCAGCGCGCGCGGTGCCGCGACCGCCAGCGAGGCGTCGGGTTTCTCCGCTGCGCGCGGACGGTCGAACGCGAAAATGTCGCCGGCGCTCGAGCGAACCGGCGCCACCCAGGCATGCCACGCCGGGTCGTCGGACGCCGGATTTTGCGTCGTGGTCCCGGCCGCCGCCAAGCTGTCGGGCGCATCGACGAAATCGGCGCCGCGCGCCGGGATGCCGTCGCCCAGCCGCAGCGCGACCGTGCCGGCATCGTGCGAACCGCCGTCGACGATGCTGATCTTGGCGGTTTGGCCCGGCGTATACACCGGCTGATCCGCCCGCAGCGTGGTCGTGCGCGGCTGACCCGGGCCGTCGACGGGAATGTCGCGCGTCGCGTACTGCATCGCGCCGTCGCGCACGAAGGCCACGCCCGCGGCAAGGTCGCCGATCGACGCGGGCACCGTCAACGTCGCGCGTGCGCGCCCGTCGCGCACGTGGACCGTTTGCGCCGCAAACGATCGGGCGCCGTCGAGCGAAATGAACGCATCACCCGTCGCGCCGCCCAGCGTAGCGCTCAGGTTGACCCGCCCATTCACCGCGTAGCGCGGGGCGTCGAAGTCGACTTGAATCTCACCGCTCTTTCCGCCTCCGGCCGCCGCCAGGGCGCTCGGTTCCATCGCCACCGCCGACGCGTCGAAGGCCTGAGCGCCGTTGACGTTCGCCGTCGCGGTGACCAGACTCGTGCCCGGAATGACGTCGCGAAACGTCGCGCGCCCGCGGCCGGAGGCATCGAGCGTCACCGCCGCTTCTTGGACGTTGGGTCCGTGAATGAGCCGCAACGCAACGGCGGTGCCGGCCGCCGGCGCGCCGTCGAGCGCGTCGAAGCCGCGCACGTTGACGATCGCACTCTCGCCGATGTTGATCGGCGAACGCTCGGGGCCGACGGCCAGCGCGATCTTCGCCGTCGGCGTGACGAGCCGGGTCGACGCACTCGAACTGCCGCTTTGCGCGGTGATGCCGTACGTCGAGGCGAGGCCGTCGCCAGGAGCGGGGATCGTCACGTGCGCCGACCCGCCGGCGTCGGTGCGCGCTTGGCGGTCGAGAATCAAGGTCGTTGCCCACTGCTCGGCATCATCGGCGGTTCCCGGGGCGAGGACGTGCGGCGTTCGCACGACGCGGATGCGCACGTCGCGGTCCGGTTGTGTCGCGCCGCCGCGCTGGACGCTGACCGTGAGCGGGATGTCGGCGTTCGGCGGGCACGCGCTGCCGCACGCGGCCTCGATCGTGACCACCGCATCGCCGACCGCCTCGACGCGCAGCGCAGCACCGCCGGTCGCGCCGTCGGCGCTCGCGAGAACGGCCACGTCGGAGGACGGCGCATCGGCTGGAATCGGGATGTCGGCGCTGAACGCCCCGGCGGCGTCGAGTTGCGGTGCAGCGCTGACGAGCGTGCGGCCGCGCGCGATCACGCTGAGCTTCACGCTGCCGCTCGCCGGGCGCATCGCATTTCCCCGCCGCACCCGGGCGAAACCGACGGCGTGCACGTGATCGCCGGCCTGCACCAAGCCGCGGTCGAGCCGCACGCCGACAACGGCGCCAGGCACCGGCGGCACCGGCAGGAAGTTGACGAAAGCCCGGCTGCGGCCCCATTCGGCAAGCGCAAAACGCGGGAGCGGACCGGCGGCGTGCGCGATCCCGGCGGCATCCGTTTTGCCGTAGCGGAACGTGGAGCCGACCAGATAGGTGATGCGCATGCCGGGCAGCGCGCGGCCGGTGCCCAGGTCCGCGGCGTAGAGCACGATTGCGCCGGCCGATTCTTTGGTCAGCAGTCCGATGCGCGAGAGGTTCAGCCACACTTGCTGGCTGGCTTGACCGCGGCGTGCTTCGACGACGAAAAACCCCTCGCGATTTTGCAGCGGCACCTCGACGTCGTTCGATTCGAATTTCAAGCCGGCGGGCGGGGTAAAACGCCAGCGCGCGACCGGCGCGCGATGCGCGGTATCGATGGCGCGCGGCCGCGCGTTGGCTCCCGCGACGAGAACGTCGGCCGGATCGACTTCGTAGGCTGCGAAATCGACGGGCGCACCGCTATACGTGTCGAGCCGCACGCCGATGCGCTTCCACGGTACTTGCGCGTCGCGCGCGAACAGCGCGAACGCTGCGTCCCACTTTCCCGAATCGAGCAGCGGGCGCGCGGCGCGCGCCGGCGCGGCGGGCCCGACGTTCAGCGCAACGCCCAGGCTCAACGCCAAAATGCGCGCGGCGATGCTCGGCCGGTTAATAATTGTAACGGATCGTTCCCATCGTCGTCGCTCCGGCGCGGAAACCGACGACGAATTTGCGCTTTTCGCCCGGCCGCAGCGGCGACAGATCGTTGGCGAGTCCGGTGAGCGCCGCCGAGCCCGTATCGATGCCGAAATACCGGTTTCCCGTGTGGTCGGTGAGAAAGAAGTGCGCGATGACCGGATACAGCGGCGCCGCCTGATCGTCGGTTAGTTCGACGCGGCTGATGACGTACGTGACAGATCCCGCGCCGAGCGCTGCTTGGGATTCGCCGCTGGAAACATAACTCGACTGCAAGACTTCGACCGGTCCGCTGCCGGAGATCAGCGTCGGATCGTCGATTTTGGTTTCCTGACATGCGACCAGCGACACACTAAGCATCGCAGCCCACGCCAGCCGTTGCCACATACCGTTGCACGGTTCGGCGCATTCCAGGAGGCGTCCCGTCCTCGCAAACCAAAAGCGGTCAGCGTGGATGAAGAGCGCCCCAACGGGAACTCGACCTCGCTGCCCTGCCGTTACTGCGGGAGCGATGCTGAAGAACCAAACGAAAAAACCCTCCGCGAGCATGCCGGGACATTCCAGGTCATCGTTGCCTGCGCGTCCTGTGGTGCCGCCTTCGCGGCGCTCTCGCGCAATTAATATGTTCGAACGGCGATTGGCCGCGCTCGCGCTGACCGCCGTGCTCGTTCCGCCGGCCGCGTTCGCCGCGACGCCCACGCCGGCGGCGCACTCGTCGTCGCATCCGGCGCGCATCGACGTGACCAAGGTGCAGCCCAAAGCGTTGCTGCCCAAGCATGCCGAGCACGCCGAATACGTCGTCGAAATCAACAAATTGGGCCAAGTCACGCGGATCCGGTCGGGACGCCCCAGCGACAGCGCGACGTTCAATGGCCAGACGTACGGCAACGCGCTCCAATCGTTCATCCGCACGCCCGACGGGCACGTCATCGTCGGCATCTATCGGCTCACCTACGATTTCGACCCCAAGACCGCCCGGGTCCGGCGCGACGTGAGCTTGCTGCGCCAAGGCGGTGTCGACCCCGACGCCAAGGGCGCTGCGCTCGTGCTCATGGAGAAGGCCAATGCCGGCGCGGCGCGGCCGGCGATACCGGCGATCTCGCCGGGTCCGGCGGCGTCAGTCGACCCGCGCAGCTTGCCCGACCTTCCCAGCCTCGCCGTCCCCACCCCGCTACCCACTCCTTCATAAACGCGAGGAAGGCGGCGCGGACCGGCCAACGTCGGAGTATGGCCATCGTCGACGACGTTCCCGGAGCTCTCGCCTTACTCTCGCGCACGTCGCACGCCCGCTCGTTTGCCGGCGGCCCGTTTCCGCCGATGGCGTTGCGCCAGATCGTCGACGCCGGGCGCAACGCGCCGTCGCTGTTCAACACCCAGCCGGTGCGCTTCGTGGTGATACGCGACCGCGAAAAGTACGAGTTGCTCCGCGCCGGCTGCAACAAGTCACGCGACACGTTCATGAAGATGCGCGGCTTGTTCGGGAAACTCAACAAACGGCTCAAACAGCCGGATTACGAAGCGGGTTTGCTGCGTCAAGCGTCCGGCGACGTGATCCCCGCCGACGGCGTCGCGATCGTGGTGCTGCAAGACGACCGCTACCCCGAGTCGAGCGAAGCGTGCGCGTGCGCGCTCATGGCGATGGCGCTCGAAGCCACGGCGTGCGGCATGGCCAGTCAATTCACGAGCTGGACGCGCGGGCTTTCGTTTCAGAAAGACATGGTCGCGCTCGTCGGCGTGCCCGAGGGATTCAAGATCTTCACCAGCATCATCGTCGGCAACCCCGTCGAACCGCTGACGCCGCGGCGCAAAGACCGGCGCAGTCTCGACGACGCCGTGCGCTGGCTATGAACCGCCGCAGCCGGCGCCCGCTCAAACGCGATTCGCAAGAGTCGATCATGGACTTCTATTTGCGCACGCGGACGAACGTCGATACCGCGATCGATACCGACGTGGCACGGTCGTGCACGTCCAAGCAGCAGTATGCGACCGAGGCGCAAGCGCGCGCGATCGCGACGATGCAAGGGATGAGCGGCAGCCTCTTCACGTATCATTGCCGCTATTGCGAGTTTTGGCACCTCACCCGGCGGCCGAATTCGGGAACCGGGCCGCAGATCATCGACGACTGACATCCCAATCCGACGCGCTAGGCGAAGAAAAACTTCGCGGCCCTCAAAGTACGGCCTCGGTGCTAGTTTGAATCCTCCGGGATATCCATTTTTGCGAACATCGCGCGGAGCGGCAGGCGCAAGTCGGGGATGATCGCCGCGTCGATGCGTTCAAAGCGTCCCTCGCGGTCGTACACATCGACCGTGCGCGTATCGGGATCAGCGATCAGCTCGAGGATTACGCCCCATGCGAAGTAGACGCGCCGCTTTTCGTCGACGTCCTTCTGCCGATCGTCGGGAGAAAGGATCTCGACGACGATCTCCGGGGGCACCGGCGGAACTTCGCGGTCTTTCGCCGAGAGCGGTCGGAGTCGGGTGTAGGACATATACGCAACGTCGGGCACGAGCGGGTGGATGTCTTCGCCCGGCGGTGAAGCGCGAAATCGCCATTCTGGGCCGACGTCACCACGGTCGCCCGCCCAATCCTCGAGAACGCGTACGAACGCCGCTTGCAAACGGCTGTGCTTTCGAGTCGGGCTCATTTTCTGAACGGGTCGCCCGGCGATCCATTCGGTTTCGGGCTTCGTTTTGGGAAGGACGATTTCGCCGACGGTCTGCATGTCACTCAGCTCGCTCTCTTTCGCTTGCACTTCGACGCGCCATTCATCACCCCAGCTACCCCAGTGTCCCGAATCAAAGTTCGTGACACTAGCACAGCCTGCCGCTACGAGAAATGGCCCGGAACGAAGACGGACTCGGCCCGGTCTATTCGGCTAGAAAGCCGACAGCGGTCGGAGAGTCGTTTCGAACTCAATGTCCAGCTATGCTTCAAACGGCTATGGAGCGGCGAACGGCCAAGCGCGGACGCGCGCGGCCCACCCGCCGAAGACCGCGATGCCGGCAGCGAGCGTCGCAACTCCGTAGACGATCGCCGCGGTCCCCGACTGCTCGAAGACGTACGCCCAGCCAACGAACGCGATCAGCGCCGGAAGCGGAAACAGCCACATGCGGTACGGCGCGCGGATCCCGCGCCGGCGCACCACAGCGAGCGCCACAATCTGGGCGATCGATTGAATGAGTACGATTCCCGTCGTCAGCGCGTTGATGATCTGGTCGAGCGGAAATAGGCAGGCCGGCAGCGCGAGCAGGCCGATCGCGACGAGCGAGACATCGGGAAAGCGGTGCTTGGCGTGCACGTGGGCAAAGGCCGGCAGAAATACGCCGTCTTCCGCCGCGGCAAACGGAATGCGCGAATACCCCAGCAGGTTGCCGTAGACGGAAGCAAACGCCGTGAGCAGCACGAGCACCGTCACGACCCCGGCGGCGCCGACGCCGAAACTGCGTTCGACGACCGTCGAGGCCAAATGCTGGCCCAGCGGCGGTAGCGAGCCGTCCGCCAGCGGCACCAGCGATTCCCAGCGTACAGCACCCAGAATGCCGAACTGCATCGCGACGTACAGCACCGCAATGAGCGCGATCGAGATGAGGATCGAGCGCGGCAGCGTCCGCGCCGGATCGCGCACTTCACCGCCGACGGTGCTCGATTGCCCGTAGCCGAAATAGTCGTACATCGCGATGATGAGCGCTTGCCCCAGGCCCGCGCGGAGCCCGCTCCACACGGAATCCCCAGCCGGCAGCGCGAGCGCTTGCGCCGGCGAGAAATGCGCGTACGACGCCGCGATCACGCACAGAATCGTCGCGATCGAGATCGCAGCAAGCACGATGCTCGTGCGCGAGACGGTCGCGATCGCGCGGTACAGCGCGATCAGCGTCACCACACCGACCGCGATCGCCAACGCCTTGAGCGCCCACGGTGAGGTCGTCAACGCGGGAACGAAGTAGCCCGCGTAGTTGGCGAAGCCGATGTAACCCGTTGCCTGCAAGAGCGGCGCGACGAAGATCGTCTGCCAGACGAACAGAAACGCGAGCAGCCGGCCCAAGCCTGTCCGTCCGAAGGTCTCGCGCAAAAATCCGTAGGTACCGCCCGAGCCTGGATAGAGCGAACCCAGTTCGGCCCAGACCAAACCGTCGCACAACGCCAGCAGCGCGCCGGCCAGCCAGCCCGCCAGCGACAACGGACCGTGCAAGGCGCCCAGCACGAGCGGGATCGTGATGAGCGGACCGATCCCGATCATCGAGATCACGTTGATCGCCGTCGCGCCGCGCAGACCGACGCCGCGCACGAGCCGTTCGGCGGTCACGGAAGTTCCGCGATGAGCGCTTTGGTCAAGCCGCGCGGCGCGTCGCTGTCGATGTGGCGCGCGCGCGCCGCGTGCAGCGCGATGAGCTGCGCGCTGACCAGCCACGCCAAACTATTGTACGGTTCATCGACGAGCGGACCGATCCGCGGCACCGCGTCGATCGACGACGAGCCGATGACGAAGCGCAGCGCTTCGGAATCGGCAACGTCGCGCAAGGGCCGCGCCACGGCGGGCAGGGCATCGGTATCGACGATCGCGATGACCGCGCACGAAGCGTCGACCATCGCGACGCTGCCGTGACGAAACTCCCCCCCGGCAAAACCTTCGGCGTGCAAATAGGCCGCTTCTTTGAGTTTGAGCCCGGCTTCGCAGGCGATCGGCAAGCCGTAATCCGAACCCAACACCACGACGCTGTGGCGCCGCGCGATGCGCTGCGCCGCGCGCGCAAGTTCGGCATAGCCGGGCGAATCGAACCAGACCCGGATCGCGTCGGCCGTCGCCCGGAGCACTGCGGCACGGCGCGTCGTGCTGCCGCCCAGCAGCGAGGCCGCCCACAGCACGATAGCCACCGTCGCCGAAACGCTTTTCGAGGCCGGGACGGCGAGTTCGGTGCCGGCTTCGATATCGATCGTGACGTCGGCGCGCGCAGCCAACGGCGAATCGAGGGTATTCGTCAGCGCGATGAGCCGGCGTGGCACAAGGACGTCGAGCGCCGCGAACAAGTCGCTGGAGCGACCGCTCTGCGATATCGCGACGACAATTTTTCCTTCGTACGCGTTGTGGTCGAGCCGCGCTTCGGTCGCCGCGACGGCCACCGCGCGGACGCGCCGGCGGCGGAACGCAAGCGCAGCCAGTTGCGCGATGAACAGCGAACTGCCGCTGCCCACGAGCACGATGTCGTCCGCGAGTTCGCGCGCCAATCGCTGCGCGGCGTCGGTCTGCGCCAAACGTTCCCAAACGTCGGGTTGAGCGCGAATCTCGCGCTCGAAGATCGTGCCCAGCGCATCGGCCCCCATCCGGGTTCAGCTTCGCTGAACCCATGGCGTTCGACCCTTCGGGTCGAGCCGCATGGCGTTCGACCCTTCGGACGAGCCGCATGGCGTTCGACCCTTCGGAAGCCGCATGGCGTCCGACTCTTCGGGTCGAGCCATATGGCGTTCGACCCTTCGGACGAGCCGCGGGCTATGATGGTTTTGGCGCGCTTTCGTTCGGGTTTGGGGTTAGGCGAGGGGAAGCGTTGCGGAGGCGTGCGTGCCGCGGCCGTTGCGGTTGCGCACGCTGAAATGCGGGGCGCAGGCATTGACGATGAACAGCCCGCGCCCGCTCTCGCTCAGCTCGTCGACGGGAAGCCGTTCGCGCTTGCGCCGCGAGCGAAAGCCGGGGCCGCGGTCGAGTACGTGCAGCACCGGCAAAACATCGGTCCAGTCGAGGATGATATCAACGGGGCCGGGTGCATGGCGCACGACGTTGCCGAGTAATTCGCCGAAGATCAATTCCGCAGCGGAAAAGTCGATCGCCGCCCCGCCGGTCGCCTTCGAGCGCAGACAGGCCAGAAAAGCGCGACGCGCGCCATTGGATGCGG
The DNA here is from genome assembly GCA_050012475.1 of Candidatus Velthaea sp. Lineage (GTDB taxonomy): Bacteria > Vulcanimicrobiota > Vulcanimicrobiia > Vulcanimicrobiales > Vulcanimicrobiaceae > Velthaea. Next base: position 16,236 of record JBEKHC010000112.1, read on the forward strand.
CGCTGCGCGAATCGAACGACCAGGCGGCGGTCCAATGCGGACGTTCGCCCTGCGCGGGCGGACTCGGATCGGCCGTCGGTACGAGCGTCAAGGCAAGCAGCGCAGCTTCGTCGTGCGAAACGCTTCCCAAGACTTGGCGCGCGATCCAGGCCGCCGGGCTGCTGCAATGAGACATGCGCTCGTCGGCGAGAACGTGACCCAGCCGCTCCACCCCGTCGACGTCGTCGGCGGATGCCTTCACGAGCGCACTCGAGTACAGCAGCACGAGCGCGGCGCCGCGCAAGTCAACGACGACCTGAGCCGGCGGATGCTCGCAACGGGTCGGTTTGCTGGGCAACGGCACGACCGGAAGCGTGGCTACCGTCCCGTCGTGGTAGCGCACGAACGGCGGGGGATGGCCGGCGCTCACATAGGTCAAGGTGTGCTCCAGGCAATCGACGATCCCTACGACCGCGCTCGCCGAGGGCGTGCCGGCCGTGTTCCGCCAGCGTGCCACCGCGTCAGCCGCGAGCAGCAGCATCCGCGGACCCGGCACGCCGGACTTCGGATCGAAAGCGTCGCGGATCGCCGCGATCAAGACCGACAACTCCGCTTGGCCTCCGGTCGTATTCCCAACCGAAATCACAAACCGCTCGGTCCCGGCGGCAAACACGTCCGACCAGGCCGCCTCGGTGCTGCGGCGGGTTGCCGGAACGTCGAGCACTTCAAAGCCCAACACGGCGCTCGAGGGCAGGGTTCTTTTGTCGAGTTCCGCCTGCGTCATGGCGCTGCAGGCCGGCCCATCGGACGAGGTCCGGACGGATGCAAAATCAAGCTGCCGAGTCGACCAAAGCCGAGCCGCCGCTGAGGGGCACGCGCGCGCGCGCAAGAATGCATTGCATCCGTGTCACTTTCCAAGGCCGGGTTCCATCCCAGGTCCGTGACATGGTGTTCGGCAAAACTGGCCGGCTTCTTTAGCCGCTCCGCAGCCGCTCCACCCGCGCCGGGTTTGCCGGCGGAGCGTGGAATGCGGCAGCAAACCAGCATCCCCGCGAAGGAGCCCGGCATGCGTTTCGTAACGTTCTCCGATCGATCCGGCAGCCGCCGACCGGGGGTGCTCGCCGGCGAAACGCTCGAACCGCTCCCCGCGGACGTCACCACGCTCGAAGCGTTCATCGCGCTCGACCCGGCGGCGCGCCGGAGCGCGCTCGAGCGGCGCGGCCCGGCGATTGGGCTCGCGAACGTCACGCTGCAAGCGCCGCTGGCACCCCGCAAGAACGTGTTCTGCGTCGGCCGCAACTATCTCGTCCACGCCCAGGAAGGCGCCCGCGCGCGCGGTGAGAGCGACCTGAACCTGCCCAGCGTGCCGAGCTTTTTCACCAAGGCCCCGACCGCGATTGCCGGCCCCGGCGAGACGCTGCAGCTATCCGGCGCACTCAGCGCGCAATACGACTGGGAAGCCGAACTTGCGGTGGTCATCGGCGTGCGCTGCAAGGACGTGACGCCATCCGCGGCACTCGAAGTGATCTTCGGTTACACGTGCCTCAACGACGTGACCGCGCGCGATCTGCAGCGCGCGCACCAGCAATGGTTCAAAGGAAAATCGCTCGATGCGACGTGCCCGCTCGGCCCCTGGATCGTCGATACTGCAGCGCTGCCCGATCCGCAGAATCTCGCCATCGCGCTGCGCGTCGGCGGCGTGACGCGCCAGCATTCGAACACCAAGGCGATGATCTTTCCGATTCCGCGCATCATCGCCGAACTGTCGAAAGGCATGACGCTCGAGCCCGGCGACATCATCGCCACGGGAACCCCCGACGGCGTCGGCTTCGCGATGCAGCCGCCGCTCTTTCTCGCCGACGGCGACGTGATGGAAGTCGAGATCGAAGGCATCGGAATTTTACGCAACGCCGTTGCGATCAGCGCCCCCGTCCAGACCGCTTCCGTCTAGCGTGATCGGATCGATCGTTGCCGCGCTGGGCGGATTTGGGTTTTTCGCACTCGGGATCGGAGCCCTGATCGCGCCCGGCATTTCGAGCGTGCAATACGGTCTGCCGGCGACCGACCGGGCGGCGTTGGCGCTCGTGCGCGCCCTCGGCGCGCGCGATCTCGTGCTCGGCGCCATCGTGCTGCTGCTGCTTGCGGCGCGCAATCGCAGCGCGCTCGAAATCGTGCTCGGCGTTGCTACGCTTGCCGCCGTCGGCGACGCCGTCGCGGTGAAGAGCGGGCGCAGCGACGCCGGACCTCAGCAACTCGGCGTGCACGTCGGCGGCGCGGCGGCGCTGATCCTCGCGTGGCAACTCGTTCGCAGCGGCCGCTGATTCAAACATTCTATTCACTGCTGCAGCCGAGCGCGGTGACGCAGCGCGCACCTCGTCGGACGTGCGCGTCGTGACGGCGTGCAACTGCGCCGTCGGAGTGGTTGCGACAAAAGCAGGAATCTTCCATTCAAAAAGTAGTGCAAGGGAGGACAAGTGAGCGTCTTGTTCCGATTAATGCCAAATGAAGATCGCCGTTCCGAAGGAGCACGCTCCCGGTGAGAATCGGGTCGCACTCATCCCAGAAACGATTGCCAAGTTCGTCAAAGCCGGAATAGGCGTCATCGTCGAGCGCGGCGCGGGCGAACGATCGTATTACCCCGATGCCGCATACGAAGCCGCCGGAGCCAGCATCGCCGGTTCGCCGCAAGAATTGTACGCCGCGGCCGACGTCGTGACGCGGGTTGCGAAACCGACCGACGCCGAGCTCGACGCGCTGCGTCCCGGAACAATTCTCATCGGCATTCTCGCGCCGCTGGGTGACGCACCGTCGGTGGAGCGCTACGCCCAGCGCAAGCTGACCGCGTTGAGCATGGATGTGATTCCGCGGACGACCAAGGCGCAGGCCATGGACGTGCTGTCGTCTCAAGCCAACATCGCCGGCTACAAAGCCGTGTTGATCGCCGCCGAACATCTGCCCAAGTATTTTCCGATGCTCACCACCGCCGCCGGCACCGTGAAGCCGGCGCAGGTGCTCGTGCTCGGTGCGGGCGTCGCGGGGCTTCAGGCCATTGCCACCGCGCGGCGGCTCGGCGCCGTCGTCGTCGGCTACGACGTGCGCAGCGCGGTCAAAGAACAAGTCCAGTCGCTCGGCGCGAAATTCTTGGAGATCGACGTCGGCGAGTCGGCCGAGGGAACCGGCGGTTACGCCAAAGAGTTGTCGGCCGAGGCGATCGCAAAGCAACGTGCGGCGATGGTCAAAGCCATCGGTACCGCCGATGCGGTCATCACGACGGCCGCGATCCCGGGCCGGCGCGCGCCGTTGCTCGTCACGGCCGAAGCAGTGGCGGCGATGCGTCCGGGCAGCGTGGTCGTCGACATCGCGGCGGAGACGGGCGGCAATTGCGAACTCACCAAGGCCGGTGAAACGGTCGTGAGCCCCAACGGGGTGCTCGTCATCGGCGTGCTCAACCTGCCGTCGACCGTTCCCACCCACGCCAGCCAACTCTATAGCCGCAACGTCCAAACACTGTTGGACTACATCATCAAAGACGGCGCGGTCGCGCTGGACATGAGCGACGAAATCGTCGCCGGGACGACGCTGGTGAACAACGGCGAGATCGTCCACAAGCCGACCCTTGATGCACTTTCGGTACCCGGTTCGTCCGCGGTACGTTCGTCCGGAGGGACCCCGTGAGCGAAGCCCTTTTCACCGAACTGACGGTCTTCGTCTTGGCGCTCTTCATCGGAGTCGAAGTGATCTCGAAGGTTCCGACGACGCTGCACACGCCGCTGATGTCGGCCACCAACGCCATTCACGGCATCGTCCTCGTCGGCGCGATTCTCGTCGCCGGCACTTTTGACGCGCCGTTCAACGCGATCGTCGGCGTGATTCTCGTGATTCTGGCATCACTCAACGTCTTCGGCGGCTTCACCGTGACCGAACGCATGCTCGAGATGTTCAAACCGCGCGCCGCCGTCGTCAAGAAAGAGACCGAATAATGGCCGGCGTCGCAGTCAATCCGGTCAACATCGCCTATCTCATCACCGGTGTGCTGTTCATTTTTGGCCTGCGCTATCTGAGTTCGCCCAAAACGGCTCGCATGGGCAATCGCATCGCCGCGGTCGGCATGCTCGTCGCAATCATCGCAGTGCTGACGCAAGGCATCGTGCAGTGGTGGATCATCGCACTCGGCGTCATCGTCGGGGCGGTCATCGGCATTTATTCCGGCCGCGTCGTGAAGATGACCGCGATGCCGCAAATGGTGGCGCTCTTCAACGGGGCGGGCGGCGGTGCGGCCGCGCTCGTCGCAGCGGGCGAACTGCTCAAACGCATCAACGGTAACGAGTCGCTGACGTTCGACGTGACGTTCACGATCATGCTCACGACCGTCATCGGCGCGTTGAGCTTCGCCGGTTCGATCATCGCGTTTCTCAAGCTGCAAGAGCTCATGACCGGCCGCCCGATCACGTACCCGGGCCAGCAGGTCGTGAACGCCGCCATCCTGCTGCTCGCGGTCGTCGCCGCCGGTTTCGTCATCGCGAACGTCAACATCCTGACGTGGTATTGGATTGCGCTCCTCGCGGCACTGGTCCTCGGCGTGCTCTTCGTGCTGCCGATCGGCGGCGCCGATATGCCGGTCGTCATTTCGCTGCTCAACTCGTTCACCGGCTTAGCCGCCGCCGCCACCGGCTTCGTGCTCGAAAACAACGTGCTCATCATCTCGGGCGCGCTCGTGGGTGCCTCCGGTACGCTGCTGACGCTGCTGATGGGCAAAGCGATGAATCGCTCGATCACCAACGTGCTCTTCGGCGCCTTCGGCGCGATCCACACGAGCACGGCCGGCAGCGGCTCGTCGACCGCCGGACAGAACGTGCGCTCCGTTTCCGCCGACGACGTCGCGGCGCTGTGCGCGTATGCCAATCAAGTCATCGTCGTGCCGGGCTACGGCATGGCGGTCGCGCAGGCACAGCACAGCGTGCGCGAACTCGCCGATCAGCTCGAGAAGCGCGGCGTCGAGGTGAAATACGCGATTCATCCGGTCGCCGGACGGATGCCCGGACACATGAACGTCTTGCTGGCAGAGGCCAACGTGCCGTACACGGCACTCTACGACATGGACGACATCAACCCGGAGTTCGACCGCACCGACGTCGCGCTCATCATCGGCGCCAACGACGTGACGAATCCCGCCGCGCGCAGCGACAAGAGTTCGCCGATCTACGGCATGCCGATCCTCAACGTCGACCACGCCGCCAATATCATCGTGCTCAAACGCTCGATGAAACCGGGCTTCGCCGGCATCGATAACCCGCTGTACGACGATCCCAAGACCGCGATGCTCTTCGGTGACGCGAAGAAGTCGATCGACTCGGTCGTCTCGTCGGTCAAAGCGCTCTCGTAGGAACTTCCCCCGCCCGTCACCGCGTCAACGCAAGTGCGGCGGCCTGATTGCTCCATCGCAGCTTCGTGCGCCCGCAGGCGTTTTCGAAGCTGCGCTGCGCCGAGCGCGTCCAAGCCTCGAATGGACGCGGTCGTCTGCCTGCTGCCCGGTACGCCTCCGCAACTCGTGCCCGGCGGTGGCCGGCCGGTCTGCTATACCGGGTGCCGGCAAGCTTGCCCGACGGATGGCCGGCGCGGACAACAGCGGGCTAGATCGCGGTTCGCCGTTGCACGCAACGAGGCCATGCCCGGTCCGGACGTGAATCGATCGATGTGCAGGTGTCGCTCTGAACGGTACATTCGACTCGGCGGTCGTCCGAAAATACGCCGAGCGGATCGCGGCGGGCCGCTGGTTCGTCAATCTTGGTCTGCCCTTCGACGAACGCGAACTCGGCACGATCGATGCCTACGTCCGGACCGCCGGCGCGGCAAAAGCGGTGCGGGTGACCTCGTGGGACGACGCTCGCACCATCGTTAACGATGCCCGAGCCCGCGCCGATGCCGATGAGGACCTTGCCGAAGTCGAGCGGCTCAAAGCGCAAGCCCTTGCCGCGATCGACGAGCCCGCGCTCATGACGACCATGACGACCATCGTCGACGGCGGTCTGGAAATTTTCTTCGATCGTGCCGGCGCCGCCGCGCGCGCAGCCCGGATCACGGATCCGGCGGTCATCCGTGTCGCCGCCGGTGCGGCGTCCGACGCCGTCTATCGCGCCGCGCTGGCCGCCGCGGTAGGCCAACCCGACGCGCACCGATTCATCCAGCGCTACGAGCTGTTCACCAACGGCCGCTGGCCGCTCGCCCGAATCGACAACGGCGTTTACCTTTTCTAGCTTCCGAAAAGACACGCGCGGATTTGTGTTCCGCGTCGTCCAACCTGCACCCGAATGCCTATTCGTTCGTTAGCCGATTTCGTCAGCGTGCTTCGGGCCGCGGGCGAACTCGCCGTGGTCGAAGCGGCGGTCGACCCGTATCTGGAAATCAGCGAGATCACCGACCGGGTCGTGAAGGCAGGCGGTCCGGCGCTGCTGTTCAGCCGGGTGACCGGATCGGCATTTCCGGTGCTCACCAACGCCTTCGGCTCCGAGCGCCGGATGGCGCTGGCATTGGGCGCCGACTCGCTCGCCGGGGTGGAAGCGCGCATTCGCAAGGCAATCGACCTGTCGGTGCCGGACACGCTGGGCGGCAAGCTGGGCAAATTGCTGTCGCTCACCACCTTGGCCAGCGCGATCCCGCGCACCGTCGCCGCCGGTCCGTGCCAGGAAGTGATCGAGCGTGAACCCGACCTGCGCACTCTCCCGGTGCTCACGACCTGGCCGCTCGACGGCGGCCCGTTCGTGACCTTGCCGCTGGTCATCACCAAAGACCCGGTGAGCGGAACGCAAAACGTCGGGATGTATCGCGTTCAGGTCTACGACCGCAACACCACGGGGATGCATTGGCAGCGGCACAAGCAAGGCCGGGCGCATGCCGAGAAATGGGGCCGGCGCATCCCCGTGGCCGTGGCGATCGGCGCCGATCCGGCGATCACCTATGCCGCAACGGCACCGCTGCCCCCGATCGTGGATGAGATGGCCCTCGCGGGTTTCTTGCGCGGCGCCCCGATCGAGATGGTCCGCTGTCAAACCATCGATCTCAAAGTGCCCGCGCACGCCGAATTCGTGCTCGAAGGCTATGTCGACAACGAGGAGTTGCGGGTCGAAGGCCCCTTCGGCGACCACACCGGGGTATACAGCCTCGCCGACTATTACCCGACCTTTCACGTCGAATGCATCACCCGCCGCCGCGCTCCGATCTACGCTGCGACGGTCGTCGGCAAACCGCCGATGGAAGACGCCTGGCTCGGCAAAGCGACGGAACGGCTCTTTCTTCCGTTGTTGCAAATGGTCGTGCCCGAGATCGTCGATTACAACCTGCCCGTCGAGGGCGGGTTTCACAATTTGGCGATCGTCGCGGTCCGTAAGAGTTATCCCGGCCAAGCCAAGAAGGTCATGAATGCACTTTGGGGTCTGGGGCATATGATGATGCTCACGCGCACGCTGCTCGTCGTCGATCACGACATCGATCCGGCCGACGTTCGCGGCGTCGTCTGGACCGCGCTCAACAACGTCGACCCCTCGCGCGATCTCGTGATCATGCCCGGGCCCGTCGACGATCTCGACCACAGCGGCTCGTACCTCATGTCGCTGGGCAACAAGCTGGGCATCGACGCCACGCGCAAGCGCGCCGACGAAGGCTACGCGCGCGAATGGCCGCCCGAGATCCTCATGGATGAAGCTACCCGCGCGCGCGTCAGCGCACGCTGGGCCGAATACGGCCTCGGCGATCTGCTCGCGGGCACGCCCGATGCGTGGTCCGGACAAGGCCCGCAACGGCTGCACCGTCTGTTGGCGTCGCCCTCGATGGCCGGCGGCACTCCGGCGCCGTTCGCAGCCGCCGCGCGGCGAGCCCTCGAGCCGCAATGAACGTCGCCGGCGTGCGGATTTTCCTCAAGGAGATCCGGGTCGAGCACACGTTGTTCGCTCTGCCGTTCGCGTACGTCGGCGCGGTGATGGCGGCGCGCGGCCTGCCGACCTTCGGGCAGCTGTTTTGGATCACGATGGCGGTGCTGGGCGCGCGCACCGCCGCGATGGCCGCCAACCGCTATTTCGACCGCGCGATCGACCAGCGCAATCCGCGCACCGCGAAGCGCGCCGTCGCCAGCGGCGTGCTCGCGCCGTCGGTCATGCTGTGGGCAATCGCCGCCGGCATCGCGCTGCTCATCGTGAGCGCCGCACTGCTCAATCCGCTGTGCCTGATGCTGCTGCCGCTGGCGGCGCTGGGCATCGTGGTCTATCCCTTGTGCAAGCGTTTCACTTGGCTGGTGCATTTCGTGCTCGGCGCGGTCGACGCGTTTGCGCCGCTGGGAGCGTTCATCGCGATCGCCGGAACCGTTACGCTGCCGGCACTGCTGTTGTTCGTCGCCGTCACCGTCTGGGTTGCAGGCTTCGATATCTTGTACGCGCTCATGGACTACCGCTACGACGTCGAGCAAGGCCTCAACTCGGTTCCGGCCCGCTTCGGCGAACGGGCCGGGCGCGTGTTGCCCGTCGTTTTGCACGTCACGATGACGTTGGCGCTGCTGGCCGCGGGCATCTTGGCACATGCCGGATTCATCTATTTCGCCGGTGTCGCGTTAGCCGCCGTGCTGGTCGTCTATGAAGAACGCCTGATCGCCATCGCCAAAGACATCTTCGTGCTCAACGACCGCATCTTCGTCACCAACATGGCGTTCTCGGTTGCGTTCCTGGGCACGACGCTGGCGTCGTTCGTGCTGCCGCGATGATTGCACGCGCGGATTTCCTGGGCGGAATCGCCGGCGCGGGCACGTTCGCCGCGATCAACGCCAACATCCCCAACTATACGGCCACGATCGCGATCGGCGTCGTGTGTCCGCTGTCGGGGACGTTTCGCGGCAGCGGCGAGGCGTTGGCCAACGGCGTGCGCGGTGCAGTCGACTATCAGAATCGCGCCCGCGCCGGATTCGACCCGATCTACACGGTGCGTACGTTCGACGATCAAAACAGCGTAGCCGATGCGATGGTCAACGCCCAATTCGCGATCGACGATCCGACGATCGTCGCCGTCATCGGGCATCTGGGCGCGAAAGCCACGCTCGCGGTTTTGCGCACGTACGCGCAAGTGCAGATGCCGCTGATCGTGCCGGCGGTAACCGCCGACGCGCTGACCGCGCAGGGTTACCGCAACGTGTTTCGCTTGCCGACGCGCGATCTGGCCGAGGGCCAGCTGCTGGCGAAATTCGTGAACGCGCGCTCATCGCCCAAAACACCGTACGTTCTGTCTCAAGACGGCGACTACGGCGCCGACGTCGCGACCGGTTACGTGCAGCAGTTCGCCACCCTGAAAATAACCGTCGGCTCGACGGTGTTCGCTTACGACAAGCCCGATTACGGCGCCGCTGCGGACAAGGCCCTGGCGGCAAAGCCCGATCATATCTTGCTTGCCGGAACGGCCCAGGACATGGGACCGCTGGTCAAAGTGCTGCGCGATAAAGGGTACAGCGGTCCGCTGGCGGCGCCGCAGGGATTTTTCGACGCGCTGACGGTCTCGAAATACGTCAAAGAGTGCGAAGGCATCGTCATCTCGACCTCGATGCCGTATCTCGCGCTCGCGCCGACGGCGCTGCGTCTGTTGAGCGACTATCAAGGCGCGTACGGGCCGTTCGTCCCGGTGTCGGCGTTCGCGTATGCCGCGACGCAAATCGTCATGAGCAGCGTGCGCCGCAGCGGCGCGACCCAACGTGCGACGCTCATGAGTTCGATGACGCTGGGCGGCAATTACGACACGATCGTCGGTTCGTTCACCTTCTCCCCGACCGGCGATCCGATCGATCCCGAATTGTATTTCTACACCGTCACCGACGGCAAGTTCGCGTATCTCAAACAAGCCCACCCATCGGCATTTCTGTCGCACTGACAGCAGGATTCGCGGCGCTGAACGCGCCGCGAATCCATGGCGTTCGGGCCTTCGGCCCGAGCCGCGGCCAGTGGATGCGCCGCACGCCGCGATGGCGTTCGGGCCCTTACGGACTGGGCCGGTCTCGCGGGGTGTGGCGGCGCGCGTTCAGTGCGGGATGATCCAGGGGATGACGAACTGCTCGATCGCAACGAGTACGCCGAGTGCGAGCGTGAGCACGATGCTGTGCGGGAACGTCCGGGCGAACACCGCGCCTTCCTGACCTTTGAGATTCGTGACCGAGACGCCGGTGCTCAGATTCTGCGGCGAGATCATCTTGCCCATCACGCCGCCCGAGGAGTTCGTGGCCGCGAACAGCACCGGATTGAGGTTGAGCTGGCCGGCCGCGACGACTTGCAAATTACCGAACAGTGCGTTCGCCGACGTATCGCTGCCGGAAAGAAACACCGCGACCCAACCCAAGAACGGCGAGAGCAGCACGAAGAGCAAACCGACTGATGCGACGCCGAGTCCCAGCGTGTAGTTCAACCCCGAGTAGTTCATCAAGTACGCCAGCCCGATGATGAGCATGACGGTGCCGATCGGGAGCCGGGTCTGGCGCCACGTCACGCCGATGCAGCTCAAGAATTCGCGCGGCCCCAAGCCCACGAGCAAGGCCGTGATGATGGCCGCGACGAGGATCGCCGTTCCGGTTGCCAGCGGTTGAAAGTCCCAGATCGCGGCGTACGGCGCGCCTTTATAGAGCGTGATCGAAACCGCGTTGTGCAGCCCGGGCCACGGGATCTTCGTGTCGCCGATCTTGGCCACGTTCAACGTCGTCCAAATGATGACCGTCAGGGTGACGACGATCCAGGGAAGCCAGGCCGCAATGGCTCCGGCCGTGCCGCCCGTGTTGACCTTCGCGTGAGGCATGTCGCGCACTTCGTACGCCGGATTGGGTTTCGGCTTCCAGACTTGCAGAAACAGCAGCGTCAGGATCAGCGAGCCCAACGACGACAGCACGTCGGTGAGACTGTAGTTGAGAAAGTTTGCGGAGATGAATTGAATCAAGCCGAACGCGGCGCCCGATACCAGCAGCATCGGCCACAGCTCGCGAATCGAACGGATCCCGCCGTACACCCCTATCACGTAGAACGGCAGCAGGAACGCCAAGATCGGTAGTTGCCGTCCGACCATCGCGCCCAACGCCGCCGGCGGCAGGTGGGTGACCGCGCCCAGGACGGTGATCGGCACACCCAGCGCGCCGAACGCAACGGGTGCCGTATCAAAAATTAGCGTAAACACCAGCGCATCCATCGCGGGGAAGCCGACCGCGATCAGGAGCGAACTCGTGATCGCGATCGGGGTGCCGAATCCGGCAATGCCTTCGAGCAGTGCGCCGAAACAATAGCCGATGACGACGAGGACGACGCGCCGATCGTTCGGCAAGTGATTCACGACCCACTCGCGGAAGGCGTCGAACCGGCCCGATTTCACCGCCACGTTATAGAGCAAGAGCGCGTTGACCACGATCCACATCACCGGCCACAGCGCAAACGTCGCGCCGTTCGCGATCGACGCGACCGCCAATCCGATCGGCAGCTGCCACACGGCAACCGAGATCAGGAGCGCAACGATAAGTCCACCAAGCGATGCTTGCCAGGCGGGTCTGCGTAAGATGCCGAGCATCACCAGCACGACGATGATCGGCAGCGTGGCAACGATGAACGACGGTAACAGCGCGCCGGCAACCGGCGTGAGTAA
>JBEKHC010000113.1:0-15056 GCA_050012475.1 Candidatus Velthaea sp.
GCTGTCGCTACGCTCGGGATCGCTCTCGCCATCCTGATGGGTGTCCTCCCTACGTCGGTACACCCAGCTCCGCTCACCCTCGCAGTGCCCCGGGTGCCGACCAGCGCCGCCCCACCAACCACGCATCGTGGCGTCTCGGGCGGATCGCCGGACTCGCGCTTGCGCGCTCGGGGTGAGATGGCCGGATACGCTGGGGGGTTTGCGGGGCGGGGTGGGGGTGACGCGGCTGCGCGCTCGCGCTTCGCTTCCCCTGAGGGCGGGGCTCTGATGGACGCTGCCGGTGCGGGGGCTTCGCCCTTGCGCGTCGCTTCCGTTGAGGGCGGGGCTCTGGTGGGCGCTGCTGGTGGGGGTGGGTTTGGGCCGGTTCGGACTGGTGGGGGGTTTGAGGATGCGAATCGGGCTTTCCGGTTTGTTTTTCCGCGCGATCATGCGGCGCATTTTGGCTACCAGTCGGAGTGGTGGTATTATACCGGGCATGTTACTGCGGCGGATGGGCGTCGGTTCGGGTATGAGCTGACGTTTTTTCGGATCGGGTTGCGGCCGGGAGATCCGAAGCCCCAAAAAGGCCGCAGCCGGTGGCGCGGCAATCAGGTGTATGCAGCGCATTTTGCTCTGACCGATGAGCGCGGGCGCGCGTTCGTGCACTACGAACGATTAGCGCGCGAGGCACTGGGGGCGGGGTCGTCGTCGGGCAGCTTGCTCGACGTGCACGTTGGGGATTGGGGGCTGAGCGGAACGCAGCCGTTTCGCATGCATGCGGCGGCGGACGGCGATGCGATCGCGTTTGCGGAGTTTCCCGAAAAGCCGCCGGCCGTTCACGGGCATGACGGCGTGTCGCGCAAGGCCGCGTGCGCGACGTGCGCGTCGCACTACTACTCGTTGACCCGCCTGCGCACCGTGGGTACGCTGACCATTGGCGGAAAAGCGCTGCGCGTTGCCGGCATTTCGTGGATGGATCACGAGTTCGGGTCGGCGGAGCTGCAGTCGAATCAAGCCGGTTGGGATTGGTTCTCGATCCAGCTCAACGACCGCCGCGAGCTGATGCTCTATCGCCTGCGGCAGAAGGATGGTTCGCTGACGCCGGAGTCCAGCGGATCACTCGTCGATGCGCGGGGAGGCGTGACGTATCTGGCGCTCCCTGACGCCTCCGTCGACGTTACCGGGAATTGGAAATCGCCTCATACGTCCGCCCGCTATCCAAGCGGTTGGCGGGTTCACGTGCCGGCGGCCGATATCGACGTCGTCCTGCGGCCGATTCTCGACGATCAAGAGCTCGCGAGTCCCGGCGGCATTTCGTACTGGGAAGGCGCAGTCGACGTCATCGACCCGGTGACCCGGCAGCTCATCGGCGTCGGTTATGTCGAGCTGACGGGGTATGCGGGCAGCATCGCGCTGTAAGGCGGCTTGCGCAACCATCTCGCGCCGGTGTGGTACCGTACATTGGTCATGAAGAAATCGCACATCATCGCGCAACTGGTCGGGGCATGCCTAGCCCTGCTCGTTGCGGCCCCCGCGGCTGCCGGCCCTGCGCCGGCCAGCAAAGCGCATACCGAAACGGCCGTGCTGGCAGGGGGTTGTTTTTGGGGACTCGAGGCCGTGTTCGAGCGATTGCGCGGCGTCTCGAACGTGGTCTCCGGATTTGCCGGCGGCAATGCGCTCACGGCGCACTATGAGATCGTGAGTACCGGGACGACCGGTCATGCTGAATCGGTGCAAATCACGTACGATCCGGCACAGATCTCGTACGCTACGTTGCTCAAAGTTTATTTCACCGTTGCCACCGACCCCACGCAGCTCAACCGTCAAGGTCCGGACGAAGGCACGCAATACCGATCGGAGATCTTCTACACGACGCCCGAGCAGCAGCAGGTCGCGCAAACGACGATTGCTGCTTTGACGGCGGCGCACGCCTACGCCGCTCCGATCGTGACCAAGGTCGAGCCGCTGCGCGGCTTCTATCCGGCCGAAGCCTACCACCAGCATTTCTACGACCGCAACCCAACCTATCCGTACATCGTGTACAACGACAAGCCGAAAGTCGACCAACTGCACGCGAAATTTCCGCAGCTGGTCAAAGCGGAAAACTAACCCGGCGGATCGATTGGCTTCCGCCGCGCGACGCGCAAATCACGTGCGGCTCGGCGTGAAGCCGAACGCCGCCGCTGCTTGCGCGCAGCGCAAACGCGACCGCGGCGTGCGGCGACGGCGTGCGCGCCACACGCGGCTCGTCGCGAAGCCGAACACCGCCTTCGCGCGACGCAACGCCACCGCGGCGTGCGGCGGAGGCGGAAGCGCCACGTGCGGCTAGGCGTGAAGCCGAACACCGCCCTGGCTTGCGCGGCGCAAACGCCACGGCCGCAAGCGGCAAGCGCGGCTCGGCGAGAAGCGCCAGCGGCTCGCGCCGCAGGCCCGAACGCCCTGGATTCGCGACGCGTTCAGCGCCGCGAATCCAGTTAGCCGCTCGAGGTTACCGTCAAGGACACCGCTGTTTGGTTGAGCAGCATGTAGGCGATTTCACCGAACGTCATCGGTCCGAACAGCGGTGCCGTCGAGCGGCCTTCGAGTCCGGCGTAGACATAGTTGAGGATGCAGTTGCAGGAGAAGGCCGGCTCCGAGCCGCCCGGCAAATGCGCGGCGAAATTTGAGACGTAGTCGCCGACCGGCGCGGCGACGTGATACGCGATCCCGGGAAACACCGGCGCGTAGAAATCGACCGTTCCGCGCCCGACATCGACTTGCTGAATGCTGACGTTGATCATGGCGCCGTTGTAATCGGCGACGAGCGGGAGCCGTGTGTCGATATCGTTGTCGGTCAGGTACTTGGCGAGGTTGACGGGCTTGCCGTTCACGAGCACGTCGGTTACCGAGAAACTCGTTTCCGAGAACGCGATGGCGTCACCGTCGCCGGGTTGGAACAGGTTGATGATCTCGACCGAAACTTGATCGTCTTCCGGGAGCTTTACGTGCAACGCGACGGCGTGATCCGAACTGCCCGTGGCCGACGAGCCATCGAACGTCCGGGGTAAGACGCTCCCGATCTGTTCGAGCGCAACGCCGGAGACCCAACCGACGATCGGACGATCGAATATGCCGGGGTAGTGTGCGACGTTCTTGGCATACTCTGCGTGCACGTCGGTAAACGCCGGAATCATCAGCACGGTGAAACCGTGTCCGGGATGATCGCTTGCAATGTTGCGCAGACTTGCCGCGTCATAGCTGCGGATCGTCGATTGCGAGCCCGGCGGGAGTTCGGTGACGAACACCCGGTCGGCCGTCTGCAGACCGCCCTCGGGGGCCATGAAATAGGGGATCGTTCCGCCGATCCAATCACCCTTGGGCAACGTTGCGAGCAGCTTCTCGTCGCCGGCAAGCAACAGGCTTTTCCCGGAGGTAATAAGGTTGGCGGCCGCTTCGCTCTCGTAAAGTTTCGACATACCAGTTCACCTTAGCCGAACAGCGTCGCCGTGTCCTCAATGATTTGTGCGTTCTTTCCGAAATTTTTCGTAAAGTAGTCGTAAAGTTCGCCGACGTTCTTCGTTACGGCCGATGGTGACGGGTCTTTTTTGCAATCCATGCTCATTCGCGTGAGCATGAGTTTGAGCGCCAGCAGCTTGAGCGGCTTACTGGACTTACCGGTGACGAGCGCGGTCCAACGCGGATCGCTCTTTGGTGGAAGCGCAACACTCTGTACGGCGGCCATATTCGCAATTCTCCAGGCGTTTGCAGTCACGCACTTGTTCCGACCTCGAAAGTGCGGCTGCCCTCCCGAATATTCCGACGTTCTGTGCAATTCGTGTAAAGTCGTGGTTGATAGCCGGTCGCGCCGGCTGTAGGCCCACCTGTGCGGACCGGCGAGTAAAGCTTTTCCGATTAAAATATTGGGGCCGAAATCCCGGCGCGGCGTGCGGCGCGGCAACCGGCGCCGAACGCCGGAT
The DNA here is from genome assembly GCA_050012475.1 of Candidatus Velthaea sp. Classification (GTDB taxonomy): domain Bacteria; phylum Vulcanimicrobiota; class Vulcanimicrobiia; order Vulcanimicrobiales; family Vulcanimicrobiaceae; genus Velthaea. The sequence goes on from JBEKHC010000113.1 coordinate 3,936, forward strand.
GTATCCTCGATGGAGCAGAAAGTGGCACTCGGGTTCGCCGGCTGGGAAAAATACAAGGCAAGCGCAGGAAAGCTCTTCCAGGGTGGGAATCGGCCCGTGCATGTCGATTGCGGATGTAAGTCGTAATCCGTTTGCCGCCTTTGCCTCACTTACCGCCGTTCAGCGGCGCACGTTCACGGCGGCCTACCTCGGCTGGACGCTAGACGCGTTCGACTTCTTCTTGGTCGTATTCGTCGTTTCACGCGTGGCGACCGAGTTCAACATGTCGATCCCGACGGTCGCGTTTGCGATCACGGTGACGCTGATGCTGCGGCCGCTGGGAGCGTTGATCTTCGGCCGGTTAGCCGATCGTTTCGGACGCCGAACGCCGTACATGATCAACATCTTCATTTATTCGGTGGTCGAACTTTTGACTGCGTTTTCACCGAATTTTACGACGTTTCTCATCCTGCGCGCATTGTACGGCGTTGCGATGGGCGGTGTGTGGGGCGTCGGCGCGGCACTTGCGCTCGAGGCCTTGCCGACCAAAACGCGCGGACTCTTCTCGGGGATCTTGCAGCAGGGATACGCCGCGGGATATCTGCTTGCAGCGGTCGCCTACTTCTTCGTCTTTCCGCACTTCGGCTGGCGCGGCATGTTTTTCATCGGCGTGCTGCCGGCGCTGCTGGTCATCTATGTCTGGAAAGCCGTGCCCGAATCGCAGGTTTGGCTCGAAAACAAGCAGCAGAAACTCGCCGAGGTCAGCATTTGGGCCTCATTCGCCAAGCAGCCGGGTCTATATATCTACGCGATCGTGTTGATGGCGGCGTTCAATTTCATGTCGCACGGTTCGCAAGATCTCTATCCGACATTTTTGCAAAAGCAGCGCGAGTTCGGCGTCGGCACGGTCACGCTGCTGGCGATCATCGCCAATATCGGCGCGATCGTCGGCGGGATCTTTTTCGGTGCCCTCTCGCAGCACTTCGGACGCCGCCGCTCGATCGCTCTCGCAGCGTGCGTCGGCATCCTGATGATTCCGCTGTGGGTCTTTGCGCCCAACGTCGCCCTGTTGGCCGTCGGCGCGTTCTTGCTGCAAGTCTTCGTGCAGGGTGCTTGGGGCGTTGTCCCCGTTCACCTCAACGAACTTTCGCCGGCCGAGGCGCGCGGAACGTTTCCGGGGTTTACCTATCAGCTGGGCAACTTGATCTCGGCGGGCGCCGCGCAGATGGAGGCCGCCTTCGCCACCCATTTCACCACGCCCAGCGGTGGTGCGAACTACGCGGTTGCGCTGTCAATCATCATGCTCATCGTCTTCCTCGCGGTCGCCGTCTTGGCGTGGTTCGGGTACGAACGGCATTCCGTCGAGTTCGCGCCCGGCACCGCCGCTTAGAAGCGAAGCCCAAACGACCTAGATAATCGCGAAGCGGTCGAAGCGCCGCAGCTGCGGAAACACCAACATGCACAGCGCGACCACCGCCAAGGTCGCGGCGCCGCCAGCGACGACGGCGGGGACCGTGCCGATCAGCGCCGCCAGCGTCCCGGATTCGAACGCGCCCAATTCGTTTGAGGCACCGATGAACACGTTCTCGACGGCGTTCACCCGGCCGCGCATCGCGTCGGGCGTCGACAGCTGCACCAGCCCTGAGCGGATGACGACGCTGATCATATCGGAGCCGCCCGCGACGGTCAGCGCGGCGAACGACAGCCCGAGATTTCGCGACAGCCCGAACACGATCGTCGCCAGCCCGAACACCGCGACTGACGCGAGCAGCGTTCGTCCGACGCGCGTGCGCAGCGGCCGGCGCGCCAAATATGCCGCCGTGAGCGCCGCGCCGGCGGCCGGGGCGCTGCGCAAAATGCCGAGTCCCACCGGCCCGACGCGCAGGATCGTATCGGCGTAGGCCGGCAGCAGCGCGGTGGCACCTCCGAAGAGCACCGCGAACAGATCGAGCGAGATGGCGCCCAGAATGACCGGTTGATCGCGAATGAAGCGCAAACCGCCGAATGCGTCGTGCAGGGTCGCCGCATGGCCGCCGGCCAGCGCGGGGCGCGGCGGAATGCGCAGGGCGAGCAGCGCGCCGATGCTCAATGCAAGCAGCAGTGCCGAAGCTGCCAAGGCCGGCGCCGTTCCGAGGGCGACGAGCGCACCGCCCAGCGCCGGGCCCGCCACCGCGACGATCTGACGAATCGCCGAGTACAGCGCGGCGACGCGCAGATACGCGCTTTCCGGCACCAGCGCCAGCAGCATGCCGCGCTCGGCCGGTGCACCGAACGCGCGCGCGGTACCAATCGCCAGCAGCGAAAGAAGATACGGCCACAGCCGATCGGCGTGCGTCAGCACGAGTGCCAGAAACGCCAGCGCAGCGACCATCTCGGCGGCCGTCGCCAAGGCGACGATCGTGCGGCGGTCGTGCCGGTCGGCGAACAAGCCGGTCACCAGGACGAGTAAGGCTGCGGGAAGGAACAGCGTCAGGCCGACGAGGCCGAGGTCGAAGGGACGGTGATGCAGCGTGAACACGTGCCACGCGACGGCAACAGCCTGCACTTGGCTGGCAATGTCGGCGCTCAAGAATGCGGCGAAGAACGGGCCGAGCGCGCGCACGTTGCGTCGATTCATGCCCCGCCGTCATTGGCGCATCGTCTCCGACGCCCATGCGGCGAAACTTCGCGCCGCCCGCGCGGGTAGCGGCAGCTGACGATGGCAGCACTACCGGAGGACGCGTCGCAGGTGGTTTCGCGAATCGAGGCGCTGCTCGACGAAGCGGACCGCCTCATCGAGCGCACCGGCGCCGCCGACGAGAACGCATTCTCGCTCAAAGAAACCGGTCGCCGTTACCTCCCCGATACGCTCAACGCCTATCTCAACGTGCCGCCCAGCCAGCGCGACGCCGTGGCCGACGGCTTGTTGGTCGACCAGCTGCGACTGCTGGAGCGAGCGACGGCCTCACGACTCGCCGCGTTGGCCGAGACGGGCCGCACGAATCTGGCCGCCAACGGCGCGTTTTTGTCCGAGCGGTTTGGTCCGGTTCAAGAGTTGCCGGCGGTCGCGCAGACGGCGACGCCGGGCGCGCTCGCGCCGCCGCGCGCGCTCGTCGCCCGCTTGTTCGCCGATCTGCAAACGCCGGGCCGGACCGATCCGGCGCGGCTGCTCGAGCTTGCCGGCCAGCGTTTCGCGGCGGTCTTTCCGCAGCTAACGACCGTTCGGCGCGGACTGTTCGGCGGTCCGCCCAAAAGCGTCGCGCTCGACGTGCCGCGCGGCGCCGACGTCTTGCGTTACGTGCTCGAGGCCGACCGGACGGGCATCGCGGCATCGTGCACCAAGGTCGTGCGCGGCGTCGCCTTGCGCACCGAGCGAATCGACGTCGGCGAATGGATGCGCGCGTTGCTCGAAGACATGAGCGCCTTTGTCGAACGCGATCGCGCAGCACGCGACCTTCTCACCGCCTTTCTCTCGGGGTAAACGCTACATATGAGTTTTTTCGGCATCGGCAATCGCCAGGGTCAGCAGTCTGCAGTCGGCCTGACGCAAGGCGGCGTGCCGCTCGATGCGATCGCGCGTCTGCGACGGATGCGCGGCGAAGGCGGCAAGCCGCTTTTCACCAGCGATCTGTCCGTTTCGGAATTCGTGTTGCTCAAAGAGCTCAACATGGAACCCGTCGGGCTGGTGCTGGGCAGTTCGATCTATCACGTCGGTCTGCAGTACGCCAATTACTTCAACAATGAAGAGCTCGGGGTTCTCACGCAGGCGATGTACCACGCGCGCGAGCTGGCGATGGCGCGGATGGAAGAAGAAGCCGCCGCGCTCAGCGCCGACGGCATCGTGGGTGTCAGGCTGGAAGTGGGCGGCTACGCTTGGGCTGAAAGTGCGCTCGAGTTCACCGCGATCGGCACGGCGGTGAAGGCGCCGGCGGGCAGCGACTATCGCACGGTTCACGGCAAGCCCTTCACGAGCGACTTGTCGGTGCAAGATTTTTACCGGCTGCACGAAGTGGGGTACATTCCGGCCGAACTCGTGATGGGCACCTGCGTCTACCACATCGCGCACGCCGGCTTCATGCAGACGATGCGCACGCTGGGCACGAACGTCGAGCTGCCCAATTATACGGCGGCAATCTACGACGCCCGAGAACTCGCGATGTCGCGAATGCAAGCCGAAGCCGAAGCGCACGGCGCCGAAGGCGTGGTCGGGATGCAGATCGTCGAGAAAAACCACATCTGGCAGCCGCATATCATCGAGTTCATGGCGATCGGCACCTCGATCGTGAAGCGCGCGGAATCCAAAGGCGTCAAGCCGCAGTTCCAAGTCGGGCTCAACGATTGACCGTGGACAATTTCGGCGACTTGTTCGGCGGTTTGGGTGACGCGCTGGGCGAGATCTTCGGCGGCGAAGCAGGAGCCGAAGGCGCGATGGGCATCGCGGAGATGCTTTCGCCCGAAGGCCGCCGCGAAGCCCAGCCGTACGTCTACGAACGCTATCTATGCGGCGGCCCGCGCAAACTCAATATCAACGATCGCTGAGCATTGCGCGCTCTCACCCCAGAGACGAGGAAAAGCTTGTGAACGATGATGCGCTCGATGCACCGTTGACGCCGCCCGAACAGCAGCTGGCGGCGCCGCGCCCGGTGGGGCCGGTGCCGCCCGAAAAAGCCATCGGCAAAGTTCCCATTGCCGATGCCGACAAGGCCGGGCTGGACGCGCAAGTCGCCGACGTGGCGCGGACGCTCACCGACTTGCCGCTCGACGGCGCGGAGTTCAAACGTGCCGTCGACGCGCTGAGCGCGATGGGCAACAAAGAAATCGTCGCATCGGCCAACGTCTCGAACGGGCTGCTCGACCGGCCGGCGCGCGCGCTTTCGGCGGGCGCGCTGGGCAAAGACTCCGACGTCTCCAAGCAAATGCTCGATCTGCGCAAGACGATCGAGAAGCTCGATCCGTCGCGGCAGGGCGATCTGTTCAGCGCGCCGCGCAAATTGCTGGGCATGATCCCGCTGGGGAATAAAGTACAAACCTATTTTCGCGGCTACGAGTCGTCCCAGAGCCATCTCAACGCGATCATCGAAGCGCTGTATCGTTCGCGCGATCAGCTCATGCGCGACAACGCGTCGATCGAGCAAGAGAAGGCGAACATGTGGAAGCTCATGGGGACGCTCGAGCAGTACGCATATCTGGCGCGCCGTATCGCCGACGCGGTAAGCGCGCAGATCGACGGGATCGAAACGGCCGATCCCCAGCGCGCTCGCGTTCTCAAAGAAGACGTCTTGTTTTATGCCCGGCAAAAACAGCAAGACATCGCCACCCAGATGGCGGTCAACGTGCAGGGCTACATGGCGCTCGATCTGATCAAGAAGAACAACATCGAGCTGCAGAAAGGCATCCAGCGCGCGACGACAACGACGGTTTCGGCACTGCGCACGGCGGTCATCGTCGCGCAAGCGATCGCCAACCAAAAGCTCGTGCTCGATGAAATCGCTGCCCTCAACACGACGACCGGCAATCTCATTGCCGGAAACGCCAAGATGCTCAAGGCCAACGCGACGCGCGTATACGAACAGGCGACGTCGTCCAGCGTCGATGTCGAGACGCTCAAAACGGCGTTCGCGACGGTCGTATCGGCGATGGACGACATCGCAAACTTCAAAGTCAAAGCGCTGTCCTCGATGGAACAAACGGTGAACTCGCTGACCGACGAAGTTCAGAAAGCCAAAGCCTACGTCGACAACGAACGCAATCGCCTCGCACCGGGCACGGCATCGGCGGCGTTGAGCGGCGCGACGCCGGCGGGCGGTCCGGCGCGTATTCTCTAAGCGAATGGGAAGAAGCGGCGGCCTGGGTGCAAGCCGCACAACGATGAAGTCCATCGACCGGCCCCGGGAGCGCGCGCTGCGCTTCGGGGCGGCGGGGATCGTCGCGATCGCGGTCTGCGCACGATCGCCGTCGGCAGCGGACGCCGACCATCTCGACCGGCCGATCCGCATCGAGCGCTGCGCGGTAGAAAGCCGGACGTATCTGAGCGATCCGTTCAACAGCATGCGCGCAAATGTTGTAACCGGCGTAACGGTGCGCATGACGAACCTGCGCGCGCAGCCGCTTACCCGCGTGACGATCGAAGTGCGCTACGCGGGCTCGACCCAAGCGTCGACCCAAAGCGGATCGTTCGCCGCCGGCCGGCCGGTCGAGCGTCTGCTGCCGCTTTTTGGCGGCGATCCGTATCTCGGCGCGTCGGCCGATTGCCGGGTAACGTCGGCGACGTTTGCCGACGGCTTCAGCTTCTAAACTTGCTCCACCGCGCGGATCTCGGGGACGTCCTCGCAGACGGCCCGCTCGATACCCAGCTTGAGCGTGCTCACGGCGGCCGCACAGCCGCCGCACGCGCCGACCATTTGGACGTAGGCGACGTCGTCTTCGATGTTGATCAGCCAGACGTCGCCGCCGTCGGCGGCGATGCCCGGCCGGACCCGATCCAGCGCGGCGTCGACCCGCGCGTAGAGTGTTGCGCTGCTGCCCATAAGCTTGTCGCGCCATTGTTGCACCTCGGCTGGACGTCTGCAACGACGACGGTGGCAGCCGGCGCCCAAGGCAAAACCGCGACGTACCCGAGTGCCTCGAACACGACCGTCAGCAGAAACAAGCTCACGCCGCGCGCGGCCAGCTCGGCTGGTGCTTGCTGCTCGTGGAACCAGCCGAGAAAGCCTGCGACGAGCGGGACGAGCAGCAGCGCGAAGGCGATGCCCGTCCATGGCGCGCCGCGTCCAAGGGGGACGAGCAGCGCCGGTACGATCGCCAGCGCCCCGGCCGCGGCAAGCCGGCCGGCTGCTGCCGGACCCAAACGGACGAGCAAGTTGCGCTTCCCGCCGGCGGCGTCGGCCTCGCGGTCGGGCCATTCGACCGCCAGCATCATCGCGAACATCGCGCAGGCGGGTGCCAGGGTGGCCGCGAGCGCCAACCCATCGACGGTGCCGGTAAACGCGGCGTAGCCGGCCAGCGGGACCAAAACAGCGACGACGGCGGCGGTATCGACTTCGCCCCAACCGCGGGCCGACAGGCGCAGCGGCGGAGCAGAGTAGCACCAGGCCAGAATTCCGATGGCCGCGCCGATTCCGGCGACGATGAACTGACCGGTCAGGGCGAACCCCGCCACGCCAAGGCTTCCCAAACTCGCGCAGAACAGCGCCGCGGCGAGCGCCGTTCCCGGAGCGAGCTCGCCGCGCACGAGCACACCGCTGCCGCCCGAAAAGGGTCCGCTCACGCCATGGCGGTCGCCGCTGCGGTCGAAGTAGTCGTTGGCGTAGTGGGTCATGAGATGGAACGCGGTCACCATCGCCTGGCCTGCGGCGTAACCCGCGAGCGTTATCGAAGCGCCTTCGTAGGCCGCAATCGCCGCGCCGAGCGCGAATCCGGCAAAGCCGCCGATGAGAAATTTCGGCCGGGAGAGCCGCAAAAACGCGGCAGCGCGATCCATCGTGTGCCGCGTTGGGGGGAGAAGCGGCTCCTCCCTCGTAACCGCGGGCATGCTTTTCGGCGCGATCGATGTCGGGACGAACTCGATTCACCTCATCCTGGTCGAGTGCGATTCGATCTACGATACGTCGCGGGTCGTCCACAAAGCGCGCGAGATGGTCCGGTTGGGCAGCAACGACGCACTCGAGCGGGGCCGGCTGTCCGCCAAAGCGATGACCCGCGGAGTCGACGCGATCCGGCGCTTCGTCGAAACGGCGCGCGCGCGCGGAGCGGAGCGTATCCGCGCCGTGGCGACGTCGGCGGTGCGTGAAGCCGAGAACGGCGTCGAGTTTCGCTCCCGGGTCGAAGCCCAAACCGGCATTTCGCTCGAGATTCTGGACGCCGGCGAAGAAGCGCGGCTCATCCATCTCGGGGTTGCGAGCGGTTTCTCGATTGACGACCGCACCGCGTGCATCATCGACATCGGCGGCGGGTCGACGGAGTTCATCGTCGCGGACGGAGATCGGGCGTACCTGCTGGACTCGGTGAAACTCGGCAGTCTGCGGTTGTACGATGCGTTTTTGCGCGATACGCTCGACCCGGCACGCGCGGCCCGGGGGCTCAACCTGTACGTTCGCGACGCGCTCGCCCCGCTGATGGACCGCGTGCGCCGCTATCAGCTCGACATGTGTATCGGCACCTCCGGCACGATCATGGGCCTGGCCACCGTCGACGCGGCCGAGCGCGGCATCGAATTGCGCCGGATCCATGGGTACGCGCTCGAACTCACGCGGCTGGAAGCGCTGCAGAAACGCATGCTCGCGATGTCCGAAGCCGAGCGCAAGAAGCTGCCCGGGATGAATCCGCGCCGCGCCGACATCATCGTGGCCGGCAACGCCGTCCTCATCGCGGCCCTCACGCACTTGGGCATCTCGACGATCGTCGTATGCGAGCGCGCGCTGCGCGACGGCATCATCGTCGACCTCATCGCGCGCGACCGCGCGCTGGCCAAACAACTGGGCGACATGCACGCCGCGCGCCTTGCGGAACTCGAAGCGCTGGGCCACAAGTACGGGCACCTGGGACCGCACGAACGGCACGTTGCGTTTCTCGCGCTGCGACTGTTCGAACGCCTCGCCGACCTGCACGGTCTGCCGCTTGCCGACCGCGACGTGTTGTACGCCGCGGCGCTGCTGCACAGCGTGGGCCGTTTCATCGCCGACAGCGCGTGCCACAAGCACAGCGCCTACATCATTCGGGCATCGGTCTTGCCCGGCTGGCGCGACGACGAACGCGAGCTGATCGCGCTGGTGGCCCGCTACTATCGCAAAGCGATGCCCAAGGCGACGCATCCGGAATTCACGGCGCTCGAACCGGCGCAGCGCGAGCGGGTCGAGAAACTCGCCGCCTTGTTGCGCATCGCCGACGGACTCGACGTTCGGCGCACCGCGGCCGTCAATGACGTCACGATCCGGCGCGAAAGTGACGAGATCGTCGTGGTCGCGCAGGCCGAGACCGACGTCGCGGGCGAACTTGCAGCAGCGATGCTCAAAGCGGATTTGTTCGAGCGGGCATTCGGCGTTCGCGTCGCGATCGACGCGCAACTGGCGGAGTTGCGCGCGTGACCAACGGCGCTGCGGCAACGCCGGTCGTGCGACCGGACGCTGCCGCTCCCAAGAAGATCCTGCTCGTCGACGACGAGGCCGCGATCGTCCAATCGCTGCGCTATACCCTCGAAAAAAACGGCTATGCCGTGCTCACCGCCGGCGACGGCCGCAGTGCCGTCGCGCTGGCGTCGGCGGAAGCGCCGGACCTCGTCCTGCTCGACATCATGCTTCCCTTGCTCGACGGCATCGAGGCCTGCAAACAGATCCGCAAAGTCAGCACGGTGCCGATCATCATGCTGACGGCCAAAGACCACGAATTCGACAAGGTCTTGGCGCTTGAACTAGGTGCCGACGATTACGTCACCAAGCCGTTTTCGCTCGGCGAGATCATGGCGCGGATCAAAGCACGTCTGCGCCGCCAAGACGCGCTCGTCGAAGCCCACAAAAACGAAGCGATCACGATCGGCGAGATCACGATCGATCCGGCGCGCGGGCGCTTGACGGTCCGCGGCAGCGATGTGTCTCTAGCGCCCAAGGAGTTCCGGCTGCTGCATCTGCTCATGGAAAACCGCGGCCGGATCGTCACGCGGCAGATCTTGCTCGAGAAGGTCTGGGGCTACGATTTCGAGGGCGAGCATCAGACGATCAGCGTTCACATCCGCTGGCTGCGCGAAAAAATCGAGATCGACCCGAACAACCCGCGGCATATCGCCACCGTGCGCAGCCGCGGTTACATGTTCCGCGAGTAGGATCCGTGGCGTCGGAAATCGCTGCTGCGTTCGCCGGCCTGGTGGCCGGCGCGCTCGGTGTTTTCCTGGGGCTGCGCCGGCGCCAGGCCGATCCGCCGGTCGAACCGGAGACCACCGTCGTCGCCGCGGCGGTCGAATCGGATGCCACGCAGCGCGTGCTGCGGGCGTTGCCGTTCGCGGCATTCTTGCTCGACCGCGGCGGCCGCGTCACCTACCTCAATCCGGCGGCGGAGCTGTTGTTCGGCACGACCGCGGTGCGCTCGCAGGGACGCGTGCTCATCGAAGTCGTGCCGTCGGTGGAATTCGAGCGTCAAGTGAAGGATGCGTCAGCGGGCGTGGCGTCGACGCGTGACGTGCGCATCATCGAGCGCGACCGCGAGCGCATGCTTGGCATCACCGTGAAGCCCATCGAGGCCGAAGGCGTCATGGCGATCGCCGTCGACCGAACCGAACTCGTCAGTCTCGAGCGAATTCGCCGCGAGTTCGTCTCGAACGTTTCGCACGAGTTGCGCACGCCGCTGGCCGCGATCAAGCTGATGGTCGAGACGATCGTCGAGTCGCAAGACGATGCCGAGGCGCGCGCTCAATTCATGCCGCGAATCGCTGCGGAGGTCGATCGGATCGTCCAGCTCGTCGAAGATTTGCTGAGCATGGCGCGCTCCGAATCGGGCCGGCTCATCATGCGCAAAGAACGGTTCGACTTCACCGACGTCGCGGCAGCCGTCATCGACACGTTTTCGCAGCGCGCGGCGAAGCTTAACATTGCGCTCGACCTCGAAGCGCCGGAACCGATCTACGTCGACGCCGACCGCGACCGGCTGACCCAGGTCGCCGTCAATCTGGTCGACAACGCGCTTCGGCATACTCCGGCCGGCGGATCGGTCATTGTTGAAATCGGCGGCGACGGCGCGTGGGCGTTCTTACGCGTCCGCGACACGGGTGCGGGAATCGCGCATGCCGATCTGGCGCACATCTTCGATCGCTTTTACGTCGCCGACCGGTCGCGTTCGCGCGGGCAGAGCGGAACGGGGCTCGGTCTGTCGATCGCGCGCAACCTGGTCGACGCGCACGGCGGGACGCTGGGGGTCGAATCGCGTTTGGGTTGGGGCTCGGCGTTTACGTGCCGCATTCCCCGTGTGAGCGGCGCATCAGATTCCGACGCCTTAAGCTTTCTTAAGATTAATTTAAGCCAGCCTTAGTCTGCGCCTGCGACGATGCGCAGCGTACGGCTCGTTGCCTAACCGCCATCGTCCCTCAATCTGGGAGGTTTTTGTGCTCAGGTCCAAAGCAGCAGCGCTTATAGCACTCGGAATATCGCTTGCCTTGCCAGCGGTTCCGGTGTTTGCCGC
>JBEKHC010000114.1:0-14790 GCA_050012475.1 Candidatus Velthaea sp.
GGCCGGGCCGATCGCGCGCATCGCCGCCGTGCGAACCGGGCCGGTTTCGCCGAGGACCGACGGCGACATCCACACGACCACCTCGATCGCCATCTCCGGTTCGACGCTCTATGCCGGCGTCGGTTCGAGTTGCGATGCGTGCACGGAAGTCGATCCCACGCGCGCGAGCATCCAGCAGATGGCGCTCGACGGCAGCGGCATGACGACCAAAGCGAAAGACATCCGCAATGCGATCGCGTTCGCCGTCGATCCGTCGACCGGATCGGTCTGGGCGGGCGGCGCAGGACAAGACAAACTGCCGTTCGGACATCCGTACGAAACGCTCGATGCGGTCAGCGCGCGTCCAGGCGTCGCCGACTACGGCTGGCCCGTTTGTTACGAGAATGCCGTCCCGGTCAGCGGCACGTTGGCGGCGACGTGCGCAGCGATGACGATTCCCGCGATCGCGATGCCCGCCTACGCGACGTTGATCGGGGCCGTCTTCTATCCGGCGGGCACCACCGCGCCGTACGCATTTCCGGCGGCGTATCGCGGCGGACTGTTCGTGAGCATGCACGGTTCGTGGCACACGAACCCCGACGGAACGTCGGCGGCGCAACCGCAAGTCGTCTACGTGCCGTTCAGCGGCGGCCACCCCGCGACCGCGGTGGATTGGAACGCGCCGAACGCCCAGTGGCAATCGTTCTTATCGAATTTCGGGACGACGGCGGCGAACCGCGTTGGCCGGCCGACGGGTTTGGCCGTCGGATCGCAGGGCAGCCTCTTCGTCGCCGACGATCTGAGCGGGAACATCTACCGCATTCGGCCGGTAAGCGCGGCGCCGCAATCGCTGCCCCGGCGCTGACATTGCCCACCGCGCGTGTTCTGCTGCGGCCGCTGCTCATCGTTGCGTTGCTGCTGCTGACACTGCTGGGCGCGCCGTCGCGCAGCGTCGGGAAAGCGCAGGCAGCGGCAACGTTGAATCTGCCGCCCGGCTTTACGCTCGAAACGATCGCACACGTCGCCGGGGCACGCGAACTCGCCGTTGCCGCCAACGGCGACGTATACGTCGGAACCGGTGGCGATACGGTGTACGTCGTTCCGGATGCGCAGGCCGCGCCGGGCAAACCGCGGCCGTTCGTACGGGTCGACGACCGTCCCGCTGCGGGCGTGGCCATCGCCGGCGGATGGCTGTATGTCGGGGCGCAATTCGGCGTGTATCGCCTGCCGTTCAGTTCCGGCGACCGAACGCCGCGCGAACTGCCGCGCAAGATCGCGAGCGTGCGTCCCCAAGGCGGCTCAGGCGCGCATAAAACGACTACCGTCACGATCGGCGGCACGACGCTGTATGCGGGCATCGGATCGTCGTGCAACAATTGTCAGCCCGAGCGCGATGCGACGCGAGCAACGATCCAGCAAATGCAGCTCGACGGCAGCGTCATGACACCTCGAGCTCAGCACATCCGCAACCCGATCGCGTTGACGATCGATCCGCAGACCGGCGCACTGTGGGCTGGCGTGGCCGGCCAAGACGAACTCGCGCCCGGGCATCCGTACGAGATCATCGACGACGTCAGTGCGCATCCCGGTGTTGCCGATTACGGCTGGCCGCATTGCTACGAGAACCGTCAGCCGGTTCCGCCGGGTTCCGATTGCTCGAATGCGGTGCTGCCGCGCGCGGTGGTACCAGCATACGAAACGCCGATCGGAGCGGCGTTTTATCCGCTGAACCCGACCGGCCCGTACGCGTTCGGGCCGGACTATCGCGGCGGTCTGTTCGTCACCTTGCACGGCTCGTGGCACCTGCCGCGGGTGCCGCCGCAGGTGGTGTTTTTCCCGATGCACGGCGACGAGCCCCAAACACCGGTCGACTGGTCCGATCCCGCCGCGCAGTGGCGCGAGTTCTTGAGCGGCTTTCAGCAACCCGACGGCACGCGCATCGGCCGGCCCACCGGCGTCGCGGTCGGCACTGACGGCAGCCTGTTCGTCGCCGACGACGCCGCCGGCGCGGTCTATCGCATTCGTCCGGCGCGCTCGGTGGCGCAGCGATTCGCCGCGACGACGCGAAGCTCGGCACGATGAGCACGCTCCAAGCAACGCTGGCCGCGCGCGTGCGGCCGGCCTTTCCGGCACTCGCGCGCACGATCGCGGGACATCCGGTGGGCTATTTCGACGGACCCGGCGGGACGCAAGTGCCGCAGCGCGTCGCCGCTGCGATGTCCGACTATCTCCTGAACCACAACGCGAACGACGGCTGGGCGTTTCGCAGCAGCGTCGAGACCGATCGCGCGTTGCGTCATGCCCGCGCCGCCGCAGCGGCGTTCGTCAACGCTGCGTCGCCCGACGAGATCCTCTTCGGCAACAACATGACGACGCTGACGTTTCACCTCGCCCGCGCGGTTGGGCGCATGCTCGAACCGGGCGACGAACTCATCGTGACCGATCTCGACCATCATGCCAACATCGATCCCTGGGTTGCGCTCGCGCGCGATTACGGCGCGGTCATCAAACGCGTTCCGCTATGCGACCGGCAGCCGGTGCTCGACATCGCGGCGTACGAAGCCCTGCTGGGTCCGCGCACGCGGCTCGTCGCGATCGGCCTGTCTTCGAACGCCTTCGGCACGATCAACCCCGTCGCGCAGGTCGCCGCTGCCGCGCATCGGGCGGGCGCGCTGGTTTTCGTCGACGCCGTGCACGCCGCAGCCCACGCGCCGGTCGACGTCGCCGAACTCGGTGCCGACCTGCTCGCGTTTTCCGCGTATAAGGTGTACGGGCCGCACGTCGGCGTCGCGTATTGCCGCGACGCCTTGCTGGACCGGCTCGATTTTCCGCGGCTCGCACCGCAAGTGCCCAAAGGCTCGCGGCGCGCCGAGAGCGGCACGCTCAACCACGAAGGGATCGCCGGCACCGGAGCTGCGCTCGAGTTCCTGGCCGCGGCGAGTGATTCCGCCGGATCGCTGCGCGAGCAGCTCGTCGCGACGATGTCGCGGTTAGCCCGCGAAGAAGCCGGCGCGTTTACCGCCCTCGTCGCCGGTTTGCGTGCGTTGCCCCACGTCCGGCTATACGAGCCGCCGCCCGGCGTGCCGCGTCATCCGACGATCGCGTTCACCGTCGCGGGCCGCCGCGCTCGCGACGTGAGCGCGCAGCTCAGCGACGAACACGCGCTGTTCGTTTCGCACGGAAATTTTTATGCCGCGACGGCCGTTGCGAAGGTTGCGCCGGAGGCCGATGCAGACGGCGGGGTCGTCCGCGCAGGCCTGGGCATCTATACCCTGGAGGCCGAGGTCGAGCGCTTGATCGCCGCCGTCGCCGCGCTCGCAGCCGGCAGCAAAGCCTAGTCCGGCAGCGAACGCCGGTCCGGCCGGCGGCGCATTCGAAGGACCAGGTCAACTTCCATCCGTTCGGCGGGTGTTACAGCGCGGACAGCCGGCGTATCATTGGCCGTATGTTCGCTTGGGCCGAACTTGCCGGATTTCTGATTCTCCTGACGGCGCTAACGCCGGTCTTGGGCGGCTATCTCGCCCGCGTCTTTGAGGGCCCGCCCGCCGGCATAACGCGTTTCGGGCGACCCTTCGAGCTTCGGCTGTATCGAATCTGTCGCATCGATCCGGCGAACGAGATGAGCTGGTCGGAATATCTTGCGGCCGTGCTCATCTTCAGCGCGGTTTCGGCGGCCGCGCTTTTCGCTCTGCTCTGCACCCAGGCGTGGCTGCCCCTCAATCCGCAGCATTTCCCAAATCTGTCTCCGCTACTGGCCTTCAACGTCGCAGTCAGCTTCATGACGACGACCGACTGGCAAGCCTATTCCGGTGAAAGCGCGCTGAGTTATCTCGCACAAATGGCTGGCCTGGGATGGCAGAATTTCACTGCTGCGGCCATCGGTTTGGCCGTTGCACTCGCGACCATCCGGGGTTTCACGCGCACGCTGACCGGGACGGTCGGTAACTTTTGGGTCGATCTCACGCGGTCGATCTTCTACGTCCTGGTGCCGCTGAGTGTCGCCGGCGCGCTCTTCTTCGTCGCCCAGGGGATACCGCAGAATTTCGCACCGTATCAAACCGTCACGACCGTCGAGGGCGCGCCCCAGACCATCATCGGCGGACCGATCGCCTCGCAAGACATCATCAAGCAGTTAGGCGTGAACGGTGGCGGATTTACCGCCGCGAACGCCGCCGCACCGAACGAGAACCCAACGCCGCTCACCGACTTCGCCCAACTCTTCGCGATGTTTTTGCTCGGCGCTGGGCTGACCAACGCCTTCGGCCGTCTGGTGGGGGACGTGCGGCAAGGCTGGACGCTGTACACGGCGATGACGATCCTCTTCGTCGCGGGATTCATCGGCGTCTGGGCACCCGAACACGCCGGCAATCCCTTCGTTCATCACTTGGGCGTCGGCGGACCGAATCTTGAAGGCAAAGAGCTGCGCTTCGGGGATACCGGCAGCGCGATCTCCGTCACGGTCGCGACCGATACATCCAGCGGTGCTTCCAACGTTGCGTACGACTCGCTCATGCCGCTGTCGGTGCTCGTCGCGATGCTCAACATGCAGATCGGCGAAGTCATTTTCGGCGGCGCCGGCAGCGGCCTGTACGGGATGCTGATCCTCGTTCTGCTCACCGTCTTCATCGCTGGATTGATGGTCGGACGGACGCCCGAGTATCTGGGGAAGAAAATCGAGCAGCGCGAGATCACCCTGGTCGTGATCGCGGCGCTCGTTCCGGCCCTGGTAATGCTCGTTCCTACCGCGCTCGCTCTCCTCCCTGGTGTCTCGAGTACAGGCAACGGCGGGCCGCGGGGATTCAGCGAAATTCTCTATGCCTTCACCTCGGTCGCGGCCAACAACGGCAGCGCGTTGAGCGGTCTCACCATCGCGACCGACGCCTACAACTGGCTGACCGCCGCGGTCATGCTCGCGGGCCGCTTCGCGACCTTGGCTGTCGCTCTGGCGCTGGCCGGAACGCTCGCGCGCAAAACCCGCAATACCGACATCACCGCGGGCACGTTCCGTACCACGTCGCCGATGTTCGGCCTGCTGCTCCTTAGTACGGCGATCGTCGTGACCGCCTTGACGTTCATCCCCGCTGACGCACTCGGGCCGGTCGCCGAACACCTCCTGCTGCACGCCGGTCACAGCTTCTGATAAACGCCGCGCTTTCGCCCTTTGGAGCTTCTTTTTGTCGATCGATGCCGCCGAATGGATCATCCGATCGGCGGTCCGTTATTTGGGCCTTTACGCGGCGGCGACGTCTCCCAGCTGCCGTCGACGATCTGACGCTCCGCGGCGGATGTACGCGATCGGGCTCTCACCCTCGGGTATCTGTCGATTCCGTTTGCAAAAACATCGTCGCCCTGCTGCGGTCTTGCGTACGCGCTCTTACTCTCGTGTCGATCCCATCGAGCGGCGGCGAAAATGGCCTACGGCTCTTTTCAACACGCCGATCACTCTCCAGTCGATCACTCTCCAAGTGACGAACAACTTCACCACGTAGAAGAAGCCGGAGATGAGTAAAACCGCGGCCAACACGCCGAAAATTAGCCACATGACCGGATGATTGGTAAGCGGATCATGCCTCTCGTCTAAGACGATTACCTTGTGTGTCAGCAAGTAGTGAAACGGGTACAGCTGGAGGCTGAGCACGGCAATGAGCACCCCAGCGGCCTGGATGACGCCGATCGCGATCAGGGTCTTGTTGATCCGCGCGTCGATTTGCTCTTTCTCGCGCACCGCGTCCTCTTGGACGCGGGCAAACAGCGTTTGCTGTTCTGCTTCGAGGAGCTCTCGCTGGCGCTCGACGCCGCGCAGATCGCTGGCAAACTCGTACATCCGGCGCTCCGACGGATAGCGAAACGGGTCGCGAATGTAGCGTTCCATGCGTCGTCGTATCGCGTGTAAGCGTTTCGTCGCCGCAATGCCGGTGTTCGTGTCCGGTTGTCTTGACTCGAGACGTTCGAGTTCGGCTTGGAGCATCACGAGAAGGTGCTCATTGTGGCCAAGGACGAGGCGCACCAATAGCCAGTAAGGATCAGAACCAAGACGAGTGCGTGACTCGAAGTAGGCGCGCCGATAGCTGCCGAACCAGACGATGACCCTTGCGTGCACGAAGCTGATCTCTGATCCGAGCTGCTGATTGAGCAGCAACGAGTCTTGGATCTCGATCGAATCTTGCGTGTCGAAGTCCAGCACGTTCTGCACGATACCGGCGAGCCGTTTGGAAAACTGGTCAACCGGAACGTTGCGAAGACTCGCGGCTCTGGCATAGTGGATCACGTCGTCATGGCGCTCTGAGCCCACGATTTCGACGGCGGCAAAGTTCGGGGCATAACGAACGACAACGGAGTCATTGTTTTTGACGGGATCGCCGAACGTGAAGCACCTTAGCTTCTCGGCAAGGTTCCCTACGTTGTCGGTGAACCGTAAAGGCGATTCAAAAAGCGTGAAGATCGATTCGCCGTCGGTTCGATCCGACTTGGCGCGAAATCGCTCCTCCATTAGCACGTCGCGAACGAAGCAGTCGAGCTGTTGTGAGTTCTGCGCCGCATCGGCTCGCGGCTGGCTGCCGTAACGCTTTCTGAAGGTGGGTTGCTTATCGGCGGTGCCGGCAGCACCAACGAGCGACTCGATAAGCAGCAGCTCCGTGGCGTTCACCCGTGGCATGAACTCGTCGGGTTCAAGGATGATCGAAATTCCGTATGCCGCGATACCGCTCTGGAAAAGCGCCACAAAATCCGTTATTTCGGCTGCTATGGAAACGTCCGCTACTGGTCCGACACGTCGAGTCTCTGTCCGCATCTCCCAATTGATTTCAAACTCTTTCGGAAAGTCGATCCAGACGGGGACTGGCCGCCGAAACGTGCCGTTGGCCTCGATCGTATTCCTACCTCCGAAAGGTTCACAGCATATGACAAGCGGCATGGTTGCCTCTGAGACGAACGGAACGACGATATCTTTGTGGTACGATTCGACTGCATCGGTAAGGAGCGCGGCGGGTTTATGCGTTTGAATCCGTTGCCGCACGTCGCGTAGATCGATGCTCTGCTCAGCGCCGTCTTTCCGCGAAAAGCCCGTCAGCGGCATCGGGTCGATCTTCGTTTGGACGGGATCGGAAGCTGCGAAAAGATCGGTAAAGAAGAGGAGCTGCACGGTGATGCTCCTGGCTCGTCCGAACGTCTCGTCATAGCACGCTGGAAGATCGAGTGAGAGCGGGAGTAATGCCACGCGTTCCGAGGAGTGTAACTCAGCCATCATCTGCTTGAGATATTGCGAATCGCGCTCTCCGAGCGAGGTGTAGAATTCTTCCAGGAATGCGCTGACCCGCTGTCCATCGAGATCGGGCGGGAAGTCTTCGGGGGGCATGTGAGCAAGCAACGAGTAATGATTCGGCAACGCATGTTTATTTGGGGACAAGGCGGGCTGCGTATAGTCAAGTTTCAAACGCATGAAGCCAAAGTTCTCGAGCATGCCAATGCGCCGATAAGCGATCTCGGTCTCGCCCCGCGGAGTCTCTACTTCGGCAAAGATGTACGCCGTGTCGTCTTCGGGATCCAAGGTCGATTGAACGGTGTGAAGGGCCCGGCGAACCAGTGAGCTGCCGATTCCGCGGCCTTGAGTGCTAGGATCAACGGCAAGGTAAGTGATGAGCCACGTACGGCTGTTGCGATAGTACTCGAAAACAATTCCGCCCAGAATCCGGGGTTCCGGCAATTGCTGCTCGGAGAGATCTCCTTTCGCGACGGCAAGCAGATCGATTGCGAGAGTGATGTACACGCGAGGCTTGGAATCTGGCGGATCCGCACCCAAGAGCGGCAGCCAAGTTCCGCAGTCTTCGGCCCCATCCTTATCGGGAAACGCGCTGTCGTAGACTTGTTTACAGAATGCGTGACAGAGTGACGCTCGTTCGGCGGCGTCGGTACACGTGTTCAGTTCGACGAAGTGCACCGTCGAATCGCTGCCCGATTTCCGGCGGTATCTACGTCGAAGCTCGGGCTTCGAGCTCCTTCGCGCTCGGCGTGTTTTGCTTTCCACGGTTCAGACTACGACGGCGATCGAGTATCCGTCCTGGTTGTCGACGAGTCGGAAACGACCGACCCGGTGGTGATGTACGGTTGCGAGGCGCGGATACGAGCCGGCCGATGATCGCGCGATATGGTCGCCGGCGCCGCCTCATTGGCACCCGCGACCCGCGTTCAAGCCGCCTGTCCCACGCAGTAGCATTCGCTTGGTCGCGATCGACGCAACGGGAGTGCCGACCGCAAGGAACGGGCGCGGGGCATGAGTCAGGCGTCGCGCGGATCCGTCAGCGCGATATGCTGTCGGCTGCGTCGACCGGGCAACAGGAGCGCCGCGGGAATGCCCAATGCCATCACGACCGCCGCCAGCAAAAACGTATCGCCGTACGCCTGCACCGTCGCGACGAGGCCCGATTCTTGAGCCAGCAGCGCGCGGGCGACCGCCGGCGAAACGTGCGTGCCGAGCTGCTGCAGCGAGCGGGCCACGACTTCGCGCGACAGCACGATCGACGACGCGGCACCGGAAAGCCGAAACGCGGAGCGGTCGGTGAGAAACGTTTGGCCGACGGCGATACCGAGGCTGCCGCCGACCTGCCAAATGGTGTTGAGGATTCCCGACGCGCTCGCGGCGCGCGTTTTCGGAACCACCGTCAGCGCGACGGCGGTCAACGGCGTGAACATCAGCCCAAGCGCGGCGGTGCGAATCAGCGAATCGAATGCAATCCGGTTCACATCCCAATCGAGGTCGATCCGCGCGAACAACAATGTCCCGGCCGCTCCCACGATCGTCCCGGCGAGCACCAGCGGCCGCGCACCGATGCGATCCGAGAGCGTTCCCGCCAGCGGCATGAGGAACGCCATCGTCAGTCCCGCGGGGACGAGCACCAAGCCCGAGAGCGTCGGCGGCCAGCCCAGCACGGTTTGGGTGAAAAGCGGCAGCAGAAAGATCGGCAGATAATACGCCATGCCGAGGATTCCGCGCAAGCCGACCGCGACCGAAAACGTGCGGTTCGCGAACAGCGAGAGATCCATCATCGGGTGCGCGGCGTGCAGTTCGCGCCAGATGAACAGAACGAACGCCAGTCCGGCGGACGCAAACGAGCTGCGCACCCACGGGTCGTCCCAGCCGAGCCGATTGCCCTGCGTCAGCGGGATCAAGAACGCGGCGAGCGCCGCCGTGAGCAGCGCAAATCCCCAGGTGTCGAACGGCGCCCGGCCGATGCGTTTGTCATCGTGCGGGAGCTTTGCCAGGGCAAGCACAAGACCGGCGACGCCGAACGGGATGCCCAGAAAAAAGATCAGCCGCCAATCGTTGAGGTTGTCGATGATCCAGCCGCTGACGACCGGGCCGAAGGTCGGCGCGAGCATCATCCCGAGACCCCAGACGCCCAGCGCGCGGCCGCGCTGATGTCCCGGCACGACGTCGACGATGAGCGCCATCGACGTCGGCGAGACGATCCCGCCGCCGGCGGCCTGCAGAATGCGAAAGGCGATGAGGCTGCCGGCGTCCCAAGCGAACGCGGTCAAGACCGACGCGACGGTGAAGAGACTGAGCCCGATCAGGTAGATGCGGCGTCGGCCGAATGTATCGGCCAGCCAACCGGCGATCGGCATCGCGATCGAGTAGCCGAGCATATAGCCGGTGATGACCCATTCCATCGTGTCGACGTCCGAGCCGAACGTCGCGACCAAATTGGGCAGCACGATATTGGCAACCGACGAGTAGAGCGGCCCCAGGAAGTTCCCGACCATCACGACGCCGACCAGAAGCCACGGGTTGACGGCGGCAGGAGCAACCGGCAGCCGAGGCAGATGCGGGACGTCGATCGTGAGCGTCGTCCGCACATCGTTCGCAAGCACGGCCATCAGGGTTCGGCGGCAGTGCGCTCCGCCAGCCGTTGCTCGAGGAACGCAACGTCGCGCTCAAGGCCCTGCGCTTCGTTTGTGGCCTCATCGAGTTCGCGCCGGAGCGTTTCGATCCGGTCGTGGACCGCTTCGACGTCGGCCCGCGCCGCGATGACGACCTGGCGCAGATCCTCGAGCGCAAGGACCGGGCGGCCGCTTTCGTCACGGTACAGCCGATAGTGCAGAATGCGCCGAATCGTCGTGAGCGACAGGCCGAGCGCCTGCATACGAAGGATCCGCTCGACCGCCTCGATGTGGCTCGGATCGTACAGCCGATGGCCGCCGGCGGTACGCGACGGCGTGAGGAGACCGAGTTCCTCGTAATAGCGCAGCGTGCGGGTGCTGACACCCAAGCGTCCGGCCGCCGCAGCGACCGAGAGCAGTGGCGCCGAGACGGCCAACGATGACGGCATACCGCTAGTTTACGTCAACGTAAACTTTTTCGCAACACGAATGAGCTAGGCGTTACTGGATTGCCAGCATCCGCCGCGAGCGCCCGCATCGGCTGCCAGCGGCTCAGCGGCGGGCGATGATGGTCAGGCGGCCGGTCGTCCGGGATGCAGGGGCGCGGGGATCGTCGGGTCGACCGCAAGCACGATTTTGCCGCGCGACTTGCGGCGCGCGAGCTCGGCATAGGCATCGTGAAGCGCCGCGAACGGATAAATCGCGGCCAGCGGCATAACCAGCTCGCCCCAAGCGATGAGGTCCGCAATGGAAGCGAGGGTTTCGCGCGTTGCCGCCGCTGCCGAACCATCGCCTTTGATGCCGTATTTCGCGACGGCCGCGAAATCGATGATGGTATTGATGCGCTCGCGCGCGATCCCCAGTTCGATCGCCGTGTCCACGTAGCCGCCGCCGAAGAAATCGAGAAACGCGTCGATGCCCTTGGGCGCAAGTGAACGCAGACGGTCCGCCAGACCGTTCCCATAGGCGACGTGATCGACGCCGACGGAACGCAGAAACTCCGCATTGTCGTTGCTAGCGATCCCGATCACCCGGGCGCCTGCGCGGCGCGCGAGCTGGATCGCAAGGGAACCGACGCCACCCGCCGCGCCGGCAACCGCCACGACATCGCCGGGCCGCAACGAGACGGCGCGCACCGCCCCAACTGCCGTCGTCGCAACGACAAACAAGCTGCCGGCGCGGTACCAGTCGAGCATCGGCGGCTTCGCAAGCAGATGCGCGAGCTCGCTCACAACGTACTCGGCCTGCGCCGAACGCTGGTCCGACCAGCCGAGCACCTCGTCGCCCGCGGCAAGGCCGGCGACGCCGCTGCCGACGGAGTCGACGCGCCCGGCAAAGTCCGTCCCTTGTCCGAAGGGAAAATCTCGCGGGTACATATCCTTGAGATAGCCCTCGCGGATAGAGATCTCGCCGGGATTGGTGCCGGCAGCGACGACGCGCACGATGACTTCACCCGGCTTGGGCTCGGGCTTGGCGACGTCGATGATCCGGAGTTGGTCGATTCCGCCGTAGGCGGAGAGCTGCACAGCTTTCGGCATATGCGCGGCGCTTCGCCCTGGCCCCAAGCGCCCCTTTCCTGACAATAGATTTGCTGAAGCCTACTCCAAGAGGCCTTTGGTCGAGAGAACGTCTTCGCCGCCGGTGCGCGCTTTGGCTTGGCGGAAAGCGCGCGCAAACGCTTTGAACGACGCCTCGCACAGATGATGCGCGACGTCGCCGTTCATCTGCATCAGATGTAAATTGAAACGTCCGTTGTCGGACACGGCGCGGAAGAACTCGCGGATCATCTCGGTTTTGAAGTCGCCTAAGTTTTCGACCAGGAACGTGACTTGAAAATTGAGATAGGCGCGGCCCGAAAGATCGATGCTGCAAGCGACGAGCGCGTCGTCGAGCGGCACCATCATCGAGCCGTAACGTTCGATTCCGCGTTTGTCGCCCAACGCCTGATAGATCGCCTTGCCCAGCGCGATCCCGACGTCTTCGATGAGATGATGATGGTCCATGCCGTCGCCGCGCGCCACGACCGAGAGTCCGCAGCCGCTGTGCTTGGCGAACGCCTCGAGCATGTGGTTGAGAAACTTCACATCGGTCGCGACGTCGGTCGCGCCGCCGTCGAGATCGAGCCGCAGATCGATCTGGGTTTCTTTGGTCGTGCGTTCGACGACCGCCCGCCGGTCGATCAGTTGACGGCTCCGTAGGCAGCGACCGCGGGCCCGATGAGCGGCGGCGGCATCGGGCTGCGATGATTGATCGGCTCGAACGGATGCACGTCGGGACCGATATAGGTCGCCTGCGGGCGAATGAGGCGATTCTCTTGTTCTTGCTCGAGGATGTGCGCGCACCAGCCCGCCATCCGTCCGGCCGCGAACATGCACGTAAACTGATCGCTCGAGATGCCTAAGCTCGACAGCGTCGGCGCCGTGTAGAACTCGACGTTAGCATAGATGCGTTTGCCGGGCTTGACTTCTTGCAGCACTTTGTCGGCCGC
The DNA here is from genome assembly GCA_050012475.1 of Candidatus Velthaea sp. Taxonomy (GTDB): domain Bacteria; phylum Vulcanimicrobiota; class Vulcanimicrobiia; order Vulcanimicrobiales; family Vulcanimicrobiaceae; genus Velthaea. The sequence continues at coordinate 12,344 of JBEKHC010000114.1, forward strand.
GTTTTCGAGCGCGCGCGCGATGAGATACCACTTGGTGGCCGACTTTTCGGTGAGGGCTTTGGCCATCAGCTCGAGATGCTCGGCGCGCGGGTCGCGAATCTTGTATTCGCGGTGGCCCATGCCCATGATCTTGTCGCCCTTCTCGAGCAGCATGCGCACGTACGGCTCGGCCTTCTCGGGCAAACCGATCTCTTCGAGCATCTTCATGACCTTGCCCGGCGCGCCGCCGTGCAGATCGCCGGCGAGCGTCGCAACGGCGCTCGTGACCGCGCCGTAGATGTCGGCGTGCGTCGATGCGGTGACCCGCGCCGCGAAGGTTGAAGCATTGTACGAATGATCGGCGAGCAGGACGAGATACGTGTCGAGCGCGCGCTCGGCCTCGACGATCGGTTTCTCGCCGCTGCGCATGTACAAGAAGTTCGCGGCCATGCGCAGCTTGGGGTCCGGCGCGACCGGCTCGCGTCCGCGCCGGATGCGGTCCCAGGCGGCGATGATCGTCGGCGTTTTGCCGATGAGGTTGATCGCGGCCTCGGGATCGGACGCGTGCGATCCGTCGGCGCGGTGCGGCATGTAATGTGCGAGCGCGGAGATCGCCGTGCGCAGAACGTCCATCGGCCACGCATCTTTGGGAATTGCGTGCAGGATGCCCATGAGCGCCGACGGCAGCGCTCGCGCTTCGGCCAGCTTCGACGACAAGTCGTGCAGTTCCGAATGGGTCGGCAGCTGCCCATACAGCAGCAGATGCACGACCTCTTCGTAGGTTGCGTTCACGGCGAGATCGTGGATATCGTAACCGCGGTAGGTGAGACGACCAATCTGTCCCTCGACGTTGCTCAGGACGGTCTCACCGACGACGACGCCCTCGAGACCACGGTCAACCAATACGCCAGGCATGCCGTGGTGTTCGGCTTTTCGCGGCCCGCTCCCGTACGTGAGCTCCGATGAATGTCGCAGCAGTCATTGCGGCGCGCAGCGGGTTCCGATCCGCGAAAGTACCGGCGCCCGCCGGCGGACGGCTCGATCGCAGCGAAGCGGCCCGAACTGCCTTCCCGCCCGGCGTCGACAAGCGCGCCTGCGCGCAGGTACGAGCCTCCGCGCGGTCCGCCGACGGCCGCGCAGATCACAAGATGCGAACGATGAGTTTGCCGACGTGCGCCCCGGGCGCGAAGAGCGACATGAACGCCGCCGGCGCCGCGTCCAAGCCGTCGACGAACGTTTCCAGCCCGGTGATTTTACCGGCGACGACCGCCGGCGCGACCTCGTGCACGAATTCGGCGTTGCGCGCCATATGGTCCGAAACGATGAAACCTTGCAGCCTCAAGCGCTTCTGGACCACCGCGATGATGTTGCGCGGCCCCGGCAGCGGTTCGCAGTAGTTTGCGATCATGCCGCACACCGACACGCGGCCATGATCCTTGAGCACCGCGAGTGCGGCTTCGAGTTGTTCGCCGCCGACGTTGTCGAAGTAGAAGTCGATCCCGCTCGGCGCCGCGTTGCGCAGTTGCTTGGCCACGTTGCCGGAATCGACGACGATCACGTCGTCGAAATGCAGTTTGTCGCGCAGAATCTTTGCGTTCTCTTTCGAGCGCGTGCTGCCGATGACGCGCGCGCCGCGCAGTTTCGCCAACTGCCCGGCGATCGTGCCGACGGCACCGGCTGCCGACGAGATGAACACGGTTTCTTTGGCCTTGACGTCGTCGATCACGAACAAGCCGACGTACGCGGTGAAGCCGGGCATGCCTAAAACACCGAGATAGGCGCTGGGCGAAACGCCGACGGCCTCGATCGCCCGGAACGCCTGCGCCGGTCCGACCGCGTGCGTACGCCAGCCCAGCGAGTGCAACACGGTCGTGCCGACCGGGAAGCGGGCGTCGCGTGAACTTTCGACCACCCCGACCGCGCCGCCGTCGAGCGCCTTGCCGACCTCGAACGGCGCGACGTACGACGGTGCGTCGCTCATCCGCCCGCGCATGTACGGGTCGACCGACAGAAACGTGTTGCGGACCAAGAGTTGGCCGGCGCCCGGCGCCGCCAGCTCGACGTCGGCCAGCGCGAAATTTTCGGCCGACGGCAGGCCATCCGGACGTGAAACGAGCCGGATCTCGCGTCCTGTATGCATGCCAGCCACGTTCCGCGAGCGGCGTTCTTCCCCCGGCAACATTCTACCGCGCTCCGTGACCGGGACCGCCGAACGGCTAAACCAGCGCCGCGCGCCCCAGAGCGTAGCCCACGAGGCGGTCGATCAGCGCGTCGTACGAGATGCCCGCGCTCTGCGCGGCATCGGGCAAGAGCGATTGCTGGGTCAAGCCCGGTAAGGCGTTGACTTCCAGAATATAGGGCCGGCCTTCTTTGGTGACGATGAAGTCGGTGCGCGAACAATCCCGCAGGCCGATCAGCCGGTGAACCGAGAGCGCCAACATTTGCAGCCGCGCGGTGAGATCGCGATC
>JBEKHC010000115.1:0-14613 GCA_050012475.1 Candidatus Velthaea sp.
GGGCGATTTTCCGCAGGCGTCACGAGCGCTTCCCAATCGGTCACGACGGTGGCGTAGGACGCTCGACTAAGGCGCTTCGTGCTGAGCGGTAGCACCGCGCGGCAATGGGTTCCAACGCATCCGCGGCGTTTCTCGGCGTAGAACGAGCGTGTTCGGGACAGCGGCGAGGGTTCGCTGCTCCGCAGATAAGACCGCCGGCCGTCAGCGGTACGAGGGCCGCCTCCGGCGGCCGAAGCGGTGGCCGAACGGGCGTCTGACGTGCAACATCCTGTCACGGTGGGTACGATAAATGCGCGCGGTTGATGGTGACGGCGCGCGCTCGCCGGGAGAACAAGTGCCTTGCTGCAGACCGTCGGACTCAAACGCGTCGAATCACGTACCGAGGCGCCCGATCAGCCGCTCCGCTTACACGTCAACGGCAACGATTACGACCTCTCGGTCGATCCGCGGACCACGCTGCTCGACGCGCTGCGCGAGCGGCTCGCTCTCACCGGGACCAAAAAGGGTTGTGACCGCGGCGAATGCGGCGCGTGCACCGTCGAGATCAACGGCCGGCGCGTCAACGCCTGCATGACGTTCGCCCTGGCGCACGACGGCGACGAGATCGTTACCATCGAAGGGCTGGCAGACGGAGATCGCCTGCACGCCGTGCAGGCGGCGTTCATCGAACACGACGCTTTTCAATGCGGCTTTTGCACCGCTGGTCAGATCATGTCGGCCGTCGCGTGCATTCGCGAGGGCCACGCCGGCTCCGATGACGAGGTCCGCGAGTGGATGAGCGGCAATCTGTGCCGCTGCAGCGCTTATCCGCAGATCGTCGCCGCCGTTCGAGCGGCAGCGGAGCTCCGTTAGTGGAGCCGTTCGTGTACCGCCGCGCACCGGACGTTGCGGGAGCGTTAGCGTTGTTCGATCCGCAGTCGGCGTTTCTGGCGGGCGGAACGGAGCTGATCAACTTGCTAAAGGAAGGCATCGCGACGCCCGCAACGGTGATCGACATCAACCGTCTGCCGCTTGCGACGCTCGAGTTCGAGCCCGCGCGGCTTCGCATCGGTGCACTGATGCGCATGAGCGACGTTGCCGCCGATGCGCGCGTGCGTGAAGCGTTTCCCGCGATTTCCGAAGCGCTGGAGTTGAGCGCATCGCCGCAACTGCGGAACATGGCGTCGATGGGCGGGAATCTGCTGCAGCGCACGCGGTGCCCGTACTTTCGCGCCGACCGCGCCCTGCCGTGCAATAAGCGCGCCTCCGGCACGGGCTGCTCGGCGCTCGCGGAAAACACGCGCGCACATGCGATCTTCGGCGGAAGCGAGACCTGTGTGGCAACGCATCCGTCGGATGTCGCGGTCGTGCTGTCGGCACTCGATGCCGTCGTGCACGTGACGGGCGTCGAGCGCGAGCGCGACGTGCCAATCGACGATTTCTACCGGCTGCCCGGCGACCGTCCGCAAGACGACACGACGCTGCAACATGGCGAGCTCATCGAGCACATCGACGTTCCGGTCAGCGCCGTCGCCCGGCGCTCGCGCTATGTCAAAGTGCGCGAACGCGCCTCGTACGAGTTCGCCCTCGTTTCGGCGGCGGTCGGCGTCGAGTACGACGGTTCGGCGGCGCGCGACGTTCGCATCGCCCTCGGCGGCGTTGCACCCAAGCCTTGGCGCCTGCGAGCCGCGGAAGAGCGCCTGCGCGGGGAGGCCTTCACGCTGCGTCATCTCGACATTGCGGTGCGCGATGCATTGCGCGCCGCGCAGCCGCGCTCCGACAACGCTTTCAAAGTCGAACTCGCGGCGCGCGCGATTCGGCGCGCCTGTGCGTCATTAGGAGTGCCGGGATGACCGCGACGCTCAATCCGCCCTCGAATATCGGCCGCGCACTAGACCGCAAGGACGGTCGCGTGAAAGTCACCGGCGCAGCCGACTACACGGCGGACGTGCACGTGCCCAATATGGCTTACGGCGTGTTCGCAACGAGTGCGATCGCGGCCGGACGGCTGCGTTTGCTGGACACCACGCTCGCGGAGCGCGCACCCGGCGTCGTGGCGGTCATGACGCACCGCAACGCGCCGCGCACGGGTGCCGTGAGTGCTCCCGCTGCAATGCTGCACTTGCCGCTGCAAGACGAGCAGATCTCCTACGAAGGACAACCGATCGCGCTGGTCGTCGCCGACACGCTCGAGCGCGCGACGTATTCCGCAGGGCTCGTGAACGCCGAGTACGATCTCGAAGCCGGAACCTTCGACCTGCAAACGGACTGGTCGTCGTGCGAGCGAATCGAAAACGGCTACGACGAACCCGATACGCGCACCGGTGACCCCGATGCGGCACTTCACGCCGCAGAAATCCGCTTTTGCGCGCGGTACGAAACCACGTATCGCCATCACAACGCGATGGAGCCCTCGGCGACCACCGCGGTCTGGGACGGCGACCGGCTTACGCTGTACGACGCAACGCAGCACGTGTGGGGTGTGCAAAGCGTCGTGGCAGCTGCGCTGCAGGTGCCCGCTGCCAACGTGCGCGTCATCTCGCATTACCTGGGCGGAGGCTTCGGCAGCAAAGGCTACGTCTGGCCGCATCAGATCCTCGTGCCGATGGCGGCGCGCTTCGCCGGGCGTCCGGTCAAGCTCGTGCTCACGCGCGCGCAAATGTATGCCGCCTGCGGCTACCAGACGGCTACGATTCAGGACGTCGCGATCGGCATGGAGCGCAACGGCACGCTGCGGGCGATCACGCACGACGTCGTCTACGCCAACGCCCAGCGTGAAGAGTTTCCGGAGTACGCCGCGGTGAACACGCGCGTGCTGTACGCCTGCCCGAATATCGCAACGACGCATCGCGTCCTGAAAGTCAATCTCATTCAGCCGACCGCAATGCGCGCGCCGAACGAAGGTATGGGCAGTTTCGGACTGGAGTCGGCGCTCGACGAGCTTGCGTGGCAAACGGGAATCGATCCGCTCGAACTCCGGCTGCGCAACTACGCGGAGCACGATCCACTCACGGGCCGGCCGTTTTCATCGAAGAAGTTGCGGGAAGCCTATGCACTGGGTGCCGAGAAGTTCGGCTGGTCGCGCGCGGCCCGACACGTCGGCGAACGGCGCGACGGCGACGAGCTCATCGGACACGGCATGGCCACGTGCCTCATGTCGACGTACCGGATGCCGTCGACAGCCCGGCTGCGCATGCGCCCCGACGGTTCGGTCGTGGTCGAAGCCGGCTCGCAAGAAATCGGAACGGGCGTACGCACGATCATGCCCCAGATCGCCGCCGACGTGCTGGGCGTCGATCCCGCTGCGGTAACGATGGTCTTGGGCGATACGGATTTGCCCGTCGCAGGTCCGACGTACGGATCATCGAGCACGATGGGTTTGGGTTCGGCGGTTGCGGATGCTGCGCTCAAGCTCAAAGCGCGGCTCGCCGAACTTGGGCGCGACGGCGAACCATACACCGAGACGATGGCTCGTGTCGCGGCCGACGTCGTAGCCGAAGGCGCGTGGGAACCCGCCGAAAACGGCTATGCGATGTTCACCTTCGGCGCTGTGTTCGTTGAAGTGCGCGTCGACCGCGCGCTAGGGCTGGTCCACGCGAAGCGCTGCGTCGGAGCCTACAGCGTGGGCCGCGTGATCAACCGCAAGACGGCGACGAGGCAGATGACGGGCGGGCTGATTTGGGGCTTGGGGCAGGCGTTGCTCGAACGTTCCGACGTCGATGCACGACTCGGCAGGTTCGTCTCGAAAAATCTCTCGGGTTATCTCGTGCCGGTCAACGCCGACGTGGGAATGCTTGAAGCGCACTTCGTCGACGAATACGACGACCACGCCAGTGCCATCGGTGCGAAAGGGATCGGCGAACTGGGGGCGACCGGCGTCGCCGCCGCCGTCGCAAATGCGGTCTACCACGCGACCGGGAAGCGCCTGCGCTCGCTGCCGATTCGGCCCGAGATGCTCATCGACGCCTGAAGGCGACGCGCGCAGGCGATGCAGCGATTTGCTACTGTCCGACCAGAGCCCGAAATGGGCGGGATACCGATCGCCGTGCATCGGATTCGCCGTTACAGCGCTCTCGATGTCTGCAGGCCGGTGCGCCCGCGACTGGACGAACTCAAATCGCGGTAACTCGTTTCCGTCCCGAGTCGTGCGAACGAGAGGGTTGCTGCAGTATTGTGCGCCATGCGAACACCGCGAACACCGCGAGAAATGCTTGCCGTTGGCCCCGCGTGCCGAACATTCCACGATCGTCTAATACTTGTCCGTGGCGGGCCGGTCGAAGTAGTGGCCTTTGTCGAGGTCTTCGATCAGCCCGGGATGCGTGGGCTGCCACTTCATGCGTTCGCGTGTCTGCGCGCTCGACGCCGGGCTGTTCATTGCGAGAAAGCCCGCCAGCCATGAAAAATGTGCGGCCGCATCGTCGGGTGAGACCGAGGTAACGGGGATGTTCAGCCGGCGGCCGACCACCCCGGCGATTTCGCGCAACGGCACGCCTTCATCGGCGACGGCGTGCAAAACCGAACCGGCCGGCGCGTTCTCCAGTGCCAGGCGAAAAAGGCGGGCGGCATCCATCACATGCACCGCGGGCCACTCGTTGGTGCCGTCGCCGATGTAGCCGGAGACGCCCTTGTCACGCGCGATGCCGATGATGCGCGCCATGAAGCCGTAGTCGCCTTCGCCGTGCACCGTCGGCGAGAGGCGGACGACGACGGAGCGGATGCCGCGCGACGCGAGGAACGCCGTGAATTTCGCGTTCTCCGCACGCTTAGCCGGACCGTCGGGCAGGTGCGCGACGTCCGGTTCATCTTTTTCCGTTGCGACGCGTCCCGGCGCCACACCGAGCGTGCCGGCAGCAATAACCAACGGACGATCGGTGCCGGCGAGCGCTTCGGCGATGGTTTCGATGACGCGGCGATCCGCGTCGGCCGCGCCCCCGAAGTCGCCCGAGAACGCTTTGCCGTGATCGAAGGCAAGATGGATGACGCCGTCCGACGCGGCGGCCGCGCTCCGCACGACGTCGAGGTCGTCGAGCGAACCGCGATGGACCTCGACGCCGGCTGACGTGAGGGCGGCGGCCGATGCATCCGAGCGCGCGAGGCCGCTTACCTGATGACCGGCGCGCATGAGCTCGGGAACGACGTGGGAACCAATCCAACCGGACGCACCGGTAACGAAGACGCGCATTTGGGATACTCCTATGATGTCAGTAACTGACATGAAGCATACCACTGATGTCAACCACTGCCATCATGTATACTGGAATTCATGGGCAGATGGCAACCGGAGGCTCGCACCCGGCTCGAGCGCGCGGCAATGGAGCTCTTCGGCGAGCGCGGGTTCGAGCAAACGACGGTCGCAGAGATCGCCGCCCGGGCCGGCCTCACGGAGCGTACGTTTTTCCGGCACTATGCAGACAAACGTGAGGTGCTGTTCGGAGGCAGCTCCGGGTTCTCTCGGCTGCTCGTGCAAAGTGTCGCCGAAGCGCCCGCCGGCGCGACGCCGATCGACACGATCGCCGCGGCTCTGGCGAGGGCCGGCGAACTGTTCGCAGAACGGTTGGGCCACGCGCGGCAGCGCCAGCGCATCATCGACGCGCACGCGGATCTGCAAGAGCGAGAGTTAATCAAGCTCGCGTCGCTTGCAGCGTCGCTTGCGGGAGCATTGCGCCAACGCGGTGTCGGCGATACGGCGGCGCGTTTGGCCGCCGAAGCCGGGGTTGCCGTGTTCAAGATTGCATTCGATCGGTGGATCGAGGAGCACAACGCGGCGCCGTTGTCGGACATCATTCGTGAGTCACTCGCCGAATTGAAGGCGGTAACGGCCGGCAACTAACGTCTTTTCAAGTCTACACCGACGACCAAGCTGAAACCGACCGCTATTGGCGCGCGATCGTCGACGATGGCGGTTCGGAAAGCGACTGTGGCTGGTGCAAGGACCGGTTCGGTCTTTCCTGGCAAATCGTTCCGCGTACGCTAATGGACGCGGTGAAAAGCTCGGACCGCGCAGCCAGCAAGCGCGCGATGGAGGCGATGATGCAGATGAAGAAAATCGACATCGCGGCGATCGAAGCAGCGATAAAGGGCACTCCGGTCGGTGGGCAGCGCTAGATACTTCGTTGCGTCCGCCTGGCCGCCCGAAAGGGCTCGGGGCGCAATGTTATCGCGGCCGACGACGGCATGGCGATCGGTCACGTCAGCATCCGGTAACGTTTGATTACCGCGTCGAGCGACAGGACTGACGTGCATAGGCAGATCGGCAACAGTTAAGTGGGACTGATAAGGACTTCAATGAGGTTCGGAACGCCGCTGGCGATGGCGGCTTCAATTGCCGGGGCAACATCCGAGGCCCGCTCTATCCGCTGGGCCGCAACGCCCATCGACGTTGCAAGTGCAACAAAGTCGATTGCCGGATTTTCAAGGTCCATGGCCAGAAAGCGGTTCTGCCGGCTAGAAGCGTAACCCGTCTGCGATCTCATGAAATTTTTCAAGACATTGTACTCACGGTTGTTCATGACGACGAACGTCACCGGCAACTGCTCGTGCGCCGCCGTCCAGAGCGCCTGAGGAGAATACATCGCGGCACCGTCGCCGATGAGACAGACCACGGGTTCGCGGCCGATCCCGAGCGAACAGCCCACTGCCGCAGGCATTGCCCACCCGAGTCCCCCTCCGCGTAAGAACGAGTACTGACTGGGCGAATCACTCCGCAGAAACGCACGAACATGGCTCGAGGTCGCGATTGCCTCATCGACGATTGGGGTGTTGGGGCCGATCGCGCGGACAGCCTCGCGCGCAGCAACGAGCGGAGTCATCCGTGAGGCGCTCATCTGCTCGTCAGCGAGGAGGTCGAGCGCATCTCGCTTGGCGGCGCGGTCGTTCGCGGCGGCTTCAATACGTGTCCTGGAGATAGTACTCTGTTGCGCGGTGAGCGTCCGCAGTTGCGGAAGTAGTACATTGAGGGATGCCTTGATGTCGCCAAGCACCGACAGTTTGGTCATATACGTGCGGCCAAGATCCCGCACGTCGGTAGAAAGCTGGAAAACGTCGCAGCTTTCCGGGACGGCGGAACCCTCCGTGTAAAGAATCGTAATGAGCGACTTTCCGCCCAGGGCGAAAATCGCATCGTAGTCTGCGAGGATCTCGGCAATGGCCTGCGCCCTCGTCGGAAGATTTCCGGCCCAAAGCGGGTGAGAGGTCGGAACCGGGATGCGCGACGGCCAGGACGAGCCATAAACCGGTGCTCCCAAAACTTCCGCCAACGCCATGGTCTCAGCAGAGGCACCGCTTGCATAGACTTCGTCACCGGCGATGACGGCCACTCGTCCCGGAACGATCTCCGCCAGTTGCTTCGCCAATTCCGAAAGCGAACCCGCGACGGCACGGCGGTCGATCACCGACCGTTCAGAAATTCCGATGCTGCTCACTTCCTCCATCACATCCATTGGCAGCGAGAGGAAAACCGGCCCGGACGGGGCGGCTTCGGCATCGCGAAAAGCGCGACGCACCAAGACCGGAAGCTGCTCGGCTGTCACCACCTCGCGCGCCCACTTCACCGCAGGCTCAGCGATCCGCACCAGATCACCGAACAAGAGCGGGTCGGTCACCGTGTGACGCGAATCTTGTTGTCCGGCGGTAACGACTAATGGCGTCTGCGAAGCGCTGGCATTCAAGAGATTCCCCATGCCGTGCCCTAACCCGCCAGCGGTATGAAGATTAAGGAACGCAGACCGCCGGGCGGCCTGGGCGTAGCCATCGGCCATGGCAACTGCCGATGCCTCTTGCAGCGCCAGAATATATTTAATCTGGGGCGTCGTCAGGAGCGCGTCTATGAGCGGAAGCTCGGTTGTGCCGGGATTCCCGAAAATGTATTCGACACCCTCGCTGACGAGGATTTCCAAGAGAATGTCGGCGCCGCGCCTGGCATTGAGTTTTTCGACACTCGAAAATAGCCGTTTCATCTCGCCTTCTTCTCATGGACTCGCGTCGTCTGCGCACATGTGCCCTTAGCCGAAATCTCGGTTTCGCCCAGTCGCGCGCCGATCGGCGATGATGCGTGCGGGTTCTCGCGGATAGACGACTAGCGCGGCCCCGAGCGAGACCAATAGTAATGGCATAACAAATGCCTCCGCAATCCTCGTCAACGCCGTTTGTCCGGTCCATTCGCACGTAAATATTCGAGCACTGCCATAAGGCGTTCTTCCAAATGCGACGCATATCGCTGCTAAAACGCCGATCTGGCCGTACCCCGGGGCTCGCAGCCGTCCTGGACTTCGTACGGCGAGCGCTGAGCGAGCGCGCAGAACGATGTTGATAGCGACGATCCGTCGAACGCTGAAGCAGGTTAGCCTTCTCTCGTCTGAGCTCAGCGCAGGCGTGGTCCGCTGTAAGGGCGGCGCGCACAACGTCGACAGCGAAGCTCGCTGCCGAAATCGAATGCGAGCGGCATGATCGACGTTCACACCCATCTGCATCCGCCGCGTTTGTCCGCCGCTATTCGACGCTGGTTCGACGAGCGCAGTTCGTGGCGCATCGTCCATCCGACGGAACCGCGCGCGGTGGCGGCCGCCTTGCGGGCGGCCGGCGTCGAACGCTTCGTCTTTTGCAGCTATGCGCATAAGCCCGGCATGGCAGCAGAACTCAACGCTTGGCTGGCGCAAACATCCCGCGACCTCGACGCTTACGGCTTGCCGCTTGCGACCGTGCATCTCGACGATCCGAACCCACTCGCCGACCTGCGCGGCGCTCTTGACGATGGCTGCATCGGTCTCAAGATCCATGAAGACGTGCAGCGGTTTGCCGCCGACGACCCGCGGATGGATGCGCTCTATGCGGAGCTTGCCGCGCGCGATGCGTTTGCGCTCATCCACGTCGGGCCCATTCCGTGGGATCACAAAACAAACGACGGGCCGCGCCGCATTGCAACGATTCTCGCCCGTCATCCGCGACTGCGCCTTGTGGTCGCGCACCTCGGCGTTCCGGATACGTTAGCGTTCTTTGCGCTCGCGCAGCGTTTCCCCAACTTCCTTCTCGACACGACGATGGCATTCGTTTCACCTGACTTGCTCACGACGGCCAGGGGCTCAGACGTCGAAGCCGCGGCTGGCGCGGTCGTGTACGGCAGCGACTATCCGAACATTCCGTATCCCTACGCCGCCGAGCGTGATGCGCTCGAAGCGCTCGGCCTGTCGACCGCGGCACGCCGTGCCATCCTCTTCGAAAACGCACGCCGCCTAAGCCCCAAGCTCGCAGCGTTGAAATAGTAGTAAAGCATCGCTGGGGCAACAACATCCGACGTCGTGCCGTCGCGGTCAAGCGGCGGCAAATCAACTACCGTGGTGCAGCAGCGTGGTGCAGCGGCACCGCGATTTTGGACGCGACTGATCAAACAGAGGGCACGGCGAGGATCTGTCGTGCAAGTACCCCGGCCTTGCTGCAAACCAGATCTCGGATTTCGATGACGCGCTCGAGAGGTTGGTCTTTCGGATCAGCCAGTCCCCAGTCGTCATCGACCCGCGGGACACCCTCGACGTCACAGCCCATGGTGATGATCCGGTCGGCTCGGGCGGCGAGGACCGGATCGATGAGTTTCGGCTGCGCCTTGGAGATATCCATACCGATCTTTGCCATCGCCGCGACCACGCCCGGATTCGGCCGATCCGCCGGAATGGTGCCGGCAGAGAAAACCTCGATATCGTTCCCGGCGAAGCGGCGCAAGAACGCTTCGGCCATCTGACTGCGACCGGTATTGTGCCGGCACACGAAAAGCACCACCGGCTTGAGGATCTTCTCCATCGCCACGACGTCGACGAATCGGCCGTCGAGCCGCCCTTGCTCGATAAAGACGCCGACTTGACGATACCCAAACTTCCGATACAAACCTAAGCTGCCCACGTTGCCAGACAACGCGAAGAGCACGATCTTATGAAAGCCGTGCTCCTTAGCACGCCTCTCAAGCGCACCGAGCAGTGTCGAACCCACGCCGGTGCCCCGAGCGTGACGCGCGACGTAAATCGACAGGTCGGCGACGAAATTAAAAGCGCAGCGATGGGAATACGGGTTCAGCGCTGCCCACGCCAAAATGTTTGCCGCTTTATCCTCGGCCACGAGAACCGCGTAGCGATCGCCGTGGTCAGACCACCACCCGCTCATGTCGTCAACGGACTTGGGCGTGTCATCGAGCGTGGCGATGCGATCTTGAATCCCCTCGTTGTAGATGCGGCGGATCGCGGTCAAGTCGTCGACGGTCGCATTACGGATGGGCGGGAGAACGGACGGCGTCGTGAGCACGCAAAACCTCCGGCGGAGCGACGACCGCTGGTGCGATCGTCTTCGAGAACGGCATGAGATACGCAAAGAGCGCGGTGGCGGCGACTGCACCGAGCAACTGCGCGATGATGAAGACCGGAGCGTCGATCGGTCGTATGCCGGCGAACGTGTCGCTGAGCGATCGCGCAATCGTTACGGCGGGGTTAGCAAACGAGGTCGACGACGTAAACCAGTAGGCGCCGACAATATACGCGGCGACGGCCAATGGTGTCATCGTGGGCTTCGATCTGGAACAGCCCCAAATGATGGACAGCAGGCCGAACGTCGCGACGAACTCGCCCAGCCATTGCCCACTGCCGGTCCGGACGCGATGCGACGCAAAGAAGATCGGCAGCCCGAACATGAGATTCGCGCTCGCGACGCCCGCGAGAGAGCCAACGACTTGCGCTCCGATGTAGGCCGGAACGTCACGCCAGCCGATGCCGTGCTGCCAGGCATCGACGATCGTCACGGCCGGATTGAGATGCGCGCCGGAGATCGGTCCAAAGGCCAGGATGATCGCCCCAAGCGCAGAGCCGGTCGCGATCGTATTTGCGAGCAGGGCGATCGCGACGTTGCCGCCGGACAGCCGCTGTGCCATGATGCCCGATCCGACGATCGCGGCGAGCAGCAAGGCGGTGCCGACCGCTTCGGCCGTTGCACGGCGCGCTAGGTTCACTTCAGCAGCACGCCAGCGAAGCCGCCGCGGTCGCCGCTTCGGTTTTGCAGCAGGTCGTCGCGTCGTTATCGCGTTCTCCGACCTCCTCGGTAACGTAGTAGGTTTCCCAGCGTCGTCCATCGGGATCCGTCGCCCAGACCTTGTTTTGAACGGCATAGCAGCAGGTCTGTGTCGTTTCGACCTCGATCGGATAGCCAGCAGCCCGAAGACGCACGATCGCTTCGTCGACGTCTTCGGGTCTGTCGACCGCGACGCCGTAATGGGCGCCTTCAAGGACGTTGGTTTCGGCGTTATGATCCAACGCGAGTTCCAGGCCCGGCTCGTCGCACACGAAGAGCGCATAGTCGGCGAAGTGCTTCGTTGGTTCGGCCGACAGCAGCCTACGATAGAATGCAACGCTGGCATCGAGATCGCGAGTCGCCAGGTTGAGATGCATTTTCATGCGAGAACCTTCACGGGGAGGACCGACGTGAGCGCCGCCTCGAGGCGAACGCGTGCGTCGCCGGCGAGCGAGTAGTAGCCCCAGGTGCCACGCCGGACCGATGTAAGCAGGCCGGCATCCTTCAGCAGTTTGAGGTGATGCGAGACCGTCGACTGATTGAGGGCGAGTCCCGAGGTGAAGTCGCAGACGCAGACCTCATGGTCAGTGCGCGCTAACGTCGCCAGAATTGCGACCCGAGCAGGATCGCCAAGCGCTTTGAACAGCGCCGCCTCGTCGGTAAGATCGCGGTCGTAAACCGGGGTCCCCGGACAGCACCTCTGTATCGACATATATCGATCCTAGACTATTGAATCGGTAATTGTCAATCCAACAACTCGGACACCCCAGGTCGGCGCGTCGCGCCTGCCCTTGCGGAGCCGGCAAAGCGGCGGAGAGGCAATCGGCCGGATCTGCAGCGCTTCTTCGTCCTCAGGCGCATACTGTCGCTGCGAGGAGCCCCAAAACTGATGACCGGCATGAACACGAAGTGGGGCTTGCCGTAACGTGGGTCGGATCTTCGCGCGTGAAAATGCGCGCGCCAGGACCTTTGATCGCGGCAGCCGTTCAAATGCAAAGCGATGGAAAACATCGGTCTAGGTGTCACGCTGAGCCTAATCATCGGCTTCCGCCGGGAATTTTTGGGTAAGCGGAGGCGTCCTCGCTGAGGTGATGAGCGAATGTGGCTTTTGCGGTTCATACGAGCAGGCAAGACTCGGAGACGATTGCCCGCAGATGTGGATTTTGACTGTTTTGGATCGCGCTTACATCGAGCATCTCGACGGGCTGGCCGTCGTCGATCACGAGCGCTTTTTTGCACAGCGCCATGACATCGGCAAGATTCTGGGTAGCAAGGACCAAGACGCAGCCCGAACGCGCGATATAGTCGCCGACCAGCGCTCGCAGCTCCGGTCGGCCATCCGCATCGACGTTTGCGAACGGCTCGTCGAGAAAGAGCATATCCGGTTCGAGCGCCAGAGCGCGCGCGAGCGCTAGGCGCTGGCGTTGACCCGACGAGAGTCGCCGTGCATCAAAGACTCATCACGTTACCCAGCTCAACGCTTGCCAATATCTGGTGCGCGCGCACGTGAGCTGTAGCTTGGTCCAAACCCAGCGCTGCACTGGTGACCGCGGCAATGTTCCAAACGACAGAGCCGCGCAGAACGGCAGGTTGCGCAAAGACGCCCGCGCAGCGTCCCGACCGTTCGACGATTCCGGTATGTTTGAGCAGCCCTTGAAGCGCCAGCAGCAGCGTCGATTTCCCGGCGCCGTTGCGTCCGAGAAGCGCGATGCCGCCAGCATCGGCATCGAAGGCGTCCACGCAAAGCCGGAAGCAATCACGCTGGGCTACGAGCCCGCGGACGCTTATCGCCATCGCGTTTGCAGAACCAGCGCTCCGCCAGCGACGATCGCGACGATCCCCAGCAGAACGGCGACATCGGCAAACGCAGCACCGAACTCGCCTTTGCCGACCTCCAGCATCGTTGCCGTGGTGAGGACGCGCGTTTGTCCTTCGATATTCCCGCCGGTCATTTGCGCTGCGCCGACCTCGGCGATCGCGCGCCCGAAGCCCGCCAACATTGCCGCCGCAAGTCCGGGAATCGTCTCGCGGCCTAGCAGTCCGATCCGGTTTCGCAGCGGAACGCCGAGGGCGACAAGTTGATCGTTCAGTGACGTATCCACGGCGCGAAGCGCCAAGACCGCGAGCGTTCCAATCAGCGGCGTAATGACGATCGTCTGCGCGATGACCATCGCTGCCGGCGTATAGAGCAGATCCAGGCCCCCCAACGGGCCGCTACGCCAGCATGCGAAGGCGACGGCGAGCCCAACCGCGACCGGTGGCAGCCCGAGGCCTAAATTAAAAACGCCGAGCAGTATCATCCGCCAAGGACTTTGGCCATAGACGATCCACAGCGCGCCGGCGAGCGCGAAGCCAGCCGCAATCAGCGTCGCGGCAAGCGAGACCCCGACTGACCGCGCCGCGATCTCAAGCATGGACGTGTGCCGCACGCTAGGGCCCAGAGACGACAGCCGCGCCGGCATCCGCGGTGAAGAGTGGCCGGCCGAAACGCTCCTTTCCGTACCCAGCGATGATCTGCTGGCCTGGTGCAGACACCACATAGTTGGCGAACGCTGCGCCACCGGCGAGATTGGTTGCGCGACCAGGAATCGGCTTGACGACAATGACGTGATAAATGTTGCGCAGGCCTTTGGCGTCTTCAAGCGCGGGAACGAGATCAAGCGTCCCGCGCTGTGAGAGATAGGTTCCGTCGTCGGTGAGCGTATAGGCGTCCTTTTGCGAGGCGATGTGCAGCGTGTCGGCCATCCCGCTCCCGGCCTTCATGTACGCTGCACCCTGCGGCGGGGCGCCGGCAGCCTGCCAGAGCTCGAGTTCCTTTTTGTTGGTCCCGGAATTGTCCGCGCGCGACACGAACGCTGCGCCCGACGCGGCAATCCGCCTGAAGGCTTCGAGCGCGGACGTCGCACCTCGCACGTGCGCCGGATCCGACGCAGGCCCCACCACAATGAAGTGATTATACATCACGGCTCGGCGACTGAGGCCGCGCCCGTCAGCCATGTATGCTTCCTCCGCCTTGGGAGCGTGAACGAGCAGTACGTCGGCGTCGCCTTTCTCGCCCATTTTCAAAGCTGCACCGGTGCCAAGCGCGATCGTCTTCACCGTGTAGCCCGTCGACCGCTCAAACGCCGGAACCAGCGCATCAAGTAAGCCAGTGTCTTGTGTGCTCGTCGTGGTGGCCAGGATCACTGCCGGCGCGGCCAGGCCGGGGGACGGCAATGCAATTCCGAGCACCAACCACAGGGCGAGCGTAAAATAACGCATCTAAAGCGCATTGCGCGGCCGCGCGAGCGAGTCCCGCCCGCGCGAAATCGAGCTCAACCGCGCCCTCGATGGCAAAGCCAAGCCGTCAACGCCAGCAGGAGCGGCGGCAAATCGACCACCGCGTGAGATTCTCAAGGCGAGGGAGCATCCGATGACCTAAGAGCCGGCGGTACGAACCTCGGCGACGTCGCCGAACCAGTAAGCCGCGGTGACGCCACCGTCCATTAGGACGTCGCTGCCGGTTATGAAGCCGCCGTCAGGACCGATGAGCAGCGCCGCTACGCTTGCGACTTCGTCCGGCGTGCCGGCGCGCTTCGCCGAAGATCCTTCGAT
>JBEKHC010000116.1:0-14342 GCA_050012475.1 Candidatus Velthaea sp.
CTTGCGGCGTCGCCACAGGCCGAAGGGTGCGGACGTAGCGAGCGAAGCCGAGGGCGCTAATCCCTGCGCGGCCGGCCTGATGGATTCGTCTCGGCTACGCTCGACGAACCCGTGGATTCGTCTCGGCTGCGCTCGACGAACCCGTGGATTCGTCTCGGCTGCGCTCGGCGAACCCGTGGATTCGTCTCGGCTGCGCTCGACGAATCTGCCAAGCCGCAGGCTGTACTCAAGCGAGGCCGAGGGCGCTCAACCAAAGCGTTTGGGGAGTCGCGTGCGATAGGACCTGCGACCCCAAAGGATATCGCATCGCGCGCCTCACGCTAGTGCGGAATGATCCACGGGACGAGAAACTGCTGCACGGCAACCGTGATGCTCAACCCCAGCGTGAGGATGATGCTGTGCGGAAACGTCCGCGCGAACACGACGCCCTCCTGCCCTTTGAGATCGGTGACCGACACGCCGGTCGCAAGGTTTTGCGGCGAGATCATCTTGCTCATGACGCCCCCCGACGAATTCGTCGCCGCGAACAGCACCGGATCGAGATGGAGCTGGCCCGCGGCGATCACTTGCAAGTTTCCGAACAGTGCGTTCCCCGACGTGTCGCTGCCCGAGAGAAACACGGCCAGCCAACCCAGAAACGGTGAGAGGACGACGAACAGCAGGCCCACCGACGCCACGCCCAACCCGAGCGTGTAGTTCAATCCCGAGTAGTTCATCAAATACGCCAACCCGATGATGAGCATGACGGTGAGAATCGGGATGCGGCTCTGCCGCCAAGTGACCCCGACGCAGCGCACGATCTCGCGGGCGGGCAGCCGCACGAGCGCCGCGGTTATGAGCGCGGCGACGAGGATCGCGGTGCCGGTCGCAAGCGGCTGGAAGTCCCAGACCGCGGCGTACGGCGCGCCCTTATAGAGCGTGATCGAAATTGCTTTGTTTAGGCCCGGCCAGGCGATTTTGAGGTCGCCGAGTGCGGCGATGTTGAGCGTCGTCCAGACGATGACGGTGACGGTGACGACGATCCAGGGAAGCCAAGCGCCAAGCGCACGTTGCGCACCCGTCGCCGGCGCGTGCGTGCGCGGCATGTCGCGCACGGGCACGGCGTAGGCCGGATCGGGTTGCGGCTTCCACCGCTGCAGGAACAGTAAGGTCGCGAGCAGCGAGCCCAGCGACGACAACACGTCGGTGAGCGCGTAACTGATGAAGTTCGAGCAGATGAATTGAATGCCGCCGAACGCGCCGCCGGCGACGAGCAGCACCGGCCACAGCGCTCGAATCGAGCGCAGACCGCCGTACACGCCGATCACATAAAACGGCAGGAAGAACGCGAAGATCGGCAGCTGCCGGCCGACCATCGCGCCCAGCACCGTCGGCGAAAGATGGGTGACCGCGCCGAGCACGGTGATCGGCACGCCCAGCGCGCCGAACGCGACCGGGGCGGTGTCGAAAATCAGCGTGAAGACCAGCGCGTCGAGCGCCGGGAACCCGACGGCGATGAGCACCGAGCTCGTGATCGCGACCGGCGTCCCGAAGCCGGCGACGCCCTCGAGCAAAGCGCCGAAGCAGTAGCCCATCACGATGAGCACGATCCGCCGGTCATTCGGCAAGTGGTCGAGTACCCACGCGTTGAGCGCCTTGAACCGACCCGACTTCACGGCGATGTTGTAGAGCAGCAGCGCGTTGACGACAATCCACATCACCGGCCACACCGCGAATGTCGCGCCGTTGGCGACGGCCGCAACCGCAAGTCCGACCGGAAGCTTCCACCACGCGACCGCGATCAGCAACCCCACGAGCAAGCCCCCGAGCGAGGCCTGCCAGGCCGGACGGCGTACGATGCCGAGCAGCGCCAGCACCGTTAGGACCGGCAGCGTCGCAACGACGAACGAAGGGAGCAGGGCACCGCCGACCGGCGTGAGCAGTTGGGGAAACATCGTTCGTCCTCTCGCGGATTGCGGTGATTGCTGTTCCCCGGTAGCCTACCCGCTTTGAGGAGCAAGTTTGCGCAGCGCATGCTCGATTGGCGCATCAACCGCGAATAGCGCAGCGTGCCAAGCGTTCGAAGGAGGAGAGCATGACGGAGGCCTATCTCGGGGGCTGGTCGATTGCGCGATCGATCGTCGACTTCGACCGGAACGACGCGATCGATTGCGCCGGCGAAGCGACACTACAGGCGCTCGATCGAAGCATCGTCTACGCCGAACGGGTGCGGTTCGAGCTGGCAAACAAACTCATCCACGCGACGCGGAGCTATCACTTTACGACGTCGGACGGCGCGATCGTCGCCACCTTCAGCGACGGCGCACCGTTCTTCACCCTGCGGCTCGATGCCGGCGGCATCGGACGCGCCTTCCACCAGTGCGGCGGCGACCGGTACGCGCTGACCCTCGAACTGCGCGAGCCGGACCGCTGGCAAACGTGCTGGGACGTGAGCGGGACGAAGCGGCTGCGCATCACGAGCGCGTACCGGCGGTCCCGCCAGTCGTAACGATTCATGAGACTGGCATTTTGATTGGCGGTGCGCTAGATTTTGGGTGCGGCAATGAATCCGCGTCGATGGCGCGCGTCTGCCGATGAGGGAGAACAGCGAGATGTTTGCGATGAAAACCGCCCGGGTGAAGGCTCTCTGGATCGTTCTCGGCGCTGCTGTTTGGGCGCTGTCCGCAGCCCACCTGCCGGCGGCGAGCGCGTCCGGGTCGGTGCCGGTGGTGAAAAGCACCGCAACGCCGGCACCGTGCACGGGGAACTGTCATCACGTGCAGCCCGACGTCATCGCCATGACCAATCCGCTCGCCCCATGCCCGTCGGCGGCCCCGAACAAGGGGCGCCCGCCGCTTCGTCCCGGTGGACCGATATCGTCGATGAAACTCGTGCCGCCGCCGGCAACGCCGAAGTTCGTCAGCTACACGTTGGGCACAACGTGGCTCGTCTCGCAGGTCGTCGCGTATCCGCACGAGCTCGACATCCAGCTTTCGTCCAACGGTACGCACGAGACGATACACGTCCCGTTCTCGGTCGCGCCGGCAGCCGCTGCGTTGACTTTTCCGGCCAATGCCAAAGCGCAAAGTGTCATCGGCCACGGTGCGAACGCGCAGCTGCTTTGGCTGCGCGGAACGGAAGGGCATTTCGTCAACTACGCGGTCTCGGCGCCCCCGTTCATCACGGCACCGTAGCCGCCTGCCATCTGCGCGGCGAGCTCCGTTCGCGAACGCACGTCGAGCTTGGAGAAGACCGCCGCAACGTGATGTTCGACCGTCCGATTGCTGAGCGTCAGGTGTTCGGCGATCGAGCGGTTCGATAGTCCCTGCGCGACGAGCGTTGCGACGGAGCGTTCCCGCGGGGTGAGCGTTTGCGATCCGCGTTCACTGCGCCGCGCTCCGCCGGCAGTCAGTCGCCGCGCGTCACGCAGCGCGCCCATTTCGCGGTAGCGCGCGATTGCGGAGGCCCGATCGCCGGATAATTCGTCCGCCAACGCCGCAAGGGGCAGAAAGCCGAATCGGGCGGCAAGTTCGTTTGCCTCGCCGAGTTCCCGGTCGCGCGCTTTGACGTCGCCCGCGTTCGCGGCCGCGATCGCGCGCACGAGCAGCGCGTGCACGCGCATGACCGGATCGGCGGCATCGGCCGGACCGAACAGCGCGGCCGCCCGCTGCGCTTCGGCCGGACCGCCGAAACGCGCGAACTTCAACAGCGCCTCGTACACGTACGTTGCGTTGCGCAGGCGCGGCAGCGTCGTGCGGATGAGCGCGACCGCGCCGGCGGCATCCGCCCGCGCAACGCGCAGTTCGGCGTGCGCTGCGGCAAGCGCTGCGGCATTCTGGTCCGATCCGGTCTGCAGAACCTGCGCGAGCACATCCGCGGCGGCCAGCCGCGCAAGCAGCGCGTCGTCTTCGACCGCCAGAGCGATCGGGATACCGATCGCCGCCGCATAAAATCGCACGAACGCGCCCGGCACATTGAGCGCGCAAGCGAAACGCAGCAACCGGTGGGCCCGCCGAGCGTCGCCGCGTAAAAACGCGACATCGGCGGCCGTGAGCCGGGCATACGCGGCGGCGTACGTCAGCGCGTGCCGGTCGGCGACCTCGATGGCATGGTCCAGACCGGCCTCCGCAAGCGGATAATTCGCTTGCTGGCGGGCAAAATCGGCGAGCAGCGTCCAGCAGTTGGCAACGATCGCCGGATCTCCGTGCGCTTCGGCCGTTTTGACTGCCTCGAGCGCGAAGGTCTGCGACCGTTCGACCTGACCCAGCAAATTCGCGATCGCTGCAGCCGCGACGTGGCGTCGCACCACATATGCCGGGTCGCGTTCACCCTCGAACGCATCGGCCAGCAGCAAGTGGGTTTGCGCTTCGTCGACCTCGTCGCGAAAGGCGTGAAACATCGCCAGCAACGCTTCCGCGGCGAAGCGTTCGGCATCGCCCGCTCCGCTCGACGCGATCGCGTCGCGGCAGTGACGCAGCGTGGCGTCGGCGTCGGCGAGCCGATGGGCCGCATTGGCGAGGCGTAAGGCAAGCCGGGCGATGCCGCTGCGGTTGCCGATGGTCCGATAATGCTCCGCCGCCTGGGTGAAATGAACGTACGCGTCGCGCGCGGCTCCGAGCAGGTCGTGCGCGTGGCCGAGCTTTTCGCCGACGCGCGCAATGCTTTGCGCGTCGAGCACGCCGCCGTGCAGCGCGCGGTCGAAATGATCGCGCGCCGTCCCGTAAGCGCCCGCGGCGGCAGCGAGATCGCCGGCTGCTTCGGCGTAGGCCGACGCGCGATCGGGACGCCCCGCCCCATCCCAGTGCCGAGCGAGAACGGCGGCAGCGGGCCGGACGGCCGCCGTTTCGAGCCGGGTCGCAATGCGTTCATGGAGATCGCGCCGCTCGGTGCTCGTGAGCCGATCGTAGAGCGCTTCGCGGATGAGTTCGTGGCGAAAGCGCGGCGCTTCGGCGCCGCGCCGGCCGGTTTCGATCGTCAAGCCGAGCGCACGCGCCGTGCGAAACAACGTGACCTCTTCGCGGCGTGAAATCGGCGCGAGTGCGCGCAGCAGGTCGAGGTCGATCACCGATCCGAGCGCAGCCGCGATTTCGAGCACCTCGACCCCGCCGGGAGGCAGCGACGAGAGCCGGCTGGTCACGGATTGCTTGACGGTCACGGGCAGCAACGGCGCTGACGGATGATCGAGCGCGTCGAGCACGAGATCCGAAGCGAACAGCGGATTGCCTTCGCTTTTGCGCCAGATCTCATCGATCACCGCCTGCGGCAGCAAACGCCCCAGCGGCAGCGCGCGGAAGATCAATTCGCGCGTTTCGTCTTCCTCCAGCGGCCCGACCGCGATCTCATATGTCGAACGAAGGTTCGGTTTTTCGTCCGCGCGCGCGGCCAGCGCGAGCACGACGCGCGCGCCGCCGAGCGTTGCCGTGAGATACTCGACGACCTCGAGCGACTCGGGATCGATCCATTGGACGTCGTCGATGGTCAAGAGCACCGGCGCGTAGCTGGCGACGGATTCGAGGAACTCGCGAACGATGACAAACAGCCGCCGCTTGTGCGCAGGCGCGTCCTCGACATCGTCCGGCGCGGGGAACAGGCCGAGAAACTTCGCGAAGAGGGCGCGGTCCGCGCTCTCGCGCGGCTGCGCGCGCGGTTCGTTCTGCGCCAGGATGCGGCATGCTTCGGCGATCGGCCCGTAGGCCTCGCGGGTAAAGGCGTAGTTCGTCGCCTCGCCGATTTTGAAGCCGCGCGCGCGAGCGACGCTCGTCCACTCGCGAAGCAAGCGCGTTTTCCCGATGCCCGGTTCGCCGCACACCAGCGTCGTCGATCCGTCGCGCCGGAGCGCATCGTCGAGCCGCGCATCGATGAACGCGAGCTGTTCGCCGCGTCCGATCATCCCGACCCGCTCTCGTGCCATAGCGGCCAGGCTTCGACGCGCACGGCGATTTCCGCCCATCGGGCCCGTGTGCCCGCAGGGCGATCCGGTAGGCGGATAGGTGAAACTACCGATGTTCGGCGCGTCACCCGCGGCTAGACTGATCCTCATATTCATCGACCGCGGCGCACGACACCCCAACGGCATTCGCCGTCGACGGCCACTCCTTAGAAAGAAGGGCGATATCATGCAAGGCCTGGTCCTTTTCATCTCGCTCGCCGATGCTATCCGAGCCGGCTACCAGATCGTCGACCAAACGCCGGACGGCTACGTCGTCCGCACGAAAACGGCGGCGGGTTGGGCCATGGCGTTGATCCGCGACCCGCGCAACGCGGCTGCGCGTTGAGCGGGGCCGACAATGCATACGCCGGTTCCCCCGTTCGACCGCATGCGGCAGCCGCGCGATCCGCGCACCCGAGTACGACGCTGATGGCACGCCTTTCAGCAAAGGAGATCGCGATCATCGCGGGTCTCGCCGACGGTCTGCAGAGCAAAGAAATTGCCGCCGTGGTGCGGCTCAGCAAAGCCAGCGTCGATACCTACATCCGCATCCTCTACGGCAAGCTTGACGCCCGTTCGCGCGCGCAGCTCGTTGCGGTAGCGTATGCCGCGGGCATCCTGTGCCGCCCCGAAACCGGCGGCATCGCCCAGCGTTACGCGGATCCGTCCACCGCGCGGATGGCCGCGAGCGAATAACGCTCGCGGCCAAGCCGCAAACGCAACGCCGGGTTTGCGGCGAAGCCGCGTACTTAACGGGTGGCTTGCGGGCGAAGCCGCATACGCAACGGTTGGTTGCGGCAAAGCCGCATGCGCAACGGCTTGCGCGCAGCCGCATACACAACGGGTTGCGCGCAGCCGCATACACAACGGGTTGCACGCAGCATAATCCTATGGGTCGGGCTCGAATGAAACGGTGCTGATTTTTCCCTGCGGGTCGAAACCAAGTCTCATTCGTATGCTGCCGTTTTCGCAGCGCAGCGAATAGACATAGATCGTGCTGCCGGACTCTTTGTATTTGAACAAGGAGTTGGCGGAATGCAGCGTGCCCAGCGGCTTCAAATGCGCGCTGATCGCGCCGACGACGTCGGCGCCCAGCTGTTCGTTGGCCCGCAGGGCATACAACGAACGATCGAGCGAACCGCGCTGCCAAGCGTCGAATTGGGCATCGACGCGGCGCGTGATCGCCGGATTTTCGGGCGCCTGCGCAGCGGACGCGGCGGAGCCGTTCGCCGCGTCCGACGCGTCGGCGAGCGGGCCGAGCACGGCGAGCACGGCAGATAAGGCGATGGTAGCGATCATGAGCGTGAACCTCCGGAAGAATCAAGTGACGGGTGGCTGGCGAGAACGCACATCGACGCACCCAGCCACACCGAAAGGCGGCCGCGGTGGGCGGCGATCGCTCGGTAAACGAGCGCTTCGAGCGCGCAAACCAGGGGCAGAGACAAAACGGCGCCGGCACGAGCCGGCCAACCGCCCGCGCGTACCAACAGGACGTTGAACGCGCGCGCGCCGACGTGAACGCGGCCGCCCTCGACGAGCACCATCGCGGCGGCGAAGGCGCGCCGGTCGATCCCCAGCCCGCGCACGATGCGGGCGAGCCCGGGGTCGCGGTCGATGCTTTGGTATCCCACGGACCGGACGCGCGCGGACCGCACCAGCCCGGAATGAGCGAATCGGGTGCACATGCCGCAATCCGCGTCGAAAATCAGCACCGGACCCATCATTCCATCCCGCGCGTCGGAAGCGTCGCAGTTACTGCGGCGGGACGCTCGACGAACGCACGCAGGAACTGCGCCGGCGCGACGCGTGCTGCGTACGTTCGCAGCGCCGACAGCGCGAGGCGGTAGTCGTCATCCGAAAACAGCATCGCTTCACACGCGATCATCACCAGCGAGAAGAGCGGCAGCGCCATCGTGTAAGCGATCCCGAGATGAAAGCCGATCGCGGCCAGCGCGACGACGTATTTCGCCGGACGCTGCCAGATGCAGAACGGGAACGCCGCTTGGAGAATCAGCGTGGCGTATGTCGCGGCGGCGACGAGGACGGCGCTTTGGTACACGTGGGCGCCCAGCGGCGTCAGGTTGAATTGATTCGAGCGTAAAATATAATACAGCGCCGTGCCGTCTTGCCACTTGTGCCCCGTAATCTTGTAGAAGCATGCCGCGGCGTACAGCAGACTCACTTGCCAGAGGACCAACGCGACGCCGAAGTTGTGCAGCAAGGCGCGAGCGCGCCCGACGAAGCTATTCCTGCCATCCGTCGCCGTCGCGGGCGGCGCGAACCACTTACCGGCGACGAGATACGTGCTGCAATCGAGCGCCACCGCGTACATCAACAGGATCGTGGCGAGCGTCCAGCCGCTATCCGTAACGAAGCTGTCGCGCGCGATCAGGCACCAGGTGAAGATCGCGCAGGCAACGGTCGAGAACGGCACCCAGCGGCCGCAGGCGAATGCGACCGCCGAGAGCAGCCCGAGCCAAAAAATCAGCTCGAAACCGGCCGCCGAGGCCGATTGAAGATAGAGGTTGGGCCCGTGTTTTTCGACGAGTTCGCCAGCATATGACAGCGGGACGACGCCGTCGGGGCCCCACAGAAAACGCCGCCAGCCAAGATTTTCCAGGTAGAAGAGCACGATTGCGGTGCCCAAGAGCGCGCGCAACACGCTGCTGCCGATGCGCCGCTGGGGCGTCGTCAGCACCTCGAGCACGCGGTCCGCGAACGCCGCGATCCGTGCGGATCCCGCTGCCGCGCTCATGACGCCGCCTCGGCGGCAGCCGCGCCGGTAACCGGCAGCCAGGGGAACAGCAGCGTGTCGTTGTGCTTTCTGGAATCGTCGGCAGCGAACCGCTGGGTGAAGCGCGGGAACACGTGCTCCACGATCGCGATCTGCACGCTGCGCGGATGCGTCGCGCCGCCGGCGCCGAGAAACAGCGCGAGCCGGACGAGACCTTCGAGGATCATCGGACGCGTGCGCGGATCGGTGAAGGCCTGCACTTGCTGCGGTTTGAACTTGCCTTTGCCCAGCGCGCTGTCGTCGAGCGCGGAGACGGTGAGGTTCATCGCCAGCACCTTGAGCGTCATGTAGCGGGAAAACGGATGCGCGCGCAACTCATCGAGCAGCGGGTCGGTGAGATTGACCCAGGCGGTGGGCTCGCCGCGTTCGGTCCGCGTCCGCGCCAGGATCACGATATCGCTCTCGATGGGCGTCGGCGCGAAC
Organism: Candidatus Velthaea sp.; assembly: GCA_050012475.1. Lineage (GTDB taxonomy): Bacteria > Vulcanimicrobiota > Vulcanimicrobiia > Vulcanimicrobiales > Vulcanimicrobiaceae > Velthaea. The sequence continues at coordinate 9,126 of JBEKHC010000116.1, forward strand.
ATGTTCCAGTATTGTTCGAAGTACGGGTGCATGTAGCCGAGCACGGCCGGACGCAGTGCTTCGCCGAGCGGATTGACAGGCAGCGCGAAGAGCGTCTCCGCGCTCGCGTGAACGACAAGGACGACGGCGAACGTAACGCTCAAGGCCCAGAGCGCGATCCGTTCGCGAGACGAGGCAAAGCCTCTGCTGTGCATGCGGTGTTCCTCTCGGTAGGCGAATGCGGACGAAGCATGTACGCAGGGCGCGCCCCGAGCGCGCCCCACGTCGTCGGGATTTAGCTGTCGAGGAGTTTCGCCGCTTCGCTTGCGCTCGTGGAGAGAATCCCGCTCGAGGCTACTTTGTCGCTCACGACAAAGGTGAGCGGCGAGACGATTCGGACGTGCCAATCCGGGCGAGCCACGCTCGAGAAGGCAACGGCTGCGGTGTTCGTGTTTACCACGTGAGGAGGTTGCGCCAACGCCGAACCAACGGCGAGGGCGGCGATCGGCAAAACTGCCGCGACGGTGACCAGTGCTTTGTGCTTCATGTTTGCTCCAAGGCGAGAGCCGCTGCGATCGAGCGGCAGTGATGTGGTGCGAGCGACCGCAACGCGAAGGCAGATCGCGCGTTGCTCGCAATTCCAGCGTAGCGGGCCTGGAGCGCGGCGTCTATTTCTCATTGTCGTTACGATAAGTCGCAGGACCGTCGCGCCGCCCGTCGTACGCAGGGTCACTCGCGCAAGCGGCGCCGGCTGCGCAGACGCCATGCGAGCACGAGGGCGCCGGCAACCACCCCGCCTGCCGCAAACATCGGCAGATCGTGGGCAACGGCCGCCGGCGGAAGTGCGGCCATCAGGTGCGGCAGCTGTTGGAACACGCTGCGCGCCAATCGCACGCTGAACCACGTCCAGCTCGCGAGCGCGATGAAACTGTAGACGGTCAGTACCGCGACGGTAAACGGCGGCAACGGCGGTGCCGGCACATGCCCGCACCGGGCGAAGCGGGACGCCAACCGCCGAAACGTGCGCTCAACGTGCGCGTGCAAGCCGCTGACGCCCAAAACATCGGAGACGATCCAGTATCCGTCGAAGCGAAAGAGCGGATTGAGGTCCAGCAGCGCGGCAGCGATAATGAACGTAATCGCGCAGTGGAGCGCGGCGGCGTGGGTCTGGACATAGATCGCGGCGTAACACGCGCCGCAGATGCTCTGAACGTACAAGCCTCCGCAGTCGACGGCGATCCGCCGGCGACGGTCGAGCCGCCAAATGCGCGTCACGTCGCTGTAGAAGACGGGAAACACGAGGTACAGTGCGAGCCCAATCGAGCCCGGCCGCACAGCGAAGCGTTTGCAGGCACCGGCGTGCCCGAACTCGTGCGCCAAGCACGAAACGACGAACAGCGCGTAACCGGCCGGCACATCGTACCGGCCAAGGCGCCGCGGCGCGACGTGTTGCGTATCGATCCAGTACGCGCCGGCGGCGGCGGCGACGAGCGCGATGAGCACCGGCACCGCAACGGGTCCGAACAGCGCCGCGAAAGGCGTCGCGATCCGCCCAGCGAGTTTCGCCGGAAACAGCGTTCGGCGCAGCAGGAAGCCGTGCTTGCGCGCTCGCGTGCGTTGCTGCTCTTCCGCTCTGTCAATGCCCGCGACGACGCGATCGTAGACCCGGCCGACATCAGTGGCGTTGAGTTGCCGTTCGTTGTCGCTGCACCGGATCGCTATTTCCTCAAAGCTCGCGCCGTTCCACGCGTCCGCGACGACCCGGTATGCCAGTTCGGACAAGCGCACTTGTACGCCCGAATCGCAGTCCAGCACGTAGCTGACACGCACGTCGCTACCGTCGAGCACGTGCAACGTCCCGCGCGCGATGCGCGCCGACGCGGGCGGCGATTCGAACGTCGTCACACCGCGACGTCGCCGCGCCGCGGTCCGCGGCGATTCCGGCGCACGATCGCGCTCAAGTCGCGCTGCAATGCGTCAATCACGCGATCCGACTCTTCGAGCAGCGCGTGCCACGGCAATGGCCGAGCGCGATCGGCTGCGTCGAACGCGAGCGCGAGATTTGCGCGCGCCAGTCCGAGGAACTCGTCGGCATGGCCGCCATAATAGAGTTCGCGCGCCAGCGCGGCAAGATCGGAAATCGGCTCGGGCGTATCCGGCAAGCCGAGCACCGTGGCGAGTCGAGCGGTTACCAGCGTTGGGCGATGGGCTTGGAGATCGGCTTTCCAATCCTGGAGATCGTCTAAAATCTGGTGCGCGAGATTGTATTTCTCGAGCGAGAGCAGCAGCGCATCGGTACGCGAAGCATCGCTGCCGAGCAGGTTGAGCCCCACGATCGCCACGCGCGAAACGCAGCTCTTGGCTGATGCTATCGCGATGCATTCGGCCGTCGTCGCATCCGCGAGCCGCCGGCGCCGCGTCGAATAGCTCGCCTCCTTGATCACGCCGCCCAGATACTCGGCAAGCGCGGCTTGAAGCGTCTCCCAGAAGACGCTGTCGGGCGCGAACGTCCGCCCCAGTTCACGCTGCAATTCGCACTGCGCGCCTTGCCAGCAGAGCAGAAACGACGTTCGTTGCTCGCGCTCGAGTTCTTCATCGAAGAGCGCGTCGGCAATCACGATCGTGCCGGCGAGCAGTTCACAACCGGCCAGGAACCGTGCCAGAAGCTCCTGGTCGATATCGCCGAACGCGTCAGCGAAAAGTAACGGGAAGATCGCGATCGCAGAATCCGGCAGCAAGCCGGAAAAATCAACCTTGCGCGGCCAGCGCCGCTGCATCGCCGCGACGTCGCCGGCCAGCCGGGCCAACGTCGCGTCCCGATCGGCGGTCGAGAATTTGCGGAAGGTACGCTTGAGTTCAAGGAGGTTGGCCATGGCTGTCCTCAGTCGAGAGCCGTCACGGCGTCCTGGGCAATGGACATGACGGTGTTCTCCAAATCGCGATTCGCGGGACACGCAGGCGGAGAGCGCAGGAAGCGCTCATCGCCCGTCGTGATGTCAGCGACGTGTGGTTATTCGTAGGGCGAGTATCGCACGATCGGGCTGCGGCTTGTTCGCCGCGCCCGTAGTCATCTTAAGGCGCCGCTCGAGTTCGTTCGTCTCTCAACTGTCATCTCGCTTGTCTTTTCGTCCAGCTCTTCGTCGTTCTTCAGTCACGAAGCTACGGCTTCGCTCCCTCATCACTCCTCGATCTGAACGAAAATCCTTCGCGATCTTATGCCACGAACTTCTGAGTCGGGACACTGAGTAAACCTCGGTTCATCGTGATCTCTCGTCAAGCGTAGCCCGAGCGATTCCGGCGCGCAATCTTTCATTTGTGCTACGAGGAGTCGCAATCGCCGGCGGCCGGGCACGTCACGCTCGGATCTGCGTCGAACCAGCTTCGCCTCCGACGATGACGCCGCCACTGCGCTGCACGATGAACGCCGTGTACGAGACGCGCATAAGCGACGTGGATGTGCCAAAGACGGCCAGCGACAGTTGGAGAACCCCGGACCCCGCAGCGGCCGAGTACGACACCGCAGCGGCATCGACAGCGAAGCCGAGCGGCGGAATGAAGACCAAACCGCCGCCCGCCGACGTGCCGGCGATCGGCTGGACGACGACTAGCTCGACGTCGGGGCCCACCGAGCTGCCCGCGGGCGTCAGCGAATATGGCGTCCAAAACGAAGCCGGAGCCGCCGAGGCGATACCGCTGACGAACTCGCCGGCCGTGCACGGGCCGCCGACCGGAAACGACAGCGTGTCGCGCGTCCAATCGTGCGCGTGGGTACCGACGAACGCAAACACCGCGACGCCGGTCTCGACCGTGACGGTAAGCGCTCCGAGGACGGGTAAGCTCGGCGCGCCGCCGGGAAATTCGATCTGCTGCGACTCTTTGGAGGTCAGGGTGATCACGTGATCGTTTCCTTTCGGTTCGGGCTATGCGCTCCATTGGGTACGTCGTCCGACGATGAACGCTCCCGCATCATCAGGCTCAGCGCGCGCGCGACGGTGGCCGTCGTAAACAGAAAATAGTCGTCGTCGTGGAGCGGCCCACCCGCTTCGCCCGGCAATTCCCACGGGCGTTCGACATCATCGTACGTCACGCGCAGCATGGGCTTGGCGGCCCACCAGCCCTCTGCCGATTGCGTTTCGAGCAGCGCTGCGGCAACGTCGAACACGAACGCCGCAGTCGGGCCGGAACCGAAGCGAGCGACGATCTCGAGGGCCAGCGCGCGATCGAACGGATCGCGATCGACTGCCGCGGCAAGGATCGCAAGGGCCGGAGGTATTGCCGGGCGCCCCGCCGCCTCCAACGCGGCCAAGTTGTGGAGGGTCGCATAGAGGGGCGTGCGATACCAGTAGGAATTCCACAGCCCGTCGTCCCTGCGCTGGGAGGCGATGAACGCGAGCGCTTTCTCGCGCGTTGCCGACGGCGCCGCCAGCGCGCGCACGACGAGCGGTGTGACGTCTGGATGACTGCGCGTCCACGCGGACGCAGCGACGGTGTCGGACGCGCCGGTGTTGTACGTCGCGAACCCGCCGTCGGAACGCGCAAACGTCTGGAGGATACGGTCGGTCTCGCTTCCCGGAGCGCTTCCCATCGACGTAAGGAAGAGCGCGGCCCAACTCGTCGAGTCGCTGTCGGAGGGGACCCGCGTATTGTAGCCCCAGCTGCCGTCGGCGCGGCGCGAGGCCTTCAGGAATTGGGCGGCCCGCTCGAGTGCGCCGCGCAGATAGTGCCGTTCGGGCGCACGCACGATCGGTTCCGTCTCGAACAAACACCAACCGATGTAAGCGGTCGTCCACGTGTCGGAACGTCCCACGGCGAGATTGAAATCGGGCCAGGCGCCGTTGGGCGCCTGCATCTCGACGATGTAGCGGCTGGCCCGATCGATCGCGCTGCCCAAATCGGGCAGCAGTGCGCGCCCATCGTGCTGTCGGGCGCGCACGTCAGCGGCACTCCAGCGCAGGCGACGCCGGCGCCGCAGCCGGGGCAGCGCCCTTCACGTGCGCTCCGTACGCCTCCGCGACCTTCGTTCGGAAGCGTTTGCCGAACGCATCGCAATAGTTTGCGTGCATCGTCGTGCCGTTGGCGGCCTCGGCCAGCACCGCGCAGCCGCCGCCGCAATACAACGCGAAGCGGCAGCGCCGGCAGGTCGGATTCGAGACGACGGTACGTTGGCGCCAGTTTTGCTCGCGCTCGGCAACGAACTGCAGACTGCCGGATGGATCGATCCAACCGATCCGGATGTTC
>JBEKHC010000117.1:0-14121 GCA_050012475.1 Candidatus Velthaea sp.
ATGCCGGGCATCGAGACGCGGGCGCCCGAGCGGACCGAGATCAGCAGCGGGTTCGCTGCATCCCCAAAGCGCTTTCCGGTCAGGCCTTCCAACTTGGTCATGGCCGCCGCGATCTTCTCGCTCAGCCCTTCGGGCAATGGCGAACTCCCACCATAGTACGCCAAGCACTGCTTGGTCGTAATCGTGAAGCCGGGCGGGACGGGGAGGCCGGCGCGCGTCATCTCGGCAAGTCCAGCGCCCTTGCCGCCGAGCAAGTTTTTCATGCTCGCGTCGCCTTCATCGAAGAAATAGATCGCTTTGAGGTCGGGCTCGCCGACCTCCTGATTCGGATCGGCAGTCAACACTTTGGACAATCTACACTCCTTAAACGTGGGCCGGCAGCCGCAAACGATGTTCGTGGAATCCTGACATTTTTGCAAGGATATTTGTCGGCTGAAATGTTTCACACCGCGGACTGGCGGGTAACGCGATCAGTTTATGTGCCGGATGCGAGTTTCGTTTGAAGATGTCGAGAAATCCGGCTAAAACAAGCAGCGCCCCCGTCGGCTGCGAACGAGTGTGATGCCGAGTGCTTGCTCGGCGTACGCCAAGGAGCCCGTCGGGCTTTGTCGATCCACTACCGGACGATTTCGGTTCCGGCGCCGGCGAGCGCCGACGGCACCGCGCCCGAACCGGGGCCGCAGATGAATGCGTGCGCGACCCCGCCGCGCACCGCGGTCAGCGCCGCATCGATCTTGGGCAGCATGCCGTTGACGAAAACGCCGCGCGCGCGGTACGCCAACGCTTCGTCGACCGTCATCCGCGAAATTCCCGACGCCGGATCGTCGCGATCGATGCGGACCTGCGTCACATCGGTGACCGCCACGTAAGCGTCCGCGGCCAGCGCCGCAGCGAGCGCTCCGGCAGCGGTGTCAGCGTTGATGTTATAGCGCTGACCGCCGGCATCGGCGCCGATCGGCGAAACCACCGGAATCGCGCCTTTATCGAGAACGGCTCGCACCGGCGCCGTCTCGATCCGCTCGATCTCGCCGACAAAACCCAAATCGCCCGCCGGGAGCTCGAGCTTGCGTGCGATGAAAACCCCTTCGTCGCCCGCCACGCGTTGCGCTCGGCCGCCCGCTGCGATGAGCGCCGCGACGATCGCGGCGTTGACGCGCCGGCCGAGAATCTCCTCGACCACTTCGAGCGTCGCGCCGTCGGTGACGCGCAGGCCGGCGATGCGCCGCGTCGTTACGTTGCGCGCGCGCAGTTCAGCGTCGACGGCAGGGCCGCCGCCGTGCACGAGCACCACCGCGGTCCCGCCGGCAGCAAGTGCGACGAGATCGGCCAACACCGGATCACCGCTCGCGCCGCCGGCGACCGAACCGCCGAATTTGATCACGAGCGACGACGGTGCGACGAACGGCGAGGCCATGCCGCCGATCTGCACGTCCGCGCATCGAAACTCCTGGATTCGCTGAATGCCGGCGACGCCGCGCGGGTACGATCCGCGCATGCCGAAAAAAGAACCCGACGCGCCGTTCGCGCCCCTGCCCTCCACCCTGCAGCGCTCGCCGCAGAAAGCCCAAGCGACCTACGAAAAAGTGCTCGAGAACGCCGAAACCGAGTACGCCGGCGACGAAGAACGCGCGCATCGTGCTGCGTGGAGCGCGGTGAAGCACAGCTTCGAGAAAGTCGGCGACCACTGGGAAGCCAAAGCCGAAAAGGGGCCTAGCGATCCGCGCAGCGTTCAGCCGCAAGCGGCGAAGATCGCCGGCGTGGGCGAAACTTTCGGCGGCGTGGACATGCTCCACCACACCAAAGCCGAACTCGCATCACGCGCCCGCGAACTCGGCCTTGAGACGACTTCGCACATGACCAAGAGCGATCTCGCCCGCGCAATCGCGAAAAAGCAGCGCTAGATGCTCTGATTAGCCCTGGACTTCGTCGCTACGCGGCTCATTTGCTGAAGCAAACTTCGCAACGCGCCAACGGGCGGCTCTGCGGGCTTCGTCACGCAAAGCCGAGGTGCGTCGCGTACGGGCTTCTTAAATCGATTGGGCCTCGAACACGATAAAGCGACGCTCGTCTCGAGCAGGTAGCTACTCGCCGTAGAAAGTTTCGAGCAACTCCGGCGCAAGTTCGTCGAAGTCGTCCGCGATCTTGATCTTTCCGGAAGCAAAAAGAGCGCGATCGAAGCCGAACTCGCGCGGTCGCTCATCCGGTATCGGAACGATTTGCGCTACCGGTTTGCCGTTTTTGGTGACGAGGATCGTTTCGCCGTGTTGCACGGCCTCGACGAGGGCCGAAAACTGCGTCTTCGCCTCGAATACGTCGACCGATCTCACGTTCGCGTCCCAGCGGATTGCGCCACGCGCAATCCTTCGCGTTTGGGCTTCGCCCAAGCCGCCCTTCGTTGCCCGCCGGGCAAAGCCCGATAGGTTTCTAGGCCGCTGCTCAAGCCGGGAAGCGCGCGGTTTCGCCGACCCGAATGCCGAGTTCGTCGAGATGCAGCAGCAGATCGGCGGGATCGGCGTAGACGCGATACGCGCCGGCGAGCTGCAATTCTTCGTCGCCGTAGCCGCCGCTGAGCACGCCGATGCCCAACGATCCGGCGCGCTGCGCGGCCAGCAGATCCCAGATCGAGTCGCCGACGACGAACGCCTGACGCGGTTCGACTTCCAGCCGTCGCGCGGCTTCGAGAAATAAATCCGGGTTGGGTTTGGCGTGAGCGACGTCGGTGCGCGTCACGACTGGAACGCCGTCGGGCACGGCAAGAATGCGCAGCGTGCGCGCCGCCACCTCGCGCGAACCGCTCGTCGCAATCGCCCAGCGCACACCTTCGGCTGTTAGGGTTGCGAGCAGTTCACGCGCGCCGGGGAGTGGGCGTACCCCGTCGGCGAGCTGCTCGTAGGCTTCGGCGTGACCGCGCTGCAGTTTCTCGACGAACGCCGGCGTGAGATCGCGGCCCAGCTCGCGCCGCAAGGCGCGCACGAACAGTCCGCCGCTCATACCGATGCGCCGATGAATGCGCCAGACCGACAACTCCAAGCCGTTCGCACGCAGGGTGGTATCCCACGCCATCACGTGTTGGTACACGCTGTCGGCCAGCGTTCCGTCGAGATCGAAAATTAGCGCCGCGTCGTGCCGTTCGCTCATCCGGCGTGCGTTTGGCGCTGCTCGCCGCGATCCTGGCAAGCGCACGAGTGAAACGGTTGGCGGTTCACTTCGCTGGGCCGACCTGAATTCGCATGCAGGTGTCGGCATCGGGCGGCACCCGCAAAACGAGGATGGCGATGTCGTCGCTCGCGGTGCCGCCGCAGAAAGCCAACGCGGCGTCTTCGATGCGGCGCGCGAGCGTGTCGGCATCCGCCGAACGTTCGCTCTCGGCGATCACGCGCAGCAACGCGTCGTCGCCGAAGAGCGCGGTGCCGCGCCGCGCTTCGCTCACGCCGTCGGTGTACAGCACGAGCGCTTCGCCGGGAGCCAGCGTGAACGTCGACGAGCGAATCTCGAGTTGCGCAAAGACACCGATGAGCGGACCGGCAACGGCGAGCTCGGCGGCGGAACCGTCGGCGCGGCGCAGAACCGGCGCGGGATGACCCGCGCAGGCGAGTGCCACCCGGAAATCGGTCGCGCAACGAATCAGCGTGCCGGAAGATCGCGGTCAAGAACAAGTCGGGGCCGCCGCGGCGCGCGAGAAACGTTTCGGGCCAGCGATGCGGCCTTGGCCGCCTCGAGCCCTTTCCCGCAGATGTCGCCGACCATGAACGCCCAGCGGTCGCCGCGGACTTTGAAGAGATCGTAGAAATCGCCGACGAGTTCGACGCCGGTTCCGGCCGGACGAAAACGAGCGGCGACGTCGAGTCCCGGAACCGCCGGCAACGCCGGCGGCAGCAGACTGGCTTGCAACGTTTGCGTGACCGCTTCGGCGTGCAGGCGCGCCCGGCGTTCGCTTTCGATCGCCGCGCGCAGCGCGATTTCGCGCGATGCCGCATCCGAGAGCGTGCGCAAAACCTCGAGGTCGAGGGTCCGGCGGAAACAGGCGAGCAAGTGCAGGGGCTTCGAACATCGATGCTGCCTAACGGGGGAGCGGTGGTCTTCAGGCGAGGTTAGCCGAGCTGCTGCCCGGCCGACCTGGGGGTTCGTACCCGCGACCAAGGCTCACCTAACTGGTTGCATAAGTATGCAGTATTATGTATGATTATGCATAGCATGATGACGCTTCCGGCGGCGACCCGGCTTCGGGGCCGCAACCTCCTCTCGATCGCCGACCTGGCGCCGGACGAACTGCTGAGCTTGATCGGGATCGCGCAGCAGCTCAAGGCATCCGGCCGCGAGCAGATGCAATTCTTGCGCGGCAAGACGTTGGCGATGCTGTTTGAAAAGCCGTCGCTGCGGACCCGGGTTTCCTTCGAGGTCGGCATGACCCAGCTCGGCGGCCACGCCATCGCTGCGACCGGCGCCGACTTCTTGGTCGGCTCGCGCGAAACGCCGGAAGACGCTGCGCGCGTGCTGTCGCGATTCGTCGACGCCATCGTCGTGCGCACGCACGCGCATGAACCGCTCCAGCGGTTTGCCGCCTCGGCCACGGTGCCGACCATCAACGGGCTCTCGGCCGTGGCTCATCCGTGTCAAGCGCTGGCCGACATGCTCACGATCAAGGAGCGCTTCGGCACGCTGACCGGCCTGCGCATCGCTTATGTCGGCGACGGGCGCAACAACGTCGCGCACTCCGTGGGCGAGGCCGCCGCGCTGTCCGGGATGTCGGTAACGTTTGCCTCGCCGATGACGCACCGGCCGCCGGACGCGTTTCTCGCGCGGCTCGTCGAACTCGGCAAGGCGCACAACGTGACCGCGCGCGCGTTCACCAGTCCCATCCGCGCCGTCCGCGACGTCGACGTCGTGTACACCGATGTGTGGACATCGATGGGCGATGAAGGATTGGTCGAGCGCAACGCCGCGGCGCTGGCGCCCTACCGCGTCGACGGCACGCTCATGGCGGCGGCCGCGCCGCACGCGCTCTTCATGCACTGTCTGCCCGCGCATCGCGGCGAGGAAGTCACGGCGGCGGTCATCGATGGGCCGCAGAGCGTGGTTTTCGATCAGGCCGAAAACCGGCTGCACGCCCAGAAAGCGCTCCTCCTGGCCCTGATGACCGATCTCCGCGGATTAGGTGATGAATAGCAATGACCGTTGAAACCGCCCACCTCGCGCAGCCCAAAACCAAACGTCAGCGCGCGATCCTTTCCTTGATCGCCGCCCGCCCCGTGCGCTCGCAAGACGAGTTGGCGATGCTGCTCGAACAGCAGGGCTACGAAGTTACGCAGGCCACCATTTCGCGCGACATCAAGGAACTGGGCTTGATGAAGGTTCCGCTCAAAGGCGCAACCGGCGGACAGTTCAAGTACGTCGAGCCCAGCGTGGGACCGTCGTTCACCTCGCGCCTGCACCGCATCGTGGCGGAACTCGTCCTGTCGGTGCGCGGCAGCGTCAATCAGATCGTGTTGCGCACGCCCCCCGGCGGCGCGATGATGCTCGCCTCGGCGATCGATTCGGCGGGCTGGGGCGAGGTGATCGGCACCCTGGGCGGCGACGACACCGTGCTCGTGATCTGCGAGAAAGCCGAAGTGATGCCGATGGTCATGCAGCGCTTCGAAGACATGCGAACGCAAATCGAATAACCTCGGGTCCCCGACCTTTTCTTCCCTTTTCTCACCAACCCCGGGATAAACGCGTCCCGGCGTGGAGCGCACCCAGCATGAAAATCGTTTTGGCTTACTCCGGCGGACTCGACACCTCGGTCTTGCTCAAACAATATGTCGCCGCCGGCCACGAGGTCGTGGCGATCACCGCCAATGTCGGCGAATCCGATATGGTTTCCGGCGAAGGTTCGCAAGACGCGCTCGAAGCCGTGCGGCGCAAAGCCTTGCTGCTCGGCGCCAAAGATGCCGTGCTGGTCGATGCGCGCGAACGCTTCATCAAGGACTACGCGTACAAGGCGCTGGCTGCGAACGCGCGCTATCAAGGCGTTTATCCGCTTTCGGCGGCGCTGTCGCGGCCGCTCATCGCGCAGCTTTTAGTGGAAACCGCCGCCGCCTACGGTTACGATGCCGTCGCCCACGGCTGCACCGGCAAGGGCAACGATCAGGTCCGGATCGAAGTCGGCGTGCGCGCCGCGGCTCCGCATCTCAAGACGCTGGCGCCGCTGCGCGACACGCCGCTCTCGCGGCCCGACGCGTTGGCCTACGCCGCGGCAAACGGCGTGCCGGTGTCGCAGACCGCGGCGAAGCCGTATTCGGTCGACGCGAATCTGTGGGGCCGGTCGATCGAAGCCGGCGTGCTCGAAGATCCGTGGAACGCGCCGCCCGAAGATTGCTTCGATTGGACGGCAACGCCGGGGACCGAACCCCCCAACGGCGCTGAGATCGTGCTCGCCTTCGAGCGCGGCATACCGTCGATGAACGGCGCCGGCGGCGCGGATTTCGTGTTCGAGCTCAATAAGATCGCGGGCGCCAACGGCGTCGGCCGGATCGACATGATCGAAGACCGCGTCGTGGGGCTCAAATCGCGCGAAGTGTACGAGTGCCCGGGCAGCGTCACGCTCATCGAGGCGCACATCGCGCTCGAGCGGCTGGTGCTCACTCGCGACGAACTGCGCGTCAAAGCCGGACTCGACCAGCGCTACGGCGAGCTGATCTACGACGGGCAGTGGTCCAACCCGCTGCGCGGCGCGCTCGACGCGTTCAACGAGCATCTCGCGGCCCGCATGACGGGCGAAATTCGCCTGCGGCTCATCCGCGGCCGAGCCGTCGTGGTCGGCGCGCGTTCGCCGTTCGCGCTTTACGATCAATCACTGGCCACCTATGCGCACGGCGATACGTTCCGGCACGATGCCGCGGGCGGCTTCATCGAGATTTGGGGCTTGCCGGTCGCGGTGGGAGCGGCCAAAGCCGCCCAAGCCGCCGACCGTTCGACGCCGTCATTGGTCTAGATGATTCGCCTCGGATTGATTCGTCTCGGCTCTCGCTCGACGAATCCCGCTCGACGAATCCTTCGCGTTCGGCCCTGCGGGCCGAGCCGCACGTCGCCGGCCGCTGGGCGAAGCCCGGCGAGCGTCTAGTGGCGACCGAATCGCAGCTGCAGTGGGGCGGCCGCTTCGCGGCGGCCCCCGACGCGGCGCTGTTGGCGTTCGGATCGTCGCTGGGCGACGATCTCGTGTTGGCCGCGTTCGACGTGCGCTGCTCGCGCGGTCACGTCGCTGCGCTGCACGGCGGCAAACTGCTTTCCGATGCCGACGCCGCGGCGCTGCGCGCGGCGCTCGATACCGTCGCCGCGGACATCGCCAACGGCACGTTCGAGGCATTTGCGCGCGCGGGCACCTTCGAGGACGTCCACGGCGCGATCGATGCACGCGTCCGCGAACTCGCGCCGGCCGCGGGCGAATCGCTGCACGCCGGCCGCAGCCGCAACGATCAGGTCGCGACCACGCTGCTGCTGTACGCCGCCGACCGCGCGCAGCGGGGCCGTGAGGTTTGTGCGGCGATTGCCGGCGCGGTCGAAGATCGCGCGTCCGCCGCGCTGCGCAGCGGTGCGCTGCTTGCCGCAACCACGCATTGGCAGCCCGCTCAGCCGGTGCTGTTGGCATTTTGGCTCGACGCCTGCGCGCAGGCATTCGTCCGCGCAGCACGGCGGTTTGCCGATGTCGAACGCGCGGCGCGCGAAACGTGTCCTTTGGGTTCCGGTGCGGTGGCCGGTTCGTCGCTGCCGCTCGACCGCTGGGCGGCCGCGCGTGAATTGGGCTTCGCCCGGCCATCGCGCAACGCGCTCGACACCATCGGCGATCGCGATGTCGCACTGGACCTGCTGCACGCCGCTGCGCGCGCGGCGATCGCGGCGTCACGCCCGAGCGAAGAATTCGTGATCTGGTCGACGCCCGCGTTCGGCTACGCACGGTTGGGCGACGCCGCCGCGACCGGCTCGAGTTTGATGCCCCAAAAGCGCAATCCCGATCCGTTCGAGTTGGTGCGGGCGTCCGCGGCGCACATCGCCGCAACCTACACCGGCGCGCTGGCGACGACGACGGGGATCGCGCTCTCCTATCACCGCGATCTGCAGGAAACCAAAGCACTGGTCATTCGCGGCACCGAACGCGCACTGGCGACCCTCGACACGTTCGCGCGCGCGTTCGCAGAACTGGCGTTCAACGAAAGCGCGATGAGCGCGCGGGCTGCCGACGGCTACACCGTCGCCACCGATTTAGCCGACGCCGTGATCGCGAGCGGTAAGACCGCGCGCGCCGCGCACCGCGCCGTCGGCGAACGCGTGCTGCGAGCCGAGGTCGAAGGCCGGCCGCTCGACGCGAGCGATACGCTCGCGCTGGGCGTGCCGGAGGCGCCCGTCGACGCACGCGGATCGATTGACGGCAAACGGACCGCAGGTTCGACCGGTCCCGCCGCGGTCGCCGAATCGATCGCCCAAACCATCAGCGAGATCGCACGCTTGAAGGAGCCGGCTGTATGACCACGGTTCACATCGTCGGCGCCAGCGGCTACGCATCGGCCGAACTCATCCGCTTGCTCGACGCGCACCCCGACGTCCACATTGCGACGCTGGAAAGCCGCAGTTCGCCGGGCGCGCGGGTGTGCGATCTGTTCGCCTCACTTCCACGGATCACGCAGAGCTGCGATCCCGAAGGCACGGCGCTCGCGCGCGCCGGCGCCGACGACGTGGTGTTCTTAGCCGGCAATCACGAACTGGCGCACGCGCAAACGCCCGGCCTGCTCGCGCGCGGCGCCCGCGTCATCGATCTCTCCGATGCCTACCGGCTGACCGGCAAAACAGACGGTGCCGTCTATGGATTGCCCGAACGCTACCGCGCTGCCATCGCCAACGCGCGGTTCGTCGCCAATCCGGGCTGCTACGTTACGGCCTCGCTGTTGGCGCTCGTTCCGCTCGGACAATTCGCCGAACGCATCGCCAGCGTCGTCATCGATGCGAAAAGCGGGATCACCGGAGCCGGCCGCACGCCGCGCGTCGAATCGCTGTTCGCCGAAGCCGACGGCGACGTGCGCTCGTACGGCTTGAACGGACACCGGCACGGACAAGAGATCGTTCAGGAAGCCGCCGCGGTGGGGATCACCGCGCCGCTGATCTTTTCCCCGCACGTCGTTCCGCTGCGCCGCGGGATCATCGCGGACGTGTACCTCGTTCCGGCAGCACCGCTGGACCGTGACGAGATTCTCGGCGCGCTCACCCGGTACTATGCGGCCAGTCCGTTCGTGACCGTCTTCACCGATGCGCGCGTTCCCCATCTGCCGGCGCTCGAAAAAACCAACGACGCGCAGCTCGCGGTGGCGCAGCGCAGCGGGATCGTTCACATCGTCTGCGGTCTCGACAATCTGGGCAAAGGTGCTGCCGGTCAGGCCGTCCAGAATATGAACATCATGCTCGGACTTCCGGAGGAACGCGGACTTGCCGCTCGCAGCATTGCCGTCAGTTGACGCCGTCCGCCTGATCGCGGTCCGCGGCGGACTCGGCGCCGTCCCCGGGGTCAAGATGGCCGGCGTTCACGCCGGGATCAAGAAACGCAAAAGCGATCTCGCGCTCATCGCACTGGGCGGACCGCACGTCTGCGCCCAAGTCATCACCACCAACGACATCAAGGCGGCGCCGCTGCTCGTGAGCGGCTCACACCTCGATTTCGACGGTGAAGCGATGGCTGCGATCGTCGTCAACTCGGGCTGCGCGAACGCCTGCACGGGCGAGCGCGGCATGCGCGACACGCGCGCCGCGGCGCGCCAAGCCGCGACGCTGCTCAAGCTGCGGCCGACGCAAATCATCGTCGCCTCGACCGGGGTGATCGGCGTGTACTTGCCGATGGACCGCTTGTCCAAAGGCATCGAGCGCGCGCACAAAGAGTTGGCCGAAGGCCACGAAGCGTCGTATGCCGCGGCCGAAGCAATCATGACGACCGATCATTTGCCGAAACTCGCGTCATACGCTTGGCACGACAACGGCAAGCGCTACGTGGTCGGCGGGATCGCCAAAGGCTCGGGGATGATCGCACCCAACTTGGCCACGATGCTGTCGTTCGTCGCCACCGACGCACCGATGTCGCGCGCCGCTTTAGGCGAAGCCCTGAGCGCGGCGGTCGAAACCACCTTCAACATGATCTCCGTCGACGGCGACATGTCGACCAACGACGCAGTCTATGCCTTCGCCAAGCCGAGCAAAGGCGATGCGCCGGCCGGCTTTCGCGATGCGCTCACCGCGGTCTGCCGCGATCTCGCCGTCGCGATGGTGCGCGACGGCGAAGGTGCTTCCAAGACGCTGGTTCTCAACGTTACCGGCGCGCGTGACGAAACGCAGGCGCGCGCGGTGGTGCGCGCGGTCATCAACAGTTCGCTGGTCAAGACCGCGCTGTACGGGGAAGACCCCAACTGGGGCCGCGTCATCGCGGCGGCCGGTGCGGCGCGCGTCAACATCGACCCCGAAACCTGGGAGCTGTTTTTGGGCGGCCAATCGTGGGTCGAACGCGGCGCGATCGAAGCCCTCAGCGAAGCCGAAGCCCACACGCTGCTCGAAGAGACGACGATCGAGATCCGCCTCGACCTCGGGCAAGGCGCCGCGAGCGCGACGGGCTGGGGCTGCGATCTGAGCAGCGATTACGTCCGCATCAACGCGCACTACCGAACCTGACCCCCGCGGTTTCGCGGCAACGATCTCCCGAGCGACGTCGCGCATCGCGCGGTGCCGCTTCCCGATCCGCAACGTTCGCGTGAAGGTATCCATGACAATGACGACATCGATCAACAACGGCCCACGGCTGGTAACCCGGCATCCGCACCTGCTCGCGAACTACGCGCGCGCGGAGATCAACTTCGTTCGCGGCGAAGGCGCGTATCTGTTCGATGAATCGGGAAACCGCTACCTCGACCTCGTCGCCGGCATCGCGGTTTGCGCCCTGGGCCACGCGCATCCGCAGATCACCCGCGCGATCGCCGACCAAGCCGCGAAGCTCGTGCACGTCAGCAATCTCTACCATCACGAACCGGCCGGCACGTTAGCCGACAAACTCGCCGAGCTCACCGGCTTCGACTCGGTCTTCTTCTGCAATTCGGGTGCCGAGGCGAACGAAGCGGCGATCAAACTTGCGCGCAAACACGCCTTCCGCAAAGGCGACCCCAACCGCACGACGATTCTCGCCGCCCACGGATCGTTTCACGGCCGGACCTTTGGCGCGCTCGCGGCCACCGACAATCCGAAATACAAAGAAGGTTTCGAGCCGCTCCCGCTCGGCTTCGCGTTTACCCCGTTCAACGATATCGACGCGCTCGATCGCGCAATCGACGAAACGACGGCGTGTTTTCTAGTCGAACCCGTGCAGGGCGAAAGCGGCGTGATGCCCGCGACCCGCGAGTTCTTGCAAGCCGCGCGCCGGATCTGCGACGAACGCGGCGCGTTGTTGATTTTCGATGAAGTGCAGTGCGGAATGGGACGTCTCGGCAAACTGTTGGCCTCACAGTTCTTCGGCGTAGCTCCCGACGCGTTCACGTTGGCGAAAGCGCTCGCCAACGGCTTGCCGATCGGCGCGCTCGTGATCCGCGGCGATGCTGCGACGGCGTTGCGGCCGGGCGATCACGGCACGACCTTCGGCGGTTCGCCGGTGCCGGCCGCCGCGGCCCTCGAACATCTGCGCATCCGCGATTCGATCGACCTCGACGCCCACGTCACCCGCGTCGGAGCATTGCTCGACACCGAGTTGAGCGCGATTGCCCAGGCGTGGCCCGACGTCTTCATGCCGCCGCGCGGTCACGGTTTGATGCGCGGGCTGCCGGTGCGCGAACCGCAGACGGCGGCTGCCTTCGTGGGGCCGGCCCTCGACGAAGGTTTGGTCATCAACGCAGCCGGCCGCAACACGCTGCGCTTCATCCCCGCGCTCATCATCACCGAGGCCGAATTGAGCGAAGCGATGCTGCGCCTGCGCCGAGCGATCGCGCGCGTGATGAACGGCCCAAACGGGGCCTGACGAGCGGGTCACCGCGACCTGGGCGAAAGGAGCGCGGCGTAGCCGGCGCGGGTCCTACCGTCCGCATGCGGCCCGCTCTCGGCTGAGCAGTTCCGCCGGCGAAAGATCGAGGCTCGAGCTCCCTGCTGTACCAGCCACCGAGGAGCCGCACGGAACGAACAGCACTTGACGTTCCGGCTGGACCTGCGCGGCCGGGAACAACGTGATGCGCAAGAGCGCCGTCCCGTTCCCGTGGCGGCCGGAGAGCGCTATGCCGAGAACGACGACGGCCAGTGCGATCGCCCGCAGAACGAACGCCCGCGCCGGCGGGACGGGAGCACCGGCTTCGAGCGACGGATAGGTTTGCGGCTGCGCGACCGCACCCAACTGATGGGGCGAACGCGGTCCGCGGTCGTGGTGTTGCATCGTTGATCCCTCTCCGGCGCTTCGTGGATGGTGCTCTCTCGCTGCTCGCGTGAATCCGGGACGCGAGAAATGAGGTGCTTTCCGCACCACCAAGGACGATGGCACGACGTGCTTGGATCACTGGGCCACACGCAGGCGCGATCGGTGTCACCCGCGCGCCGGGCGCGCCGCATCGACGACGAGTTGCGCGCGATTCCCCCGGGCGTGACCCGACATCGCCGTCGGCGGCCGCCACAACAGGCTGCGCTTCATCCCCGCCTCATCACGGGCGCAGCCGAACGGAACGAAGCGATGACGCGCCTGCGGCGGACGATCGCGGCCGTTCGGCCAGTTAACGGTCGCGCAAAGCGCTAGGCGGCGCCGATCCGCAAGACGACCGCGGCGAGAAGGACGAGCCCGTACCCGGACAGCAACGCCGTCCGGACCCAGTGCGCGGTCTTCAAACGCGCGAAGGCCGGTGAGCTCGTATCGTGCAATCGCGCCTGCTGCGGACCGTACCAAAAAGCCGTCAGCAGGTAGACGACGATCTCCATCGCAATGCCGGCGCCGATCAGCGCGACGGGCACGGCTGCGGGGCGGGCGAACAGGAGGCCGATGCCGCCCGCAAATGCCAGGGTGCCCGGAACGAGGATCGGGATTTTGATGCCGTCCCACCATCGCTGATGATACGCCGCGAACTCATTGCGGCCCACGAAACCAAAGAGCGGCCAAGCCACGAGTTGAACCAGCCAGACGCAACCCACACCGTACCAAGCCAATGCGAGCGTCCATAGCAGCAACCAATCCGCAAAGCGCATCGCCGACAAGCCCCCGAGACGATCCGGCACAAATGCAGAATTATCTTTACCATGGAGATATTTGATTGTCAAGAGAAACGAAGGGCCGCTTGATCGAGCGGATCTTGGCCTTGTTGCGCGCGACCGATGCGGACATGGACCGGATCGAAGAGGCGGCCGCGGCGCGGCTGGGCGTGCATCGCACCGACTTTCGCTGTCTTGACATCTTGTCGCGTGGCACGGCACTGACCGCCGGTGCCCTCGCTGCGGCGGCAGGTTTGAGCACCGGTGCCGTAACCGCGTTACTCGATCGCCTCGAACGCGCCGGTTACGTTCGCCGGGGACGCGATCCGGAAGATCGCCGGCGCGTCGTCATCGAAGTGACGAGCGCCGCGACCGAAGAGGTCTGGCCGGTGTTCGCGCGCCTCGTCGCTTCGTCGAACGCGATGTTGCGCGACTTCAGCCGCGAAGAACTTGAAACCATCCTGCGCTTTTCCGAACGCCAGGCAGAGCTCATCAAGCAGCACGCGCAAACCATCACCCGGCGATAGCGCATGAACCCGCGGCAGATTTCCAACCGATAAGCGCTCTCCCCTTAGAGGTCCGACCGAGCAAAAGACATGCGAAGGTGTGCGGACGCGCATAGGCTCACAATCGTGCACCCGTGCTCCCGAGTATGGTCTTGCGAGCGCTCTGTCCGCGGTGTTTCTTGGCCGGGGATGGCGGGTACGCAAGCCTGCAGTTTCGAGGAGTTCCGCGAATGCAGCAGCCCCGGCGATTATTAGCGGCGCGATTTTCCGAAATCGACGACTCTCGCATCAGCCCCGAGCAGTGGCGCATCGTGATGATCTCGGGGATGGGGTTTTTCACCGACGCTTACGACCTGTTCATCATCGGCGTTGTGCTCAAGGTGCTTCACGGGCCGTGGCA
>JBEKHC010000118.1:0-14084 GCA_050012475.1 Candidatus Velthaea sp.
TCGACGATCGCGCGCGATGTGCGCAGCAGCTGCATGAGCACCAGCGCGATGATCACGCCGATGACAACCTCCCAGGTCGCCTCGACCCAGAAGTGCACGAGCCACCACCACCAGTACTGATCGACCGCAAGATTCGTGATCGCCGGAAACGCAATCAGATACAGCCCGAAAAGTGGAATCAGATCGACCATCAGAACCCAGACGATCCCTGAGACGCGGCGGGTCGCAATGGCCGTCCCGATGACGTTCCACAAAAATCCGCCGACGACCGCGACAACGCCGATCGCCGCCCAACGCGGCGCTTCGACGTACTTGCGGCCTTGGTTGATGAACCACAGCGTAAACTCGTTGGCGGCGCCGGTTTGGACGAAGATAAAGACCACCGAAACGATGGCGACGGCCGCGCAAAAAACCCAGAACAGGATCTCGCTGAAGCGGATTCCGACCAGTTCGCTCTCGAATTCGTCCGGCAACAGCCAGTAGAGCGATCCGAAAAACGCCATCAGCAGCCCGATGATCAGCGTGTTGATGTGCAAGATCTTCACGATGCTGAACGGCAGCTGCGGGAACAGGAAATTCGGCGAGATATACATGATCGAAGCCAGAATTCCGCTGGCGAAGAGGATCCCAAACAGAACCATCGAGGCGGTAAAGTAGCGCAGCGCCAAACGTTGGGACCGGTACAAGGTGGGTCGCGCGATATCCATCAGACGTTCTCCGCGTTATTGAGGTGTGGCATGCCCGAACGCGTTCGGGAAGCCGTTTGTATCGATCGAGGATAGCCACTTGAGATAGGCCACCGTCGCGCGGGCCTCGTCCTCGCTGAGGTTGAGATCCGGCATCTTGCGGTTCCAGGTGGCGTATTTCTCGGGGTGCATCAAGAACGCGACCATCGCCTCGGCCCGGTCCGGCTTCTGCGTGAATGGGATCCAGACGTTATGCCAGGCGGGATCCAGCCATGCCTTAGTCAAGTCTGGGGCAAAATACGCACCGTTGCCGAAAAACGTATGGCAATCCATGCAAGCCCGGCTCTGAATGACGAGCTTGCCCTGGTGCAACAACGCCTCGGCTTCGTCCGCCGAATACTTCTTGCCGAAGAGCAACTCGGTGGCACCGATCGTCGGCACCCAGCCGCCGCGATCGTCGTCATACCGGTAGCCGATTTGTTGGTTGATGACCGTGTACGGCGGAACGTTCCTCCCGCCGGCTTGCATCGCGTCCAGTGAGTCAACCGTCAGGAAAATAAGCACGGCGACCATGACCGTAATAGAACTGATCGCGCCGGCGCGCCAAAACTTGGGATCATGGGTGAACATCTGACGGCCTCCGATGCTTGCGCTCTGAGCACGCAAATCGGTATCGGTGGGTCACCCTCGGACCGCAGGGACGTTCGCCGAGACGAGTACTTGACTGTCTACCACCAACTCGGTTGACGAGGAGGTCCCGTGTCGTGCAAGGCATGGATGTGTTCTCCTACCTGAGAGTCGCGATGTGTTGCATTAGGGCATGCCGCGCAGCAGCGATACCGTACGCGTTGAATCCGGAGGTTCACGAAAGCTGACGGCGCGGCACGCGGCAATCGCGGCATTGATGACCATTGTGGTCCACGCGCAGAGTCCGGCGATCGCCGCTCCCGTCAAGAGCGTGGGCCAATTGAAAACCAGCGCGCAGGTCCCGCTCGCAACCGCCCCCTGGAAGAGCGCAAATGACGCCCAGCTCAGGGGCGCGACGAGCAGTTCGCCCGGCCGCGTTTCGTCGTCGTCACCGCGCGCGACCGTTGCGATCAGTCGAATGCCGATGTGATAGAGATGGCCATTGACCATCTGACCGAGCCAGCCGACGAGCAGGACGTAGACTGCCGCTGCGCCCGATGACGAACCGGCGGCAGCGCTAACGCTCAGTGCGAGCCCCCCGACGAGCCAGCCCGCCGCGACGCCCAAGAACGCCTGCGGCGGCCGGTGTCTAACGGTCGCGCGAAACAAAATGTCGAGCAGGTCGGCGACGTAAATGAGCGCGCCCAGCACGACTGCAAGTACGCCGATCCATTCGACCACCGGTGTGCGCAGCATCAGACCAATAGCAAAGAGCACCACACCGCCCATCTCGCAGCCGCCAGCCGCGCTGTGCGCCCACGGCCGGCGCGAACGGGCGCCGGTAATCGGTCGCACGGTTCGCGTCGAGACGCCCATAACGAGGACCGTCAACCATCCGATCATGCCGAATGAAGCGTGAATCGGCGGCCCCGACATAAGCAGCGTGGCGGGACCGCCGGCGGCCAGCGCCCATGCGAGCGCCGCACCGATGAGAACCGTGATGAAGAGCGAGCCCAGCGTGATGAGCAAGGCGCGTGCGATTGCCGCTTCCGTTTTCGGTCCCGCGAGTACGGTCGACAGCGTTCTGCTCGCCGGAACCAGATACGACGCCAGCGCGAGGACGATGAGCGTTCCAGCCCATGGCAACACGGCGGTCGCACCGTTCCAGAAGCCGAAGACGAGCACGATGACGGCCGTCTCAAAAATGAAGAGCGCACCTCGAGCGATTCGTTCGCCGGTCCAGGTCGCGTCGGTAAAGCCGGGAATGACGTGAACGAGGATTGCCAACGCCGTCATCGTCAGCCAGCCCAGCGCGATGAGGTGCAACCAACCCAGTGCGGGTGCTCCCAGCGTGAACGGACGGTGCAGCGCCAAGACGAGCAGCAAAATCCATGACGCGCCGTGCGCAAGCTGTCCGGCAACGAGCGCAACGGGCGGTATCCAATGCCGACGGCTCGGGGTGACTACCATTACTGCACGCCCGGCGCCGGATGCCGCGGCGCGCGCACGCGTTGCCAGGCTACGAACACAAACAGCGCGATGGCTGCGGGTTGAGAGATGGCCGCCAGCGCTAAGAGTGTTGCCGCAACGGGCGCATTTCCGCTCAATTGGTTCCATGGCGCCGCTCTAAGCCGTAACACCAGGCCGCTGTTGAGCAGCACGAAGCTCGTGCTGACAGCCAGGGTCGGATATCGGCCTTGCGTTACCGGAAAGCGTTCCCGATTGAGCGGCAGCATCCACAGCGCGATGCCGATGACGAGGTCTACCAGCCAGCCGACTTCGCCCAGGTGCGCGTGTTCGACAGAAAAAACATACGGCACGGAACGGCCCAACGCTTTAAGCACGAGAAGCACACCGCCCAACGCGAACGTCAGCACGAGATAGACCAAGCCGGTTTTCACGAAAATACGCGCTTCGCGAGGCATCGGTCACCGTTACTTAAAGTAGTCGCTGTTGACGCCCGCATAGTGCTTCCACTTTTGTGGGATGTCAGCATCAGCAAAGATGGCTTCGACGGGACAGGCCGGCACGCACGCCCCGCAGTCGATACACACGTCGGGGTCGATATAGAGCTGCGGATCGCCGTCAGTTCCGTGGATGCAGTCGACGGGACAAACGTCGACGCACGATTTATCTCTCGTGCCGATGCACGGTTCGGTAATGACATAGGGCATGCACTTACCGTGGAACCTTTCTGCTTGTCGTCGCCACATTCAAATCGCTCGTTTGCCTTGCACACTCGTCGATTCGCGCCGACTAATACATCGGGCGGGGTTAGCGAAAGCTTCAACAAAGCGGTGTCGTCAACGCGCTCGCAGGGAGCTGCGGTGTCGCAGCAATTGTAGTCCGGCGGCCTGTGAGGGTCATCCCAAGGCGTGACTGACGTCTTTTGCTGTGACGTCGAAAACGACCGGATGTATCGAGAGGGACAACCGCCGGCACTAAGAAGCCACGGTGCTGGGCGATGACCGAATAGTGCTGAGCGTTGACAGATGCTTGCGCCTTGCGGTACGGAAATGCGGGGATCGTGATTGCATAGATTGCGAACGCGACGATCAGCGTGAACCAGAACCAGTGACGCCGGATTCCGTAACCGCGCGCGGTGACAGCCGATTGTGCAAGTAGAGCGCTTTGCCGGTACTTGGCTAACCAAACAAGCAAGATGATCGCGCATAGGGCGACGATCAAAAAGATGTCTAAAACAGTCCTGCTATCCAGAGGCGCCTCCGTGGACGACGAGGATACAACGGGGAACTGCCCCAAAGTATAGTCGTCAGGCGGCTTCTTGGTATTGATTTGAATCAATGCGCATCAGCAGCGAAGCGGCTTAAAGTACACCGGAAGCGAGCGATGAATCCGATCAATCCCGCACGGAGCCTCGACCTACGATCGCTCCCGACTTGGGAACGTCACTCGCGCATTTTTGTCGCGTTTGATCAAATGCGCGAAGGAATGGCCCTGACCGTCATCACCGATCACGAGCCGCGCCCGCTGCGATTGCAATTCGAGCGGCTCTATCCGGATGAATTCGTCTGGGACCAGCGCCATCTGGGAATCGCCCGCTGGGAGGTAAGCCTGCGGCGGGCGCTGCCGATACCCGATCAGCGGGCATTTCTGCGACGTTGTGCACTGCTTTGTGACGCGAACGAAGAAACCGTAAGCGCGATCGACCAACGTTCGATCGCGCGGAATTTCAACGCTACCGAGGTGATCATCGAACAGGATACCCAGTGGCCGTATCTGGGGTTATTGCGAAGCGGCACACTCGCAGCCGTCGTCGGCGCAGCGAACGGTCGCGATCGGCAACTCTTCGACATTCTACCGGGCGACACGATCGGCGACATCGAGACCATCGACGGGGGTCGCTCGCTGGCGCATATTGCGGTAACTTCAGCGGCTGCGCACGTCGTCTTGATTCCCCGTGGCATCGTTCTCTCGGCACTGCTTGAAGATGGAGTGTTTGCCCGGAAGTTGGCAACGATCTGCGCCCAGCGCGTGCGACTTCTAGGCGCACAGTTATCCCATGTTACCCAGCCGGCCGTTTCCCGCGTTGCGGCCGCTATACTCCCCTATGCGTCACCGGATGCCGGACTTTCCCCCGCCTTTGATGCATTGCAACGTATGACTCAAAATCAACTTGCGATCATTGCTGGAACAGCGAAGGAAGTTGCCGCTCGCGCCATTGCGGAATTGGAAGCGGCGGGCGCACTTCAACGCAACGAAGGTCACATTGCGCGAATCGATCGCGCAAAACTGCAGGCGTACGTGGTCGAGCAATAGTACGCGTGCCCGCCAGGTCTTCGGACGCAGCTAAAGGTCGCGTTGGGTGGAGCCGCATTTCGTCAAACAAACCTCGTCGCTGCAAGCCTTCGCGCTATTGCGAAATAGCTATCCACAAGATCAGTCTCCTGACTCAAGGGCATCGCAGCCGTCCCGGTGGCCATCTTCAGCTATTGCAAGCGCTCCGCAACTAGGGCAGACGAGATGGAGCCAGCATGCATCATCTCCCCCGGTCCGTGGCTGTGGCATGCACGCCACGCGTTGCATTATCCATCGACACTTCCTTTTCGAAATGCTAGTCTTCCACTTCTGCCTTCATTCACGACGCGGAAGCGTCGTTTAGTGCGGACTGGGCCGCGTTCTGTAGTGCGCGGTACGAACGCTCCCACTGACCGTCGCGCGGTGTCGTAGAAGCGAGCCGGCGAAGCAACGCGTCATATACACGCTGTCGCTGCTGCGAATCGCGCAGATCGCGGACCACGCGCTCGTGCTCGAGCGCGTCCACGAGTTGCACCTTGCGGTACTGACAAACACCGATGCACGTTTGCGGGGCCTCGATATTCCCGCAGCCGATACACTTCCAGGCTTCTATCGTTTCCATAAGTTCGTACCGCCAAAGAAAATGGATGCGGTCGTGTCTTCTTCTAGTTTTGCGGGCAACCCCATCTCCTGCGCCGCGGGACCGACCTCGCGCGGCGGGCCGCCGCGAACCCGGCGGCAGGAATGCCGGGCGAAATCGCTCGAGTTCCGCCGCGACGGCCCGGGGCGTCACGATCTCCGCCAGTGCCTTTGGGCACTGTCGAGCGCGAGCCGATCGTCGACGCGTTGCCGCTCGAATCGGTCACGTTCAACTGGGCCAGATTGCGAGCATTGGGACGGCACGAACGATGCCCGACTGGGATTGGTCGGAGTAGCGACTGCCGCAAGTGTATCGTTGTGGGAATCCGTAGGTATAATATACTAATTATTAATGAGCCATTTAGGGAAGTCATACTTAGCCGAAAGGCTGGTACTTTTAGGAAAGTATTGGATCGGCATTCAGAATACGTCTAGTATGAGTATGTTCTTTCCGCGTGGTCCCGAGTCGTGGAAAATCGAGAATCGCCTTGGCCGATTGCGCTTCGAGTATCAACTGGAAAACTCCGGCGAATCAGCGTGGACTCAGCGATTTGCGCTGTTTTTTAGCGCATTGATTTGGTTTGTTTTGGTCGCTTCTGTACTTTGTCTTTTGTTTGTCGTGGAAGTTAGCGTTAGTACAGGATTTTCGATCACTACGCTTTTCCGCTTTGTGTTTTCCCACTCACCGCAGAACTGGATCAGTTCGTTGGTGACTGTGTTCCAAGGCTTAGAATAGAGATGTTCCAAGAGCATTTCGCGGCATGCATCACTGACCAGGTGCCGGACTGGGGCGACACATCGAAAACGTACTTGCAGCACGAACAGTAGGCGACCTCGCCTCAACGGTGCCTTTGACGTCGTGACGTCGTGAAGGTCGGTTACTACGGATCGCGTTATGCATGAACCACGGCTTTCGTGCCGCCGGGACCTCTGGAGCGCCTTGATCTCAGTCGGCCGGCACAACAACCTTCGGCCAGCCGTCGCCGACAACCATTGATGCGCGGCAATACGCCGGTGCTCACATCCACGGACCGACCGGTACGGAGCGATTTCGCTCGCCGATCGAGCCTCGCCAACAACCATGCTCAGGTGCGGCTCTGAAACAGCACGCGGATCACTTTGCGCGATCAATGCGCTCCGCTCTCCCTCGCTGGGCCTCGCCAACCGCATCTCGAATCCGCTTCAGGCGCGTTTCGGGCTTAACGGCCTCGTCGATGCGCCGGACGATGAAGTTCTGCCGACCGGGAGGGAGCGCTTTGAAGTCCCTCGTGGCTCCTTCCGCCCGCAGGGCGGAAAGTAAGTCGGCCGGGTACGTGACGGCTGCCCGGTCGAGGACTGTGATTCGCATATGCACCCGATCGCCGGTTTTCGTTCGCGTCTCTTTTCGAACCTTGGCTTTGACGCGGATATAATGCTGGCCGCCCCCGACGGGAAACAGGCTTACCTTGAACGGCGCGGAGTCATTGAGACAGGCCATGACAAGAACAGAGCCGTGTGTCCCGAGAGCCTCGGTAATCGTTGCCGGAACCGGAACGGCGCAATAGTCCATTCCTTCCGCCCAATTTTCGAGCGTAGCTTCGAACGACAGTTGCTTGCCTGCGATAGGTGAGTTCTTCACAGATGATAGCTAACCCAAGCGAGATTTCAACACTCTACGAGGGACAGCGGTCAATCCCCGGCCGTGGGGTCGTGCCCCAGGCAGGAGCCAATGCCACTTTCGAGGCGAAACTTGTCTGAGTTCGATCCGAGCTGCGATTCTATCAAGAAGGCGCTCCCTCGTTTCACGTCAATCCGATCGCAGCGGAGCAGGTTGGTCCCGACTGCATGCCATCGGTGGGATCACAGCGGCCGCTCCTAGCGTAACGATCCGTGGCGTAACGATCCGTGGGGTAACGATCCGTGCGCTCCACCGTCGCTTCCGCCTTGGGAATCATCTGCTGCATCGCAGCGGACCGCCGATTGCCGTCGACAAGCCGATTCCCGAGCCTGCTCCGTGACGAGCACTACCAGGTTCTCCGCGCCGAACGGTGGAGCCGTACTCCGTGAACGGGGCGTCTCGCACCACGCTAACCACGAGGCGATTTTACCATCGGAACCAGCAAATGCGAATCATAGTTCGCGCCCGTATAGATCGAATGCCGCCCTCGATTGACCGTCGGCTGATGACGGAAGGCCGGGTACGCGTCCGCATCTTGACCGAGGACGTCGACGCGCAGAACCGATCCCGCCTCGAAGAGCGTGCTGGACGCGAGGATTTCAACGTCGACCGCAACGACGTCCCCCGGCGCGACGGGATCGGCACGAAGGTGTGAATGCAGCGGCATGCCCGGGCGGCTGCGTTCTTCGTCCATCGCACGATGCGAAACGCGCAGCCAGCCCTTCGCGACGCCGTCGCGATCGAAGCCGTTGTATCCGTAGAAGAAAACTTCGCGGCCCGTAACGTCAAACTTGCGAAGCTTTACGAAGAGGTCGAGGTCCGCGCCGCGGCTCGTGGCAACCCAAAGCCGCAAACACATCGATCCGGTAAGTTCGGTGTCCGTCGCAAAGCGATGCGCAAACGTCGCGCGATGGGGTGATCGGCGGCGGCGCGTTCCGTAAGCGGCAACAGAAACGTCGGTCGAAGGCGCAAAGTCAAGCGCACGTTGTGCGGCATCGAGGTAGAGTGGCACATACGTGACGCTTGCGAGCGGCCATGCGTCTTCGGTGCGAATACTCCACCGCTCGAGCGACTCTCGGACCTCGAGCCGGACGCGCGGCGTGTCCTCCCAACCGTTGGCCTCACCCTTCAGAAAACGATCGAAGAAGCGCCGCTGCATATCGCGGGCCTCCTCGCTGTAGAACGTTTCCCACTTGCGCCTGCCGTGGGTGAACAACCACTTCCGTTGCGACCGGAGCGCTTCAAAGCCAAGCAGCGACCCGCGCGTATGCAGGCCGTGATCCGCCCAGCCCGCGCAAACGAGCGCAGGCACACCAATGTTATCGAAGGCCGGTCTTTTGCTCTTCCACCAATCATCCTCGAACGGCCGTGCATCGCGTTCGCGGAGGAAATCCTCGGCCATGGAAAAGCGCCGGTTGTGCCCGCGCCGCATGCGGATGTTCCACCACGTTGGCACAAACCCCGACTCACGCACGCCGTCTTGATAAGCGAACTCGCGCAGCAGATCGGTGGCACCCTCCCACGGAATCATTGCCTTGAGCGCCGGTGGCCGCAGCGCTGCGACGTTCCACTGCGACATCGCCAGATAGGAAACGCCGCAAAGGCCAACGACGCCGGTGGACCAGGGTTGGCGAGCGCACCACGCGATGAGTTCAGCGTAATCGTGCGCATCCGTCGGCGTCAACACGCCGGCCGCGCCTTCCGAACGGTGCATGCCGCGCACGTCGGCCTGCACGACGTTGTACCCCGCGCGCACCCAGAACACCGGATCGGGCGACTCGAACCCGGTCCGACGCGAACACGCCAACCTGCCGAAGCGCACGCCGGCCAGTCGCATGAGCGTCATGCCGATGCGATCGGGCAGCTTGTCCTTGCCGTACGGCGTGACGGACAGGACGACGGGATGCGGCGCCTTATCCTCCGGACGATAGACGTTCAAGAAAAGGCGCACGCCGTCGCGCATCTCAACGGCAACGTCACGCGTAATTTTCACCGAAACCTCCGAGCGTTGCTGATGCCGAGAGCATCGCGAGGCCGGTTCGGCGTTCGCTTCGGACGCATGCCGTTCGTTGCGGGAGCGCGCCCGGTTTCACGGCGGGGTCTGCGGCAGCACGATCGCTTTGCTGATTCCGCGAAGCCCGCGGGGTCAACCTTCGGAACAGGGTAAACAGCTGCGCTCGGACGGCACCTTGAATTTCGCCGTGGCTGCCCGTTTTGTGAAAACGATGCTGCTCGTGGCGGGCGGCCGCGACGAAGGCACGCCGGCCTCTTCGATGCGCGGCGTCGACGCCGGCGACAAGGGCGGCTGCGGATCGCCGCGTGAGTCATTCTCAATGCGACTGAGGAGGAGCGGACCGCACACGACCGCGTACGTTTGCCGGATGCGTTCAGTCAAGTAGTCGAACGCACGCTGCCGGGCGAGGAGAGCATGACGAGCTTAACGTTGACACGCAGTCGCAGCAGCGCCGTATCCCGGCGCAGAGTACTATCGCGCGTGCGCCTCGCCGGGCTCATGGCACTGACGTTTGCCCTCTCATGCGGGGCACCCACGTTCGCACAAACTCCGGGCCCTGGCGGTACGGCGCGCGTCGTTCCGACGATAGCACTGTTCTCGCCCGCAATTCCGTACGCGTTATGCCCGCCGAATGCCGGCAATCGTCTCGCGTGTTCGCCGAACACCGACGATACATCCGGCGCCGGCGCGATCGATGCGATCCGGACGGCGGCGCTTGCGCCGGGCGTCGAACGCATCGTCTTGTTTCTTCCCGGCTATCGAACGGCGCTAACCGACGGTCACGCAACCGCCCAGCGAATTGCGGACATCCTCGGCCCGCACTTCTTGGTCGTTCACGTCGATTGGGGATCGCTCGGTAAAATGGCCGGCTATCGCGCGGATGGGGTCGCGGCCAAGCGCGAAAGCACGGACTTTGCGCAATTCGTGTCGGACCTGCATGCCGCGATTCCGCAGCGCGAACTCACGATTTTCGCGCACAGCATGGGAACTCGCGTTGCGGCGGGGGCGATGGGCATCATCAAGGCACCGCAAGACCGACGGCCGTTCGTGACCGAAACGGTTTTTGCCGCTCCCGATCTCGGGTTGGGCGATTACGAACGGGCCGTTCTGCGCAATCCCGTGCCGTTCGGTCACGTCACGATCTACGTGTCTCGTCACGACAAGGCGCTGCTGGTCTCGTCAATCATTCACTTGGGGCATCGCATCGGTCAGCTCGCCGTTTGGCGCAAAACGATTGCGGACACGAGCGTCGTCGACGCATCTTCGGCCGAACCGGTCGGGCAAGGCCACGGCTATGCCCTTCACGATGCCCTCGTCGTTCGCGACATCGGAGCAGTGTTTTTGGACAGCGCCATCCCGCACTTGAGCTGGGCGCGGCTCAATCCGGCGTCGATCACCTGGACGCTCATCCCCGCCAAAATTCTGCCGCTCACCGAGGTGCGCTCGCAAGCCGGTTCCACCAGCCCCTAAAGCGCCTCCGGCGCCGTCACCGTGGCGTTCAACTTTGTGTCCGTCTGTCCCGGGCTGCGCTCACGATCGTGGGGCTGAGCGCGCCCGCGGGTAGCGCGATCCACTGAACTCTTCTCACGTGCTCAGCAGCCGAGCCGAGTTGGCCGCTATGGACTTAGCGCTTTCCGAGCCGTAACCGTTCTGCACCGGACACTCGCTACGGACGGAACACAAACGTCAAGATCCATGTGTTATAAGACGATTTCCGCGGCCGCGGATTCGCCATATGGATACCAGCATCGCCCAGCAAAGCGGTGGCTGCCCGCGAGCGAATCTCACGTATCTCGCCATCGATCTGCCGAGCAGCGAGCATCCGCGAGAAGGCCATTTATCGGGACGTCGATTTATGTTGAGAGATCTTTCATTTACGTTGAGAGATCTTTGGCGACGATCAAAAGTTGAGCTCGCAGCCAGTTGTGAGCCGCATCGTCTCGCAGCCGCCGGTGCCAAGCCATACGATAGGCAATCTTGGGTAGTTCACGAGGCGCGGCCAGGAGGCGGACGTGGGCAACGGGAGCCAGTTGCTTTGCCAGACGGCGTGCTGTCGTACAGATCATGTCGGTGCGCGAGGCGGCGAGTATCGCCGATAGTTGATAGGGCGAACGATAAGCGACGCGCCGTTCGAACCCATTTGCCGCCAGGGCGCGTTCGATCCACGGTTGAGTACCATCTCTGCCGATAGCGACGACGGCGTGCCCATACTCGACGTAGCGCTTGAGGGTCAGGCGCGACGCACGAAGCGGATGGTTCTCGGCGACGACGCAAACGAATTCATCTGAGAAAAGAGCCTCACTTTCAAACGGCTCCGGCGGCTGGACACCGATCAGAGCCAGATGGATGCGGCCGGCTTCCATCTCGTTGAAGACCCGGTCGTTCCAGGGTAAGACTTCGATTCGGATGGACGGTGCGGCGTTTGCAAAATGCTCGAGCACGGTCGGAATGAGAACCGACGCGGCGTAATCGGTCGTTGCGATGTAGAGGCGGTCTCCGCTCGTCGCCGGGTCAAACCGATTGCCGCGTACCGCGGCGTCCAAGCGTGGGAGCAGAGCTTGCAAGTCGACGAGCAACTGATCGCCGCGCGGCGTTCGTTCGTACGCGCCGCCAGAACGGACCAGCAGTTCGTCGTCAAGCGCGCTCCGCAGCCGTTCAAGCGCGCGACTCATCGCCGACTGGCTCATGTCGCAACGGCGCGCGGCACGCGTTACATGGCGCTCGTCGAGCAGTGCGTAGAGCGGCTCGACAAGACTTAGGTCAAGGCTTCTAATATGCGGAAACTGCATGGCCTTCATGCCAAATGTGCATCCAGCGAATGGAGTGATCCTGCCTATCGCCGGGAAAGACTCGAACAATGGATCCGCCGAATCGGGATGTGGCAGCGCTTTCAGCGGTTTTTTTCAGCGGGCAGCGCGCCGGAATGATGCTGGCTCTCGGGGTCGCTCAGGTGGCGACGGCAGATCTGCCCGAAGAGAGTTGGATGTTGCGGCAACAAGCCGATGACTCGCTCTTTCGTAAGGTCATGCCGGTGGTGTTCGCGTTGAATGTCCTGAACCTGAGCCCGGCAATTGCGACATCCGAAAAACGCGGAAATCGCTCCTTCGGCGCGGCAGGAGCATTCTCGATCGGCGCGATTGCCGACACCATGCTGGTCAACGTGCCGCTCACTGTGACGATGTCGGCTTGGAAAGCGGGCGCTGCACTCCCTCTCTCCGCTGCCGGCATGCGAGGCTAACCTTGAAGATCTTCGTTGTCGGCGGTACGGGACTCGTGGGTTCGGCTGTCGTTCGGGAATTATTGCGTCGAAACGCCGACGTTCGGCTGCTCGTGCGCGATGCTACGACCGCCGTACCGAGCGGTGTCGACGTGATGGTTGGGGACTTGCTGGATCCGCCGGCCGTCGATCGTGCGATGAAAGGTTGCGATAAGCTTTACCTCCTCAAT
This sequence comes from Candidatus Velthaea sp., assembly GCA_050012475.1. Taxonomy (GTDB): domain Bacteria; phylum Vulcanimicrobiota; class Vulcanimicrobiia; order Vulcanimicrobiales; family Vulcanimicrobiaceae; genus Velthaea. The sequence goes on from JBEKHC010000118.1 coordinate 12,830, forward strand.
GCGGTGACGCCCGACGAGGTTACGCAGGGGCTCGTCGCCTTCGATCTAGCGAAGCGCCACCGGTTCGCGCATGTCGTTTACCATTCCGTATTTCGCGTGGACCGATTCCTTGATGTACCGCATTTCGCATCCAAATTTGCGATAGAGTCGGCGCTTCGTCAATTTGACGTTCCGTGGACGATTCTCCGGCCGAACTATTTCTTTCAGAACGACGCGACCCTACGCGACCCGCTGACCGCTGCGGGCATCTATCCACAGCCGCTTGGAGACACGGGTATCTCTGCGGTCGACGTTCGCGATATTGCTGAAGCCGCCGCGATTGCCCTAACGACCAAAGGTCACGAGGGTAAGGTTTACAATCTCAACGGTCCGGCGCTCCTCAGCGGTCCCACGGCGGCAGCCATTTGGGGCGAGATTCTTGGCCGGAAGGTGCGTTACGGCGGCCACGACATGGACGCATTCGAGACAGCAATGCGAGAGCGCGCACCGGCGTGGTCAGCGTTTGACATCCGCATGATGTATCAGGGTTACCTCGAGCGCGGTTTCGCGGCGGAGCCCGGCGACATCGAGACCCTTACGGCCCTCCTGGGCCATGCGCCGAGAACCTATGAAGCCTTTGCGCGCGATTGCGCGGACAGATGGAGAATACAATGACGCGCGTACTGTTTGTGGGCCAGGCTCCGGACACGGTGAATTATAGCGATCCGGCGCTGCCGTCCGGCATGAACGCGGAGAAGATTCAGGCCGGTATCGATCTTGCGGCAGCCAAGATCGCGGAACGCGGTTGGATCGCGGACCTTTGCATGATCCCGCCCGACGCCGAGGGCCTAGCCTTGCTGGAGAAACAATTGGCCAGCGCAATCTACGACTGCGTCGTGATCGGTGGGGGCATGCGGTTGCCGCCCAAGGGCCTCATCCTGTTCGAAAAAGTCGTGAACGCTGTGCACCGGGCCGCACCAGGCTCCGCCATCGCCTTCAACACCGTCCCCGGGGACACGGCCGACGCTGCAGCCCGCTGGCTGAAATCTGAGTAATTTTCTAACGCCGGCTTGATTCTCTCTCTGCAGCCATATGGAGGCCGGGAATTGCCGGAACGCTCAAGCTGGCGTCGGGCGATTTTCGGCAGGCGTCACGAGCGCTTCCCAATCGGCCACGACGGTGGTGTGCGACGCTCGGGTAAGGCGCTTCGCGCTGAGCGGTAACACCGCGCGGCAGTGGGTTCCAACGCATCCGCGGCGTTTCTCGGCGTAGAACG
>JBEKHC010000119.1:0-13471 GCA_050012475.1 Candidatus Velthaea sp.
CGACGTGCTCTCAGCGCGCGCGGTTTGGATCATCTCGCGCAAACGCGGGTGATCCTTGGGTTGACCGGCGATCCAATCCTCAAACAACGGTACGGCGTTCCCGGTTCGAAACAACCAATAATAACAGCTGAGATCGCCGAAGAAGGCGAAGCGCTTGCGCGCGTCGGCGAGCAGCGCGGCGTAGCTTGCAAAGCCGCCGATGTAAGCGTCGATGTTGCCGAACTCCTGCTCGATCGCGACGAGCGTCTTCGCATTGGCGACGGTGCCGGCGAGCTTTTTCTCGGAGTGAACGACGCCCTCGGTGTGCATCAAGCGGTCGATCTCGAAGGTGCCGTACGCTGCAACGCGGCGCGTATCGAATTGTTCGAAGGCCTCGCGAAACGTGTCCCAACGGGTTCCAATGAACGCCCAGGACAGGCCGGCTTGAAAAATCGCGCGAGTGATTATTTCAAGATGATCGTCGAGCGACGGGTCGGTCACGCGGCGCGGAACATCCTCCGTCGGCGTCGCTCGCTTCGGTATGCGTACAATAGGAGCAGTCCGGGCTTTTGGCATGACCTATGCTAACACGGAGTTCGGGGTCACCGTTCTCAAGGCTCGTCGCCGCTTGTGCAATCGCGCTTTGGTGCTGCCGTTGACGACTCTTGATCGCTGACCTGCCCTGCGATGCAGGCGCAGCTGTGCCCCATTTGGCTCGCGCACGGTGCGTGCGAAGCGAGCGTACCGCTGTGCATGCACGAACGGCATTGCCTGTTGTCCTGGCCAGAGGCTGAAGTATTTAAACATCATCTCTTCGATTTTATGAAAACGTTTGCGATGACTGCGCTTCTCGATTGGAATTAGCGCCGCGGATAGGTCAAAGAATTTTGGAAGGTCTGCTAACGAACGACGCGTACAATCCGTAGTCGATACATTGCGTCAGTTGTCCCTACAAAGTTGAGACTTTATATGGTAGTATTGCGGCGAATGACGTTGGACGCTCGATGTTGCCAAGCTAACGCTCGCGTGCGACCACGCGCCGGGGCCGGCGCCCAAGCCCGAGCTACCACGGATGCTGGTCGAAAACAGCCGGAGCGTACCACCGACGCTCTATCCCAACGAAGAGGCCGTATATTGTCGACACTGCCGTGGCAGCGCCCGGTGTTCGTCGCGGTTCTCATTGCGCTCGCGACGACTCCCGCGCTTGCCAAACTTCACCCCGGGGATCGGGTCGCAGTTTTGGTCTATAACCATCCGGAACTTTCGGGTCAGTCGACCGTGGACGGCTCCGGGAACATTTCGTTGCCGCTTGCGGGTGGTGTCGATACGACGAATCTGGACCCGTCGCAAGTCGCCCAAAAAGTACGTTATCGATTGCAACCCTACGTGCGCAAAGTTGCCGTCGATGTGCAGCTGCTCGCCCAAGGGCAGTCAGTTTTCGTGTCCGGCGGCCCAGGCGGCGTTCTGGCGTACAGTCCGGGGGAGAATCTGAGCGGCGCTTTGGCGCAGTTACGTGCGCAGACCGTTCCGGTCAACAACACGAACGCGCCGCCTGGACAGCAGGTAACGTCAGACTTCGATTTCGATCACGGACGAATCGACTTGCAGCACGTCGGTGTGATCCGCGATGACCGGCTCATCGGCTCCTTTGATGCAACCACGAGCGGGCTCGGCACCGGCGGCTCAGCGGTCCTGCAACCCGGCGATACGATCCAGCTCCGCAACAAGCCCGTCTCGGTAACCGTACGCGGCGACGTAAAGCAACCCGGTGTCGCGTATCTCGATGCGACGGAATCGATGTCTGCTGCGCTTACCCAAGCGGGCGGCGAGCTTCCGACTTCGGCAACGAATAATATCATTCTCGAGCGGGGCGGCGTTCGTCATACCGTCGCGCTCGGCAGCCCGGAGTTTTCGCAGCCGGCGCAATCGGGCGACGTCATTCTGGTTCCGCGGGCTCCGACGATCTCGGTTGTCGGTATGGTCGTTAAGCCGGGCGACGTGCTGCTCAGAAACGACACGACGCTCCTCAGCGCGCTCTACAGTGCGGACGGTATCCAGAAATGGGCCGATCTTAGAAAAGTGCACGTGCTCAGCCATGGCCAGAGCACGACCTACGACGTCACGCGGTTAACACATGGCGACGTTTCGCAGAATCCGGCACTCTCCGATGGCGATACGGTGTTCGTACCCGAAGGGCATAAGATCGACTGGACTCCGGTGTTCGCTGCGCTTGGGACCGCGGTCGGCCTTGCCAACCGGTTCATACCGCTCCACTACATTCCATGAACGAAGCAATCGACAGTCGCGTTGTGTTCGGCATTTCGACGCACACCGAAACGCTGCCGGCGAAACTCTCGAGTTGTGCTCCGGCTGTGATGGTGTTTCAGGAGCGGGTCGCTTACAACCGGCTGCGCCGCATCATGGACATTCTCGCTGCCGGCGTGCTGCTGGTCGTCGCGGCGCCGCTCGTTATTCTCGCCGGCCTGCTCATCTTACTCGAAGACGGCTCTCCGGTTTTTTTTCGCCAGCAACGGGTGGGACGTTTCGGCCGCCTGTTTACGATTTACAAACTGCGCACGATGCGCAAAGAGAAGTGCGTCGACAGTTTTTCGCCCACCGCGCTGCGGGATCCACGGGTCACGCGCGTCGGTCACTTGCTGCGGCGCTCGTCGATCGACGAGCTTCCGCAGCTCGTCAACATCTTGCGTGGTGAGATGACGTTCGTCGGGCCGCGGCCCGAGATGCCGTTCCTCGTCCGCGAATACCAATCGTGGCAGCATCTGCGCCATCTCGTTACGCCCGGAGTCACCGGTTTCTGGCAGACCACCTGCAGGTCGACCGTACCGCTGCATACGCCGCAAGCGACCTTGCTCGATCTGGATTACATCCGGCGGGCATCACATTCGACCGACGCCGCCGTTTTGGTGAAGACCATCCGGACATTGATCTCGACCGAAGGGGCATACTAGCAATGATGAACTCCGCAGCCGCAATGTTCGAGCGGCGCCGCCTGGTATTGATCGTCACCTTCGTGGTCGCGCTCGTCATTTTGCCCTTTGCGCTGATGGTTGTGAAGCCGACGTACATCGCGACATCGCACGTCGTGATGGTGGGCAAGGACTCGATGATCCCCAGCGGCGACATGGGGATGCTCACCACGAGCCCAACCGTCCTGGGTCGCGTGGCAAGGCGCTTCAATCTTCCGGACGATCTCGGTGCGATGATGTCGCGCGTGGACGCGAAAGTCTCGATCCGCTCGAGCGTGATGGCGATTTCGTATCGTGATAAGAGTCAAAAGCGGGCGCTCGACGTCACCAACGCGCTCGCCGATGAAACGGTGGCCTACTATAAGGATCTCTCGGGTGGCCAATACGATGCCATGATCGCCTTTTTGCGAGGCGACGCAAACCGGTACCAGGACAAGATCCGGATCGTGGATCTGGCGCTGCAGAAAGCCGCCCAGCAAGACACCTTCGTCGGTTCGGACACGTCGCTCGAGACCCTGACCGCGCGCATCAACGACTTACAGACCCAGCGCGCCGTTGCGTACGCTGCGCTCGTCAGCGACGAGGCCATCGCCGCCGCTCAGTCCGCACAGCCCGCCGAGATCGCTGGGATCGTCAAGCAGGAAGTGCTCGTCAACGATCCCTACGTAGCTGCGCTGCGTGCGGGTCAAGCGCGCGATGCGGCTCAATTGCAGTTCCGCCGGGCGCAGTACACCGATCGTTTTCCAGCAATCCCTGGGATGCAAGACCAGGTCGACCGTGAAAGTTCGGTGTTGACGGCTGCTGAGAAGGCCGCAGTGGCGGCGAACCCGGCGTCGAGCGCGGCTTACGCAAACACGGTTCTTGCCAAGCGGAACGCCGAGGCGGTCGCGGCAGGCGATCGGGCGAAGGTTGCCGCGATCGACGGAGAGATCGCCGCGGCGCAAAGCAGCTTGCGCGATCTGCCCGGCACGGGCAGCACCGTGAACGTTCTGCGCGCCCAGCGCGATGCGGCAAAGGCCTCGTACGCCGCGACGATCGCGCGGCTCACCGAAACGCAAGGCAATCAGGCGGCGGCAGACACGCTCGGTTCCGTGGCGTTGCTCGATCATGCCGTTGCGGCAGCTCCGCGCATTCCACGTCTGGCGATGGACGTCATCGTGGCATTCTTACTCATTGCACTCACCGTCACGGTTGGCTTTGTGTTCGATATCCTCGATCCGGGCTTGCGTTCGCCCGAGGCGATCGAGAAGCTCTACGGTATCCCGGTGATCTCGAATCTCGGGTCGCGTAAATGAGGTTTGACATGGAGAACACTCGACCGCAGCAATTCGGCCAGCTGCGCGCCCGCATCGAGGCGACGTTCGCGAGCCCGGCGCTGCTGGTCATCAGCTCGGCGGCGCGCGGCGACGGAAAAACCGTGACCGCCTTCGGGTTAGCCGACTCGTTAGCGCAAGCCCAGCACCGGGTGTTGCTCGTCGATACGAACGCCGGTGCGCCGACCCTGGCGCGCGTGCATCTGCCGCCGCCATCGAATCTGGACTTTGCACATCTGCACCACGTGGCGTCGCCGGTCGCCGGGCAGCTGTTCGACGGCGTATCGCTGGCCGATCCGCGCTTCGAGGCGGGCACGTCGATGGAATCGATCAAGGCCGCCGCAGCAAATATGCGACTCCACTATGATTTCGTAGTCGTCGATACGGCCGTCTTGTTGAAGAGCGAGCTGGCCGTTCTCTTCTCAACCGTCGCCGACACGACGCTGCTCACCTTGCGGCTAGGCCGCCGGCCATCACGGACCGACGAGCAGTTAATGGCCACGCTCAATCGAGCCGCGGCGACCGTCGCGGGCTTGCTGACCGTGGAGCCGGCGATGATCAAGAGCTTCGCTGCTGCTCGCCAAGAAACGATCCCGACGATCCGTGTGCCCGCACGCCACGTGACGAGCCGGCACACGATCGAGCCAAAACCCGGTGCGTACGCCGTCGAGAAGGCGCGTCAAAGCCGGCTCTGAGGAAACACGTTTGGCCCGAGTGTCATCTGAGGCAGAATGGCTAAGAATATCGTCATCGGCGGCGCCGGGTTCCTGGGCAGTCATCTGGTGGACCGTCTCACCGGCGGCGGCGAATCGGTTGTCGTGGTCGACAACCTCACGACCGGCCGGCTGAGCAATTTAGAGGACGCGATTACCCTCGGGCGTGCGACGTTCGTGTATGCCGACGTACGGAATCATACCGGCGAGCTCTCCGATATCGTCGGTTCCACGGGCATGAAAAAAGTCGATGTGATCTACACGTTCGTACCGCCGGATGCTCCGCAGCCAACGGCGGATCCGCACCGGGAAGCGGTCGATCCGGTGCTGCGCCCGCTCATCGAGATGGCCGTCGACCGAAAAGCACGTCTCGTCGTTTCGACCGCGCCGAAGCCGGATGCTGCGGAACGAGAAATGGAACTGGCGCTCGCTGCTGCGGTTTGCGACCGCGGTTTGGATGCGCGAATCGTTCGCCTGCCCAACTGTTACGGCCCGCGCGCGCGCAACGGTGATCCGCTGATCGCGGCGCTGCTCGAAGCGGCCGTACAGCGGCGCGCACTGCCGCTCGAACACGCGGAGCAGGCCAGCGAAGCGTTCTATGTGGCGGATGCCGTCAGCTGCCTGCGAAAAGTTGCGCGTCGCGATCAATCGCGGCTGCCGTCGGTCGAAATCGTAAACGGCGACGAACGTTCCGTGACCGAGATCGCGCGGATGGTAGCGCGCACCGCCGGACTGGACTTCGACGCCCACTATCCGGCCGGACGACCGGAGTTGCCGCAGCGACGGGCCTCCGAGCAGCGCGCAACGTGCGCGGCGTCGCCCGTGACACCGCTCGAACACGGTCTGCGTTACACATACGACTGGCTGGTGAACCAGGATCAGCTCTTCGTATGACGGCAAAGAGCGGGTTCGAAGCGTTCATCGAGCGGTGGTATCTTTCCGTGGCGCTCTCGCTGTGGTTCCTCATGCCCGAGGTTCGGCGGCTCATCGATTGGCAAGTCGGGCCGAATGCAATCTCGCTCCTGAGCGTCATTCCGCTGCTGTTTCTTGTGCCGCTGATCGTGCCCGTGCTGCGGAGCTTGGCGGCACCGCAAATAACGCTCCCGTATCGCATTATCTGCTATTCCTGGCTGTTTGCCTTCGTTTACGGGCTTGTCGTGGCGTTCGCTGCCGGCGGACGGCTTGAAGCGATCTTTCAATTCCTCCAGTTCTGCTTACCGTTCGTGTGCGGGACGTGGGTGCTCACGCGGCGCGCATCGCGCGCCGAGACCTTCGCGCAGATCAATGGGACGTTTCTCTGGCTAGGCGCCGTGATCGCCGCGTACGGGATCTACCAGTTCGTCGCTCCGCCGCCTTGGGATGTCGCCTGGGTAAACTTCTCGGGCATGGCAAGCATCGGCGTTCCCGAACCTTTTGGGTTGCGCGTCTTCAGCACGCTGAACTCGCCCGGAACGGCGGCGGTGTTTTTTGTCGCCGTGGCGCTCATCGGTCTGCATGGACTCGACCTGCGCCGGCCCGGTCCCGTCATCAGCGTCATGCTGTGCATCGCCGCGCTGGCTCTCACCAATACGCGATCGGCTTGGCTGGCGCTCGTGGTGGGGATCGTGACGTTTTTCATCGTTAGTCCCAAGCGAGCCGTTCCGGCGCTCGCCATGGCCGCAATCTCCCTCGCATCGATCGTCTTCGCGATCAACGCTTCGACGTTACTAGGAGGCCAAGACGTTTCGACACAGCTCATTGCGCGCTTGGACACCTTGAGTGATGTCGATAGCGACTATTCGGTCAACGATCGCCGGCGCGAAAGCGCCGAGGCCGTGCACAAAGCGCTGGCCGAACCGCTGGGTCAGGGCCTCGGCACGGTCGGCACCGCAACCAAGTTGGGGGCCGGCGGCGGCGAACTCGTTCTCGACAACGGCTATCTCTCGCGTTTCGTCGAAATGGGTGTGGCCGGTTTCGTGGCGTACCTGATCACGCTGGGCTGCGGCCTAGTCTTTTGTTTCCGAGCCCTCATCCGAGCCGGCGCGCAGAACGATCGAAGCTTACAGCGGATTGCCGCTACCGCGCTCGCCGTCCAGATGGCGTTGTTGGGGCTCGATCTATCGGGCGACGCGCATCTTGCTTTAGCCGGACTGATCTTTTGGCTCCTCGTCGCACTTTCGTTGCGTCACGAACCCGAGGACGATGAGTGGGAACCGGCGCAAATCGTTGAAGGCCGAGCGCCGCCGGTTCGGCCTAACCGTACCTCGTTGGCTTGATGCTCGACGGCGCGAGTCGATAGTGGGTCCTGCGCCGGACGGCGAACACTTCGGGCTGCGGGCTCCGCAGTGATGCCCAAGTAGTGTCGTACGGAGGAAGACCCATTCGGCTATGGTCGAGAGTCGCGTCAAGAGGGCGCTGGGTAGCCAAGGCCCAGACAGCCTCGGCGGCAGTCGTACAGACCGTCTTGACCAAGGGGCTCCTATTGGTCGTCAATCTCGCAACAGGTGTTATCGTTGCTCGCGCGCTCGCACCGGCCGGGCGCGGAGAACAGGCGGCGATGGGCGTCTGGTCGGCGACCTTGAGTTCGCTCTTTTTGATCGGCTTGCCGGTGTCGCTGTTGTACAACGCTCGCCGCTTTCCCGAAGAACGGCGTAAACTCTACTCGACGGCTCTGGTTCTGGTGACGGTACTCGGTTTCGTCGCGATTGCCGTGGGCGAGTTCGTCGTCCCGCTCTTTCTCACGAAATATAGTTGGGACGTCGTCACGTTCTCGCGCTTGATGCTTGTCTTTACGCTGCCGATGATGTTGCTCTTGCTCTTTCAAGCGTCGTTGGAAGTTCGCAGCGATTTCAGCACATCGAATCTCATTCGTTACGTGCCGCCGGTCCTAACCCTCGGCGCGCTGATCGTCCTCGAGTTGCTGCATCGTCTGACACCGTACTCGGCGGTGGTAGCGTATGCGCTTCCGCCGGCCTTCATGTGCGTCTATATCGGATGGCGCTTACGGGCTGAATTCACGCTGCGTCTGAATGACTTTGCCGCCACGGCAAAACGCCTGCTGCGCTACGGCGGCCAATCATACACGATCGATTTGATCGGACAATTCTCGATGCAGACGGCTCAACTGCTCGTGGTGGGCGAGCTCAACGCGGCCGAATTGGGGCTCTACAGCGTCGCCCTGAACGTATCGCGTATCATTAACGTGTTGCACATCTCGCTCAACGTCGTCTTGTTCCCCAAGGCCTCATCGCTTTCGACCGAGGCCATTCTCGCGCTGACCGGACGTGCCGCGCGCATCAGCACCGCACTCACCATCGCGATGGGCGTGTTCTTCATGCTCGTCATCCCGGTGCTGCTTCCGTTACTGTATGGTCGCGAATTCCGGGGCGCCGTGATGATCACGTCGATCCTGATCTTCGAGGTCATCGTCTCCGGCGTAACCTCGGTTCTCGCGCAAGCCTTTATGGCAACGGGCCGGCCGGGTGCGGTAGCGATCATGCAGGGTGCCGGCACGCTACTTGCGATCCCGCTCATGCTCGTGCTCATTCCGCGCTTCGGCATCGTCGGCGCGGCATCGGCGCTGCTCGTCTCGACCTGCACGCGATTCGTCTTTATCATGAGCTCGTTTCCGTACTTGCTGCACGCGAAGCCCCCCGGGCTCTTTCTGCTGCGGGGCGACGTGCACTATCTGCGAGATCGTTTGGCGATGGTTGGGAAGAGTTGACCGCGCCTTTGCGGATTGTGCACGTTCTCAATCACGTGCGGCAGACCGGCAATGGAATCGTCAACGTCGTGGTCGACCTTGCCTGTGCGCAAGCCGAGGCCGGAAATCAGGTGCTCGTTCTCTCGGTCGGCGGTGAGTACGAAACCCTGCTGGCGCAGTGCGGCGTCGTCCACGAAAAACTCGACCAACGCAGAAATCCGGCGAACATCCTAGCGGCGGTGCTGCGTTTCCGGCGCATCGTGCGCCAGTATCGGCCCGACGTCGTCCACGCGCACATGGTGACCGGCGTGGTCTTGGCGGCCGTCGCGCGGGTGGGGCTGCGTTATCGCCTCGTTGCCACGGTTCACAACGTTCTGGACATAAGCTCGAATTTGATGGGTTTGGCGGACCGCGTTATCGCGGTGAGCCAGGCCGTCTCGAGATCGATGCGGCGGCGGGGCATACCGGCTCGAAAGCTCCGCGTTGTCCTCAACGGGACGCGCGGGAATAAGCGGGCCCGACTCGTCGATGCCGCGCCGCCGGCCGATCTCGAGCACCCCGCGATTACGACCGTCGCGGGGATGTACAAGAACAAAGGCATCGATGTTCTTATCCGAGCGTTCACCGATGTCGCGCGCGAGTCTCCGGCGGCGCACCTGTACATCGTCGGTGACGGTCCCGACCGCGCGTCCTTCGAGCGCAAGGCTGCGCGGAGCACGGCCGCGTCACGCATTCACTTCGAGGGATTCGTGTCCGATCCGCAGCGCTATCTTTCGGCCACCGACGTTTTCGTGCTGCCGTCGTTTCGAGAATCGTTCGGCCTCGTGCTCGGCGAGGCGCGTGAAGCGGGATGCGCGATCGTGGCATCTCGCGTCGACGGTATTCCCGAAGCGCTCGACGATGGCGAAGCCGGCATCCTTGTCGCGGCCGGGGATCACGCGAGTCTGGCCACGTGCATTTCGGAGCTGCTGCGCGATCCGTCGCTGCTCCAACAGTGGCGCCTGCGGGCGGGCCGTCAGCTCGATCGCCTCAACATCAACCGCGTCTGCGGCGAGACCTTAAGCGTCTATACCGAAGTGTGAGCGGACTTCGCGCCAGCAGCGCGGCCGCTGGACGAACCCGCCATCATCACACTGACGTTTCGGTAAAATAATACATGGTGACGCGTCAGTGTTCGCCGAGTTGAGTGAGCGCGCTCACTAAGTTTGCGTGCACACGTGAGATGGTGCACTTGCAATACTAAGAGTTGCAGCAGCCGAGCCGACGATCTGTATTGCATGACCCCGGACACTGAAACGGAGAATCGGCATCATTAGCACAGTTGGTCGCCGTTTGTTAAGCAAACGAAAGACTTTCATTTCTGCCGCGATCGCTTTCGCGTTCGGGGCAACATTGCTGGCGGGATGTTCGGGCAACGCCGGGAGTGCCGGCTCGTCGGCGGTCGTCCCAGCCATCGCGACGTCGTCATTGCGCGCGCGTGCCGCGCTGTCACTCGACACCCAAACGGCGGCCACGGCGACGATCGCTTACGATGCCGCCATTTTGAACGACCGGGCCGTAGCGTTCTACCGGATGAACGACCTGACCACGATTCTGCACGATGGCGCCGCGAATCCGACGCCCGGGAGCTACGGTGCAGCCGATCGATTGGGCGCAGCGGGCATTACGTCGACGGACTATACCGCCGTCGCCTTTCCGGGCGGCAACTACGCTCCATCCGCGGTGGCTTCGGTGCTGCCGAGCGCGAAATTGCAGCCGCCGATCGTCTCGGTCGAAGCCTGGGTCGAACCTTCCGTGCCCAACACCAGCAATCGATCTCAGCCGATCGTTGCGTACGGGCGCTTTTCGGTCGGCGTGCCGTATCAGCTCACGATCACGCCGATCAATCAATTTCTCTTCTGCGTGAAGACGGCGACGGGCGCACACGTGGCGATTGCGAAAACGACATCGTGGCCCGGCCGCATCTTTCATGTCGTCGGAACCTACGACGGATCGAGCGTCAAGCTCTATATCAACGGCGTTCTTGAAGGGCAGAGTGCCGGCTCGGGCGTGTTGAATTACGGCGGGCTCTACCCCACGACGGGGCTCGCCATCGGTTCCGGCTTCGATGCCCTGGTGTCGGAGCCGATCGAGAGTTATGCCGGCACGATCGCGGATGTGTCGATCTACAACTACGCGCTCACGCCGGCCCAAGCGATGAGCCACTATTTGGCCGGAGTCCTCACTCCCGCCTTGACGGAACGGCCGGCCGCCGCGGATGCGTTCGTCGACAGCATCGGCGTCGACGCTCCGCTCAACTATCAGGGCACGGCATACGACACACAATACACGACGGTCGAGTCGCTGCTGATCGGTTCGGGCATTCGGCACATCCGTTCGGGTCTCGTACCAGGAGCCCCACAAACGTATTACAACCGTCTCAACGAACTGGGGCGCGCCGGCGTACACAGCGAACTCGTGACCGTCGGAACGGAGACGGCAAGTCAGCTCCAGGCCTACGCCGCACTCGTGCCGCAATCCCTCGAGGCCTACGAGGGTCCCAACGAGCCCGATCTCAGCACGGATCCGAACTGGATCGCCGACACGCGCAATTTCATGCTGCGCCTGCATACGGCGATCAAAGGCAACGCCGCGACGGCGAAATTCCCGATTATCGGACCATCGATCGTCCGACCGGCAAACGCAGCAGCTTTGGGCGATCTGAGCGCGGATCTCGACTACGGCAACATCCATCCCTATTACGGCCCGTATAATCCGGGCAACGTCGGAACCGGCAGCATCTCGGCGCTCGGGCGCGTCGGCAGTACGCAGTACTACATGAATGCCGGCGCGCAAGTCAGCGGACCGAAGCCGATCTTCGCGACCGAAACGGGGTTCGGGACGAATCTCTCGATCGCGGGCAACGTCTCCGAACTCTGCGACGGAAAAGAGACCCCGCGTACGTATTTCATGCACTTCAAGAGCGGCATCGCCCGCACGCTGACATTCCAATTGATCGAACAAGCGACGGCGTATGGAGCGCTCGGCCCGTTTTCTTACATGGGATTGCTGCGTCAAGATCTCAGCCCCAAACCGTCGTATACCGCGCTGAAGTCGCTGATCGGGCTTCTGTCGGACAAAGGATCGGCGTTCTCCACGACGCCGATCACGTATACCATTCGCGGCGACGTGAACAACCTGCAGCATCTCCTGATGCAGAAGCGCAATGGCCTGTACTACTTGGCCCTGTGGCTCGAAACCCCGAGTTGGAATGCGGCCACCAACCAAGACTTGGCGGTGCCGGCGCAGGCGATTACCGTCACGCTTCCGAGCACGATGAGAAACGGCTACCTCTATCAGCTCAACGATCTGGGTCAAATGTCGCAGTCGATCGCGGTGCTCAATCACGGCACTGCCTCCGTACAAGTCAGCGACCGGGTAATGGTGCTGGCCTTCCAACCCTATTAGGCGTTCGTTCGCGTTGCCGGCTCGGAACTTTCGAGCGGGCAGCAAACGTTCAACGTCGGTGTTGAACTCGTCATCGCTCAAGCCTTGGCGGCACGTTTCGCCACGGCGCCTGCGCGCCGCCGTCGCGACCGCGGCCGCCGTCGCCGGACTGCTCGCGCCGTCACAGCAGCGCGGCGCCTTTGCGACGCAGACGGCAGCGAAGAGCGCCGATGCGTTGGTGGATTCGATCGGCGTCGGCTTGCACGTCGGGTACACGCGAACGCCGTATTGGGGCCAATGGGAGCAGACGAAGTCGGCACTGCTCGCCCTCGGCGTACGGCACTTCCGCGACGGCTTGACGGATTGCATCGCCGCTGCGAGCCGAGCGTTTTGCCGGCACTACGCGGAACTGGGGCAGGCCGGTTTGACCGGCGATTTCGTGGCGACGCTCAAGACGCCGATGAGCATCGTTTCCGCGTTTCCGTCTCAGGTGAGCGGCGCGTTCGACTCCTTCGAGGGCCCCAACGAAGTGGACATCAACGGCGACCCGAACTGGTTGGCCGACGTCTCCGCTTTTCAGCAGCAGCTGTACGCGAAGGTCAAGGGCAACCCGGCAACGGCGAAGTATGCGGTGATCGGCCCGGCAATCGGGCACATCCAGAACTACGCCAAGACCAGCGATCTGAGTGCATACTTCGACTACGGCAATCTGCACAGTTATTTCGGACCGGTCAATCCCGGAACGCGCGTCGAAGGGCGGATCGAGCGCTGGATTGGGTCGGCGCGCACGTTCAACAGCAACAAGCCCGACGTTACGACGGAGACCGGCTACTGGGACGGGCCGTCCGGACAAGGGCTACCCGACGCCGTGATCGCGCGCTACGAGCCCCGCTTGTTTCTCGAGCAGTTTGCGGCCGGGATCGTGCGGACGTTTCAGTACGAGTTCATCGATGAGGGTGGCCAAGACGGCATTTACGCCCACGCCGGGTTGCTGGCGAACGACCTGACGCCCAAACCGCAATACTATGCGCTGCAGAGCCTGATCGCGGTGCTCAAGGATCCGGGTCCGGCATTTGCGCCCGGGAGCCTCGACTACGACGTTAGCGGCAATACCGATCACTTGGAGCATGCGCTGTTCGGAAAACGCGACGGTTCGATGTATGTGGCGCTGTGGCTGGAGAAGTCGAGCTTCGATGCGCGAACGCAGAGCGCAGTTCCGGTTCCCGCGCAACAGATACAACTCACCGTCAACGGACCGACGGCCGGCGCCACGGCGATTCGCTTCGATGATACCGGTCACACGGCGACGCGCCCGTTGACGTTTCGCGGTGATTCGACCGAAGTGCCGGTCGACGACCACGTGGTCATCGT